>NZ_JBIVZV010000008.1:17252-372823 GCF_044759735.1 Streptomyces sp. NPDC100445 | reverse complement strand
GAGGGGTTCCGGCTGGTCGATGAGCATTTCCGGACGGCGCCGGCGGAGGAGAACGTGCCGTTGCTGCTGGGGCTGCTGGGGATCTGGTACGGCGACTTCCATGGTGCGCAGTCGCATGCGGTGCTGCCCTACAGTCATTATCTGTCGCGGTTCACGGCCTATCTTCAGCAGTTGGACATGGAGTCCAACGGCAAGTCGGTGCAGCGTGACGGGGAGCCGGTGCGGTGGCAGACGGGTCCGGTGGTGTGGGGGACGCCGGGTACGAACGGGCAGCACGCCTACTACCAGTTGATCCATCAGGGGACGAAGCTGATCCCGGCGGACTTCATCGGTTTCGCCCGGCCGGTGGCGGAGCTGGAGGGGGAGTTGGCCGGTCAGCATGGCCTGTTGATGGCGAACTTCTTCGCGCAGACGCAGGCGCTGGCGTTCGGCAAGACGGCCGAGGAGGTGCGTGCGGAGGGGGTGGCCGAGGAGCAGGTCGCGCATCGTACGTTCCCCGGTGACCGTCCCACGACCACGATCCTGGCCCGGGAGCTGACCCCGTCGGTGCTCGGTCAGCTGATCGCGTTGTACGAGCACAAGGTGTTCGTGCAGGGAGCGGTGTGGAACATCGACTCCTTCGACCAGTGGGGCGTGGAGCTGGGCAAGGTCCTCGCCAAACGTGTCGAGCCCGCCCTCACCGAAGGCACCGACGTACCCGGCCTCGACCCCTCCACCAAGGCCCTCGTCGCCACCTACCGTTCTCTCAGGAAGTGAAGTGACATGACAGGCATGCAGCTGGGCCTCATCGGTCTGGGCAAGATGGGCGGCAACATGCGCGAGCGGATCCGCCGCGCCGGCCACGAGGTCATCGGCTACGACCGCAACCCCGACGTCTCCGACGTCAAGAGCCTCGCCGAACTGGTCGAGAAGCTGGACGCGCCCCGCCACGTGTGGGTGATGGTCCCGGCGGGCACCGCCACGCAGGGCGTCATCGACGAGCTGAAGGACCTGCTGTCCGACGGCGACACCGTCGTGGACGGCGGCAACTCCCGCTGGACGGACGACGAGAAGCACGCCGCCGAACTCGGCGTCAAGGGCATCGGCTTCGTCGACGCCGGTGTCTCCGGCGGGGTGTGGGGCCTGAAGAACGGCTACGCGCTCATGGTCGGCGGTGACAAGGAGCACGTGCGGCAGCTCCAGCCGATCTTCGACGCGCTCAAGCCGGAGGGCCCGTACGGCTACGTCCACGCCGGCCGGGTCGGCGCCGGGCACTTCTCCAAGATGGTCCACAACGGCATCGAGTACGCCATGATGCAGGCCTACGCCGAGGGCTGGGAGCTGCTGGAGAAGGTCAAGTCGGTGGACAACGTCCGCGAGGTGTTCCGCTCCTGGCAGGAGGGCACCGTCATCCGCTCCTGGCTGCTGGACCTCGCGGTCAGCGCCCTGGACGACGACGAGCACCTGGAGCAGCTGCGCGGCTACGCGGAGGACTCCGGCGAGGGCCGCTGGACCGTCGAGGCGGCCATCGACAACGCGGTGCCGCTGCCCGCGATCACCGCCTCGCTGTTCGCGCGGTTCGCCTCCCGGCAGGACGACTCGCCGCAGATGAAGATGATCGCCGCACTGCGCAACCAGTTCGGCGGCCACGCGGTCGAGAAGAAGGGCTGACCCGCCGTGGGGGACCTCCTGCTGGTCCGCCACGGTGAGACGGAGTGGAGCAGGTCGGGACGGCACACCAGCTGGACCGACCTGCCGCTGACCGGGAAGGGCGAGGAACAGGCCAAGTCCCTCGCCCCGCTCCTCACCGGCCGGACCTACGCCCTCACCCTGGCGAGCCCGCTGAGCCGCGCGATACGCACCGCCGAACTGGCCGGTGTGCCCGGCGTCGTGACCGAGCCGGGGCTGCGCGAGTGGGACTACGGCGCCTACGAGGGCATCACCACCGTCGACATCCACCGGGACCGCCCCGACTGGGACCTGTGGACCGACGGCGTACCACCCGGCCCGGACGGGCACCCGGGCGAGTCCCCGGCGGCCGTGGGCGCCCGCGCCGACCGGGTCCTGGCCCGCGTCGACGCGGCGCTCGCCGAGGAGACCGGTGACGTGGTGCTCGTCGCCCACGCCCACTTCCTGCGCGTCCTCACCGCGCGCCGCCTGGGCCTGCCGCCCGCCGAGGGCCGCCTGTTCCAGCTGGCCACCGGCACGGTCAGCCGCCTGTCGACCGAGCACGACCGCCCGGTGATCGCGGAGTGGAACGTCCGGCCGTAGCCGACACCCTTGTGCCCCGGTCCGCCACCCCAGGCGGCCCGGGGCACAGCGCCGACCGCCTCCGCCGGCGGCGCCGACAGCCGCGCCCGGCCCGGGCCACAGTCCCCCGGGTGGAGACCAGCGAGCCGACGGCGGCGGCGGCCGTGCCCGGCCCGGACGAACGGGTGCTCCAGCTCAACCTGTCGGCACCGGGCCTGTGCACACACGGACAGGTGCAGCGCAACGGCGCCCTGGTCCCCGGGACGGTCGACCCCGGTGAGGCGCGCCCGAGCCGTCCCGGGCAGGCCGCGCTCGACGCGCGGACGCTCTCCGTGGGGGCGGCATGCTGCTCCGGCACGCGGAGGTGCGCGGCTGGACGGGACTCGCGGCGAGCCCGGATCGCGGGCCGGCTGGATCCTTGGTGCACGTTGCTGCCCCATCCGGGCGGCGGGGCGCCGCGGGCCGGCAGCGAGCTGTGGCTGCGCGAGGGGCCGCGTGTGGGCGGCTGCCTCGACCTGCGCCGTGCCCAGCTGGAGGTCCTGTACAGCCTGGCGACGACCGTGGTCGCCGGCGTCACCCGTACCGTGAGCCGCCGGTGACGTGGGCCGCGCTCCTACAATCACCGGCACGCGTACGCGCGCCCCGCTAAGGCTCCTCACGGCCCGAAGGAATCCGATGACCAGCGTCGAAGAACCGGCAGACCCCGGCGAGCGGGTGCGCGACCCCGCCCGCACCCGGGCCGAGATCCTCGACGTGGCCACCCGGGAGTTCGCGCGGGCCGGTTACGACGGTGCCCGGGTCGACGAGATAGCGGCCCGCACCCGTACCACCAAGCGGATGATCTACTACTACTTCGGCGGCAAGGAGCAGCTGTTCACGGCCGTGCTGGAGCGGGCGTACGGGCTGATCCGGGACGCCGAGCAGCAGCTGGACGTGGAGCACCTGGACCCGGTGACGGCGATCAGGCGGCTGGCCGGGCTGACCTTCGACCACTGCGAGCGGCACCCGGACTTCGTCCGCCTGGTCGGCATCGAGAACGTGCAGGGCGCCGGGCGGCCCGGCCGGACCGGTTCCCCGGCGCTGGACGTCATCCGCCGCATCCTCGCCGCGGGGCAGGAGTCCGGGGTGTTCCGGGCCGGCGTGGACGCGGTCGACCTGTACGCGGTGATCACCTCGTTCTGCTTCTTCCGGGTCGCCAACCGGCACACCTTCGGCACCCTGTTCGGCCGGGACCTGCTCGACGCGGAGCGGCGCGCGCACTACCGGTCCATGCTCTCCGACATGGTGGTCGCCTACCTCACGGCGGAGCCGACGCCCGGCTGAGACGGCCGCGCGGGGCGTCCGCGCCGCCGGGCCGGACACGGGGTGCCCGCCCGGCCCTCATCCCGAGGGGTCCACCGCCGCGTCGAGCAGCGGGCCGAGTTCCCGGACGACGGTGGTCAGGGGCCGTACGTCCCGTTCGGCGCGCGCCATCAGGATGGCGCCCTCCAGGGCGCTGATCATGAGGGTGGCCAACGACCCGGCGCGCGCGGCGGGGACGCGCAGATCCGTGAGCGCCGCGGCGAGCGGGCCGCTCCAGGCGGTGAACGCGGTGGCCGCCGCCTCGCGGGTCGAGCCGTCCGAGGAGGCGCAGTCGACCGTGGCGGCGGCGACCGGGCAGCCGGCCGCGAAACCGTCCCGGCCGTACTCGTCGGTCCACTGCGCGGCCATCGCCGCGAACAGCGCGGCGGGCGACGGTGACGCGAGGTCCGCGAGGAACCGGGCGATGCGTCGGCCCGCGTACCGGCCGGCCCACTCGACCGCCTCGTTGACGAGCTGTTCCTTGCCGCCCGGGAAGTAGTGCTGGAGGGAGCCGCGCGGGGCGCCGGCGTGTGCCGCGACCTCGCGCATGCCGGTCGCGGCGACCCCGTCGCGCCGGATGAGCTGGGCCGCGCTGAAGACCATCCGTTCCCGTGGGCCGCGCCGCGCCTGCGCCATCTCCACCTCCGGTCCCCGGAATTCCCAGCTCCTCACTCTATGACGCTCGTCATAACGCCCGCTACTATGACCACTGTCATAGTCGGCGCGCGGCGGTTGCGGAGGGCGGTCCCATGCCGGTCGGATTCATCGGTCTCGGAGTGATGGGCCGGCCCATGGCCCTGCGCCTGGCGTCCGCCGGCACCCCCCTGGTGGTGTGGAACCGCACCCCGGAGCGCGCCGCGGAGCTGCGCGCGGCCGGCGCCGAGGTCGCCGCGGACCCCGCCGGGGTGTTCGCGCGGGCGGAGACGGTGCTGCTGATGCTCGCGGACGGAGCCGCGGTGGACACGGTCCTCGGCCGCGGCACGCCCGCGCTGGCCGACCGGGTCGCGGGGCGGACCGTCGTCCACATGGGCACGACCTCCCCCGAGTACTCGCGGGCCCTGGAGGAGGAGATCCGCGCCGCGGGCGGCCGGTACGTCGAGGCGCCGGTCTCCGGCTCGCGGGTGCCGGCCGAGCAGGGGCAGCTGGTGGCCATGCTCGCCGGCGAGCCGGACGCCGTCACCGCGGTGCGGCCGCTGCTGGAGCCGATGTGCCGGGAGACGTTCCTGTGCGGGCCCGCGCCGGGCGCGCTGCTGATGAAGCTGTCCGTGAACCTGTTCCTGATCACCCAGGTGACCGGGCTGGCCGAGGCGTTCCACTTCGCGGAGCGGCAGGGCCTGGACCGCGCTCTGTTCCTGGAGGTCCTGGACGCGGGCCCGATGGCCAGCGCGGTCTCCCGGATGAAGGCCCCCAAGCTGCGCGAGGGGGACTTCAGCGTCCAGGCGGCGGCACTGGACGTGCTCAAGAACAACCGGCTGATCGCCGAGGCGGCACGCGCGGCCGGCCTCGCCTCACCGCTCCTCGACGTCTGCCACTCCTTGTTCCAGGAGACGGTGGCGGGGGGTCACGGCGGCGCGGACATGGTCGCCGTGGTGCGCGCGATCGAGGCGCGGACCGCCGGGACGCCCTGAGCCGCCGTCCGGCGGGCGGTCAGCGCCGGGGGACGCCGTACGCCCGCTCGACGCGCAGTCGTACGACCAGGCGGTGGTCGCGGACCATGGCGGCCCGGAAGTCGTCCCAGTCCGGGTGCTCGCCGTTCACGTCCCGGTAGAGCCGGACCAGTTCCTCGACGGTCTCGTCGTGCGGCCCGGCGGCGACCGGCGTCAGCTCGGCGGTGCCCTCGGCGACGGTGTACGCCCAGCGATCCGCGCTGGTCACGTGGTACGACGCGCGCGGGTCGCGGCGCAGGTTGCGGGTCTTCGCCCGGTCCTCGGTGACCGAGATCCGGATGATCCGCTCGTCCGGGTAGTAGGTGTGGGTGACGTTGGACAGCTGGGGGCGGCCGTCACGCCGGAGGGTGACCAGTACGCCACCGTGCCCTTCCGAGAGCAGACCGAGCAGCGCGTCCTGCGGGGAGTCCTGAGTCATAACCGGATCAACTCCGCGCGGCGGTGCGCGCATTCCCCGCAGGCGGCGACACGCGTCAGGCTGGACGCGCTGCCCGGTGCCCCGTGTTCCCGGTGGGGCGGTCGCGGCGGGTGGAACCGCGCGAGGATGAGAGCGGGCGGGGTCCGGACGGGGACGTGAGCGGAGGACAGCGATGGCACGGCTGCGGCAGGATGTGACACCCGAGGAGGCGGGGCTGGACGGTGCGGCCCTGGCCCGGCTGGACGGGTACTTCGCCCGTCTCGTGGACGAGGGACGCCTGCCCGGGTTCCTGGTGGCGGTGGCCCGCGCCGGGCGGGTCGCCCACCTCACCACGTACGGACTGCGCGACGTGGCGGCCGGGCTGCCGGTCGAGACGGACACGCTGTGGCGGATCTACTCGATGACCAAGCCCGTCACCGCGGTCGCGGTGCTGCTGCTGGCCCAGGACGGCCGGCTGTCCCTGGACGACCCGCTGGACCGGTACCTGCCGGCCTTCGCCGCCCCCCGGGTGTACACGGGCGGTACGGGTGCCGGCGTGCGCACCCGGCCGGCCGCGGGTCCCGTCCTGATCCGGCACCTGCTCACCCACACCGCCGGCCTGACCTTCGGCTTCTACCACCGGCACCCGGTCGACGCCCTCTACCGGGAAGCCGGCCTGGAGTACTCGGTACCGCCCGGCGCCGGGCTCGCCGAGACCGTCGAGCTGTACGCGCGACTGCCCCTCCAGGCCGACCCGGGCACCGAGTGGAACTACTCGGTCGCCTCCAACGTGCTGGGCCGGGTGATCGAGGTCGTCTCCGGGCAGCCGCTGGACGCGTTCTTCCGCGACCGGATCCTCGGCCCGCTCGGCATGACCGACACCGGTTTCCACGTCACGTCCGGACAGGCCGGGCGGCTGGCCGAGCTGTACGGCGAGACGGACGACGGCGGCATCGAGCCGGTCCCGGGGCTGCCGGTGCGCGACCGGCCCCGATTCCTGTCCGGCAGCGGTGGCCTGGTCTCCTGCGCCCACGACTACCACCGGTTCACGGAGATGCTGCGCCGCGGCGGCGAACTGGACGGCCTGCGCCTGCTGTCCCCGCGGTGGGTGGCGCTGATGACCCGCAACCACCTGCCGGGCGGCGCCACCATCCGCGCCTGCGGGGCCCCGGTCCACCGCGAGACGGCCGACGACGGAGTGGGGTTCGGCTTCAACGTCTCCGTGGTGACCGACCCCGCCCGCACCCCGGTCCCCTCGCACCTGGGCACCTACGGCTGGACCGGCGTGGCCACCACCGCGTTCTGGGTCGACCCGGCCCACGACCTGACCGTGCAGTTCATGAGCCAGGTACGTCCCAGAACGCTGAAGGTGTTCCGCGAGCTGCGGCGGCTGGCGCACGCGGCCCTGGCGGAGTGACCACCGGCGGCCGGTGCCCGCCGCGCGGGACGGCGCGCCGTCCGGGGCGTCACGAGCCGTGGGCGACGGCGTCCAGGTGCGGCAGGTGGTGGTCCATCCGCTCCCGCTTGGTCCGCAGGTAGGTGATGTTGCTCTCGCACGGCTCGATCAGCAGCGGCACCTGCTCGGTGACCTGGACGCCGTGCCGGACCAACGCCTCCCGCTTGCGCGGGTTGTTGGACATCAGCCGCACCGAGCGCACCCCGAGGTCGCGCAGGATCTCCGCGGCGACGCCGTAGTCCCGGGCGTCGACGGGCAGGCCCAGCGCGAGGTTGGCCTCCACCGTGTCCAGGCCCTCGGCCTGGAGCGCCATCGCCCGCAACTTGGCGAGCAGGCCGATGCCACGGCCCTCGTGCCCCCGCAAGTAGACGACGATGCCGCTGCCTTCGGCGACCACCGCGCGCATCGCCGCCTCCAGCTGGTCGCCGCACTCGCAGTGCCGGGAGCCGAACGCGTCCCCGGTCAGGCACTCCGAGTGCAGTCGCACCAGCACGTCGTCGGTGCCGATCTCTCCGTGCACCAGGGCCACTTGTTCGTCACCGCGGTCGTGGTCCAGGTATCCGACGGCCTGGAATTGCCCGTACACCGTGGGCAGCGGCGCATTCACCACGCGCTCCGCACCGATACGCGGCGACGGCTTCGTGCCGAGCACGCCGAGGGTGACGCCGGTGTTTTCTGTCATGATCTGATTCCTATGCAGAGACGAAAGGCCGTGGATGAGATGAGTGGTTCGGGCGCGCGCGCGGCGGGACGTGAAGTGGCGAGCGGCGTGGTGCCGACGGACACCACGGAGGACGTACGGGCGCGGGGGGCGGGCGCGTCACCACAGGTGGCCGTCCTTCCGGTCGGGAGTTTCGAACAGCACGGTCCGTTCCTTCCGCTGGCGACCGACACGCTCGTCGCCTGCGCCGTGGCCCGGGAGATCGCCGCCGCGTACCCGGTGCATCTGCTTCCGCCGGTGACGCTCTCCTGCTCGCACGAGCACGCGGCCTGGCCGGGGACGGTCAGCGTCTCCGCCGTGACCCTGCACGCGGTGGTCACGGACATCGCGGCGTCGCTGCGCCGCTCGGGCGTGGAGGCGCTCGTCGTGGTCAACGGGCACGGCGGCAACTACGTGCTCGGCAACGTCGTCCAGGAGGCGTCCGCGCGGGGCGAGCGGATGGCGCTGTTCCCCGCCGCCGAGGACTGGGAAGCGGCGCGGGAGCGGGCCGGGGTGGTCACCTCGCTGCTCACCGACATGCACGCGGGAGAGATCGAGACCTCGATTCTGCTGCACGCTCACCCCGAATTCGTCCGCCCTGGCCACGAGTCGGCCGATTTCACCGCCGACGACCGCCGTCATCTGCTCACCCTGGGAATGTCCGCCTATACCGAATCGGGCGTCATCGGCCGTCCCTCCCTCGCTTCGGCGGAGAAGGGAAAGGAACTGCTGGCGAGCCTCACGGAATCCTTCGGGGCGTATGCCGCGCTGCTCACCGCGGCCGGCGCAGCGAAATAGTCCGGGACGGGGATCCGCCGGCCGGGACCCGTGGGGGCGGCCCCGGCCGGCAGGGGTCGGGCGTCCGGCGCCGGGCCGGGCCGCGGCGCGGCGGCCGGGCCGCGCAGGCCCTCGTACCAGCGCAGGACGAGTACGGCGGCGCCCGGCAGGCTCGCGACGAGGCTCAGCACGCCGTAGACGACGGCGACCGCCACCCCGGTGTCCGCGCCGAGGCCCGCCGCGCCGAACGCCCACGCGGTGGCGCCCTCGCGGGGCCCGAAACCGCCGACGTTCAGCGGCAGGGCCATGGCCAGCAGGGCGAGCACCGCCAGTGGCAGCAGCACCGCCACCGGCGCGGTCGAGCCGCCGACCCGGGCCGCCACGACGAACATCAGCAGGTGCCCGGCGAGGACGGCGGCGGAGGACAGCGCGACCCCCGGCCCGCTGTGCCGGGACGCCAGGCCCCGGCGGGCCTCGCCGAGCGCGCGGCGCAGCGCGCCGTCCCGGCCGGACGGCGCGCGGTTCATCCGGACGGCGACGAGGACGGCGAGCGCGCCCGCCGCGGCCGGCGCCGCCAGCGGGGCGAAGGCGCGGGCCTCGGCGCGTACCGGGGACGGCAGGGTCAGCAGCACCACCGCCGCGGTCACCGCCATCGCGATCTGCCCGGCCACCCGCTCCAGGACGACCGCCTTCACGCTGCGCCGCATGTCCCCCGCGTCCCGCCCGTGCCGGACCGCCCGGTGCACGTCGCCCAGGATGCCGCCGGGCAGCGCCGCGTTCAGGAACAGCGCGCGGTAGTAGTCGGCGACGGCGGGACCGAGCGGGATCCGCAACCGCAGTCCCCGCGCGACCAGTTGCCAGCGCCAGGCGCTGAACACCGTGGTGACCGCGCCGATCCCCAGCGCGACGAGCACCGTCGCGGTGTCGATCCGGCGCACCCCGTCCACCAGCACACCGGTGCCGAGCCGCCAGAGGAGGAAGCCGAGGATGAGCACGCCGACGCAGGTGCCGGCCTGACCGCGCAGCAGGCGCGCGGCGGTGCGCGGCGCCGTCGCGGGTGCCGTACGGGTACCGGGGCCGGCGTCCGCCGCGGGAGCCGGCGGCGTGCTCATGCCGGGCCGCCCGTCGGCCGGGGCAGCGCCAGCAGGTCGGTGTGGTGGACGGTGACGCGCAGCTCGCCGGCCGCGCAGGCGGCGAGCTGCGCGTCCAGGTAGGCCTCGGCGCGTTCCCGCAGCTCGGGCCGCTGTTCGACGGCCGCGCCCACCCAGCCGCGCAGCCACTGCTCGGTCAGCGCGGCCTCCCCGGGGCCGAGCCGCCACGGGCTCGGCCGCGTCAGCACCGTCGCCCCGCGCGCGGCGAACGCCTCGGCGGCCACGGTGGCCGCGTCCGGGCCGAGCAGCCCGGCGCGCCGCTGGTGGGCGTTGAACGCGTCGGTGATCTCGGCGTCGAGCGGGTGGGGCGGGGTGAGGTCGACGCGGCCGGCGACGGACAGGGTGAGCAGGGCCGGGCAGCCCGCGCCGGCGCAGGCGTCGGCCAGGTTCTCGGTCTCCTCCCGGGTGAGGACGTCGAGCAGCGCGGAGGCGGTCACCAGCGAGGCTCCGGTCAGCGCGTCGGGGGTGAGCCGGGCGACGTCGCCGCGCCGGGTCTCGACCGTGACGGTGCTGCCGTCGGCGGCGGAGCGCGGGGAGGCGACGGCGGCGAAGTGCAGCAGGTAGGGGTCGCGGTCGTGCAGGACCCAGTGCTGGGCGCCGTCCAGGCGGGGCGCGAGCCAGCGGCCCATGGAGCCGGTGCCGCAGCCCAGGTCGTGCACGGCCGGTGCGCCGGCTCCGGCCGGCCGGTCGGCGAGCCGGGTGCGCAGTAGGTCGAGCAGGTCGGCCGCGCGGGCCGTCGCGTCGACGGGTTCCCGCAGCCGGAGCCACTCGGGCGCGTAGCGCGGGGCGTCCTCCGGGGCGCCGTCGCGCGGTCCCTCGGTCGCCTCGGCGGCCCGGGCGACGGGCCCGGCCCCGGCGATGACCTGGCCCGCGGCGCCCCGGCCCCCGGCGGTGGCGGCGTCCTCGGCCGGGGCGGTGCGGCCGGTGCCGGTGTCCGAGCGGGTCATGGCGTCGTCCTCGGTGGTTCGGGGAGCCGCTGGAGGACTCCGGCCAGACTTCGGGCGGTGGTGGCCCAGCCGCCGAGCGCGGCGCGGCGGCCGCGCGCGGCGGCCTTCAGGCGGCGGCGCACGTCGGGTTCGCCGAACCAGCCGCGGAGTTCGGCGGCCAGCGCCACCGGGTCCTCCGGCGGGACGAGGATGCCGGGCACGCCGCCGTCGGGGGCGCGGCCGACCGCCTCCGGCACACCGCCCACGTCGGTGGCGAGGACCGGGATGCCGCGGGCGAGGGCCTCGGTGACCGCCATGCCGTAGGTCTCGGCGTAGGAGGCGAGGACCATCAGGTCAGCGGTGGCGTAGGAGGCGTCGAGGGCGGCGCCGGAGCGCGGGCCGGTCAGGTGCAGGCGGTCGCCGAGGCCGTGCCGGGCGATCAGTTCCCGCAGGTGGGTCACGTAGGCGGGATCGTTGCCGAGGCCGCCGACGCACTCGCAGGTCCACGGCAGGTCCCGGACCGCCGCGAGCGCCTCCACCAGCCGGTGCTGGCCCTTGCGCGGGGTCACGGCGGCCACGCACAGCAGCCGGGAGACGCCGTCGGTGCCGGGGGCGAGGGGCGCGATGTCGGCGCCGGGCGCGGCGACGTGCACCCGGCCGGGGACGAGCCCGTGGTGGGAGACGAGCCGGCGGACCGCCCAGTCGCTGGTGGCGATCACCGCGGGGACCGCCCGCAGCACCGCGCGCTCACGGGCGTCCAGACCGGCGGCGACGGCCGGGTCCAGGCCGGTCTCGTCACCGAGCGGCAGGTGGACGAGGACGGCGAGCCGCAGGCGGGCGGCCTCCGGGAGGACGGTCTCCGGGACACCGCAGGCGACCAGGCCGTCGAGCAGGACGACCGCGTCGTCCGGCAGTTCCCGCAGGGTGCGGGCGAGTCCGTCGCGGGCGGCGGCGTCCGGGTGCGGCCAGGTGCCGGGGACCGGGTGCCGGACGACCTGCCAGCCGAAGCCGGGCAGGTCCAGGCAGACCCGGCGGTCGTAGGCGTTGCCGCCGCTGGGCGCGGCCGGGTCGTCCACGCCGCCCGGCATGACGAAGTGCACGGTGCGCAGGGACATGGGGATGATTCCGGCGTTCTGGGCGGGGGTGTGCTGTGCGGGGACGTACGTGAGGCGGGCCGGCCGCACGGTCAGGTCGGTCACAGGTCACGCTCGTAACTCGCCCAGGCGACGTGCGACTCGTGCAGGGTGACCGTGATGCCGCGCAGGCCCCGGGCGCCCTCCCCGAGCGCGCCCCGGTGGACGCGTTCGGCGAGGCGGTCGGCGATGACCTTGGCGAGGAACTCGGTGGAGGTGTTGACGCCGGCGAAGTCGGGCTCGTCGTCGAGGTTGCGGTAGTTCAGTTCGGCGACGACGGCGCCCAGTTCCTGCGTGGCGAGGCCGATGTCGACGACGATGTTGTCCTCGTCCAGCTGTTCGCGGCGGAACGTCGCGTCGACGAGGAAGGTGGCGCCGTGCAGTCGCTGCGCGGGCCCGAACACCTCGCCGTGGAAGCTGTGGGCGATCATGATGTGATCGCGGACGGTGATGCTGAACAACGGACGACCCTCCAGGTGCGGCGCGTCTGGTCCCCCGCCTTGCCCGCCGGGGGATGTCGTGTAGTACGGCTCCCCCCTTCCCCGTGTTCAGCGGGGGGCCACTCTTTTCTCAGGTCAGGCGGGGTCGGTGTACCGGATGCGGTGGCACAGGGCGGGGATCGTGCCGGAGGCCAGTCCCGGCAGCACGGACGGCAGTTCCTCGAAGGCGCTCTCCCCGGTGACCAGGGCGTCGAGCGCCGGGTCGGCGAGCAGGTCCAGGGCGAGCGCCATCCGGTCGGCGTAGCCGCGGCCGGGCCGGGCGGCCGGGGAGACGGTGCCGACCTGGCTGCTGCGCACGGTGAGCCGGCGGGAGTGGAAGGCCTCGCCGAGGGGCAGGGACACGCTCCGGTCGCCGTACCAGCTCAGCTCCACGACCGTGCCTTCCGGGGCGAGGAGTTCCAGGGCCCGGGCGAGGCCGGCCTCGGTGGCGCTGGCGTGCACGACGAGGTCGCGGTCGCCGAGGGCGTCGGCGGGTGCGGCGAAGTCCACGCCGAGCGCCTCGGCGGTCCTCGCGCGGTCCGGGTCGGCGTCGACCAACTGCACCCGGACGCCGGGGAAGCGGGCGAGCAGCGCGGTCACCGAGCAGCCGATCATGCCGCCGCCGATCACCGTGATGCGGTCCCCGACGAGCGGGGCCGCGTCCCACAGGGCGTTCACGGCGGTCTCGACGGTGCCGGCGAGCACGGCCCGCCCGGCGGGCACCCGCTCGGGCACGACGGTGACGGCGCTCGCCGGGACGACATAGCGGCTCTGGTGCGGGTAGAGGCAGAACACCGTGCGTCCGGCCAGTTCCTCCGGTCCCTCCTCGACGACGCCGACGTTGAGGTAGCCGTACTTCACCGGGCCCGGGAAGTCGCCCTCCTGGAACGGCGCCCGCATCGACGCGTGCTGGTTCCCGGGCACCCCGCCGCGGAAGACGAGCGTCTCCGTGCCCCGGCTGACCCCCGAGTACAGCGTGCGCACCAGGACCTCGTCGGCGGCGGGCCGGGGAAGGGTGACGTCGCGCAGTTCCCCGTGGCCGGGCGAGCGGAGCCAGAAAGCGCGGGCCGACCGGTTCATCGGCATCCTCCTGAACGATCGGGAAGCGGTTCACGTACCGAGATGTGCACTGGCCGCGCACAGTACGCGGCGTTGATCGACTCTGTCACTCGGCCGGAGGATGTGCGGTGGCCCTGAACAACACGTATGACGCGAGGCTCCAGCAGGAGACCGCCGTGGGAGCGGGCGTGCAGATCCTGCTGCTGGCCCTGCTCGGCTCGGCGATCGGCATGGGGCCGGCCGGCTGGCTGACGGGGCTGGCCTTCGCGTTCGCCACCTGGGCGGTCCTCTCCCGCGCCCTGCACCGCTCCCGGCTCAGCTCCTTCGGGCCCGCCAACCGGGTCACGCTCGGCCGGACGACGCTGGTCGGCGGGGTCACGGCGCTGGTCGCGGACTCCTTCGAGAGCGCGCCACCGGTGACCCTGCTGGCCGCGCTGACCGCGGTGGCGCTCCTGCTGGACGGAGTGGACGGCAAGGTGGCCCGCCGCACCGGCACCTCCTCCGCGCTCGGCGCGCGCTTCGACATGGAGGTCGACGCGTTCCTCATCATGGTGCTGAGCGTGTACGTGTCGATGGACCTCGGCCCCTGGGTGCTGCTGATCGGCGGCATGCGGTACGCGTTCGTGGCCGCGGCCCGGCTCGCCCCGTGGCTCAACGCCCCCCTCCCCCCGTCCTTCGCCCGCAAGACGGTGGCCGCGCTCCAGGGAATCTGCCTGCTGGTGGCCGCCGCCGGCCCGCTCCCGCGTCCGGCGAACCTGGCGGTCGTGCTGCTGGCGCTGGGTTCGCTGGTGTGGTCCTTCGGGCGGGACGTGGCGTGGTTGTGGCGCGGCTCCCGGACGGCCACCGCCGCCGAGGCGGTACTGGAACCGGCCGTACTGGAACTGGCGGCGGGCTGAGGAAGCCCCCGGCCGGCCGCGCTGCTGGATGCAGGTGAGCGGCCGTCGGGATCAACCCCGCTGTTCGTACCGGTAGTCGTAGTAGTCCTCGGCGCCCACCAGGACCGAGGTGACGTACTTCGGCAGGCCGTCGGTGTCCCGTTCGATCCGCTGCGAGGTCTGCCGGGTGAAGCCGAGCGACACCCCGGGGACCACCGGGTGCTCCGGGTCCGACGTGTCGACCGTCCAGCCCCGGTCGGCGGCGCGCCGGAACAGCTCCTCGGTGGGGGTGGTGAACACCTCGTCCCCCTCCAGCAGGACGCGCGTGGTGGACGTGCGGCCCTCGCCGGGCCACCACAGTTCGATCGCGGTGACGCGGGTGCCGCCCTCGACCAGGGCCTGGACGCCGACGTGGTCGAGGGTCCAGGAGGCCTTCGCCGAGTTCCGGCCCGGGCGGCGCAGCACACGGGGTTCGCCCCAGTCGGGCACCGCGGCGAGCGCCTCGTCGAGCGTCATCCCCAGCAGGATCGGCGCGACTCCGCGCGGCAGGTCGAGTACCAGATCCATCCCAGTCCCTCCGTGCGTCCCGGGTCGTCATTTCAGGATGTCGATGCCCATCTTCATGGCCGCGTTCCAGCGCCCGGCGTCGATGGGCCGCTGTTTCGCACACCAGGCGTGCTGCGGCACATGGTGAGCCGGCTTCGGTCGGCGACTGCGACCTGTACACGGTCTGACCGCTCGGCGCCTGCCGCCGGAAGGGGTGGGCGCCGCCGCCACGCGCAGCCATGGCATCCACGCGCACGGGCCCGGCGGCGCGCGGGCTACCGGATGCCTGTCGCATCCAGCAACCGGACCAGGTCCTTCCGTCCGTATCCAAGGAGCACCGCGCGGTGAGCCGCCGTCAGCAGCAGATGCGCCACGATCCGCGCACCGTACCCGTTCGTGTCCGTACCGAGCCACTCCTGTGGTTTCTCGATACCCAGGCTGTGCATCACCAGCCCGTACTCACGCTTGATCTCCGCTACCGTACTCGTGACCGCGTCCAGTAGCGCCGGCTTCCGGATCGACATGGCGGTCCGGCACCCGCAGGCTCCCGGCTCCTACGCGCTCGGCATCGAGTGCGACGGCGCGATGTACCACTCCTCGCGTGCGGCCCGCGACCGCGACCGGCTGCGGGAGGAGATCCTGCGTGGCCTCGGCTGGAACCTGCACCGGATCTGGGGAACCGACTGGTACCGCAACCGCAGGGACGCGCAGCGGCGGTTGCGTGAGGCGGTCGAGGCCGCCTGCGCCGTCGATCCTCACGCACCGGTTCCGGAGCCGGCTCCGGCCGTGGTGCCCGAGCCGGTGTCGACGGGCGTCGCGATCGTTCCCGTCGAGGAGTCGGACCGTTCAGGGTGGAGCCGGCCGTACCGTGCCATGCGTCGTGAGGAGTTGTACGAAGTACGGCGCGTCCTCGGCATGCAGACGGGGCTCGGCAGCATCGATCTCCGTGAGCCCGAGGCGCTCGGACTGGTGGCGGAGGTCGCTCGTCACATCATCTCGGTCGAGGGGCCCGTCGAGGAAGAAGTGCTGATCGGCAGAGTGCGGGAAGCCTGGGATCTGGACCGCGCAGGGCAGATCGTGCAGGCCAGTGTACGGAAGGCGCTGACGCGGCTGAGTAACAAGAAGCTGGCAAGGAGAGTGGGAACGGCATGGGACCTGCCGGACCGTGAGGTGACGACGGCCCGTACGCCGAGCGCTGACTTCGACCGCAAGAAGGTCTCACACGTTCCCCCGGCCGAGCGGCAGGTGGCCCTGCTGGGTGTGCTGTCCGAGTCTCCCGGGCTGCGCCGCGAGGAACTCGCCAGGGAGACCGCCCGGTTCTTCGGATGGCTGCGTCTGGGCACTGACATCCGGGCTGCCTTCGGCAAGGACATCGCGATGCTGCTCGGCAGGAAAGCGGTCGAGGAAGGCCCTTCGGGGCTGGTACCGGTGGAGGGGCTCGACCGAGGTCACTGATCGGCTCGGGCGTCCGGCCGGAACGCCCGGCCGGACGCCCCCGCTGACGTCCGGCGGTGGCCCGACGCCCTCGGCGGAGAAGCGCTCGGCACCCAGGAGCCGAGTCAATGGCCGTGCTGGAATCGCACCTGTTCACGCAGTACTGCACGGGCACTGTCGAAGTCCGCCAGGCGGACCGCGACGGTGGCGACTGCCAAACGTTCCGGGACGGCGGCGGAGCACTTCAGGCCGCGTACGGCCCGACGGTCCACGTCGGGCAGGACGAGGCATTCGCCGACGCTCTCGCGTGCCGCGCGCCAGTCGGCCGGGGTCAGGGTGTCGCGCAGGCGCAGCCAGCGGTCGGTGGGACGTTGCAGGGGGTCGGTGACCGGCTGGAGGGTGGTCGCGAGGGTGGCGTTGCCACGGTAGCCGGCCCAGGTCCACCAGCGCACCTGGCCGCCGACGACGGAGGCATCGCCTGAGCAGGTGATCGCTGCCCGCTGGTGGGGGCGCAGGTCGGTCCAGCCGCGGGTGGTGACGATGTGGTGCAGGACGACGGGGTCGGGCCGGTCCAGCACGTCGGCCGCTCCCCCGGCCGGGTCCGCCCCGGCCGGTCTGCCGGCGTCCGCCATCACAGCTCCAGGTCGATGTCGTCGGCGGACGTGACACTGCCGGTGACCGTGGCGACCAGGTTCCGCTCCACCTTGGTGAGTCCGCTGCTCGCGACGGTCAGCCGGTAGTGCTGCCGGGGGTCGAAGCCGTCGAACTGGTCCACCCGGTCGAGGACTTCCCCGACGAGCTTCTTCAGGAACAGCCGCGGTGCCACCCCGACCTTCCCGCCCAGTGCTCCGCCGACGGCCCGCGCGAGGTCCGCGACATAGGCGTCGTCGACGACCGTCCGTACGCGCTCGGGTGAGGTGACGGCGTCCGCGTACAGTCCCGGATGGTGGTGCCGAGGCCGACCAGGGACTCCTGGGTGAAGCCGGGAAGCCGGATCTGCACGGCGTGGGGGTTGTCGAAGCGCAGGTCGGTGGTGAAGTCGGTGCTGGGCGCACGCTGGAACCCGCAACGGAAGAAGTAGTACGTCGCTGCCACAAGGTGAGCCGTGAACAGGCGGCACGGTGGCTGCCGCGAGGGCAGTGACCGCGCGGCCCGCCGACGGCCGAAAATGGACCATGACAGGGGGCCACTGCCCTAATGTGGTGCACCGCTGCGCACCTTCCCGGAGGGTACGTCGGCGGTGTTCATGTGCCGGTTCTCGGCCGTGACTGACGAGTGGTTTCCGCCGCGTGTTGCACGCGGCGTGACTGCGGATGCCCGGAAGGGCGGTCCCGCCATTCCCAGCTCACGCCAAGGAGTGGACACCTATGAACCCCGTTGAGTACGAGCCTGCACGTCGTGACCGGCTTCGCGAGATTCTGGTCGACGTCGCCACGGGAGTCGCCACTCAGCTCGTGGTGGCGGCCCTGACGGCGGCAGCACGCCTGCTCTTCTGACGCAGGCCGGTGGCGGGCCCGGAGAGCCCGCCACTCCACACGACTGATTGTGTCCCTCAGAACAGACGCGGCTCGCGCGACTGCGGGCTCGAGGTCTGGCCCCTTCTGCGGGGACGCCGCCCGCGGCGTGGCCGGGGCAGATGCGGTACGCGCGCTTCCTCAGGCAGGTTCTCCCATGTGGGGCGCAGGCCGTGCACCTGGACCTCGCCGACCAGATCCTTCAGGTAGCTCCGGGTCTCCTCGTCCGTGGAGTACAGCACCGTCGCGCGGGACGCCCGGGTCATCAGCACGTGGTAGGCATGACGGACCAGCCGGGCGAACTCCTGGTCGTCGACGCTGCCGGCTCTCACCTTGGGATCGAACGAGCCGGGGACGGCGACGCGTTTGACGCCGGTCTGCGAGTCCTTCCGTTCCTTGCCGCGCCGGAACACCCACTGGCCGTCCCGGCGCACCATGTCCTCGCCCATGATCACGCCGCACCAGTCCCATTCGAGACCCTGCGCCGTGTACACACAGCCGATCTGATCAAGACCCTTCTCGTGTACGGACCAGATCTTGCACGGTGGTGCTCCGTTCTCGCAGAAGGCATCGCTGTCCGCGTTCCAGGGTCTGTGCCAGTCTTCGATCCGTACGTCGTTCTCCAGACGTCGCTCCTTTCCGAGCGGCTTCGTCCACGGCCAGCAGTAGCCCGCGACGAGCCGGGCGGATGCCCCGGCAAGCGCCTCGGTGCGGATGATCCGTTCGAGTTCCTCCGGGCTGTCCGCCACCTCGACGTGCATCAGTCCGTCCGGCGTCCACTGTTCCGGCTCCCCGCCGGTCACCCCGAGAACGGCGCGCACCCAGCGGATGTAGGCGTCGCTGCCTCCGCAGCGGAACTGTTCCCGGAGTTCGTACCGGAGGAGAGTGGCGCCGTACCGTTGTGCCGCGTCCTCGACGAGATCGACGGTGCCGACCTCGTTCGGTCGCACGCACTGACCCTCGTCGAGGAAGAACACGGTCAGACGGGATGCGTCGAGGAGCTCGTCGACCTGGGGCTTGGTGCCCTGCTGCTCGGGCTTCCAGAACCGGTTGGTCGAGCGTTCCCGCAGACGATGCGCCTCGTCGCAGATCAGCACGTCCAGCGGCGGGTCCGGCGGGGTGACGAAGTTACTGAAGTAGGTGAAGGTCTCCTTGAACTCGCGGTCCCCGTAGCCGACGTGTTCCTGGATCGCCCCGTTGAAGGCTCTGCTGCCGCTGGCGTACTTGACCGTGTGGCCGTCGGCCTCCAGCTCCGCCTTGATCTGGAGGCCGATGGCGCTCTTTCCCGTACCGGCGCCACCGGTCACGAGGAAGACCGCACGTCGCTCGTCCGGTACCAGGGCAGGGCGTCGCGGATCCGGGAGCACCTTGCAGGCGGTGTCCAAGATCTGGTCGGCGACCCTCTTCTGCCGGCCGCGCAGGGTGAAGACCGTGTCCTCTCCACGGGAGCGGATCATTGCGTCGAGCAGGGGTGTGTTGCGCAGGCCCATGTTCTGCAGCAGCAGCTCGGCCGCTGAAGCGCCCCCTTCATCCGCGAAGTGCTCGCGCAGGTCGGCCATCAGCTGTTCGCGCCGGTCGTTCGTGTAGATCCGGGCGTAGGAACCGGTCGGAGCGTCCAACCCGATCAAGGGGCCCGCGGAGGCGTCGGTGGCGTTGTGCAAGTAGGCGAAACCGCCGCATTCGAATGCCAGACCGGACAACGGTCCCCTGCCGCCCGTGAACGCCTCGTAGTACTCGCGCAGCTGCAGGGCGGGATGCTTCTTCCGGCCCATTCCCGGTACGTGAACCAGTTCCGCGGTGGCCCGCTCCACCCTGGTCACCATCGACCACCGCTTCAGTTCCACCAGTTGGACGGACAGCCTCCTGTCCGCGGGGTGATGGCCCACGAGGACGACATCGATGAGTCTCGGGTCTCCTGCGCGGTCGGCCTCGTCGAGGGTGGCAGCACACTCGACGATCATCTCCACGTTACCCCGGTCCGCGGCGACGAGATCCTCGGCGAGATGCACGAGGCTCTCGGCCCATGCCGAGCGCTCCGACAGTGAGGCGTCGGCGCCTCGGAAGTGCCGCCATCTGGCAGCCAGGTGGGGCACCATACGGCGCCGTGAATTCAGGCTCAGCAGATCCTGCGCTGCCAGCCGCAGCAGGAGCATGGACACGAGGTGGGTCCCCCAGGGCACGAGTGTCTCGTGCGGGTGGGGGCATGTCCTCGCAGGGAAGCCCGTCGGGCCGCGATCCGTACTCGTGATCTTAGGGAGACGGCTGCGCGACGGACGACGAAGACGCCGTGATCGGCCCGATGCACGGCCATCATGGCCGGAATCCGTGCTCCATGGCGGGGATCACCCCCGTCACACCGCGGCAGCTCGCCGTTTCACCCGACCGCCCGTCAGCTCCCTCAGCTTCTCCCGCGTCTCCGGGTCCGTCGAGTACACGATCGTGCCGACCATGCCCCGGGTCAGCAGCACCTTGTACGTGTTGCGGATCAGGCGGTCCACGTCGGTGTCCGGGGTGGACTTCTTGAACACCGGGTCCTTGGAGGCGGTGCGATCCGTGATCCAGCGGTCGCCGCGCCAGAGCAGGTCGGGGCCGATGATGACACCGGACCAGTCGTACTCGAAGCCCTGGGCGGTGTAGACGCAACCGACCTGACCGAAGCCGGCCGGGTCGGTGGCCCACAGAGCGGCGGGGGGTGCGCCGGAAACGGAGCGGTCGCCGCGGAGGTTCCAGGGGCGGGCCCAGTCACCGATGACGACATCGGGCGGGAGCGGATCGCCGGGCTTGGGCTCCGGTGACCAGCGCCAGCAGTAGCCGGCGGACATGCGCGCGCGGTAACCCTGCGTGCGGCGGGCCTCGAGCAACGCTTCCATGTCCTGCGGACTGTCGGCGATCAGCAAGTGCATGCGGTCGTCGGGTTCCCAGACAACCGGCCCGCCGGGCTCGAGGCCGAGGAGACGGACCACCCAGCGCAGGTAGGCGTCGCTGCCGCCGCAACGGAACTGGCTGTCCAACGGAACGACCTGATAGGGGATGCCGCGCTTCGACGCTGCCGCCCTGATGTCGGCCACGGTGCCCATCTCTCCGGGGCGCACCACCTGATGCTCGTCGAGGAAGAAGACGGGCACGGAGGCTACGTCGATGAGTTCGTCGATCTGGGCCCTGCCGGTCCGGTGCTCGGCACGCGTGTAGCGGTTGGCCGAGGTCTCCCGGATGCGATGTGCCTCGTCGCATATCAGAGCACCCAGGCTGTTCTTCTCGGCGGTCATGAAGCTGTTGAAGTACTTGAACAGGTCCTGTACCTCCCGCTTCCGGGAACCCGCGACCTTCCGCATGGTCTTGGTGAACGACTGCGAGCCGGTGGCGTGCAGTGCCGGAATTCCCCGCCGGTACAGCTCACCGAGCAGTTGGAGAGCGATCACGCTCTTGCCGGTGCCGGGACCACCGGTGACGATCACGACTTCCTTGCGGTCGGCGTGCTTCGCCTTCTCCACCGCGTTGAGCACCAGCCGGTAGGCCACCTGTTGTTCGTCCAGCAACACGAACTGCTGGCGTTCGCGAACTTCTTCGGCCGCCACGGACATCAGCTGCCTCGACGGCACGGTGGCGCCCGCGAGCAGTTCGTCCGCGGCCGGGGCCCCGAGGTGCTTGTCGCTCAGCCTGGAACGGAGGTGTGAGATGAAGGCGCCGCGGCGCTCCCCGGTGAACAGTAGTCCGCGGCCATCACGTTCGATCTCGCGCAGGCCGGTCACGCCGAACTCCGTCGCGTTGTGCAGGAACGCCACGCCGTTGATCCGGTGCCCATGGCCGGCCACCGCCCCGTTGAAGTTGACGAGGTAGTCGCAGTAGCGGCGTACCTGCTCGACAGGGTTGAGGACCGGGTGGGCGTAGGCGTCGACGTGGCACAGGGAGGGGTCGTCCTCGTGCGGCAGTGCCTGGCTCCACTGCTTCAGTTCCACCACGACGTATGACGGCTCCCCCGTCACGGGGTGCACACCGGCGAGCACCGCGTCGGCACGCTTGCTGTTCAGCGGGAGCGCGTACTCCAGCATGATCTCCACATCGCCCAGGCCCGCGTCGTTGAGCGCGGCGGCCAGGACGGGGATGCTGCGCTCCCAGGAGCGTGCTTCCGAGGCGCCGGGACGATAGCCGTGCATGTGGGCGAACTGGTCGGTGAGGTGCAGGAACAGCGAACCGTCGAGTGCCATGACGGCGACCGTTTTCGCGGACGCGCGGAACAGCAAGGACTTCCCCCAGGCAGCACGAAGAGACTCGTGCGGGTGGGGGCATGTCCTTCGGAACCCCACCGAGGTGGAGCGGAAGCCCGTCGGGCCGCAATGACGATGGAACAGAGGTTACCCGGCGAGGTCGACACTGGTGCCGGTGCCTGCCGGTCTCCCACCGGCTTCGGTGCCGCCCCGCCTCTCTCAGCCGCCCGCGGTCACGCCGCGCGCGGCGTGTCACTGGGTGTCGGGCCTATCAGGCCCCTCGGGCGGCGCAGCGCAGGTGATCTGTGTCATGGGTCTCGGCTTCGGGGCCCCTCACCCCTTCTGTTCCACCTTCACCCAGTCCACCTCCGCCTGGACTCCCCCGGCCGCGATCTTGTCGACGCTGGACTGGGGCAGGCCCCAGTAGGGGGTGGTGGCCTTGTTCCAGCCGGCCGGGTAGGCGCCGCCGAGGGCGAGGTTGAGGATGACGTACTGGTCGTGGTCGTAGACCCACTGGCCGCGGGTGGACTCCAGCTTGTTGCGGGTCGTCTCCTGGACCAGCCGGTCGTCGACGGAGAAGCGCAGTGCCGTCGGGGTCCATTCGACGGCGTAGGTGTGCCACTGGTCGGCGGTGCCGCCGTTCGGGTAGGTCTGGCGGGCGCCGATGTTGCCGTCGGCGGAGTAACCGGGGCCGTGCAGGGCGGTGCTGGTCCAGTCGGGGTAGCCGATGTTCTCCATGATGTCGGTCTCGCCGGAGGCCGGCCAGGAGACGGACGGGTCGTCGACGTTGCTGCCCAGCAGCCAGAAGGCGGGCCAGAAGCCGTCGCCGACGGGGAGTTTCATGCGGGCGCTGACCTTGCCGTAGGTGAAGTCGGCGTGGGTGTGGGTGTCGATCCGGCCGGACGTGAAGTCGTAGGTGCCGCCGCCCGCGCGGGTGCAGCCCTTGCAGTGACCGGCCTTCAGGATCAGGCTGCCGTTCTGGGTGCGGACGTTGTCGGTGGAGTCGACGTACGCCTGGGACTCGCCGTTGACCGGGCCCATCTCCGTGCCGGTGCGCACGACCCGCCACTTGGAGCGGTCCAGGCTCGCGCCGGTGAAGTCGTCGAAGAACGTGGTGCGGTAGGTGCCCGACTGGTCGGCGGGCAGGGCCGGGTAGGCCGCCGTGGCGCTGCCGCCGGTGCCCCAGACCTGGAACTCGTAGAGCGAGTAGCCGAACTGGGCGGTGGCGGGTGCCGGGTTGTAGAAGGAGCGGCGTTCCTTGCCGAGCATGCGGACGTAGCGGCCGGTGGCCGGGGTGGGCAGTCGTACCGTGTCGTGCAGGCCGGCCGCGTCGCCGGGTGCCTTGACGTCGGCGCGGCGGGCGGCGATGTCGGCCGGGGAGGGTTCGTACACCGTGCGCCAGGAGCGGTTGTCGTCGGACACCTGCACGAGGTAGTCGACGGCGTAGGCCGACTCCCAGTACAGGTCGACCGTGTCGATGGTGGACTGTGCGCCGAGGTCCACCGAGACCCACCGGTCCTGGTTCCAGTCGCTCGACCAGCGGCTGGTGTCGCCCTTGAGGTCGGCGGGCCAGCCGCCGTCGGTGAGGAACGCCGGTGAGTGGCCCGCGTCCTGGTAGTGGTTCGCGTAGGCGGGGTGGTTCAGCGCGAGGTTGGTGCGGGTGGCCGACGCCGGTGCCGGTTCGCCGCCGTAGACCTTGAAGCTCCACAGCGAGTAGCCGTACGGCGTGGCGCGCTCCAGGCCGCGCAGGCGGACGTAGCGGCCGGTGACCTCCTGCGGGTGGGTGTGGGTGGTGACGGAGCCGCCGGTGCCGGCGTTCTCGGTGTAGAAGGGGGTCCAGTCGGTGCCGTTCCTGGACACCTCCAGGACGTAGCGCTTGCCGTAGGCGGCCTCCCAGTCGAGGGTCACCCGGTCGACGCGGAGGGTGGCGCCGAGGTCGAGGCGGATCCAGGCGTTGTCGGTGAAGTCGCTGGACCAGCGGGTGGCGCCGTTGCCGTCGAAGGCGAGGCCGGGCGCGGTGCCGGCGTTCTCGCTGCCGGATGCGGTGACGGCGGCCGGGTTCAGGGCGTAGGCGGCGGCCGCGCGGTCGGTGTCCCAGGTGACGGCGGCGGCGTGGGCGGGGGTGGCCAGCAGGGGGCCGGTGGCCAGCAGGGCCGCGGTGGTCAGCGTGGCGAGCAGGGGGCGCGGGATACGGGATGGCATGCGGCTCTCCTCGGGGGCGTGATTGTCGCGTACATGACAGTCCAGGGATGCTGCTGGTGTGGACCGGTGGACGCGGGTTCCCGTACCCGCGCCCACCGGCCGTCCGGGCCGGGCTCAGGCGGCCCGGCGTGCCCGGCCGCGGTGCACGCGGACGATGTCCGCGTACCGGTGTCCGCTGCCCTTGATCGTGCGCACCTGCGTGCGGTAGTCCACGTGGACCAGGCCGAACCGCTTGGCGTAGCCGTACGCCCACTCGAAGTTGTCCAGCAGCGACCAGGCGAAGTAACCCGCCAGCGGGGCCCCCTTGCGCGCCGCGGACGCGCACGCGGCGAGGTGCCGCTCCAGGTACTCCTGGCGCTCGGGGTCGTCCACGGTGCCGTCGGGGCGGACCACGTCCGGGTAGGCCGAGCCGTTCTCGGTCACGTAGATCTTCCGGGCGCCGTACTCCTCGGTGAGCCGCAGCAGCAGCGTCTCGATGCCGCCGGCGTCGATCTCCCAGTCCATGCCGGTGCGCGGCACGCCCGGGCGGCGCACGGAACGGGCCCGGGGGGCGGGGCCGTCGGGGTCGTCGACGATGTGGGCGGGGAAGTAGTAGTTCAGGCCCAGCCAGTCCAGCGGTGCCGCGATGGTCTCCAGGTCGCCCGGGCGGGTCGGGAGTTCGACGCCGTAGGTCTCGACCATGTCGGCCGGGAAGCCGCGGCCGTGCACCGGGTCCAGCCACCAGCGGTTGACGTGGCCGTCGTGGCGGCGCGCCGCCTCGTGGTCCTCCGGGCGGTCGCCGGCCGGGTGCACCGTGGACAGGTTGTTGACGATGCCCACCTCGGCGCCGGGCACGGCGGCACGGACCGCCTCGGTGGCGAGGCCGTGGCCGAGCAGCAGGTGGTACGAGGCCCGCACGGCGGCGGTGAGATCGGTCCAGCCCGGGGCCATCGTGCCCTCCAGGTGGCCGATCCAGGCCGAGCAGGACGGCTCGTTGAGGGTGGCCCACAGCTTGACGCGGTCACCGAGGCGGGCGGCGACGGTGGAGGAGTACTCGGCGAACGCGAGGGCGGTGTCGCGCTCCGGCCAGCCGCCGCGGTCCTGGAGCGCCTGCGGCAGGTCCCAGTGGTAGAGCGTGACCGAGGGGGTGATGCCGGCCTCCAGCAGGGCGTCCACCAGCCGGTCGTAGAAGGCGAGGCCCTTGGCGTTCACCTCGCCGGTGCCGCCGGGGACCACCCGCGGCCAGGCCACGGACATCCGGTAGGCGTTGACGCCGAGCCGGCGCATCAGGCCGATGTCCTCGCGCCAGCGGTGGTAGTGGTCGCAGGCGACGTCACCGGTGTCGCCGCCCGCGGTCCTCCCCGGGGTGTGCGAGAAGGTGTCCCAGATCGACGGGGATCTGCCGTCCTCGGCGACGGCCCCCTCGATCTGGTACGCCGCCGTGGCGGTGCCCCACAGGAAGTCGTGCGGGAGGGCGGCGAGGTCGATGCGTTCGGACACGGAAGTCCCTTCGGGAAACGGGGTGTGGGTCACTTGACGGCGCCCGCCGTCAGCCCGGCGACGAGATAGCGCTGCAAGAGCAGGAACCCGGCGACCACGGGCACGCTGACGACCAGCGAGGCCGCCATGATCTGGTTCCAGTAGACGTCGTTGAGGGTGGAGTAGCCCTGGAGGCCGACGGCGAGGGTGCGGGTGGTGTCGTTGGTCATGACGGACGCGAAGAGGACCTCTCCCCACGCGGTCATGAAGGCGTACACGGCGACCGCGACGATGCCGGGCACCGCGGCCGGCACGACCACCCTGAACAGGGCGCCGAGCGGGCCGCAGCCGTCCACGAGCGCCGCCTCGTCCAGGTCGCGCGGCACCGAGTCCAGGTAGCCGATCAGCATCCAGATGGAGAACGGCAGCGAGAAGGTGAGGTACGTCAGGATCAGCCCGCCGCGGGAGCCGAACAGGGCGATGCCGGTGGCGTTGCCGATGTTGACGTAGAGCAGGAACAGCGGCAGGAGGAAGAGGATGCCGGGGAACATCTGGGTCGACAGCACGGTGACCGTGAAGACCCGCTTGCCGCGGAAGTCGTAGCGGCTGACGGCGTAGGCCGCGAACACCGCGACGACGACCGAGCACAGCGTCGCCGCGCCCGCCACGATCAGCGAGTTCACGAAGTACCGGGCGAGCGGGACCGTCGACCAGATGTCGATGTACGGGCGGACGGTCAGCCCGCTGGGCAGCCAGCGGAACTTCCCGGTGACGTCCGCCAGGGGCTTCAGCGAGCTGGAGACCATCACGTACACCGGCACCAGCACGAAGGCGGTGAGCAGGGTGAGGAAGATCCGCCGCAGCCACACGAAGGAACGCGGCGCCGCCATCGGCGAGGTCGGGCTAGACATCGGTGGTCCTCCGTCCGCGCGAGGTGAGCAGCAGGTATCCGCCCGTCACGACGAGCAGGAACAGCAGCAGCAGGACGGACATGGCCGAGCCGGTGCCGAAGTTCCAGGTGACGAAGGAGGCCTGGTAGATGTGGACCGAGATCAGGTCGGCGGCCTCCGGGGCGGACTTGCCGAACAGCACGTACGGCGTGTTGAAGTCGTTGAACGTCCACAGGAACAGCACCAGCACCAGCACCTGGTTGACCGGGCGCAGCGACGGCAGGGTGATGCGGCGGATCTGCTGCCAGACGCCCGCGCCGTCGAGGGCGGCGGCCTCGTACAGCTCGCCGGGGATGTTCTGGAGGCCGGCCGTCACGATGAGGAAGGCGAACGGCCAGCCCTTCCACACGGACACGGTGAGCAGGGCGTAGAAGCTGTTGTCGCCGATGAGCCAGAACGACGGCTTGCCGGTGAGGTGCAGTTGGTCGTGCAGGACGTGGTTCACCAGGCCGTTGTCGTGCTGGAACATGAACACCCAGGTGATGACGGCCGCGTAGACGGGCAGCGCGTACGGCACCAGGAACAGGGCGCGCAGCAGGCCGCGGCCCCGGAAGGTGCCCTGCATGAAGATCGCGGCGGCGGTGCCGATCAGCCAGCACAGCGCGACCGACAGCAGGGTGAAGCCGACCGTGACGAGGAACGAGTGGAGCAGGGCCTCGCCGACGGGGGCGTCGAAGTCCACCGACATGCGGTAGTTGCCGAGGCCGGACCAGGGGGCGCCGCCCCAGTCACGGATGTAGAACTGGGTGAGCTCCTTGAAGCTCATCACGATGCCGATGACCATCGGCACCAGGTGGACGAGGAGTTCGAGGATCAGCGCGGGCAGGAGGAGCAGGTACGGCAGCGAGACGCGGCGCAGCCGCCCGGTGCGGCGCGGGACGCGCGCCGCACCGGGGGAGGCCTGCCGCACCGGTTCCTCGCGGGCGGTGGTGGTCGTGGTGGTCATCGCGTTCAGGCCGCCGGCATCTGCTGCTGGGCCTTCTCCAGCTTGGCCCGGACCGAGTCGGTGGTGACCGCGCGTCCGGCGGCCGCGTCGGCGAACAGGTCCTTCACGGCCGTACCGACCGCCGTCTCGAACTGCGACTCGGAGGCGACCTGCGGCAGCGGGGCGGCGCTGGTGGCGAGGGTCTGCTTGAGCACGGCGGTGGCCGGGGCGTTGAACGCCGGGTCGCCCTGGGCGCCCTTGACCGGCGGGATGGTGGTGTAGGCCTCGTTGAGAATCTTCTGCTCGGCGTCGCCGGTCATGAACTTCACGAACTTCGTGGCGCCGTCGAGGTTGTGGCTGTTCCGGAACACGGCGATGTTGATGCCGGCGACCATCGAGTTGGTCTGCGCGCCCGTGCCGGGGGTGCCGGAGCGGACGGGCACGGGGGCGACGCCGTAGGCGTCCTCGCTCATGCCCTGGCTCTTGAGGTTGGCGGCGGCGGTCTGCCACAGCAGCATGGCCTGCTTGCCCTTGGCGAAGTCGCTGACGGACTGGTTCTGCGCGTACTCCGCGTCGCCGGTGGGGACGACCTTGTCCTTGGCCATCAGGTCGACGTACTCCTTGACCGCGTCGACGACCTTGGCGTCGGTGAAGGCCGGCTTGCCCTCGGGGGTGAAGAAGTCGGCGCCGTGCTGCTTGGCGAAGACGAAGACGTGGTGGATGTTCTCCGAGACGTTGGCGCCCTCGGCGCCGAGCACGGACTTGCCCCTGGCCTTGATCTTCTTGCCGTCGGCGACCAGTTCGTCCCAGGTGGCCGGGGGCTTGGAGATGCCGGCGTCGGCGAAGATCTTCTTGTTGTAGTAGAGCGCGTACGCCATCGAGTACAGCGGTACGGCCGCCGGGTCCTTGCCGGTCGCGCCGGTCGAACCGAGGGCGGAGTCGACGAAGCGGTCCCGCCCGCCGATCTTGTCGAAGTTCTTCGCGTCCCACGGCAGCAGCGCGCCCGTCGCCTGGAGGGAGGCGCTCCAGGTGTTGCCGATGTTCAGCACGTCCGGGCCCTGGCCCGACGTGGTCGCGGTGAGAATCCGGTTGAGCAGGTCGGACCAGGGCACGACCTCCAGCTTGACCTTGATCCCGGTCTGCTTCTGGAATTTGTCGAGTTCGGGCTGGAGGACCTTCTTGTCCACCGCGATGCTGGCGCCCTGGTTGGTGGCCCAGTAGGTCAACGTCTTCGGCGAGTCGCCGGATCCCCCGCCGCTGGACGAACCGCCGCCGCAGGCCGTGGCCGCGAGGGCGAGAGACATGGTGACGGCGCCTACGGCCGCGGCTCGGATGCTGCGCATGGCTCCTGGTGTCCCTTTCCGGGGTCGAACCCAGAGGCTGCTCGCGGCGGTCGGCACCCCGTCCGGCACCCCGAGCCCCTCATGGCTTAATTTAGGACGTGAGTTAAACCTCAAGAGAAACGCTCGTCAAGGGATGCGGCAGCGACGGCCGGCCCGGCGGGCCCCGAAAACACGCGAAACAGGGAGGCCAAGTGGCGGGACGGGCTGGCCGTACGGTGCGTGACCTGCGGCGGGAGAGCCGCAGCTCCGTTCTGCAACGGTTGTATTTCGACGGGCCGATGAGCCGCCACGCGCTGGGTCCGGCGACCGGGCTGAGTTCGGGTTCCATCAGCAACGTCGTGGCCGAGCTGCTCACCGACGGCCTGCTGGAGGAGGCGGGGATCGTCGGCGCGGACGCCGGGCGACCCCGTCGGCTGCTGCGCGTACGACCGGACAGCGGACGGCTGATCGGGGTCGACGTCGGCGAAACCCGGGTCCGGGTCGAGCTGTTCGACCTGGGCCTCACCGAACTGGCGCGCGCCGAAAGCTTGTTGGGGACGCGCGGGTACGACGTGAACGCCGTCGTCGGCCACGTCCACCAGGGCATCACCGAGGTGCTGCGGGCCTCCGAGGGCGCCCCCGGTGAACTGCTCGGCGTCGGCATCGGCGTCCCCGGCATCATCGAGGACACCGGGGAGGGTGGCACGGTCGTCCACGGCCAGACCATCGGCTGGGACGCGGTGCCACTGGAGCGGCTGCTCCGGCTCACCGGCCAACTGCCGCCGCAGGTGCCGTACTTCATCGACAACGGCGCCAAGACCCTCGGCCAGGCCGAGATGTGGTTCGGCGCGGGGCGCGGCGCCCGCAACGCCGTGGTGGTGCTCTTCGGCTCCGGGGTCGGCGCCTGCGTGGTCACCGAGGACGCGGACCAGGGCAGGGCGGTGGAATGGGGGCACCTCACCCTGCGGGTCGGCGGGCGCCGGTGCCGGTGCGGGGCGCGGGGCTGTCTGGAGGCGTACGCCGGCGCGGAGGCGCTGGTGGCACGCTGGCGGGAGGCGGGCGGACGGGCCTCCACCGGCGCCGGCGAGGAGCGGGCGCTGACCGAACTGCTGGCCGCGGCCCGCCCGGCCGGCGGGGCGGACCCCGACCCCCTGGCGGTGGCGGTGCTCGACGAGACGGCCCGCTACCTCGGTGCGGGCCTGTCCGACCTCATCAACCTCTTCCAGCCCGAACGGGTCCTCGTCGGCGGCTGGGCGGGCCTCCAGCTCGGCACCGCCTTCCTGGAACAGGTCCGCGCGCACGCCCTCGCGCAGGCCCTGCGCTTCCCCGCGGGCCGTACCCGCATCGAACTGGGCCGGCTGGGCCCGGACGCGGTCACCGTGGGCGCGGCGGTCCTCCCCCTGGCCGCGTTCCTCACCCGAGGCGGCCACCGCCCCGGCCCCACGCCCTCCCGAACGACCCCACCGACGTGGCGAGCGGGCCTGGAGAGCCGGTTGGTCTGACAACGGGTACGGGGACGCAACCTCACGACGGGGAGTCCCCGGGCACGCGCCCGCCGTTCTCCGGATCGGGGAGCGGGGGCGGCGGGACGGCGCGGGCCGTGCGGACCGTGCGGGCGGCGCGACGGCCGCGCAGGTCCGCCGTGGTGAGGCCCACCACGGCCACGGCGCCGAGGCAGAGCAGGCCACCGCTGACGAGGGCCGCCGTTCCCGAGGTGGCGTCCGCGACGAGGCCGCCGCGCATGTTGCCGAGGTCGGGTCCGGCCTGCCCGACGATCTGTTCGGCCGCGCCGACACGGCCGAGCAGCGCGTCCGGGGTGTGCGTCTGCACGACGGTGCCGCGGGAGACGACGGAGACGGTGTCGGCGGCACCGGCCAGGACGAGGAGGGCCAGGGCGGCGCACGGGCCGGGTGCCACGCCGAGCAGCGTCAGCGCCGCGCCCCAGGTGGCGGATCCGGCGAGCATGACCAGCCCGGGGCGGGGGCTGCGGGTGAACGTGCCGGAGAAGAGCGAGGCGGCGACCCCGCCGACGGCGATGGCCGTGAGGAACAGTCCGAGGGCGCGCGGATCGCCACCGAACCGTTCGGCGACGATCAGGGGGAAGAGGCTGACGGGCATCGACAGCACGGTGGTGGCCAGGTCGGTGAGCAGGGCGCCGCGGACGGCGGGGGTACGGGCCAGGAAGGCCAGGCCGTCCAGCACTCCACGTAGGCCGGGCCGCGCGGGCTCGTCCCCCGGGCTCGTCCGGGGCAGGCCGGCGGCACCGTGGAGGGCGGCGACGAACGTCAGGGCGTCGATCAGGTAGCAGGCGCCGGCTCCGAAACCGCTGACGATCAGTCCGGCGAGGGCGGGACCGAGCAGCATGGCGCCCTGGAAGGCGATCCGGCGCAGCGCCAGTCCCGCGGCCAGCTGATGCCGGGGCAGCAGGTGCGGGACGAAGGTGCGCGAGGCCGGGCCGGCGCCCGCGACGAAGAAGGACTGGAGGGCCAGCAGCCCGAGCACGCCGGCGGCGGGCAGGTGCCCGAGGAACGCCTGGAGCGCCAGGAGCAGTGAGCACAGGGCTTCTCCGCCGGTGGTGAGCAGGTAGAACCTGCGGCGGTCCACTCGGTCGACGAGCGATCCGGCGAACAGTCCGAGCGCGACGAGCGGGATCGCCTGCGCCAGCCCGACGGCGCCCGTCCAGGTGGTGGACTCCGTCATCCGCCAGACCTGGACCAGCACGGCGACGAGCGTCATCTGACTGCCGAGGGCGGACAGCGACTGCCCGGCCCACAACCGCCGGAACGGCGGGGAGGTCCTGAGCGGGGTCAGGTCGATCAGCGCGTGCCCGAACCTCACGGGAGGTCCGCCGGACGGCCGACGACGGTCCGCACCCGGCCCGAGGCACGTACGGCGGCGGCCCGGCGGCTGCGCGCGGCCCGCGCGCACCGGACCGGCTCGGCGGGTTCCACGAGCGGGACCGGCCCCCGGTCGGGGCGCCCCGGCCTCTCCACGCCTCAGTCCTGCCGGGCGACGGCGACGCGGCCCGAGCGCAGCGACATGACGCCCCGCGCGCCGACCTCCAGGCGCTCGGCGACGGTCAGGAGGTCTTCGTCCGAGACGACCCGCAGCCCGTGTTCGGCGAGGAGGGCCGCCATCGCCCGCGGCTTCCACAGGGACCGCCACGGCTCGGCCGCCGTGAGGGAACTGTTCAGGACCCGCGCGATCAGGCGGCCCGCGGCCGCCTTCGCCGAGGGGCTCTGGTAGTTGAGGACCAGCGTGCTCCCGGGCGCGGAACGGCCGGTGATCGCGCGCACCGCGGCGCGCACCTCGGCGGGTGCCAGATACGGGATGACGCCCTCCCACAGCCAGGTCGTCGGGACGGACGCGTCGTGGCCGGCGGCCCGGAGCGCGCCGCCCAGGTCGTCCGCGGCGAAGTCGACGGGGGTGAAGGTCACCGAACGGGCCAGGACGGCCGGGGTGCCCGCCTCGGCCAGTCGTTGCTGTTTGTCCCGCTGGGAGGCCGGGTGGTCGACCTCCCACACGTCGGTCTCCGCGAGTTCCGGCAACCGCCACGCGCGGGAGTCCAGTCCGGCGCCGAGCACGACCAGTTGAGGCGCCCGGTGGCCGCGCACGGCGTCGTCGATCGCGACCGTGCGGGGCACCAGGACCTCCGCGCAGGCCCGCACGCCTTCATACGCCGTACGCGCCGCCCAGCCCCGGGGTGGGGTGCCCGCGCGCACCTCGTCCACGGGGATCCGCTCCGGGGGCCGCAGCAGCCGCACCGCCACCGCGTCCGCGAACCGGCCCGCCCCGAGCCGGCCGTCCGCTGCGGCACGCCCTTGGCAGACCAGGACCGCCGTACGGCTCGCCGTGCGTTCACCACCACTCATGAACGGCAGTTAATACCACCGTTGTCGGCGGTCGCGCGACATCTCGGCCACCCCCAGAGGAGTTGAACATGTTCAAAAACAGTGGGAGCATCGTCCTGACTTCACCGGAGGTAAGGATGAGGCACGAAACGACGCGTCCGGAGACGCCGGCCCCGAAGCTGTCCGCGGGGCTCGTCCCGGCCTGCCTGATGTGGGCGGCGGTGACCGCGTCCGCCCCCTGGCTGCCGAGCGCGGCGCACATCCTGGATCTGACGGGCGCCGCCCTCATGCTGAGCATGCTGGTGTGCGGCCCCGTCCCGTCCGCGTTGCTGGGGGCCACCCTCGGACGCGCCGGTGCCTGCCGGCTGCTGGCGGTGTGCGGCGCCCTGGGACCGCTCCTCTGGATCACCGACTTCACGGCCCTGGCCGCTCCCGACGTCCATGCGCCGGACGTGACGACCGTCGTCCTCGCGACCGCCCTCGCCGTGCTGTTCGTCAGCGCCCCGCTCCTCGGCGGCGCGCTGGCGGGCTGGACCCGCACCGGTCCACGCGCGGCCCGCTGAGACCGCGTTCTGGATCTGCCGACCAGCTCGCCGGGACCGGCCTCCGGCCACTGATCACTCCAGGTGGCCACGCTGAGCTCCCCGGTTGGCCGTCTCCGCGTCAGAGGCCGAGGGGTTCATCGGTCGCCGGGAGTAGGTCCCTCGCCCCATGCGCGCTCTGAGCCTGCTGGCTAGGGTCGGGACTCATGCGGACCACGGCGATTGTTCGCCGCCGAACGGCGGAGCGTAGACGCGACACTCTGGAACGGCTTGTCACCGAGCGGGATGTATGGGTGTCGACAGCACATCCTGATCACGGGCCGCACCAGGTGCCGCTGTGGTTCTTGTGGGATGGGCGAGCAGTGTGGATTTGCACCAGTGCCACCTCCGCGACTGCGCGGAACGTCCGCGAGGAGCCGCGTGTGCGCCTGGCGCTGCCCGACACTTTCAATGTGGTGCTTCTCCAGGGTGAGGCGGAGAGCTTCCTGGACCAGGATGTGCCCGAAGCCGCTGCGGAGGCGTTCACCGCCAAGTTCGGGTGGGACCCGCGTGCGGAGGAGAGTTCCTACCTGTATGTGCGCGTGGTGCCGAAAAGTGTGCGCGCTTGGCGCGGCGTACCGGAACTACGCGGCAGAGTCATCATGCGCGACGGGACGTGGCTGGAATAGTGGCCGTCCCCGGCCGACGCCCCGCTCCACATCGACCAGCGTCTCGTACAGCTGCGGCCCCGACAGCCCCTGCGGCCCGGACAAAGACAGCGGTGGCGGCGACGAAAGCGAGTGCTCGCCGGTCAGTTGCCCGCGTGACACAGGGCGGATCCGGGGGCGATCAATGCCTTCGCTGCCGCCAACCTGCGTCTGTACAGCGGGTTCGCCGAGCGGAAGCCGGATGAGGACTGGCTGAAGTCCACGGTCGCCGCGTGCGAGGCGTGGACCGGCCACCGTGGCGTCACGGCGTCATGAAATAGCACCCGCCATGGGAGCCCGCCATGTCCCAGAAGCCAGACGACCCCCACAGTGAACCTGTGGGGGGCCTTCTGCTTTTCCGGCTTGTTCGAGGACGGAGCGCGCCCCGCCCCCGGTACAAGCCGACTCGGCCTGTCATCCCTGGTCTGACCTGGAAAAGCCAAAAACCCCACATGAAGTGGGGTCTTCGCTGGTGTCCGAGGGGGGACTTGAACCCCCACGCCCGATAAAGGGCACTAGCACCTCAAGCTAGCGCGTCTGCCATTCCGCCACCCGGACCAGGTGTCTGCCGCCACGCCGGTGTGTTCCCCGCGGCGACATGGACAACAATACCAAGGTTTCGGAGTGCGTTTCACCTGCGTATCCGCACGCCGGACGGGGTGCCGGGCGGCCGGCCGGCGGTGGATCGCGGGGGTGCACGGTGTGCGAGATCCCGTGCACGGCAGGTGTTGGTGGCCGCGTGGGCCGGGGCTCCGGGGGCCTCAGGGGCAGCGGACGACCTGACCGGCGTACGACAGGTTGCCGCCGAAGCCGAACAGCAGTACCGGGTCGCCCGTGCGCAGCGCCCCCTGCTCGACGAGCTTGGAGAAGGCGAGCGGGATGCTGGCGGCGGAGGTGTTGCCGGACTCGGTGACATCGCGGGCGACCACCGCGTTGACGGCGCCGATCTTCTCGGCGAGCGGCTCGATGATCCGCAGGTTGGCCTGGTGCAGGACGACCCCGGCGAGGTCCCGGGGTGCCATCCCGGCCTTCTCGCAGGCCTGGCGGGCGATGGCCGGGAGGCGGGTGGTGGCCCACCGGTAGACGCTCTGCCCCTCTTGGGCGAACCGCGGCGGCGTGCCCTCGATCCGCACGGCGTGCCCCATCTCGGGCACCGACCCCCACAGCACGGGCCCGATCCCGGGCTCCTCCCCCGGCCGGGCGGCCTCGACCACGGCGGCCCCGGCGCCGTCGCCGACGAGGACGCAGGTGCTGCGGTCGGTCCAGTCGGTGACGTCGGACATCTTGTCGGCGCCGACGACCAGGGCACGGGTGGCCGCGCCGGCCCGGACGGTGTGGTCGGCGGTGGCGAGCGCGTGGGTGAACCCGGCGCACACCACGTTCACGTCCATCGCGGCGGGCCGCGGGATGCCGAGCCGGGCCGCGACGCGGGCGGCGGTGTTCGGGGAGCGGTCGATCGCGGTGGAGGTGGCGACGAGGACGAGGTCGATGTCGTGGGGGGCCAGGCCCGCCGCGGCGAGCGCCTTGGCGGCGGCGTGCGCGGCGAGTTCGTCGACGGGCTCGTCGGGGCCGGCGATGTGCCGGGTGCGGATGCCCACCCGGCTGCGGATCCACTCGTCACCGGTGTCGACCATGCCCGCCAGGTCGTCGTTGGTGAGCACCTTGGCGGGCTGGTAGTGACCGATGGCGGCGATGCGCGAGCCGTTCATGCAGGGGATCCCCTCGTTGCCGGGTAGCGGGATCCTTCAGTCTGAACAGTGACTCACGGGTACGACGGCAGGTGAAGTCACAGGAATCGGGCGCCGGGATTGTCGGCTCCGGTCAGACCGTCGGACGCGCGAGCGCCGTTCCGGGCGGGCGGGGGGAGGGGAGGACTCCGGCCATCAGGGGTACCGGGTGTACGGGGGCGGGGCCGCACGTCCGCCCTTCGTGTGCAGGACAATGAGACGGTGAAGGTCGCCCCGCCGTACGACGGCCCGGTGACCCACGGTTGCGCCAGGGCCGATCCGGCCGCCATGTACCGAACCCGGGGCTGATCAGAACATGGGACGAGTCACGGAACGACGCAGGGTCCTCCGCATCCGGGACGGGGCGGTGTCCGCCCGGCCGGACACGCTGGTCGCGGAGGAGCCCCTGGAGATCCGGCTGAACGGCAAGCCGCTCGCCATCACCATGCGCACCCCGGGCGACGACTTCGCGCTGGCGGCGGGGTTCCTGGTGAGCGAGGGCGTCCTGGCCTCGGCGGCCGACCTCCAGAACATCGTCTACTGCGCGGGGGCCACCGGGGAGGGGGGCGCGAACACCTACAACGTGGTGGACGTGCGCACCGCGCCGGGCGTCACCCTGCCGGACTTCTCCCTGGAGCGGAACGTCTACACGTCGTCCTCGTGCGGCCTGTGCGGCAAGGCCAGCCTGGACGCCGTCCGCACGACCACGCGGTGGCCGATCGCGGACACTCCCCCGCTGCGGGTCACGCCCGCGCTGCTGGCGGAGCTTCCCGACCGGCTGCGCGCGGCCCAGCGGGTGTTCGACCGCACCGGCGGCCTGCACGCGGCCGCCCTGTTCGACGAGGACGGGGAGCTGCTGGACACCCGGGAGGACGTGGGCCGGCACAACGCGGTCGACAAGCTGGTCGGCCGGGCGCTCCAGCAGGACGGTCTGCCGCTGTCCCGGACGATCCTCATGGTGTCGGGCCGGGCCTCGTTCGAGCTGGCGCAGAAGGCGGTGATGGCGGGCATACCGGTGCTGGCGGCGGTGTCCGCGCCGTCCTCGCTGGCGGTGGACCTGGCGACGGAGACCGGTCTGACGCTGGTCGGCTTCCTGCGGGGCACTTCGATGAACGTGTACGCGGGCGAGCACCGCCTCGTCCTGCGGGAGAGCGAGGCCGCCGCCCGCGGCTGACCGTGTCACCGGGGACGGGCCGGCCGCGGCCGACCCGTCCCCGCCACCCCGATGCAACCGTCGGCCGTCAGCCGTCCGTGCCGGAGATCCTGGTCAGCAGGGCCATGAACCGCTCGCGTTCGGCGGGCGTCAGCGGGGCGAGCAGGGCGTCGTTGGCCTCGCGGGCGGCCTTCTCGCAGCGTACGAGGAGACGGGCGCCGTCCTCGGTGAGGGAGACGGCGTTCTTGCGCCGGTCGCGGGGGTCGGGGGCGCGGTCGACCAGGCCGCCGGACTGGAGGTCGTTCAGGATGCCGACGACGTCCTTGGGGTCGAGGCTCACGGCGCGGCCGAGGTCGGCCTGGGCGACGGGGGCGAGGTCGCGTACGGCGGAGAGGACGACGTGGTGCCACATCCGCAGGCCCTCGGCGGCCAGGGCGTCGGCGACCAGGGCACGGCCCCGCGCGGCGGCCCGGCCGAGCAGCCAGCTGGGGAGGGAGCGGATCGCGGGCAGGGATGCTTCGGCCATGTCGGGAGCCTAGCCGAAGAATCGTTGGACATACCCATGAACCTTCCTTATCGTTGGGACTCCCCACGATTTCGTGGGTGTTCCCAACGGTCGGCCGGGTGTGCCCGGCGATGGAGGTGCGATGCGTCGCGTCCGGTACGAAGCCACCGGCGGCCCCCTGTTCCTGGAGGAGGTGCCCGTGCCGGAACCCGCACCCGGAGAGGTGCTGGTTCACTGCGCGGCCGTCGGTGTCACCCTGCCGACGGTCCGGAAGGTCACCGAGGCCGCGGAGCCGGTGCCGCTGGGCGGTGAGATCGCCGGCGAGGTGGTGGCGGCCGGCGCCGGCGTGACCCGGTTCCGGCCCGGCGACCGGGTGACCGGACTGTGTTTCGGCCACGGGTACGCCGACTTCGCGGTCCTGCGCGAGGAGATGGCGTCCCCGGTACCGGAGGGCGCGGACGAGGTGACCGCGGTCGCGCTGGTGCGCGCCGGCCTGGTGGCGCTCGGGGCACTGGACGCCGCACGGCTCACGCCCGGGGAGTCGGTCCTGGTGACGGCGGCGGCCAGCGGGGTCGGGCACCTCGCGGTCCAGCTGGCGCGGGCCCGGGGCGCGGGCCGCGTGGTCGGGGCCGTGTCCGCGCCGGACAAGACGGAGTTCGTCCGGTCGCTGGGCGCGGACGACTGCGTCCGGTACGGCGACGACGGCTGGGCCGACCCCGTCGACTGCGTGCTGGACGCCGTGGGCGGCGACCTGCTCGCCCCGGCGCTGGCCGCGCTCGCTCCGCACGGCCGCCTGGTCGCCTACAGCTCGGGCGGTGGCACGATCCGGGCGTACGACCTGCTGGTGGGAGCGAAGTCGGTGATCGGCTTCCAGATGGCGTTGATCGCCCGCGGCCGGCCCGAGCTGTACGAGCGGTGGCGGCGCGAATTGTGGCGGCTGTACGTGGAGGGCGCCGTACGGCCCGCCGTGCACGGGGAGTTCGCCCTGGCGGACGCGGCACGGGCGCACGAGGCGATCACCACCCGGGCCAACCTCGGCAAGGTCGTCCTGCGTCCGTGAGTGCCCGCTCACTCCTTGTGGGGCGCCGTGCCCCCAACTACCTTCTAGGGGACGCACGTTGGACGTGGGATGTCCGGACGTCCAGTTGTCCGGCCGACGAAGGGCAGGTCGCTCCGTGCCGTCAGGACTCCGCACCCGCCTGAGATCCGTCACGCGTCTCAGAGCCGCTACCCGTCTCGGATCCGTCACCGGCCTCGGATCCGTCACCCGCCTGAGATCCGTCACCCGGCTCAGATCCGCCCCCCGTCTTGGATTCGCCACCCGCCTCAGATTCCTGACCCGCCCGAGTTCCGTAACCCGCCGCCCGAGATCCGCCCCCCGGCTCACATCCCTCCTGGCCACCGCCCTCCTCACCACCGGCGCGCTACTGGTCCCGCTCCCCCCTGCGCAGGCGCGACCCGGCGGCGGTGGGCCCCTGTTCGAGCAGCAGACGCTGTTCCGGGCCTCGCAGGACCCTGGGTACGCCTGCTTCCGTATCCCGGCGGTCGTGCGGGCGGTCGACGGCACGCTGTTGGCGTTCGCCGAGGGCCGGGTGCTCACCTGCGGGGACGCGGCCGACATCGACATCGTGCTCAAGCGGTCCACCGACGGCGGGCGCACCTGGGGCCCGCTGCTGGTGGTCGACGAGGGGGCCGGTGACACCCACGGCAACCCCGCGCCCGTCGTGGACCGCTCCACCGGCCGCATCTGGCTGGCGGAGACCTACAACACGGGCCGTACGGACGGCGCCGGCTGCTCGGTGCCGTGCGACCGCACCCCCCATCTGCGGTACAGCGACGACACGGGCCGGACCTGGTCGCCGGCGCGGGACCTGAGCCCGGAGATCCTGCCCGCCGACTGGAACTCCTGGTACGCCACCGGGCCGGTGCACGGCATCCAGCTGACCCGCGGCCGGTACGCGGGCCGCCTGGTGTTCGGAGTCAACACCGAGACGTGGGACGGCAGCCGGGTGAGCGCCAACCACGCGGCGCTGGTCGTCAGCGACGACCACGGGGAGCACTGGCGGATCGGCGCCACCGACACCTGGCCGGTCGCCGCCGACGGCACCTTCCGGCAGAAGCCCTCCGAACTGACCCTGGCGGAGCGCGAGGACGGTTCGGTCCTGGTCAGCGGCCGCGAACAGGACGGCACCGACCTCGGTCACCGCACGCAGGCCGTCAGCCGCGACGGCGGCGGCAGCTTCACCGCGCCCTTCCGTGCCCTGCCCGGCCTGTACGCCCCGCAGGTGCAGGGCTCGCTGCTGCGCCTGGGCGACCGCCTGCTGCTGGCCTGCCCCGGCGACCCCGACCGGCGCCGCACGATGATGATCCGCTCCTCCTACGACGGCGGGCGGACCTGGGAGGCCGTGGACCGCGGCACGGTGGTCACGACCGACTGGTCGGGCTACTCCGACCTGGTGCGCGTCGATTCCGGGACGGTCGGCCTGCTCTACGAGGGCGGTGCGGTGGACGCCCGGGACGAGATCCGTTTCGCCCGCTTCACCGAGGACTGGCTCGCGCCGCGCCGGGGCCCCGACCCGGTGACCGCCGACCGTGCCCGGCACGCCCGCCCGGCCGCGGTGCTCGGCGGCGCGGAGGAGACGGACGGGGTGGACGGGGGCGCGCTGGAGTTCGACGGCACCGACGACGCCGTACGCCTGCCGTACCGCCCGTCGCTGCCCCTGGGCGAGGAGGACTTCACGGCGTCGCTGTGGTTCCGGTACTCGGCGACGGCCGGGGAGCAGCCGATGCTGTGGATGGGCGGCATCGGCACCAGTCAGCCGCAGGTGTGGCTGCGCGGCGAACCGGCGAACCACCGGCTCCAGGGGCTGGTCACCGCGCGGGACGGGGCGGGGCCGCCGCGGACCGCGTACGTGCGCACGGACAGCGCGTACAACGACGGCCGGTGGCACCACGCCGTGCTCCGGCGGGGCGCCGGCCGGCTGTCGCTGGCGGTCGACGGCGCCGGGCCGGACACCGCCGATCCGCCGGGTTCCGTCAGCCGCTACTCGCCCTTCGGCATCCACCTCGGTCAGCGCATGGACGGCCGCGCCTTCTTCGCCGGTGCGCTGGACGAGGTCCGCGTCTGGGACCGGGCGCTGACCGACGCGGAGCTGGCGGACCCGCGGGTGCTGCGCTCAGCGCGGGACACGGTCCTGTGGCTGCCGCTGGACACCGTGAACGGGTGACTCCCCGGCCGGGTCCGCGCCCGCCTCGGGGTCGCGGGCCCGGCGCTTGGCGATGACGGCGCACACCATCAGCTGCATCTGGTGGAAGAGCATCAGCGGCAGGACGGCCAGGGAGGCGTGCGCGCCGAACAGGACGCTCGCCATGGGCAGCCCGGAGGCCAGGGACTTCTTCGACCCGGCGAACTGGAGGGCGATCCGGTCCGCGCGGCCGAAACCGAGCAGCCGGCCGCCGTACCAGGTCAGGGCCAGCATCACCGCCAGCAGGACGGCCTCGACGGCGAGCAGCGCGGCCAGCCGCACGGCGCTGACCTGGTGCCAGACGCCCTGGGTGACGCCCTCGCTGAACGCGGTGTAGACGACCAGCAGGATGGAGCCCCGGTCGACGAGCCCGAGGACCCTTCTGTGCCGGGTGACGAAGTCCCCGACCCAGCGCCGCAGCAGCTGTCCGGCGAGGAACGGCACCAGGAGCTGGCCCACGATCTTCACCAGCGAGTCGGCGGAGAACCCGGCGTCGCCGCCGAGCAGCCCCGCCACGAGCAGCGGGGTGAGGACGATGCCGGCGAGGGAGGAGAAGGAGCCTGCGCAGATCGCCGCGGGCACGTTGCCACGGGCCATGGAGGTGAACGCGATCGATGACTGGATGGTGGACGGCACCAGCGTCAGGAACAGCAGGCCCTGGTAGAGCGGCTGGCTCAGTACGGCCGGCACGAGCCCCCGCGCGGCCAGCCCGAACACCGGGAAGACGACGAAGGTGCAGGTAAGGACGGTGAGGTGGAACCGCCAGTGGGTGAGTCCGGTCAGCGCCTCCCGGGTGGAGAGCCGGGCGCCGTACAGGAAGAACAGGAAGGCGATCGCGGCCGTGGAGGCGCCGGAGGCGACGTCCGCGCCGGTGCCGCGGGCCGGGAGCAGCGCGGCGAGGCCGACCGTCCCGAGCAGCAGCACGATGTACGGGTCGATCGGCATCCAGGTCGGCCAGCGCAGGCGATTCACGGTGCTCCGGTGTGCTGTGCGGGTGTCGTCGGGTCCCGGGCGCGCGGGACCCCTCCTCCATCGTGCCCCCGGGGCCGCCGATCGGGAAAGGCGCACACCACTCTGACAGTCATCACGATCCGTGATGATGGCGGTAGGCTCGGGTGGTGTACGAACCGACGCAGTTGCGCAGTTTCCTGGCGGTCGCCCAGACGCTCAGCTTCACCCAGGCGGCCCGGCGGCTGGGGCTGCGTCAGTCCACGGTGAGCCAGCACGTCCGCCGATTGGAGGACGCGGCCGGCCGGCAGCTGTTCTCGCGGGACACGCACGCGGTGGAGCTGACCGGGGACGGTGAAGCGATGCTCGGCTTCGCCCGCCGCATCCTGGCCGTGCACGAACAGGCGACGGCGTTCTTCACCGGCACGCGCCTCGGGGGCCGGCTGCGGTTCGGTGCCTCGGAGGACTTCGTGCTGACCCGGCTGCCGGAGATCCTGGAGTCCTTCCGCGAGGACCACCCGGAGGTCGACCTGGAGCTGACGGTGGAACTGTCCGGCACCCTGCACGAGCGGCTGGCCGCCGGGAAGCTGGACCTGGTGCTGGCCAAGCGGCGGCCGGAGGACACCCGCGGCACGCTGGTGTGGCGCGACGACCTGGTGTGGATCGGCGCCGAGCGGCTGCGCCTGGACGCCGACCGGCCGGTCCCGCTGATCGTGTACCCGCCGCCGGGCCTCACCCGGGCCCGTGCGCTGGAGGTGCTGGAGCGTCACGGCCGGCCGTGGCGGATCGTGTGCACGAGCGGCAGCCTCAACGGGCTCGTCGCCGCGGCCCGGGCCGGCCTGGGGGTGATGGCCCACTCCCGGCGGCTGATCCCGCCCGGCCTGTTGCGGCTGCCCGAACGCTCGGGCCTGCCCGAGCTGGGGAAGGTGGACTTCGTCCTGGCCCACGGCAGTCACCGGGGGGCGACCGAGGGCGCGGCGAACGCCCTGGCGGCGGCGGTGCTGGCGGGCGGCGAACGGCTGGGGCGGCGGGACGGGTGACGGCGCGGTCCGGCCGCGGCGGACGCCGGCGCGCCCAGCCGATGGACCGCGCGGGGCGCGGGGGGCGGTAATCGGCCGGTACAGATTCCGTGGAGATTACGGTACCGAAACTTACTGACCCGTCAGTATTGTGTCCGGCCCCTACCCATGTGCGGGCATTTCCCGGTCCTCGGCCGGGGAGAACGTGAGCTTTGCTACCTTTCCGCACCCCTCCCGCACACCGACCGGGTGGGGTAGCTTTCACGGCCTGACGGCGGTGTGCCGGCCAACGTCACTGAGGCGCGAGACACAGGGAGCGAGGTTGCGCGAGTTCACCAACCCGCCGCTGGAGTCGTCGGCGCCGGCCGGCGGTCTGGCGGACGTCGTCTTCCAGCACGCGACGACCGACCCGCTGCGCGTCGCCCTCGGCCGCAAGGACGCCTCCGGGCAGTGGCGGGACGTGACCGCCGCCGGGTTCCGCGACGAGGTGATGGCGCTCGCCAAGGGCCTCCTCGCCCGTGGCGTCCGGTTCGGCGACCGCGTCGCGATCATGTCCCGCACCCGCTACGAGTGGACCCTCTTCGACTTCGCCCTGTGGACGATCGGCGCCCAGGTGGTGCCCGTCTACCCGACGTCGTCGGCGGAGCAGTGCTTCTGGATGCTGCACGACGCGGAGGTCTCCGCGGCGGTCGTCGAGCACGAGGACCACGCCATGACCATCGCCACGGTCATCGGCCGGCTGCCCGGGCTGCGCGAGCTGTGGCAGCTGGACGCCGGCTGCGTGCAGGAGCTGTACGACGCCGGGGCGCACCTGGAGGACGAGGTCGTGCACCGGCACCGGCGGGCCGTGACCCCGGACTCGGTCGCCACGGTCATCTACACCTCGGGCACCACCGGCCGACCCAAGGGCTGCGTGCTGTCGCACGGCAACTTCATGTTCGAGGCGGACACCGTGATCCGGCGGTGGGAGCCGGTGTTCCACTCGAAGAAGGGCGACGAGGCGTCCACCCTGCTGTTCCTGCCGCTGGCGCACGTCTTCGGTCGGATGGTGGAGGTCGCCGCGGTCCGCGGCCGGGTCCGCTTCGGGCACCAGCCGCAGCTGAACGCCGCCGCCCTGCTGCCGGACCTGGCCGCGTTCCGCCCGACGTTCGTCCTCGCCGTCCCCTACATCTTCGAGAAGGTCTTCGCCGCCGCCCGCCGCAAGGCCGAGAAGGACGGCCGGGCCGGGGCGTTCGAGAAGGCCGTCGACATCGCCGTCGCCTACGCGGAGGCCGTCGAGGCCAAGGCCTGGGGCACCGGCCCCGGCCCGTCGGCGGGGCTGCGGATGCAGCACCAGCTGTACGACAAGCTGGTGTACGCGCGGGTCCGGGCCGCGATGGGCGGCCGGCTGCGCAACGCGATGTCCGGCGGCTCGGCGATGGACCGCCGGCTGGGCCTGTTCTTCGCGGGCGCGGGCGTGCAGATCTACGAGGGCTACGGCCTGACCGAGTCGACGGCGGCGGCGACCGCCAACCCGCCCGGGCGCACCCGCTACGGCACCGTCGGCCAGGCCGTGCCGGGGGTCGGCGTGCACATCGCGGACGACGGGGAGATCTGGCTGCGCGGCGGCAACGTCTTCCAGGGCTACCTCAACAACCAGAAGGCCACCGACGAGAGCCTGCACGACGGCTGGCTGGCCACCGGGGACCTCGGGTCCCTGGACGCGGACGGCTACCTGACCATCACCGGCCGCAAGAAGGAGATCCTGGTGACCTCCGGCGGCAAGAGCGTCTCCCCGGGCGCGCTGGAGGAACGGGTCCGCGACCACCCGCTGGTCAGTCAGTGCATCGTCGTCGGCAACGACCGCCCGTACATCGCCGCCCTGGTCACGCTCGACCAGGAGGCGGTCGCCCACTGGCTCCAGATGCGCAACAAGCCGCGGCCGGCCCCGGCCGAGCTGGTGCGCGACCCGGACCTGGAGTCCGAGGTGCGGCGGGCGGTGGTCGCCGCGAACACCCTCGTCTCCCAGGCCGAGTCGATCCGCACCTTCCGCATCCTGGCCCAGCCGTTCACCGAGGAGCACGGCCTGCTGACGCCGTCGCTGAAGCTGAAGCGCAAGGCGATCGAGAAGGCGTACGCCCTCGAGGTCGAGGCGCTGTACCAGGCCTGAGGAGCCGGCCGCGGATGTGACACGTGCCATGCCGGGGGGCGAATCGCGTGGTCAGGAATGCACAGGGGCCCGTGATCGTTGAGCATGGGAGTACCACCTGTCGACAACCGAAGGATCAAGAGGCTCGTGAGCAGCAAGGTCCCCCCGATCATCCTCAACAACGGCGTCGAGATGCCCCAGCTGGGCTTCGGCGTCTGGCAGGTGCCGGACGACGAGGCCGAGCGGGCCGTCGCCACGGCGCTCGAGGCCGGGTACCGCAGCATCGACACCGCGGCGATCTACGGCAACGAAGTGGGCACCGGCAAGGCCATCGCCGCCTCCGGCCTGCCCCGCGAGGACGTCTTCGTCACCACCAAGCTCTGGAACAGCGACCAGGGGTACGACTCCACGCTGCGCGCCTTCGACGCGTCGCTGGAGAAGCTGGGTCTGGACTACGTCGACCTGTACCTGATCCACTGGCCGCTGCCCGCCCGGGACAAGTACACCGACACGTACAAGGCGTTCGAGAAGCTGCACGCGGACGGCCGGGCGCGCGCCATCGGCGTCTCCAACTTCCTGCCCGAGCACCTGCGCCGGCTGGCCTCCGAGACCTCCGTCGTCCCGGCGGTCAACCAGATCGAGCTGCACCCGCACCTCCAGCAGCAGGCCGCGCGCGACTTCCACGCGGAGCGGGGCATCGCCACCGAGGCGTGGTCGCCGCTCGGCCAGGGCAAGGGCCTGCTGGAGGTGCCGGCGGTGGTGGCGATCGCGCGCAAGCACGACCGCACCCCGGCCCAGGTGGTGCTGCGCTGGCACGTGCAGCTCGGCAACGTCGTCATCCCGAAGTCGGTCACGCCGTCCCGGATCAAGGAGAACATCGAGGTGTTCGACTTCAGCCTGGACGACGAGGACCTCGCGGCGATCAGCGCCCTGGAGGAGAACCGGCGCCTGGGTCCCGACCCGGCCGACTTCGACGTCGTCTGACCGGCGGACCGGCCCGGACACCCGGCGGCCGTGCGGCCCGCTCCACGGCGGGGCGCACGGCCGTTGCCGTGTCAAGGGGGTGGCCGGCTCGTCAGTCGAGGCGTACGTCCGCGTACAGCACCTCGAACTCCTCCAGGCCGACCACGTCCACGTGCGCCTTCGCCGTCGCGGCGTGCCGTGCGCCCGCCATGGCGGCCCGCGAGGCCGCCAGGCCGGCGCGGTCGGTGAACAGGGCGCCGGCGAGGCCCCGGCCGCCGACGCGGTCGATCAGCAGGGACATCCTGGCCAGCCCGGGGAGGGACTCGGCCCGCGGGACCACGGTGGCCCGGTAGGTGTCGAGGACCAGGTCCCCGTCCCGGGGCTCGAACTCCAGCCGGGTGACGCGCAGTCCGCCGCCCTGGAGCGGGTGGGCGAGGTGGTGGACCACCGCCGCCTCGTAGGTGGCGACCGCGACCGTCCCCGCGAACGGCCCCAGGAGTCGGGCGCGCCGCTCGCGCATCACCTCGTCGCTGTTGCGGCACGCCTCCTCGGTCCCCCACCAGCTCGCCGTGAGGATCGTGCCGAGCCTGCGGTCCGCGAACACGTCCGCGCCGCGGTACCCGGGGCGTTCCTCCAGCAGGTCCCGCCCCTCGCTGTTCAGGGACCGCACGGCGGTGCCGAGCAGTGCCGGATCGCCGGTCGCGTACACGGTGCGCACGAACATGGGCCTCGCCTCCCGGGGACTGCGCCGCCCGGTCCCGCCGGACGGGTACGGCACCTCCGCCCCCTCCAGTCTCGGGGCGGTGCGAAGCCCCGCAATACGCGCGCGATTCAGCCGTTCGGCCCCCGGCGCTTGACGAGGGCATGGCGGTTGGGCACGGTGGAGGACATCTCGTAAGGAAACTTTCCTAACAGAAAGGTCCTCCCATGCGACTCCGCACCCTGTCCCTCGCCGCGGCCTCCGGCTCGGCCCTGCTCGCCGCCGGGCTCCTGCCCGCCCACGCCTCCGCCGCCCCCACCCCGAGGTCGGCACAGGAGGGCACGGTCAGCGCCGCCGACCTGCTCGCCAAGGTGACGTCCTGTTCGCAGCTCTCCAACGGCAAGTACCAGACCGACGAGGAGACGTCGGCCACGGTCCCCGTGTGCGGCAAGAACGGCGCGGTCTTCTGGAAGGCCGACCTGGACGTCGACTGCGACGGCCAGCGCACCACCAACTGCAACGAGGACCGCGACCCCTGGTACCAGGACGACACCGCCTTCCACCAGTCCGACGGCAAGCCGCTGAAGGCGGAGACGCTGCCGTACGTCGTCGTGCCGAGCACCAGCGGCATCTGGAACTACTCCTCCGCGGGCGTCAAGGGCGGCGGTGTGGTCGCTGTCGTCTACAACAACAAGGTGGAGTACGCCGTCGTCGGCGACACCGGCCCGACGAAGATCATCGGCGAGGCGTCCTACGCCACCGCCAAGGCGCTCGGCATCGACCCCGACCCGGCCACCGGCGGCGCCGACTCGGGCGTGACCTACATCCTCTTCAAGAACTCCAAGGCCTCCCCCATCGAGAGCCACAGCGCCGCGGTCAGCCTCGGCAACCAGCTGGCCCAGCAGTTCCTGGCGAACAACTGACACCGGCGCGGCCGATGGCGTGTCAGGCGGGCCGTACCGCGGCGTGCACCGTGTAGGCGCCCAGGACGAACAGGTCCGGACGCAGGTGCACGCCCGCCGGGTCGGCGGGGTCCAGCAGCCGGTCGAGGGTGGCCCGGTCCTCCGCGTCGAGGGCGTCGCCGAGACCCTCGCGCAGCCGGGACAGGTGCGCGGCGACGTAGGCGCGGGTCCGGCCGGCGGCCGGGGCGGGCAGGTCGAGCAGGAAGGTGCGGGTACGGGTGCGGCCCAGTCCGGCGGCGGCCAGCAGGGCGGGCCAGTCCTCGGTCACGGCGGCCGAACCCGGCAGGTCGGCCCGCATCCGCGCGAACCACTCCTCCTCCAGCGCGTCCAGCCGGGCCTGGAGTCCGGGGCGCCCGATGCCGAAGTCACGGGGCAGGAACCGGGAGGGCAGGCCGCCTTCGAGCAGGGCCAGGGTGCCGCCCGGGGCGAGTCGGCCGGCGAACGCCTCGATCCCGGCGCGCTGGTCGCCCAGGTGGTGCAGGCTGCGGCTGGCCCACACCAGGCCGGCCGGCCCGTCCAGCTCGTCGAGCACACCGGGCAGTTCACCCGCGAGAGTGGCGAAGCGGTCGGCGACGCCCTGGCGGGCGGCCCGGGCCCGGGCGCGCTCCAGCAGCGGCTCGGCGCCGTCGACGGCGACGACCCGGGCGCCGGGGAACGCCTCGGCGAACAGGCAGGAGACGACTCCGGGGCCGCTGCCCGCGTCCACGATCAGGCCTGGCTCGCCCACCTCCCCCGCGAGCCACGCCATGGCCTGCTCGTAAACCGGGGCGAACAGCTCCGCCTGTGTCTCCAGCAGGGGCCCCAGCTCGCTCCAGTCGATGTCCGTGCCGTGGGCGTGGTGTGCGTGCTTGGTGGGCTGGCCGTGGTGGTCGTGCTGGTCGTGCGCCATGGTGGTCGGCCTCTCTTCCGGGTGCCGTCAGCGTGCGACGGCACACCGGACGAGGGCCACCCGCCTTGCCGGTACGGCAAAAAGCGGGTGCCCCCCCGGGGTGGTGCGGCCCGCCGGGGGCCGGCCGGAGAGGCCCGGCCCCGGCGGTACCTCACCCGGCTAGGGAAGCGCCGGGTAGGCGTTCTGCATCAGCTGCTGGAACTGGGCGGAGAACCAGTGCCCGGCCAGCGGCGCGTTGGCCAGCGCGCCCGAGGGGCTGTTGCCGTTGCGGCCGTTGCCGCCGTAGGTGGGGTCGCACATCCGGTCGAAACCCTTGCCCTCGTCGTTGTTGATGGCGGAGCTGGCGCCGTCCGACTCCCCCGGGGGCTTGACCCACACGTAGGCGTCGATCCCGGCCGCCGGAGCCGCGGTCGGCCGCTCGCCGAGGCCCGCGCCGCTCTGGTTGCACCAGTTGCCGACGTGGATGCGCCGGTCGACGCGGCTGCCGTTGACGTAGTCGTCGACGGAGGTCAGCGGGCCGGACTTGGTCGGCCGGGCGGAGCCGCCCCAGCCGTTGCGGGAGGTGTCGATCAGCATGCCGAGACCGGAGTTGAAGCCCACCGAGACGAGTTTGTCCCGGAGCCCCTGGGCGAAGGACTGCTCGTCCACGTACTGGTTCCAGTCCACCCACTTCGACTGGCGCACGGTCTGCCCGTTCACGCTGTCGGTGACCTTGAAGTACGGCTCCTTGGTCGGGCTGTAGTTGGCGGTGTTGACGATGAAGCCGGTGACGTCGTTCACGCTGGCGCCGTTGGTCGTGGCGACCTTGTAGAACTCCTGGGCGGCGGGGCCGAGGTTGGTGTCCCAGCCGAGCCAGCCGTGGTGGCCGGCGTCGATGTAGTTGTAGACGTTCGGGATGGCGCCCAGCTTGCCCAGGGCGTAGCTGACGCCCTTCTCGTAGTTGCCGTTGGCCTTCATGGTCGCGCAGGCGTCGGTGCTGCCGGCGGTGCCGCCGGCGTTGGTGGTGAGGTTGGGCAGTGAGTCGGGTTCGATGACGGTGGCGATGCGCAGGCCCGCGTACTTGGCGTCGGCCAGGATGGACGCGATCGGGTCGATGTACTGGGACTTGTACTTGTCGATGTCGTCCGGGCCGAGTTCGCCGTTGGAGGCGAGGGCGGCGCAGTCACGGCCGGGCAGGTCGTAGATGACCAGTTGGACCACGAGGTTGCCGGAGCCCTTCTGCTTCAGGGCCTCGTCCAGGTGCGCGCGCAGGCCCATGCTGCCGCTGACCCCGTTGATCGTGGCGATCCGGTCGAGCCAGACCGCGGTGGGCTGGTTGGCGACGCGGCTGCCGCCCGGCTCCGCCGCGGCCTTGGCGGACCACTCCGGGTTCACGTAGACCTTGGCGCCGGTGTAGGGGTTGTCGACGCGGCTGCCGGTGTCCCCGCCGCCACCTCCACCGCCCGTGCCGCCACCACCGGTGCCACCACCGGTGTCCCCACCGGTCCCGCCGCCCGTCCCTCCGCCGGTGCCGCCGCCGGTGTCCCCGCCGGTGCCTCCACCGGTGCCTCCACCGGTGCCGCCCGTGCCGCCCGTGCCGCCGTCGACGTTGCACGTGACGCCGTCGAGGGTGAACGTGGCGGGGACGGCGTTGGTGCCGCTGTAAGTGCCGTTGAAGCCGAAGCTGACCGAACCGCCGGTGGCGAGCGAGCCGTTGTAGCTCTCGTTGGCGGCGGTGACCGCGGTACCGCTCTGGGTGAGCTTGGCGTTCCAGCCGCTGGTGACCTTCTGGCTGCCGCCGTACGACCACTTCACCGCCCAACTGGACTTGGCGGCCGCGTTGTTGGTGACGGTGACGGCGGCGGTGAAGCCGGTGTCCCACTGGCTCTGGATCTTGTAGTCGACCGTGCAGGGTGCGGCGGCGGCGCCGGCGGAACCGGCCGGCAGGGCTGCGAACGCCGTCCCGGAGGCTCCGGCGAGCAGGCCGAGGGCCACCAGCAGTGTGGTTCGGGTGTGACTCATGGGTGCGGGCTTCCTTCTTCCGTGGGTGCGGGTGCTGGGCGGTGCTTACGGGTTGAGGGCGCGCAGGTGGTCGCGCAGCCCGGCGCCGTACGCGGTGGGTGTGCCGTCGTAGGCGGAGATCAGGGACGGCCCCGAGGAGCAGTCCCAGGTGTTCCAGGTCCAGCCCAGGTAGGACAGGTCGTGATCGTCGAACCACTTCATGACCCGGTCGACGAACCCGTGCGCGCAGGTGTTCTCACCGATCTCCCCGGCGACCAGCGGCACGTGGGCCGCCACCGGGAGGAGGGTGGAGTTCCAGCAGGACTCGCTCGCACAGGTGTTGAAGTTGTAGACGTGGAAGGCGGCGGCGAGTTCGCCGGCCGGGTCGGTGGGCCGGTACGCCGTCCACTGGCTCAGGTCGTTGGAGTACGCCAGGCCGCCGGCCATGACGACGTTCTGGGCGCCGGTGCCGCGGACGCTGTCGATCAGGTCCTGCATGCCGGCGACCTCGTAGGAGATGCCGGGGCAGGTGCCGCCGTCCCGCCAGCACTTCCAGGCGTCCGTGGCGCTGCCGGTCGCCCGGTCCGGGTAGGGCTCGTTGAACAGGTCGAACACGGCGGCCCGGTCGTCCTTGAAGGTGTTCGCCACCGACGCCCAGAAGGACGGGCTGTACTGCATGTCGGGCATCGGCTTCTGGCAGGTGGCGTGCACGTCGGAGCAGCCGGCCGAGTTCCCGGTGTACTGGCCGTAGGTCCAGTGGAGATCGAGGATCGGCGTCATGCCGTGGGCCTCGATCCGGGCCGCCAGCTCCTTCACGGCGGCGATGTAGTGGGCACCGGCGTACTCGGGCTTGACGTTCGCCAGGCCCAGCCAGCACTCCTCGTTCAGCGGGATGCGGACCGCGTCGGCCTTCCAGTCGGCGATCGCCTGGACGGCCGCGTCGTCCACGGGGCCGTCCCAGATGCCGTGGCCCTGCACGCACATGAACTCGCCGCCGGACCGGTTGACGCCGAGCAGGCGGCGGGTGCGGCCGTCGGCGTCGACGAGTCTGTCGCCGGAGACGTGCAGTGCGGGCGCGGTGCCGCCGGACGGGGGTGGTGTCGTCGGTGGCGGGGTGGTGGGTGGTGGGGTGGTCGGTTCGCCGTCCACGTTGCAGGACGTGCCGTTGAGCTGGAACGCGGTGGGCGCGGCGTTGCTCCCCGACCAGGAGCCGAGGAACCCGGCGCTGACGCTCGCGCCGGTGCCGAGCTCGCTGTTCCAGCTCTCGCCGGCCGCGGTCACGGTGGTGCCGGACTGGGACCACGAGGCGTTCCAGCCCTGGGTGACCTTCTGCCCGCCGGCGAGGTCGAAGGTGAGCTTCCAGCCGCTCAGCGCGGCCCGGTTGTTGGTGATCTTCACCGACCCCTGGAAGCCGTTGTCCCACTGGCTGGTGACGGAGTACTCCACCGAGCACGCGGGCGTGGCTCCCTGGGCCGACACCACCGGCACGACCGCGCTCGTGACGAGCGCGATCGCACCGGAGGCGGCTAGAAGTACTGAACGCGGGGGGTGTCGCATGAGCGACTCCTTGCAGTTTGGCGCGCCGTGACGGACGCGTCGACTGAATGGAATCGCTCCCACTGGTGCGTTGGAAGGTAGCGCCAACTCGGCTCCGTGCCCAGGGAGTTGCTCGACTTTTCTCCGACGTGGACTGTCGAATCTTTTCGACTCTTCAAGCATCTTGACCGCTCCCGCCCCCGTCCCCACTATGGGAGCGCTCCCACTGGTTCAAGCCTTGACTTCTCCCCGAGCCGCACGCCGCAAGGAGGAACCAGCACATGGATCCTGGACGCAAGCGCAGAGCCGGGCGGCGGTGGTGGACCGCGGTCGCCGCCGCGTTCGCCCTGCCGCTGACGATGCTCGCCACCGGCACACAGACCGCGCACGCGGCCGCCGTGCAGTGCAGCGTCGACTACAAGACCAACGACTGGGGTTCCGGCTTCACCGCCGAACTGACCCTCACCAACCGGGGCAGCGCCGCGCTCGACGGCTGGACGCTGACCTACGGCTACACGGGCGACCAGAAGCTCTCCAACGGCTGGAACGGCACCTGGTCCCAGTCCGGCCGGACGGTCACCGTGAAGAACGCCTCGTACAACGGCACCGTCGCCGCGGGTGCCGCCGTCTCCACCGGCGCCCAGTTCACCTACTCCGGCACCAACACCGCTCCCACCTCCTTCGCGGTCGACGGCACCCCCTGCACCGGCGCCCACCAGCCGCCGGTGACCGTGCTGACCAGCCCGAGCGCGGGCGCGGTCTACACCCAGGGCGAGGCGGTACCGCTCGCGGCGACCGCCGCGGCGGCCGACAACGCGACGATCGGCAAGGTCGAGTTCTACGACGACACCACGCTGCTGGGCACGGACACGAGCGCCCCCTACTCGCTCGCGGTCTCCACCCTGGCGGCCGGCAGCCACTCGCTGGTGGCGAAGGCGTACGACAGCCTGGGCGCGTCCGCCGCTTCCACGCCCGTCGGCATCACGGTCGCCTCCGGACCCGCCGTCGTCGCCTCACCCGCCCAACTGGGCGTACAGCAAGGCAAGTCGGGCACGTTCGCGGTGAAGCTGTCGACACAGCCGAGCACGAACGTGACGGTGAGCACCGCCCGTACGGGGGGCAACACGGGCCTGTCCGTGACCGGTGGTTCGTCGCTGACCTTCACCCCGTCTAACTGGAACACCGCACAGCCGGTGACCGTCACGGCGGACTCCTCCGGCACCGGCGGCGCCACCTTCACCGCGTCGGCCGCCGGTCACGCCAAGGCGACCGTCACCGTCACGGAGCTGCCCGCGTCCAAGGCGTACGACGCCCGCTTCCTGGACCTGTACGGCAAGATCACCAACCCGGCGAACGGCTACTTCTCCCCCGAGGGCATCCCGTACCACTCGGTGGAGACGCTGATCGTCGAGGCCCCGGACCAGGGCCACGAGAGCACCTCGGAGGCGTACAGCTACCTGCTGTGGCTCCAGGCGATGTACGGCAAGGTCACCGGTGACTGGTCCAAGTTCAACGGCGCCTGGGACACCATGGAGAAGTACATGATCCCCACCCACGCCGACCAGCCCACCAACTCCTTCTACAACGCCTCCAAGCCCGCGACGTACGCGCCCGAGGCGGACACGCCGAACGAGTACCCGGCGAAGCTGGACACGTCCGTGCCGGTGGGCACGGACCCGATCGCCGGCGAGCTGAAGAGCGCCTACGGCACGGACGACGTCTACGGGATGCACTGGATCCAGGACGTCGACAACGTCTACGGCTACGGTGACGAACCCGGCAAATGCGAGGCCGGACCGACGGCCACCGGACCGTCGTACCTCAACACCTTCCAGCGCGGGCCGCAGGAGTCCGTCTGGGAGACGGTGCCCCAGCCGACCTGCGACGCCTTCAAGTACGGCGGCAAGAACGGCTACCTGGACCTGTTCACCGGCGACTCCTCCTACGCCAAGCAGTGGAAGTACACCGACGCCCCGGACGCCGACGCGCGCGCCGTGCAGGCCGCGTACTGGGCCGACGTGTGGGCGAAGGCCCAGGGCAAGGGCGCCGACGTCTCCACGACCGTGTCCAAGGCCGCGAAGATGGGCGACTACCTGCGGTACGCGATGTACGACAAGTACTTCAAGAAGATCGGCAACTGCGTCGGCCCCTCGTCCTGCGCCGCCGGGACCGGCAAGGACGCCTCGCACTACCTGCTGTCCTGGTACTACGCCTGGGGCGGCGCCAACGACACCAGCGCCGGCTGGGCCTGGCGCATCGGCTCCAGCCACGTCCACGGCGGCTACCAGAACCCCCTCGCCGCGTACGCGCTCAGCTCCTACGCCGACCTGAAGCCCAAGTCGGCGACGGGCGCCACCGACTGGAACAAGTCGCTCCAGCGGCAGCTCGAGTTCTACCAGTGGCTCCAGTCGTCCGAGGGCGCGATCGCGGGCGGCGCGACCAACAGCTGGCAGGGCCGGTACGCCACCCCGCCGGCCGGCACGTCCACCTTCTACGGCATGTACTACGACGAGGCACCCGTCTACCACGACCCGCCGTCCAACCAGTGGTTCGGCTTCCAGGCGTGGTCGATGGAGCGGGTCGCCGAGTACTACCAGCAGACCGGGAACGCCCAGGCGAAGGCGGTCCTGGACAAGTGGGTGAAGTGGGCGCTGTCCAAGACCACGGTCAACCCGGACGGCACCTTCAAGATCCCCTCCACCCTCCACTGGTCGGGTCAGCCCGACACCTGGAACGCGTCGAGCCCCGGCTCCAACAGCGGGCTGCACGTGACGGTCGCCGACTACACCGAGGACGTCGGCGTGGCCGCCGCGTACGCCAAGACCCTGACGTACTACGCGGCCAGGTCCGGTGACGCGACCGCCAGATCCACGGCGAAGGCGCTGCTGGACGGCATGTGGGACAACCACCAGGACAGCCTGGGCATCGCCGTCCCCGAGACCCGCAGCGACTACAGCCGGTTCAACGACAGCGTGTACGTGCCGAGCGGCTGGACCGGCACCATGCCCAACGGCGACGCGATCAACTCCTCGTCCACCTTCGCCTCGCTCAGGTCCTTCTACAAGAGCGACCCGAACTGGTCGAAGGTCGAGGCCTACCTCAAGGGCGGCGCCGCGCCCGTGTTCACGTACCACCGGTTCTGGGCCGAGGCGGACATCGCCCTGGCCATGGGCTCGTACGCGGAGCTGCTCGAATAGTCCCCGCTGACGCTCCGCGTGCACGGCCCCGTCACCGGACGACGGGGCCACCCGGCCGGGCGGCCACCCGCACAGGTGGCCGCCCGGTCCTCGTGTGCGCCCCCCCGGGCGGCGAAAGCCCGGCACCCGGGAGGGCGGCCCGGGCGTCAGCCGCCCCCGCCCGCGCGGGGGCCGGGCACCGCCTCCGGCCTCCGGAAGGCCAGGACGGTGAAACACGGGTCGGCGCGGGGCCGGTCCTGGTCCGGGAGCGCCGCCAGGCGCGCGGCGAACCGCTCGGTGCGCGGCTCACCCGGCGGCAGCAGGGTGAACCAGCCGCGGCGCAGGTCGGCGATGGTGTCGCGGGGACTGCGGCCCTGTCCGGTGCCGCGGAACGCGGCGCGGCCCGCCGGGACGAACCCGTGCCGGCGGGCGTGCGCGGTCACCGCGGCGGCGGCGTCCGCGGCGGGGCGGCGCGGGCGGGCGGCGAGGACGGCGTCGATGTCGCTGCCGACGTCGTGCGCGGCGGCCTTGTCGACGGTGGTGACGTACACCCCGCCCGGCCGCAGCACGCGCGCGCACTCGGCGACGACCGCCCGCACTCCCGCCGGGTCGTCCAGCAGGTGCAGGAGCCAGACGGTGGTGACCGCGTCGAAGGCGCCGCCGCGGAAGGGCAGCCGGTGGGCGTCGGCCCGGAGGATCGCGCCGGGCAGCCGGTCCGCGGCCCTGCGGACCATGGCCGCGGTGGCGTCCAGGCCGGTCGCCCGCAGCCCGGGGCGGGCGGCGGCCAGCCGCCGGGTCACGATCCCGGTGCCGCAGGCGATGTCGAGGAGACGGCCCGGGCCGTCCGGCACCAGTCCGAGGACGGCCCGAGCGGCGGCCTCGGCGCGGGCCTCGCCGCCGCGCAGGGCGTCGTAACGGCCGGCTTCCTTCTCGTAGTCGAGCACACCGCTCAGTGTGCTCCGTGGCCCGGCGCGATGTCCTCCACCCTGCGGGCGAGAGCGAAGTCCTTGGCGGTCAGCGCACCGCCCGCGCTGTGGGTGTGCACGCCGAGGGAGACGGTGTCGTAGCCGAGGGTGAGGTCGGAGTGGTGGTCCAGCTCCTCCTGGACGGCGGCGACGTGCACGACGAAGGCCGCCGCCGCGACGTGCGAGGGGAGCCGGTAGGAGCGGGTCAGCCGGCCGTCCGCCACCGACCAGCCGGGCAGTTCGGCGAGCCGGCCCTCGATCTCCTGCGGCGACAGCGGTTCCACGGCCATGGCCGGGCTCCCTTCGTGACGGTGCGGTGCGGGTCCCCCCGAGGAGGCGCGCCGGACACGGGTCGCGTCCGGCGGTCCAGCCTGCCACGGGGGCGGCGGGCGCGGCACGGCGACGCGACGTGGCCGGCGCCCGGCACCCGGCGCTCGATGGGCTCCCCCGTCCTGGACTAGGGTCGACGGTATGACGATCGTCGCGTCGAGCCCGGCCGCCACCGCCCTCCCCGGCAAGGGAGCCGGACCGCTGCTGCGCGCCTGGCGGGAGCGGCGCCGGATCTCCCAGCTGGAACTGGCGCTGCGCGCCGACTCCTCCGCCCGGCACATCAGCTTCATCGAGACCGGGCGGTCCCGGCCGAGCGAGGAGATGGTGCTGCGGCTCGCCGAACAGCTGGACGTGCCGGTGCGTGAGCGCAACTCCCTGCTGCTGGCCGCCGGTTACGCCCCGCACTATCCGGAGACCCCGCTGGACGACCCGGCGCTGGACGGGCTGCGCGACGGCATGGAACGCCTCATCCGGGGCTACGAGCCCTACCCCGCGCTGGTGGTCGACGCCGGGTACACGGTCGTCGCCGCCAACCGGGGCATCGCGATGCTGCTGGAGGGCGTGACCGAGGAGCTGATGGCGCCGGAGCCGAACGCGATGCGGCTGACCCTGCACCCCGAGGGGCTCGCGCCGCGCATCCGGAACCTGCGCGAGTGGCGCGGGCACCTGCTGGCGCAGATGGAGCGGGACATCGCCCTGCACCGCTCGGACCGGCTCCGCGCCCTGTACGAGGAGGTGGCGGCCTACCCGGTGCCCGAGGAGCGGCCGGGCGCCGCGCCGGCCGTGCCGGTGCCGTACTTCGCGCTGCCCCTACTCATCGAGCACGACGGCCGCACCCTGTCGTTCGTGTCCTCCATCTCCACGTTCAACACGCCGATGGACGTCACGGTCGCCGAACTCGCCATCGAGACGTTCCTGCCGGCGGACGCGGCGACCGCCAAGTACCTGCACACCCTGGTCGGTTGACACCCTGCGGGAATCCGGCGGTCCCGGACGCGGGTACGGGACGGCGGCACATGACAGACTGACGCCCGGTTACGTCGGTGGGCCGGGGAGGGGCGTGGCGTGAGTGAGCGGCGGGCTGCGCCCACGGTGGGTCAGGTGGTGCTCGGCAAACGGCTCCAGGAGCTGCGCGAGGCGGCGGGGCTCAGCCGGGAGGAGGCCGCCCGTGTCCTGAGGGTGGCGTCGGCGACCGTACGCCGGATGGAGATGGCCGAGGTCGCGCTGAAGATCCCCTACGTGCAGGTGCTGCTGTCCGCCTACGGGGTGGGCGGCGAGGAGAGCGACGCGTTCGTGCGGCTGGCGGAGGAGGCGAACCAGCCCGGCTGGTGGCAGCGCTTCCACGACGTGCTGCCCGACTGGTTCAGCCTGTACGTCAGCCTGGAGGGCGCCGCCCGGATCATCCGCTCCTACGAGCCGCACTTCGTGCCCGGTCTGCTCCAGACCGAGGGGTACGCGCGCGCCGTGATGGAGGCCGGGACGATCGGGCAGACCTCCCCGGCGACGATCGAGCGGCACGTGTCGCTGCGCATGGAACGGCAGCGGCTGCTGGAGCGGGACGACCCGCCCCACCTGTGGGTCATCATGGACGAGACGGTGCTCAGGCGCCCGGTGGGGGCGCGGCCCGAGGTGATGCGGGAGCAGCTGGACCGGTTGCTGGAGTACGGCGAACGGGACCGGGTCACGCTCCAGATCGCCGAGTTCGCCGCGGGCCCGCACCCGGGGACGTACGCGCCGTTCACGCTGTTCCGGTTCGCCGAGCCGGAGCTGCCGGACATGGTGTTCACCGAGTACCTGACCGGCGCGCTCTACCTGGACTCGCGCCGTGAGGTCGCCACGCACCTGGAGGTGCTGGACCACATGACGGCCCGGGCCGGGTCGGCGCACCGCACGCGGGAGCTGCTGCGGGAGTACCGCGACCGGCTCTGAGCCCGCGCCCCGCGTGACCCGTACGGGTCCGGGAACGGGTGGGTTCCGGCGCGCGGCCCTAGGTTCTGGGTACGGGGACGGACCGAGGGAGCGCGCACGTGACCGACCCGCAGACACCGCCCGGTGGTCCCGGCGCGGTCCCGCCCACCGCCGGCCGCCCGGACCGGACCGGTCCGGCGCGGGCCCGCTGATGCCCTCGGACGCGGTGCTCCACCAGGCGGCGGCCCTCTGTCTGACCTACCCGGACGAGGACCTCGTCGCCCGTCTGCCGCTGCTGCGCGAGGCCGCCCCGCAGCTGCGCGGGTTCACCGACCACGCGGCCGTCACCCCGCGGCGGGAACTGGCCGCCCACTACGAGCGGGTCTTCGGCGCCGGGCACCGGCACGGCCTGTACCTGAGCCGGTGGCCCGCCGGCGGCGCCCCGCGCCGGCCGGCCCCGGACGGCCTCGCGGATCTCTACCGCCGGCACGGCCTGGAGTGCGACGGGCAGCCGCCCGACTTCCTGCCCGCCGTGCTGGAGTACACCGCGCGGACCGGCGACACGGGCGTGCTGACCGGGTACCGCGACGGCCTGGAGCGGCTGCGCGCGCGGCTGGCCGAGGACGGCACCCCGTACGCCGGCGTCCTGGACGCGGTGTGCGCCACCCTGCCGGCCGCCTCCGGCTGAGCCGGCCGGCTCCGGACGCGGCGGTGCCGCGCCCCCGGCGGGGCGCGGCACCGGGCCGGACGGGCGTCAGGCCAGCTCGGCCGTCAGCGTGATGGTCGTGCCGGTCAGGGCCTGGCTGACCGGGCAGTTCTTCTTGGCGTCCTCGGCGGCGGAGGCGAAGCCCTCCGCGTCCAGGCCGGGCACCTCGCCGCGCACGGTGAGGTGGATGCCGGTGATGCCCTCGCCCGGCTGGAAGGTGACGTCGGCCTTGGTCTCCAGCCGGGTGGGCGGGGTGCCGGCGCCGGCCAGGCCGTGCGAGAGGGCCATGGAGAAGCAGCTGGAGTGGGCGGCGGCGATCAGCTCCTCGGGGCTGGTCCTGCCGTTCGCCTGCTCGGCGCGCGAGGGCCACGACACCGGCTGCTGGCCGATGCCGGAGGAGTCGAAGGTGACGACGCCGTTGCCCTCGAGCAGGTTGCCTTCCCAGACGGTGTGCGCGGTGCGCGTGGTTGCCACGATGGTTCCTTTCGCGAGTGTCGCGTACGGGGTTCCCCGTGGCCCTATCCGATCACATCCGGGCCCGTCGCACGCTGCGGACGGCCCACGCGGCCCCGGCGGGCCGTCCCGCGGCACGGCGGAACGGCCGATTCAGGCGGCCCGCTCCTCCTCGGCGGCGGCGGTGAGCGGCACCTGCGGGCCGTCCAGTTCACGCAGCCAACGGCGCAGGACGCGGTGGACGTGCTCGGCACCGACCGGTTCCGCGCCGTCCTCGGCCGGGGCGGACAGCTCCCGCGGGAAGAGCAGGAACGGGCGGGACTGGGCGCCGCCGAGGCCGCCGTGGGAGCCGATCTGCTCCTCGAAGGCGAGGACCTCGCCGTCGGCGGGGTCGTAGGCGGAGTTCACCATGATGTCCGCGGTGTGCGGGAAGGAGTGGGTGCGGCGGACGGCGTCGGCGGCCCCGGGGCCGAACGCGGCCAGCGGGCCGGGTTCGTCGTCGAGCCGGGCGAGCGGGATCTCGGCGCCGTCGGCGCCGAGCACCACGCCGTCGTGCGCGGCGCTGCGCACCAGGAGGAAGCCGATCCCGGGGTGGTTGGCCAGGGTGGTGAGCAGCGCCGGGTGGCGGGCGTCGATCTCCTCCTTGGTCATGCGGTGCGGCACGTCCGGGAAGGAGACCAGGCCGAGGTTGCCGGAGGCGAGGACGACGGGCTCGGACGCGCGGCCGGGGCCGTGCTGCTCGTCCTTCTGCCGCTCGGGCCGGCGCAGCGCGGCGCGGACGGTGGCGCGGGCCTCGGCGCCGCTGCGCGTGCGTTCGGCGCGGCGGGGCACGGGCAGTCCGCAGCCGGCCCGGACGAGGTCGCCGAGGCCGAGGCCGTAGCGGGCGCGGAAGGTCTCGCCGGGGCTCTGTCCGTGGTCGGAGAGGACGACGATCCGGTAGGGCCGCGGGGCGTGTTCGGCGACGCGCGCGATGAGCGCGAGGGCCCGGTCGAGGCGCTGGAGGACCTTGTCGGCGTCGCGGCTGTTCGGGCCGGAGTGGTGGGCGACCTCGTCGTAGGCGACCAGGTCGGCGTAGACGGCGGTGCGGCCGGCGAGCAGGTCGCCGAGGACGGCGGCGACCACCACGTCCCGTTCGACGACGGTGGCGAAGGCGCGGATGAACGGGTAGAGGCCGCCCCGGCCGACCCGTGGCCGCTGTCTGCGGAGGCGGGCCCGGGTCGACTCGCCGATCTCGCGGCCCACCTCGGCGACGAAGCCGAGCGCGGTGCGCACGGCGTTGGCCGGGTCGCAGAAGTAGGCGAAGTACCCGGCGCGGGAACGGTTCTCCCGGCCGCGGCGGCGGATCGCTATGGACAGCACGAGGGCCTGTTCGCCGGCGCCGCCGCTGAAGAGGTTGCCGCGGCTGGCGCCGTCCACGGCGAGCAGCCCGTCGTCGCCGGTGTGCGCGACGGCGCGGCGCTGGAGCTCGGCGGCGCTCGTGGGGCGGTTGCACACCATCACCTCGCCCCGGTCCTTCTCGTACCAGCGGAAGGCCGGCACGTCGAAGGTGCTGCCGTGCAGGATGCCGAGCTGGCTGGCGCCGGTCTGGCTGGACCAGTCGGTGCGCCAGGGCGTGAGGACGTGCGTGGGCGGCGCGCCGTCCGCCGGCCGTCCGGCGGCGGCGGCCGGGAGCGTGCCGTCCGCCGGGGACAGCCAGCGGGCGACCGTCGGCATGAGACCCCTGCGGACGGCGTCGGCGAGGACGTCGTGTCCGACGCCGTCGAGCTGCACGCAGACCAGCCCGGGAGCGGTCGGGCAGGGCGGCCCGGACCGCCGGCCGCGGGCGGCGAGGCGGTGCAGGCGGCGCCGGTAGGGCTCGTCGTCGCGGACGGTGAGGGCCGCGCCGGTGGCGGAGGCCACGGCGGACATCACGGCGGCCACGATGACGGCGGTCTCCGGCGCGGCCTCTGCCTGGCCGGAGGGGTTGATGTACAGGGCGAGCAGCAGCAGGGATCCGTTGAGGAAGAAGACCAGCAGGCCGAGGACCAGGGCGGGGACGAGCAGCAGCAGCCGGACGAGGAGCGGCCAGACCACCGCGGACAGCAGCCCGAAGGCACCGGCGCCGCAGGCGGCGGTCACGGCCGTGCGGGTGGCGCTGTCACCGTCGGGCGACTGGAGCCGGAAGTCGGGCAGGAGGCCGGCGAGGACCAGCATGGTGGCCGTGGAGACCGCCCACACGGCGATGCTCCGACCGATGTGACCGGCGGTCCGCCACCACCGCACGTCTGCTACGCCCCGCACGCCCCGTACCCCTCACGTCCCGGCCCGCTCCACTACCGGGCGGTTCCACCTTGTCACACGGGCCGGCCGGGCCGGGGACGGGCCTCCGCGCGGCCGGCACGGTCGGGAGAAAGGGGCCTAGGTTCTGTCTATTTGGTCAGCGTCGGGTCCAGATGAGGATGCCGGCGAGGTGGAGTGCGGCCTGGTAGGCGATGGCGAGTTTGTCGGTCCGTGTGGCCAGGCCGCGCCACTGCTTGAGGCGGTTGATGCACCGCTCGACGGTGTTCCGCTGCTTGTATGCCTCGCGGTCGAAGCCGGGCGGGCGGCCACCTTGGCGGCCTCGCCGCAGACGGTGGCCGATCTGGTCGGAGGGCTGCGGGATGACCGCGCGGATTCCCCGGCGTCGCAGGTGACTGCGGATGGCCCGGGATGAGTAGGCCCGGTCGGCCAGCACTACGAAGGGTCGGGTTCGCGGCCTGCCCGGACCGCTTCGAGGCACGCGGATGCGGGACATCACCGTCTCGAAGGCGGGGGCGTCACCGGCTTGGCCCGCGGTGACGGTGAAGGCCAGAGGTCGTGCACCGCCGTCGGCGGCCAGGTGGACCTTCGTGCTCAGCCCGCCACGGGAGCGTCCGAGTGCGTGATCGGCGGGCTCGCCGGAGCAGGTCGCCCCTTTTTACGTGCTCCGGCTGCGTGCTGGTGGGCCCGGACGACCGTGGAGTCCACCGATACCGTCCAGTCGATGTCGTCGGCGGCGTCCGACGCTGCCAGGACGGCGGCGAGGATCTTCTCCCAGGTGCCGTCGACGGCCCACCTGATCAGCCGTTTATGGGCCGTCTGGAACGAGCCCAGCTCGTCGGGGAGGTCCCGCCAGGGCGAGTTGGTGCGGTACTTCCACGCGATGACCTCAAGGGTGCGGCGGTGGTCGGCCCATCGCCGCCCGCGGACCGGATCGGCCGGCATCAGCGGCTCGATCCGGCCCCACATCGCATCAGTGATCACTAATCGGACAGGCATACCCGATCAACTGATCAACCCACCAAAGAGACACGCGCTAGCGGCCGTCGTAGCCGGCCGTGGGCATGGACAGCCGCCGGTGCACGCGTGCCTTCATCTGCGCGTCGTACGACGGTTCGGCCCGCCCGACCGTCTCCACGCGCACCCCCCGGCGGGCGCACTCGGCGGTGAACTCGTCCACCGACGACAGGGCCCGCCGCAGCACCCGCAGGCTGGGGGCGACGAACAGGTCCACGCCGGGCCGGACCCCGTCCCACAGCGCGCCGTGGTCGAACCGCAGCCCGCCGACGAGGAGTTCGCGGGCGATGACGTAGCCGTGCTCGGCGGCCCAGTGGGCGCACATCGCGTGCTGGCTGCGCGAGTCCACCAGGAAGGGGTCGGCCTCCAGCTCCTCCAGAGGTGTCAGGCTGGCGATCGCGGTCACCCTCACCGTCGTGAACGCGCCGAAGACACCCCGCAGCTGTCCCATCGCCTACCCCTCACCTCCGGGTTTCGCCGCCGACCATACTCCTGCCCGTAGGCTTCGGGGAGTCGCGTGAAGGAGGCGGGGAAGGTGCCGGTGGAGATCACCTGGTGGGGTCACGCCACCTGCACGGTGGAGGACTCGAACACCCGGGTGCTCACCGATCCCCTGTTCGCCCGGCGGCTGGCGCACCTGCGCCGCCGCCGGGGTGCCGTGCCGCCCGCCGCGGCCCGCCGCGCGGACCTGGTGCTCGTCTCCCACCTGCACGCCGACCACCTCCATGTGCCCTCGCTGGCCTGCCTGGAGCCGGGCACGCGCCTGCTCGTGCCCCGGGGCGCGCCCCGGGCGGTGCCGGGTCTGCGCCGGCTGCGCCACCTGCGCATCACGGAGGTGGCGCCCGGCGACGAGGTGCGCGCCGGCGGGCTGCTGGTGCGGGTGGTGCCGGCGCTGCACGACGGGCGGCGGCTGCCGGTGGGACCGCACCGCTCCCCCGCGCTGGGCTACGTGGTGGAGGGCGGTGCGCGGACCTACTTCGCCGGGGACACCGGGCTGTTCGACGCGATGGCCGAGCGGGTCGGGCCGGTGGACGTGGCCCTGCTGCCGGTGGGCGGCTGGGGCCCGTACCTCGGGGAGGGACACCTGGACGCGGGACGGGCGGCGCGGGCGCTGGCCCGGCTGGCGCCGCGGGCCGCGGTCCCGGTGCACTACGGCACGTACTGGCCGATCGGCATGGACGCGGTGCGCCCGCACGAGTTCCACGCGCCGGGTGACGAGTTCGTGCGGCTGGCGGCGCTGGCCGCACCGCAGGTGGCGGTGCACCGGCTCGGGCACGGGGAGAGCCTGCGGCTGGAGGTCTCCCGGTGATACGGCCGGCCACCGCGGTGCTCGCCGCCGCGCTGACGTCGACCCTGCCGGCGGACCCGACGCGGCAGGCCCTCGGCTATCCGTCGCTGTTCCTGCTGGTGCTGGTCGGGGCGCTGCTGCCGGTGGTGCCGACCGGGGCGCTGGTCAGCGCGGCGGCGGTGGTGGCGTTCCACCGGACGGAACCCTTCTCGCTGCTGCTGGTGTTCGTGACGGCGTCGCTGGCCGCTTTCCTCGGGGACGCGGCGCTGTACTGGCTGGGCCGGCGCGGACTGCGGTCGAGGAACGGGTCGCGGTGGCTGAAGGCGATCCGGTCGCGGGCACCTGAGGAGCGGCTCGAACAGGCCCAGGAGAAGCTCGCCGGGCACGGCGTGGCGGTCCTGGTGCTGTCGCGGCTCGTCCCGGCGGGACGGATACCGGTGATGCTGGCCTGTCTGCTGGCCGAGTGGCCGCTGCGCAGGTTCAGCCGGGGCAACCTGCCCGCGTGCCTGGCCTGGGCGGTGACCTACCAGGTGATCGGCATACTGGGCGGCTCGCTGTTCAGCGAGCCGTGGGAGGGCGTCGTCGCGGCGATCGCGCTGACGGTCCTGGTCGGCGCGGTGCCGGGGGTGGTGCGGCGGGTGCGGTGACCTAGGGCCTCTCGTTCGGATCATGCCGGGCTCGATCCGAACGAAAGACCCTAGCCGTCGGCGGTGCCCGGGACGGCGGCGCGCCGGTCCAGCACCCGGGAGCCCCCGACCGGCAGGTCCCACAGGTCCTCCCGGTCCAGGCCGGCCCGCCGCCAGGCGGCCCGGGTGCGGGTGAGGGGTTCCAGGACCGGTTCGGCGGACAGGACGAACGTGCCCCAGTGCATGGGGGCCATGCGGCGGGCACCCAGGTCGAGGGTGGCGCGGACCGCCTCCTCGGGGTCGCAGTGGACGTCGCGGAGCCACCAGCGGGGGTCGTAGGCGCCGACGGGCATCAGGGCGAGGTCGATGCCCGGGTAGCGGGCGCCGATGCGGGAGAACCAGTGGCCGTAGCCGGTGTCCCCGGCGAAGTACAGGCGCTGTCCCCCGGCGGCGGTGAGGACCCAGCCGCCCCAGAGACTCTGGCAGGTGTCGGTCAGTGACCGTTTGGACCAGTGGTGGGCCGGGACGAAGTCGAAGCGGACGCCGGACAGTTCGGTCCCCTCCCACCAGTCCAGCTCGGTGACATGGGTGAAGCGGCGCCTGCGGAACCAACGGCCGAGGCCTGCGGGCACGAACACCGGGGTGTGCCGCGGGAGTCGGCGCAGGGTGGGGGCGTCCAGGTGGTCGTAGTGGTTGTGACTGATGACGACGGCGTCGACGCGGGGCAGCGCCTCCCAGGGCACCCCGACGGGGGTGATGCGGGCCGGGGTGCCCAGGATGCGGTGGGACCAGACGGGGTCCGTCAGGACGGTGAGCCCGCCGACGCGCACGACCCAACTGGCGTGCCCCGCCCAGGTGACGGCGAGAGCACCGGTGGAGACACGGGGCAGCGGGCCCGGCTCGTACGGCAGCCGGGAGAGGTCGGCGAGGCCGTCCCGCCCGGGGCGGACCGCGCCCTCGCGGGCGAAGCGGGCCATGGCCCGCAGGCCCGGCAGCGGGGCGGTGAGCCGGTCGTGGAAGGCGCGGGGCCACACCCGGCGCTCGCCCAGCGGGCGGGGCTCGGCGAGCGGCGGCGAAGGGGGCGCGGGCGGAGCCGGCGTGCCGGGCGCGTCGGCCCCCGTGGCCGTCGCGGGCGGACCGGACTCGTGCGTCTGCGTCATCGAGGAGACTCCCATCGCTGAGCGTCGTCGCGGAGATCACCGAAGGCCGACCTCAAGGAGGTCAACGCGCGGTGAAGGTGGGGCAGTTCCAGCGGCGCCGGGGAGCTGAGGCATTCCAGGCGCTCCTCCGCCGAGCCGCCCAGCAGGGCACCGGTGGAGAGCCGTACCCGCAGCGCGCCGAGGTCGTCGCCGAAGCGGTGGCCGCCGGGGGCGGGCATGCCGAGCCGGGCGGTGAGGACGTCCTCCAGTTCCTGGGCGTCACCGACGCCCCGGGCGGCGAGCGGCTCGCGCAGCGGCCCGAGATCGGCGTACAGGTGCCGGCCGGCCTGTGGCGGCCGGGCCAGCGCGCCGGCGGAGACGACCGCCGTGTGCGCGGCGACGGCCACCCGCGCGTGCAGCCGTACGGTGGCTTCGCGGCGCTCGGTGACGGGCGGGGGTTCGTCCAGGGCGTAGCCGGCGGCCGCGGCGACCGGGGCGGCGACGCGGGCGCCGAGCGCGGTGAGGATGTCGAGCACGCGCGCGTGCAGGCGCCGTCCGGTGCCGGTGGCCGGGAACCGGGCGACGGCGGCGGGCCACCCGGCGGGCAGCAGGGCGCCGGCCAGGTCGGTGACGACGGTGACCCGGTCGGGCCGCATCTCGGCGGGGCTGAGCAGGACCGTCCCGTGCGGGGCGTGCAGGGTGTCGCGCCACGTCTCGTCGCTCACCAGGTGCAGGCCCTCGGCGCCGGCGGCCTCCACGGTCTCGTGCAGCAGTTCGGGCGGGGCGACGGTGGCCGTCGGGTCGTCGGCGACGGACAGCACCAGCAGCCGGGGGTCGCCACCCTCCGCGCGGACCCGGCGGACGGTCTCCAGCAGGGCGTACGGGTCGGGGACACCGCCGCTCTCGGCGGTGGTCGGCACGTGGTAGACGGGCCGGCCGAGGACGCGGGCGTACGGCGTCCACCATGCGGCGCAGGGGCGCGGCGCGAGCACGTCGGCGCCGTCGCCGGCGAGCGCGGCGGTCAGGGCCAGCAGCAGGGCGGGGGCGCCGGGTCCGGCGGCCACCTGGTCGGGGACGGTGGGCAGGCCGCGCCGGGTCCAGTAGCCGCAGGCCGCCTCCAGCAGGGCGGGGGCGCCGCCGACGGGCTGGGCGTCGGAGCGGCCCGCGGCGGCGGCGAGGACGGCGGACAGTTCGGGGAGCACGGGCAGGCCGTCGGGGGGCAGGGGCGGGCCGTAGCGGACGGGGCCGTGGTCCTGGCCGGGGTCCGTCCGCCGCATGTCCGCCTCCGCGCAGTCCGTCGTGCCGTCGTGCCGCCCGGTCCGGGGCGCCCCGTCCGTCCCGTCCCGGCGCCGCTCCCGGCGGCCGCCGCCGTGCCGGGCCGTGCGGCCGGACCGGGGCCGCCGTGGGGCGGGCCCCGCTGCCGGCGCCCTGCCCTCGGGAAGGTTTGTACCCGCCCGGCGGCTCTCCATGGGCGGCGGCGGGGTCGCCCGGCTCACGCCCGCGGGGGCCGGTCCCCCGCCGAGCGCCTGCGACCGTACAGCCGGTAGCCGGCTCCCGCGCAGGCCGCCGCGATGAACACACCGCCGGTGACGAGGGCGGGCACCGAGTCGCCGAACGTGCCGCCCTCGCCCGCCTCCACCCCGTGCTCGACGGTGGCCGGGGGGCAGCCGGCGCCGTCGTGGGACGCGCGGCAGTCGGGACGGCCCGCCGGGTCCTGCCCGCCCCCGTCCTGCCGATGCCCGTCCTGCTTGCCGGTGCCGTCCTGTCTGCCTCCGGTGTCCTGCTTGCCCCCGGTGTCCTGCCGGCCTCCGTTGTCCTGCTTGCCGGTGCCGTCCTGCCGGCCCCCGGTGTCCTGCTTGCCTCCGCCGTCCTGCTTGCCACCCGCGTCCTGTCTGCCCCCCGCGTCCTGCTTACCGCCGCCGTCCTGCTTACCGGGCTCCTTCGTACCGCCGTCGTTCCGGCCGCCGGGGACGTCCTTGCCCGCGCCCTCCTTGCCGCCGCCCTCGGTGGCGCCCTGCCGGCAGGAGCCTCCTTCCTCGCACAGCGGGTCCGCCTCGCCGGCGCAGGGGACGTCCGGTTCGCACGCCAGGGAGGTGTCCACGGAGGCGGACGGGCAGGCGCCGTCCGGCGCACCGGGCTGGAAGGGGTCCGGCACCACCCCGGTGAGGGCGTCGCAGGCGGCGGGCGGGGCGTCGGCGGGTACGGCGACGGCGGTGGGCCCGGTGAGGGCGAGCGCGGCACCGGCGACGAAGGCGACGGGCAGGGCGCGGACGGTGCGGCGCATGGGACAGGCTCCTCGGCGGGCGGTCGGACGGCGGTACGCCGGCGCACCGGTACGACGGCGATGCCGTGCGGCGCCGGGTACGGGGCACGTGGCGTGCCCTCGCTGCCATCACAGCCCGCCCGGCGCCGAACCGCGCGCGGCCGGACCCCATTCGCGCGACACACGGGGCCGGGCGGGTGAGATGCGCGCGACGGAGAGCGCCCCGTCGTTCCTGCCGTCGCGGTCGCTGCCCGACGTGCCGACGGGCGGCCCTCGCCGCCGACGGGCCGGTGGCCTACCGGTAGAAGACGGCCACGCCCCCGTGGTGCGAGCACGCGCCCTGATGGTGGGCGGCGTACGAGTAGGTGCCGTCGTTGCAGCGGGCGGTGGCGCCGCCCCCGGCGTCACCTCCACCGGAAGAGCCACCGGAGGAACTCGACCCCCCGCCCCCGGACGAACCGCCGCTCGACCCACCGGACGAGCCGCTCCCGCCCCCCGCGCCCACGGCGGCCGCGTGCGCGGTGACGGTGACCTTCACCTTGACGGTCTTCGTCGCCGTCGCCGTCACCGTCGGCGCGGGCTCGGGCGTCGCGGTCCGCGTGGCCGTGGCGGTCGCCGTCACCGTGACGGTCGCGGTCACCGTCGGACGTACCTTGGCGGCCGCCGCCTTCGCGTCGTTCCCGTCGTTCTGCCCGCCGGCGCCGAGGCCGAGGAAGAAGGCGAGTCCGATGGCGGGCAGCACGTACCGCTTGCGCCCCCACCTCCGCGTCGGCGCGGTCGGCGGCTGCGGCGGCAGGGTGTACGGGTCTGTCACAGGTGTCCCCCCAGGGCACGTAGGAGGCATGACCGTAACGCCCGCCGTGAAGATCGCGTGCAGCTTCGGTGTAGTAGTCATCTATTCGTGACCTCGGACCGCGGGCCGGCCCCCGGCGCGGCCCCCAAAAGCCGCCGGCCATCACGCGCTCGACCCTGTTACGCGCGGGCCCAGCCGGGTACGCGGTGCGGACCGTCGAGCCTCTGGAGGGAGACATGCAGCGAGGCAGTGACCGGCTGAGCGTCCACCGCGACGACGAGATGAAGCATGAGCTGAGGGGGTTGCTGAGGTCCGGGCATCCGACCCGGGTCGAGGAGTGGCACGACCCGGAACCGGCCGCGGACGACGATCCGGAGGTCTGGAGCGGCCCCGTGGGCGGTCTGGGATCGCCGGCGTCGCTGGAGCGGACGAGGCTGGAGCTGGCCCGGCACCTGGGCCGGCACGCGTTCCCGGCGAAGCCGGGGGAGGTGGCGCGGGCACTGCGGCGGAACAACGCGCCCGGCGGGCTGATCGACGCCGTGGCCGCCCTGCCGCACGGCGAACGTTACGACCACGTGCAGCAGCTGGCGGAGGCGCTGGCGGGCGGCGCGTGAGGGGAAGTCAGGCGGTCCGGGCCGCGTGTGGCAACCCGCACCGGCGCGGCCGCCGCAAGCTGAGAGGAAGCTGAAAACTATGCGTATCGCTTTTCTGGTCGCCCCCGAGGGTGTCGAGCAGGTGGAGCTGACGGAGCCGTGGCAGGCGGCCTCCGATGCCGGGCACGAGCCGGTGCTGGTGTCGACCGAGTCCGGGAAGATCCAGGCGTTCAACCATCTCGACAAGGCGGACACGTTCCCCGTGGACGAGGTGGTGGGCGAGGCGTCGCCCGGGTCGTTCGGCGGGCTGGTGCTGCCGGGCGGGGTCGCGAACCCGGACTTCCTGCGGATGGACGAGAAGGCCGTCGCGTTCGTGAAGGACTTCTTCGAGCAGGGCCGTCCGGTCGCCGCGATCTGTCACGCGCCGTGGACGCTGGTGGAGGCGGACGTCGTCCGGGGCCGGGTGCTGACGTCCTGGCCCAGCCTGCGCACGGACATCGTCAACGCCGGTGGCACCTGGGTGGACGAGCAGGTGAAGATCTGCGACCACGGTTCCAACAAGCTGGTGACCAGCCGCAAGCCGGACGACCTGAAGGCGTTCTGCGAGGCGTACCTGCACGTGTTCGCCGGCGAGGTCGCCGGCTGACCGTACCGGGACATGAGCAGGGGCCGGCCCGTGGGGGCCGGCCCCTGCCGCTGCCGGGGGTGCAGGGTGCGGCCCGCGCCCGGTGGCCGCGGCCGGCGCCGGTTCAGGTGCCGGACGTGCCCGGCGCCGCCGTCTCCCCGCTGCCGCGTTCCCGGGCGCCCTCCCGGGTGCGGGCCGCGCTGACCAGGCGGCGCGGATTGCGGCGCAGGTACTCGCCCTCCAGTTGCGCCATGCGCTCGTTGTGGGCCCGCAGCGCGTCGTTCGAGCCGTACAGGAGGGTGTCGTGGCGCGTGCGGTGGATCGTCTCCAGCTCCTTCATGAGCTGCTGGTCGTCCAGCCGGCTGGGGTCGACTCCGGTCGTGGTGGTGCCCCGCTCTTCGTGTTCGTTCATGCGGTCCGGGTACCCGCCCGGCGGGCAGTGCCTCGGGACGAATTTTCCCGGCCGGTCACCGGGCGCGCTCGACCCGGCGTTCGTCCCAGACCGGTTCGGCGGTCTCGCGGACCCGGCCGTCGCTGCCGAAGACCAGGAAGCGGTCGAAGGAGCGGGCGAACCAGCGGTCGTGGGTGACGGCGAGGACCGTCCCCTCGAACGCCTCCAGGCCCTCCTGGAGCGCCTCGGCGGACTCCAGGTCCAGGTTGTCGGTCGGCTCGTCCAGGAGGAGCGCGGTGGCGCCGGCGAGTTCCAGCAGCAGGATCTGGAACCGGGCCTGCTGGCCGCCGGAGAGCCGGTCGAAGCCCTGTTCGGCCTGCTGGGTCAGCTCGTAGCGGCGCAGCCGGGACATGGCGGCCCCGCGGTCCTGGGCGTGCTCCTTCCACAGGATGTCGAGGAGGGTGCGGCCCTGGAGCTCGGGGTGGGCGTGGGTCTGCGCGAAGTGGCCGGGCACGACGCGCGCGCCGAGCTTCCACCGCCCCGTGTGCGCCACGTCCTCGCCGGCGAGCAGGCGCAGGAAGTGCGACTTGCCGGAGCCGTTGGAGCCGAGGACGGCGACCCGCTCGCCGTAGAAGACCTCCAGGTCGAACGGCCGCATCAGGCCGGTCAGCTCCAGCTCCTCGCAGGTGACGGCCCTGACGCCGGTCCGGCCGCCTTTGAGCCGCATGGTGATGTCCTGCTCGCGGGGCGGCTCCGGCGGCGGGCCCGCCTCCTCGAACTTGCGCAGGCGGGTCTGCGCGGCCTGGTAGCGGGACGCCATCTCGTGGCTGACGGCGGCGGCCTGCCGCAGGTTGAGGACGAGCTTCTTCAGCTGGGCGTGCTTCTCGTCCCAGCGGCGGCGCAGTTCCTCGAAGCGGGCGAAGCGTTCCCGGCGGGCCTCGTGGTAGGTGGCGAAGCCGCCGCCGTGCACCCAGGCGTCGGCGCCGGCCGGACCCGGCTCCACGGAGACGATCTTCTCGGCGGCGCGGGCGAGGAGCTCCCGGTCGTGGGAGACGAACAGGACCGTCTTGCGGGTCTCCCTCAGCTGTTCCTCCAGCCAGCGCTTGCCGGGCACGTCGAGGTAGTTGTCCGGTTCGTCCAGCAGCAGCACCTCGTCGGTGCCGCGCAGCAGCGCCTCCAGCACGAGCCGTTTCTGCTCGCCCCCGGAGAGGGTGCGCACCTGCCGCCACTGGGCGCGTTCGTACGGCATGCCGAGCGCGGCGGTGGTGCACATGTCCCACAGCGTCTCGGCCTCGTAGCCGCGGGCCTCCGCCCAGTCGGACAGGGCCTGCGCGTACCCCATCTGGGCGGCCTCGTCGTCGACGGTCATCAGGGCGTGCTCGGCCTCGTCGACGGCCTTCGCGGCCTGGCGGACGCGGGGCGGCGCGACGGAGACGAGCAGGTCCCGTACGGTCGTCTCGTCGCGTACGGAGCCCACGAACTGGCGCATCACGCCGAGGCCGCCGCCGACGGTGACCGTGCCGCCGTGCGGTTTCAGCTCGCCGGAGACCAGCCGCAGCAAGGTGGTCTTGCCGGCGCCGTTCGGGCCGACCAGGGCCACGACGGCACCTTCGCCCACCCGGAAGGACACGTCACCGAGCAGCGTCCTGCCGTCGGGGAGGTGGTACTCGAGGTGCGCGGCTTCCAGATGTCCCATGGGCAGGCATTCTCCGGGTCGGCCGGGACCGGGGGCAAACCGTTATCAAGGGTGACGCCGGGCGGGCGCGGCACAAGAAACGGGCCTGCGCGGGTAGGCGCACCCCATGAGCCGAGACTTGGACCTGACTGTCCCCGCCTCCGCGGCCCGGACCCCGCTGCGCACGGCCCTCACTCTCGACGGCCGGCTCTTCGAGGCCGCCGCCGCCTGGAACTGGCCGGGGGCCGAGGGGGTGCTGCCCCGGCTGAGCCGTGGCGCCAACCACGGGGTGCTGTGGTTCGGGGTGGCCGCCGCGATGGCCGCGAGCCGCACACCGCGAGCCCGCCGGGCGGCGGTCCGGGGGCTGGCGTCGCTCGGTGTGGCGTCGCTGACCATCAACACCGTCGGCAAGCGGTCGGTGCGCCGGGCCCGCCCGGTGCTCGACCCGGTGCCGCTGGTGCGGCGGCTCAAGCAGCAGCCGATCACCACGTCCTTCCCGTCCGGGCACGCCGCCTCCGCCGCGGCCTTCGCGACCGGGGTGGCCCTGGAGTCGCCGGCGTGGGGCGCGGCGGTGGCGCCGGTGGCGTTGTCGGTGGCCGCGTCCCGCGTGTACACGGGGGTGCACTTCCCGAGCGACGTGCTGGCCGGGGCCGCGCTCGGCGCGGGCGCGGCCTTCCTGGTACGGCGCCTGGTGCCGACCCGCGCCCAGGTCAACGGCTCCGCCCGGCCGCGGGCCGCCGCCCCGGCGCTGCCCGAGGGCGACGGCCTGGTGGTGGTCGCCAACCAGGCGTCGGGCACCGCGGACCGGGTGCGCGCCCTGCGCGACGCGCTGCCCAAGGCGGAGGTCGTGGAGTGCGCGCCGGAGGACGTGGCCGAGGAGCTGGAGAAGGCGGCGGCCCGGGCGCGGGTCCTCGGGGTGTGCGGCGGCGACGGCACGGTGAACGCGGCGGCCGGGGCCGCCCTGCGGCACGGGCTGCCGCTCGCGGTGCTGCCCGGCGGCACCCTCAACCACTTCGCCTACGACCTCGGCGTGGAGGACGAACGGCAACTGGCCCGGGCGGTGCGCCACGGCGAGGCGGTCCGGGTGGACGTGGGCCGGTTCGCCGCCGAGGACACGGAGGGCGTGTTCCTGAACACGCTGAGCCTCGGCGTGTACCCGGAGCTGGTGCGGGCGCGGGACCGCTGGTCGCACCGGATCGGCAGCTGGCCGGCCGGGATGGTCGGGGTACTGCGGGTGCTGCGCGCCGGCCGGCATCCGCTGGAGGTGGTGGCGGGCGGTGAGCGGCGGCCGCTGTGGCTGCTCTTCGTCGGCAACGGCATCTACCACCGGATGGGGCTCGCGCCGGGCCGCCGTACCGATCTGGCGGACGGCCTGCTGGACGTGCGGGCGGTGCACGGCAGCCGCAGGCCCGCGCTGCGGTTGCTCGCGGCGGCGGCCGCGGGCCCGCTGACCCGGTCGCCCGCGCACGCGGCGGTGCAGGTCAGCCGGCTGCGGCTGACCGGCGTCGCCCCCGGCACCCCGCTGGCCTACGACGGCGAGGTGACGACGGTGTCGGGCGAGGTGCGGCTGGAGAAGCTGCCCGAGGCCCTGACGGTGTACCGCCCGCTGAACTCCGGCGCCTGACGGTTCTGACGGTTCGTCAGTCCGTATCGCGAAACGGTGATCTCACCATACGGCTGGTGGGCGTAGCGTGAGCGGACCGGTGGACGGGTGGGCCGGTCCGCCGACGAGGGGTGAAGGGGTACAGCCATGTCGAAGACCGAGGAGACCGCCGTCTACACGCACGGGCACCACGAGTCGGTGCTGCGTTCGCACACCTGGCGGACCGCCGCCAACTCCGCCGCCTACCTGCTCGGCGTGATCAAGCCCCACATGCGTGTCCTGGACATCGGCTGCGGTCCCGGCACCATCACCGCCGACCTGGCGGAACTGGTCCCGGACGGCCATGTCACCGGGGTCGACCACGCCCCCGGCGTCCTGGAGCGGGCCCGGGAGACCGCCGCCGCCCGCGGGCTGGCCAACGTGGACTTCGCGGTGGCCGACGTGCACGCCCTGGACCACCCGGACGACACCTTCTGCGTCGTCCACGCCCACCAGGTGCTCCAGCACGTGGGCGACCCGGTGCAGGCGCTGCGCGAGATGCACCGGGTGACGAAGCCGGGTGGGTTCATCGCCGTCCGCGACGCGGACTACGCGGCGATGACCTGGTACCCGGCGGTGCCGGGCCTCGAAGACTGGCTGGAGCTGTACGAGCGGGTCGCGCGCGCCAACGGCGGCGAACCCGACGCCGGACGCCGGCTGACCGCGTGGGCGCGGGCCGCGGGGCTGCGGGACGTCACGGCCACCTCCAGCACCTGGACGTTCTCCACCCCGGAGGACCGGGCCTGGTGGAGCGGTCTGTGGGCGGACCGCACGCTCGCCTCCGTCTACGCCGAACAGGTGACGCGGGGCGGTCACGCCACCGCGGACGGGCTGCGGGCGGTCTCGGAGGCCTGGCGGGACTGGGGCCGGCGGGAGGACGGCTGGTTCGCCGTCCTGCACGGGGAGATCCTGTGCCGGAAGGCGGCCTGAGCCTAGGGTCTTTCGTTCGGATCGGGCCGGATCAGGGAGCGGGGTCCGGTGCCGTGGATCGCAGGGCGGAGGAGGGCGTCGTGGCGGAGCCATGGCAACCGACGACAACGCGGCGAGGCGCGGTGCCAGGGCCCCCGAGCCCGGCATCATCCGAACGAGAGGCCCTAGTCCCGGGGCAGCAGCGGTCCCAGCGGCCCGAGGTCCAGGTTGAGGTCCTCGGGCCGCAGTCCGTACCGGTCCCGCAGCTCGGCCATCCGGTCCTCCAGCAGCATCAGCGTGAGCCCGATCCGCTCCTCCTGCTCCTCGGTCAGGTCGCCGGTGTCGAAGCGCCGCACGGCCTGGCGCTCCATGAGCTGCCGCAGCAGCTCCACCACGGTGAGCACCAGTTTCACCAGGTCGCGCTCGACGGTGTCGGGCTCCAGGTCGAGCCGCTTGCGCCGCGGGGTCCCGGCCGGTCCGTCGGCCGGGGTCTCGGCCGGCTCGTCGGCCGGGGTCCCGGCCGGGCTTGCGGTCATGCGAGGTCCTCGAAGGGCGACGGGACCTGCTCGTTGACGGAGCTGATCAGGGCGTTGAGGTCGATGCGGACGAGGTCGACGTCCGCGATGCGCAGCGTGATGTCACCGGTGAGGACGACCCCGCCGGCCAGCAGCCGGTCCAGGAGGTCGACGAGGGCGATCTCGCGGCGTTCGACTACGGTCACCGCACCTCCTCCGCCGCCGACACGTCCTGGCTCGCCACGTCCTCCGAGGAGAACGAGTACGCGGCCCAGGGACCGGTGAGCTCCACCCGGATCCCGGGCTCCTCGTCCTTCGTGCGATCGACCAGTTCCACGAATTCCTCGGAATGCGCGCGCGGCACCAGATAGGCCGCATTGAGCACGTTGCGCCCAGCGGCTCCGGAGAGCGCCGCGTTCTGCGGCGGGTGGAGCCGGTGGTCCTCGGCGGGGCCGGAGAGGCGCTCGTGCAGGGACCGCGCGAACGCCTCGGCCCGCTGCCACTTCTCCTCCTTGGCGTGGCTGTGCTCACGCCGGCGGCGCAGGTAGTCCCGTCCGCTGGCGGGCTTCGCCGCGGCGGCGGGGGCCGGTTCGGCCGCCGGCTCGTCTTCCAGGTACACCTTGACCCCCCACTCGACCCGGCCGTCCAGGCGGTCGAGCAACCGCCGGAAGCTGTCCTCCTGGGTCTCGATCATCATGCGCAGGGCGCTGTCGTCCCGGAAGACGGTCGCGAGCCGCAGCGGCAGCGGGGTGGTGACCGTGGTGAGCGCGTCGATCACACCCTGGTGGGCCCGGGCGGTCGCGGCCAGCCAGTCCAGGTCCTCCAAGCGGCCCTTCAGCGCCTCCTCGGAGAAGTCGGCCTCCGGGACCGTACTGACGACCGCGACCAGCCCGTGGTGGCGCACCAGGGCCGGCGGGGCGCCCCCGATGCCCGTCAGCTGGGCCTGTAGGGGCGTCCCGAAGGGGCGGCAGACGGCGTAGACGTACCGCAGTCCGGTCATGGTGCCTCCTTCGGCGCGTGGCCCTGTTCCAGCTCCTCCAGCCGGGCAAGGCGTTCTCTCAGCTCGGCGTTCTCCCGGGCCAGCTCGTCCCGGCGGGCACGGGAGGACAGGGCCGGATCCGTCTCCCACCAGTCGATGCCCATTTCCTTGGCCTTGTCCACCGAAGCGACGATGAGCCGCAGCTTGATGGTGAGCAGCTCTATGTCGAGCAGGTTGATCCTGATGTCACCCGCGATGACGATCCCCTTGTCGAGCACGCGCTCGAGGATGTCGGCGAGGTTGGCCCCCGAGCCCTGGCTGCCATAGGGCTCGGGGAAGCGGCCGGGCATCGTCATCGACGGCCCCGGCTCTCGGCGTACTCAGGTTCCTCTTCCTCTTCGTCCTCTTCTTCCTCGTCCTCGTACGCGTCCTCCGCGGGCTCCTCCTCGTCGCCCTCCTCTTCCTCCTCGTCCTCGTACGGGCCCTCTTCCTCGTCCTCGTAGGCCTCGGGCTCGTCCTCGTCCTCGTAGCCCTCCTCGTCGTCCTCGGCCTCGTCGTCCTCCTCGGCCTCGGGCTCGCCGGAGTCCTCGTCGTCCTCGGTGTCCTCGGTGTCCTCGTCGTTCTCGGACTCCTCCTCGGCGACGGCGTCCTCGTGGCTCTTGACCACCTCGCCGTCGCGTATCTCGCCGCGCCAGCCGTCCTCCGCCTCGCCCTTGAGGGTGATGAAGCGGGCGAAGTTCTTCAGGTCCAGCCTGGCCCGACGACCCTGGGCGCGCCAGATGTTGCCGGTCTTCTCGAAGAGGCCGACCGGGTAGTACTCCATGACCAGCAGCACCCGGGTGAGGTTGTCCTCGAGCCGGTGGAAGGAGACCACGCCCTTGGTGGTGCCCTTGGCGCCCTCGGACGTCCACTGGATGCGGTAGTCCGGCACCTGCTCGGTCGTCTTCGCCTTCCAGCTTCGGCTGGACCAGAAGACCTTGGCCTGCCAGTCGGACTCGGTGTCGCCCGAGCGGCTCGCGCTCTTGACACCCTTGGCGAAGGTGGAGAAGTCCTGGAACTGGGTCCACTGGTCGTACGCGGTGCGCAGCGACACGCCGACGTCGACGGACTCCATGATGACGACCGGCTTCTTGCCCGCGCCGCCCTTCTTGCCCTTGCCGCCCCCCAGGTTCTTGACGGCGCCCATCACGTTCTCCTTGGCGCGGGAGGCGCCCAGCTCCAGCGCCGAGCGCAGGGGACCCTTGCCCTCGGCGAGCTTGCGCCCGCCGTCGAGGGCCAGCTTGCCGAAGCCCGGGCTGTTGCCCTCGGCGATGTCGTTGAGCTTGCCGGTGGTCTCACCGAGCTTGCGGCCGAGGCCGCTCAGCAGCCGGGTGGCCTGTGCGGACAGGTACTCCTGGGCCTCTTCCTTCAGCCGGTCGGCGGCCTCGCTGTGGGCGAGAGCGCTCAGCGGGTTGTCCTTGGCCGCGGAGGCGGCCGATCCGGTGTTCTCCGTCATCGGTCATCGCCACCCTTCGAACGCCGGGACGTCGCGCGCCGAGTGCTACGGCCGGCCGAACCCGTCTTCTTCGCCGCCGTCCTGCCGGCCGTGCCCGTCTTCTTCGCCGCGGTCTTCTTCGCGGGAGCCGTCTTCTTGGCCGGGGCGGTCTTCTTGGCCGCGGCCTTCTTGGCGGGAGCCTTCCCGGCGGGGGCCTTCTTCGCAGGAGCCTTCTTGGCCGGGGCCTTCTTCGCGGGAGCCTTCCCGGCAGGGGCCTTCCTCGCCGGAGCCTTCTTGGCAGGGGCCTTCTTCGCGGGAGCCTTCCGCGCGGGAGCCTTCTTCGCCGGCTTCTCCTCCGGCTCTTCCTCCTCCTCTTCCTCCTCTTCCTCCTCTTCCTCGGGCTCCTCCTCTTCCTCCTCCTCCGGCTCTTCCTCTTCCTCTTCCTCCTCGGGCTCCTCCTCTTCCTCCTCCTCGTCCCGCGGCTCGCCCTCGTCGTCCGGCTCCTCGTCCTCGTCCGGCTCCTCCTCCTCGGGCTCCTCCTCCTCGGGCTCTTCCTCCTCGTCCCGCGGCTCGCCCTCCTCGTCCGGCTCTTCCTCCTCGTCCGGCTCCTCGTCCTGCTCGTCCTGCTCGTCCTGCGGCTCGGCGGACTCCTCGTCGTCCTCGTCGTCCGTCTCGTCGCCGGAGCCGCCCGGAACGACCCCGGCCAGCTGGTCGCGGACCTGGGCGGTGCGGCCGTGCAGCCGGTCGGCGAGCGCGTTGATCTGCCGCTCGGCCATCGCCCCGGTCGCGGCCTTGCCGACGCCCCGCATGTCCTTGCGCAGCTGGTCCCCTATCTCCTTGAACTGGGGATTCTTCTGGAGCTGCTCGCTCACCATGTCCGCCAGCATCTTGGGGCTGAGGTTGAGCTTCTTGCCGGCCACGAACGATCCGACGGCGAGCGCCATCTTCAGTTTCTTCGTGCGGCCGAGCATGTATCCGGCCCCTACGGCGAGGCCCAGTGCCGTTCGGTTCATCTCACGTCCCGTTGCCTGTGGTGTCGCCGGAGCGCACAGTGGTCTCCAGCCGGTCGAGAAGTTCGTCCTCGCGCCGGTCGAACTCCTCCTCGCTGATCTCGCCCGCCTCCAGCTGTTCCTCGAGACGGGCGAGCTCGGCCCGCACGGTGGAGGGGTCGTAGTAGATCCGTTCCGCCTCCTGGAGCACCTGCCTGATGGCCCACGCGCTGCCGCGTACGGGCGCGAACGGCAGCATCAGCACCTCGCCGATCAGTCCCACGGTGTTCTCCTCTCCGTCCGGGCCGGGAGCGCTACTGCGCTCCGGCGCCCGCGCCGGCCGTACTGCCGGCCGACTCCGCCGGGCCGGGTTCCACGAAGCTGTACGGCGGCAACGGCCCGTTGACGCGCAGTTCCAGATGGGCGTGGTTGTTCCGGACCTCCTCGACGGCGGCCAGGAAGCGGTCGGCGGAGTCCCGCGCGACCAGGAACGAGATGTTCAGCAGCCAGCCGGTGGACTCGGGGCCCACGCTGACCGCGGCGGCGGTCGGTGCCAGCAGGCTCCGCACCTCGCCGGCGTCCACGCTCTCCTTGGCCTTGACCGCGGACGCGACCATCTCGCCGAGGCGGATCTTGTCGTCGTAGCTGCCGCCGCCGGAGCGGCGGTTGGCCTCCGCGAGGGAGCGCAGCTCCGCGTTCTCGGCCATCACCAGGTGCAGGACGGCCTCCTCGACGTGGGTGGCCTTGACGTTGTACTCGACCTTGCCGTCCAGCTCCCGCAGCCGCTCCTGGTAGTGCTCGGCCCGCGCGGTGAGCACCTCGGTGACGGAGGCGTCGTCGTCCGCGACGCTGCCGAACCGCATGGGCAGGATGCAGCCGCCCGCGCCGGTCTCGGCCAGCACGTTCTGGTGGGCGAGCAGGTCCCTGCGCTTGGGTCGCAGGTCCTCCGGGGCGTCGCTGACCACAGCGGTCAGCTCACCGGCCGTGAGGAGGCGCACCGGGCGGGGGGGCTGGCCCACGCCGGTCATGCCCTCGGGAAGCGCGGGGTGGGACCTCGCGGTGATCCCGTAGACGTAGGTGCTCACTCCTGCTCCTCCTTACGGCGTGCCGGGGCCTTACGGGCACGCGGCCGGGACTGGGTCTCCCCTTCCGAACGCGCCTGCTTGAAGGCGTCGGATATCGTCTCCGCGGCGCCGGACAGCGCCCCCTTGGACTTGCCGCGGGCGCCGGACTCGGTGACCTCGCCGACGATCTCGGGCAGGCCCGGGCTCTTGTTCGGACCGGACTCCAGGTCGAGCCGGTTGCACGCCTCGGCGAACCGCAGGTAGGTGTCGACGCTGGCCACGACGACCCGGACGTCGATCTTCAGGATCTCGATGCCGACCAGAGAGACGCGGACGAACGCGTCGATCACGAGGCCCCGGTCCAGGACCAGTTCAAGTACGTCGTAGAGGCCGCTGCTGCCGCCTCCACCTCCGCTCTGCTGAGCCGGAACAACTGTCATGCCGGCGATTCCTCCTCGTGTGTAGTCGGTCGTTGTCTAGTAGGTCGCGGCGGGTAGGGGCGGGCGCGTCGGTGACTCACCGGCCGCGCGCGTCGGCCCTGCCGCGTTCGTAACGGCGGACGCGCCGGTACCCGGTGAGCTGGCCCTGCGGGTCCAGTTCGACCTGGTAGCTGCCCATCAGGCTCATCGTGTCGGGGACCCTCGACAGTTCGAGGACCTCGACCTCCAGGGACCACCCGTCCTCCGTCTGCTCGAACGAGGACACCGACTCGGGTTCGAGGCCGGTGAGTTCGGCGAGCTGGGCACGCGCTTCGCGCAGCACCTGCATGAGGGGCGGGCGGCGGCCACCCGACGCGGACTTTCCCGTGTCCTCGTGTGACACCTGTGTTTCCTCGGAGTCGTGCCTTTTCCGCGGTCTTTGTGACTGTGATGTGTTCTCTGTGTTCGACATGGCCACCTCTCCCTGCGTGTGGCCGCCACACCACTGGCCAAACCTTCGGGAGCACACGCATGCCACTCCCCTACCGTCGCGCCTGGTCAGACGGGGTACGTGTGTCACCCACGCAATGCCGCGAGGCGGCGCATCGCGGGTGTCAGGGACCGTCCGCGGGCCGGCGCGCCGGCCCATGGGCGGGTACGTGCCTGCTCCACCGCGTCGGCGAGGGTCCACCGGCGGGCGTCGGTGCCGGGGTCGGCCACCTGTTCCCAGGTCAGCGGGACCGCGACGGGGGCGCCCGGCAGGGCGCGCACGCTGTAGGGGGCGACGGCGGTCTGGGCGTAGGCGTTGCGCTGCACGTCGAGGTAGAGGCGGCCGCCGCGGTCGCGGACCCGGGCGGCGGTGGTGAGCCGGTCGGGGTCCCGGGACGCGGCGAACTCGGCCACCTCGTGGGCGAATCGGCGTACCTCGTCGAAGTCGTGGCGGCCGTCCAGCGGGACGACGAGGTGGAGCCCCCGCGAGCCGGTGGTCATTGGTGCCGCGGGCAGGCCCAGCTCGTCCAGCAGCTCGCGCAGCCGGCCGGCGGCCTCGCGGACCGCCGGGAAGTCGTCCCCGGCGGGGTCCAGGTCGAGGACGAGTCGATCGGGGTGGTCGAGGCCGCCGGCCCGGTCGGTGCGCGAGAGCCAGCGGTGCAGGGTGACGCAGGCCTGGCCGGCCAGGTGGAGCAGGGTCGCGGTGTCGTCGCAGACGAGGTGGGTGACGGTGCCGCCCTCCTTGGCCACCTCGACCCGGGTGATCCACTCCGGGTAGTGCTCGGGGGTGTTCTTCTGCATGAACCGGGGACCGTCGAGGCCGTCCGGACGGCGGTCCAGCATCAGCGGACGGCCCCGCAGGTGCGGCAGCATGTACGGCGCGACGGCCCGGTAGTACTCGGCGAGGTCGCCCTTGGTGTACTGAGCGGTGCGCCCGCCGCCGGGGAAGAGCACCTTCCCCGGCCGCCGGATCTCCACCGTGCGGCGGCCCGCCCGCAGGGTCAGCGCGCCGCCGTCGCTCATCGCACGACCGCCTCCTCGACCAGCATCCGGGCGGCGGCCGCGATGCTCACGGAGTCGATGCCGGCCGCGTGCAGCTGCTCGTCGGGCGCGGCGGAACCCGGCATGGTGCGCACCGCCAGCCGGACCAGGCGGGGCACGGGCCGGCCGTCGCCGAACGCCTCCGCGACGGCGTCGCCGAGGCCGCCCTCCGGGTGGTGGTCCTCGACGGTCAGCAGGCAGCCGGTCTCCTCGGCGGCCCGGCGCAGCGTCTCGGCGTCGACCGGCTTGACCGAGTACAGGTCGATGACCCGCACCCGGATGCCGTCCTCGGCGAGCCGGTCGGCGGCGGCCAGCGCCTCGGGCACGGTGACCCCGGCGGCGACGACGGTCAGCCGGTCGTCCTCCCCGGAGCGCAGCGTCTTGCTGCCGCCCACCGGGAACTCCTCGTCGGGCCCGTAGATCACCGGGGACCCGCCGCGGGAGGTGCGAAGGTAGCGGATGCCGTCGAGGTCGGCCATGGCCGCGACCAGCTTCGCGGTCTGGTTGCCGTCGCAGGGGTAGAGCACGGTCGAGCCGTACACGCTCCGGAACATCGCCAGGTCCTCCAGGCCCATCTGCGAGGGCCCGTCCTGCCCGATCGAGACACCGGCGTGCGAGCCGACCAGGTTGATACCGGAGCCGCTGATGGCCGCCATGCGCACGAAGTCGTGGGCCCGGGTGAGGAAGGCGGCGAACGTCGAGGCGTACGGCACCCGGCCCCGCGCGGCCATGCCGACGGCCGTGGCGACGAGCTGCTGCTCGGCGATGTAGCACTCGAAGTACCGGTCGGGGTGGGCCTTGCCGAACTCCTCGGTGCGCACGGAGTCGCCGACCTCGCCGTCCAGGGCGACCACGTCGTCGCGGGCGGCACCGAGCGCGGCGAGGGCCTTGCCGAAGGCGTCCCGGGTGGCGACCTCCTCCCCGAGGTCGAAGGTGGGCAGCCGGAGCTCCCCGGTGGCGGCCGGGTGGTGCGCGGCGGCGGTCGGCGGCTCGCTGACCCGGACGTGCAGCTGCCGGGGGCCGCCGAGTTCGGCGATGGCGTCCTCCGCCTCGGCCAGCGGCTTGCCGTGCAGGCCCTCACGGTCCTCGACGGCGGCGACGCCCTTGCCCTTGAGGGTGCGGGCGAGGATCACGGTGGGCTGCCCGGTCGTGGAGAGCGCCTCCCCGTACGCCCGATCGATCTTGTCGACGTCGTGCCCGTCGATCTCCACGGTGTGCCAGCCGAACGCCTGGAAGCGGCGGGCGTAGGCGTCCAGGTCGTGGCCGTGCCGGGTGGGGCCGCGCTGCCCGAGCCGGTTGACGTCCACGATCGCGATCAGGTTGTCCAGGTTCTCGAAGCCGGCGTGCTCGGCGGCCTCCCACACCGAGCCCTCCGCCAGCTCGCTGTCGCCGCACAGCACCCAGACCCGGTAGTCGGCGTGGTCCAGCCGCTTGCCGGCGAGGGCGATGCCGACACCGACCGGCAGCCCCTGGCCGAGGGAGCCGGTGGCCGTCTCGACCCAGGGCAGCCGCCGCGGCGTCGGGTGGCCCTCCAGCCGGCTGCCGAGCTTGCGGAAGGTCACGAGTTCGCCGTCCTCGATGGCGCCGGCCGCCTTGAACGCGGAGTACAGCAGGGGCGAGGCGTGTCCCTTGGAGAGCACGAAACGGTCGTTCGCGGGGTGCTCGGGGCGTTCGAAGTCGTAGCGCAGATGGTTCGCGAGCAGGACGGCCACCAGATCGGCGGCGGACATGGAGGACGTGGGGTGCCCGGACCCCACGGCGGCGGACGCGCGCACGCTGTCCACCCGCAGCTGCTGTCCCAGTTCGGCCAGTTCGGCGGTCTTCATGAGTCTCCTCGTTCTCGGCTTCTGCGTTCTGCGTACGGCGTTGCGCGTCGGGTGCGCGGTGTTCAGTCGGACGTGGCGGGGCGGTCCGCGGGGTCGGGGGTGTCGGTGCGCCGGACCGGGCCGGGGGCCGGGTGCTCCCCGCCGGTCCCGGCGGGCTCACCGCCGGGCTGGTTGCGGGCGGCCTCACCACCCGGCTGGTTCCGGGCGGGTTCCCCGCCGGGCTGGTTGCGGGCGGGTTCGGTGTCCCGACGGTCCTTGTCGTCCGTGCGGTGGGTCGGGCCGGTCTCGCGTGTCATGGTGGGTCTCCCGAGTGTGCGGACGGCCGCTCCGGGCCGTCCGGCGGCCGCGCCGCCGAGGCTGAGGACCGGGTCCGGGGAACCGTCCCGGTCCGGGCGAGCCCGGACGGACGCCGCGGCGGTACGGCGTCCTCCACCCGGCCGGCGGCGGCCCCGGACGCGTGCGCGCGCGGGGCGCCCCGGGGGTGCGGCTCATTTCCGAGGACTTCCGCGTAACCGGGGCCGGGGCACCCAAACGCCGGGCGGGTCACCCGTACGCGGGCGGCGGCGGAGTTTCGTCCGGGCCGGTCCCGGTTACCCGGGCCGCGACCCGCTCCCCCCACATACCCGGCCGCCCCCGCGGAGGTGCCCACATGCCCGAGTACGGCTATTTCCTGGCGTGCGAGGAACACGATCCCGCCGCCCTCGTCGAACAGGCCCGGATGGCCGAGCAGGCCGGATTCCAAGCCCTGTGGATCTCCGACCACTACCACCCGTGGAACGACGCGCAGGGACAGAGCCCGTTCGTGTGGTCGGTGATCGGCGCGCTCTCCCAGGCGGTGTCGCTGCCCATCGAGACGGCGGTGACCTGCCCGACGGTACGCATGCACCCGGCGGTGGTGGCCCAGGCCGCGGCGACGAGCGCGGTGATGACCGAGGGCCGCTTCCGGCTCGGCGTCGGCACCGGCGAGGCGCTGAACGAGCACATCCTCGGCGACGCCTGGCCACCGCAACACGTCCGCCTGGAGATGCTGGAGGAGTCGATCCAGGTGATGCGCCGGCTGTTCACCGGCGAGGAGGTCAACCACCACGGCACCCACTACACGGTGGAGAACGCGCGCCTGTACACCGTCCCCGACGAGCCCGTCCCGATCGACATCTCCGGGTTCGGCCCGAAGGCGACGGCGCTGGCCGCCCGGGTCGGCGACGGCTACATCACGATGATGCCGGAGGAGGAGATGGTCACCCGGTACCGCAAGGGCGGCGGCGGGACCGGTCTCGTCAGCGGCGGCACCAAGGTGTGTTACGGCACCGACCGCGACGCGTGCGTCCGTACGGTGCGCGAGCTCTGGTACAACGAGCTGCTGCCCGGCGAGATGGGCCAGGTGCTGCCCTCCCCGCGGCACTTCGAGCAGCTGCACGAGCTGGTCACCGAGGACATGGTGCGGGACAAGGTGGTGTGCGGGGACGACCCCGACCAGCACGCCGCGGCGCTGCGGGCCTTCGCCGACACCGGGTTCGACCGGGTGTACGTGAACCAGATCGGGCCGGACCAGCGCGGCTTCTTCGACTTCTACCGGACCAAGGTGCTGCCCCGGCTGGACCGGGACTGAGCACCCGCCACGCCTCCGGCCCCGCCCCGGCGTCCGACGGGCGGAGCGCCGGGGCGGGGCCGGGAAGCGGGTCACGCCCGGTGGTGCGGGGCGTCGGGGTCGGTGGGGGGCTCGGTCGGAGCCGGCGGGTACGGCATACCGCCCAGGCCACCGGGCGGGACGCCCGGCGCGGTGCCGCCGATCACGCGGTGCGGGGCGTGCGGGGTGTGGTCCTCGTGCCGGTGACCGGGCCGGGCGGCGCCGCGCAGCACGTACGCCACCACGCCCAGCAGTGCGGCGGTGATCAGCGCGGCGGCCCAGCCGGGCAGCCCGGCCGCCAGGGCCAGTCCGACGGCGAGGGCCACGGCAGCGCCCGCGTACAGGGCGGCGGCACCCGACGCGGCGTACAGCATGGCCGTGCGACGCTGCTTGCGGCCCTGCTCGCGCAGTTCGTCCCGCACCGTCTCGCGCGCCACCTGTGCCAGCTCTTCGACAAGGTGCTTGTCCAGATGTTCCAGGTGATCCATACGGTCCATACCCCGCGGGTACCCGGTGCGCACAGCCGGTAACGCCGCGGCGCCAGGTCAGCCGGAGGCGCGCATCTCCGCGGTGAGCGCCCAGCGTTCGTGGTCGCGCCAGGCCCCGGCGACCTGGATCATGCGCGGGGAGAAGCCCTCCAGGCGGAAGCCGGCGCCTCGGGCGAGGGCGATGGAGGCGGCGTTCCCGGGCTGCGCGTTGATCTCCAGCCGATGCAGGCCCAGCGGCCCGAACGCGTACCCGAGCACCAGCTCCAGGCCCTCGCGCATCAGGCCACGCCCGGCCGCGTGCGCGAAGGCGCCGTAACCGAGGGCGCCGCACTGGAAGCCGCCCCGGACGATGTTGTTGATGTTGATGAACCCGGCGATGCCGCCGCCGTCCCGCTCGCACAGCAGGAAGCCCTCCCGGGCCGGGTCCGCGATCAGCGCGCCGGCGTAGGCGGCGTAGGCCTCGTCGCTGTCCGGCGGGAACAGCCACGGCCGGTGCAGGTCCTTGCTCTCACGGGCCCGTGCGGTGAACTCGGGGCCGTCCGCGAGGGTGAACCGGCGCAGGGCGACGCGGGGGCCTTCGGGCAGGCGGGGCGAGGTGTGCGGCATGCCGTCAGCCTAGGGTGTCGCCGGCCGCGGCGTCGCACGGGACGGGCCCCGCACAGCCCGCCGGCGAGCCCGGCGGCGAGCAGGGCCGTCCGCAGCGGCGGGGAGGACCGGGGCGAGGACGGCCGGCGCCGGGACGGTGGTGCGGGCGGGCGGGAGCGCGGTCAGCGCAGCGCGGGTTCGTCCAGGGTCAACGTGCCGGTGTCCGCGTCCAGTGCGGCGGCGACACCGAACGGGATCGTCAACGCGCCCGCGCAGTGCCCGAATCCGACGTTCTCCGCGACCGGGACGCCGAGTCCGCCGAGCCGGTCGGCCAGCAGGGGCCGCAGCCGGTCCTCGTCGGAGCAGCCCTCCCAGGAGCCGAGCAGCACTCCGCGCACCCCGTCCAGCCAGCCTGCGCGCAGGAGTTGGGTCAGGTAACGGTCCAGCCGGTACGTCTCCTCGCCCACGTCCTCCAGGCAGAGCAGCCCGCCCCGCGCGGAGGGCCGGGCGTGCGGACCGCCGAGTTCGGCGGCGAGCAGGGACAGACAGCCTCCGAGGGTGACGCCCCGGGCCCGGCCGGGCACGAGGGCGCTGCCGCCCGAGGCGATCACCCGGACCGACTCGGGCGCGAGGAGCGTGGCCCGCAGGTGCTCCCGCGCCCGCGCGTTCCCGATGAAGTCGACGCCGGCCGCCATCGGTCCGTGCAGGGTGACCAGCCCGAGGCGGGCGGCGAACGCCTCGTGCACCGCGGTGACGTCGCTGAACCCGACGAGCACCTTCGGGCCGGCCGCCCGCATCGCCTCCCAGTCGAGCAGGTCGACCACGCGCTGGGCGCCGTACCCGCCGCGGGCGCACAGCACCGCGTCCACGGACGGGTCGCACCAGGCGTTCTGGAGGTCGGCGGCACGGTCGGCGTCCGTGCCCGCGAGGTAGCCGAGCCGGGGGTGCCGGTCGAGGACGTGGCGACCGGCCACCGGATCGAGGCCCCAGCCACGCAGCACGTCGAGCCCCGCCCGGAGCCGCTCCTCGGGCACCGGCCCGCTGGTGGCGACGACGGCCACCCGGGCGCCCGGTGCCAGCCGGCGGGGCCGCCGCAGTTCCGTCACGGGGTCAGCTCCACCCCTGGCACCGCGGGTGTCGGCTGGAACTTGAACACCTGGGAGTACAGGGACAGTTCGGCTTCCAGGGCGCGGACCATCGTCGCGGACCGCCGGAACCCGTGCCCCTCGCCCTCGAAGGTCAGGTAGGCGTGCGGCACGCCCCGGCCGGCGATCCGGGCGAGGAGGCGTTCGCACTGGGCGGGCGGGCAGATGACGTCGTCCAGGCCCTGGAGCAGCAGGAACGGCGCGGTGAGCCGGTCGGCGTGCGTGGTCGGGGAGCGGTCGGTGTACCGCTGCGGCACCTCGGCGAGCGGGCCGATCAGGGACTCCAGGTAGCGGGACTCGAAGTCGTGGGTCTCCCCCGGGCCCCAGGCGGTGAGGTCGAGGACGGGGTACAGGACGGTTCCGCAGGCGTAGACGTCGGTGGTGGCCAGGGAGGCCGCGGCGGTCCAGCCGCCGGCGCTGCCGCCCCGGATCGCGAGCCGGGCGGGGTCGGCGGTGCCCTCGTCGGCGAGGGCGCGGGCCACGGCCGCGCAGTCCTCGACGTCGACCACGCCCCACTGCTCGCGCAACCGCTCCCGGTAGGCGCGGCCGTAGCCGGTGGAGCCGCCGTAGTTCACCTCGGCCACGCCGATGCCCCGGGAGGTGAAGTAGGCGATCGAGAGGTCGAGCACGAGCGGGGTGCGGCCGGTGGGTCCGCCGTGCGCCCAGACGACGTACGGCGGCAGTTCACCGTCGGGCGCGGTCCGCCGGGGGTGGTGCGGCGCGTGGATGTGGGCGTGCACCTCGCGGCCGTCCGGCCCGGGGAAGGTGCGCTGCCGTGGGCGGGGGTAGTAGGCCGGGTCGACGGGGTCCCGGTGCCGGGCGCCGACGACGCGGGCGCGGCCGGTGACGGTGTCCAGCTCGATCACCTCGTAGGCGGTGCGCGGGCCGGCGCCGACCGCGAGGACGCACCCGCCGTGGGTGGCTAGGGTCGCCGCGTACTCCGTCCAGGGTCCGACGGCGTCGACGATCTCACCGGACTCGGGGTCCAGTATGCCGAGGACGGCCGGCCCCCGGCCGCGCACCACCGCCAGCAGGCCGCTGTCGAGCGGCGCGAACCACCGCAACCCGAGCTGCCACAGCGGCCCGCCGAACTCCTCCTCGCGCGGGCACAGCGGGGTGCCGTCGCGGTAGAGGTTCCACCAGCCGCCGCGGTCGCTCGTGTACAGCAGCCTGCCGTCCGGGGCCCACTCGACCTGGGCGACGGACTCCTCGGGTCCGCCGGCGACCGTCCGGGCGTTCTCCAGCCGGCCGTCCTCCGTCACGTCGGCGACCCGCAGTTCCGTCCCGTCCCACGGCATCCGGGGATGGTCCCAGCCCAGCCAGGCGGCCCGCCGGCCGTCCGGCGAGAGCCGGGCGCCGGTCACGAACCGGTGCTGGGCGGGCGTGAGTTCGCGGACGGCCCCGCGGTCGCCGGCGGCCGAGCCGTCCAGCGGTACGGCGGCCAGGACCCGCCGTACGTCGTCGGGGCCGTCGCCGGTGAACTCCTCCAGCACGCACCACACCTCACCGCGCGCGAGGTCCAGCCGGGGCTCGGCCCAGCGCAGTCCGCCGGCCACCGGGGAGACCGGCGTGAGCGGGCGGGGCTCGCCGCCGGGCTCGTACCGGTACAGCCGCTGGTCGGCGAGGTGCACGAAGACGACCAGCGGCCGCCCGTCCGGTGCCGCCCCGGCCCAGGGCCGGCCGCCGTACTCGATGACCCGGCTGCGCACGTTCCACGGCGCGGGCAGCACGGACTCCTCCACGCCGTCGGCACGGCGCCGGACCAGGGTCCGCCGGCCGCCCTCGGCGGGCCGGGGCTCGGTCCACCAGGTCTCGTCACCGACCACGCCCACCCAGTCCGGCCGACCGTCGTGCGCGGCGGCGAGCGCCGCGTCGACGGGCGACGGCCACGATCCGTACGGTGCCTCGCGCATCGCGTCCCCCATCGGTCAGGCCGTCCGCAGGAATCGGTCCAGGACCCGGACGCCGAAGTGCAGCGCCTCCACGGGCACCCGCTCGTCCACGCCGTGGAACAGCGCCTGGTAGTCGAGGTCCGGGGGCAGCTTCAGCGGGGTGAAGCCGTAGCCGGTGACGCCGAGCCGGGAGAACTGCTTGGCGTCCGTGCCGCCCGGCATGCAGTACGGCACCACGTGTCCGCCGGGTGCGAACTCCTCGACCGCCGCCCGCATCGCGGCGTAGATCGGTACGTCCACCGGCGCCTCCAGGGCCACCTCCCGGTGGACGTACTCCCACCGCACGTCCGGGCCGGTCAGCTCGTCGATGGTGGCGGCGAACTCCTCCTCGTACCCCGCCAGGAAACGCCCGTCGACGTGGGCGACCGCCTCACCGGGGATCACGTTCACCTTGTAACCGGCGTCCAGCATGGTCGGGTTGGCGCTGTTGCGGACGGTCGCCTCGAGGAGCCGGGCGGCCGGCCCGAGCTTCTCCAGCAGCCGGTCCACGTCGGCCAGGCCGGGCTCGATGCCGTACAGGTCGGCGAGCCCGGACAGGGTGGCCCGCACGGTCGGGGTGAGGCGGACCGGCCACTGGTGCCCGCCGATGCGGGTGACGGCTGCGGCGAGCCGGGTCACCGCGTTCTCCGCGTTCACCCTGGAGCCGTGCCCGGCCCGGCCGCGCGCGGTCAGCCGGAGCCAGCCGGTGCCGCGCTCCCCCACGGCGACCGGGTAGATCTCCCGGCCGGCCCCGTCGTGGAAGGTGAACGCGCCGGACTCGCCGACGCCCTCCGTGCAGCCCTCGAAGAGTTCGGGGTGCCGGTCGGCGAGGAACCCGGAGCCGTCCTCGGCGCTGGCCTCCTCGTCCGCGGTGAACGCGACGACGAGGTCCCGGCGCGGCCGTACGCCCTGCCGGGCCCAGGACCGGACCACGGCGAGGATCATCGCGTCCATGTTCTTCATGTCGACGGCGCCGCGCCCCCACACGACCCCGTCGCGGACCTCGCCGGAGAACGGGTGCACGCTCCAGTCGGCGGCCTCCGCGGGCACCACGTCGAGGTGACCGTGGACGAGGAGGGCGTCGGCGGACGGGTCGGTGCCCGCGATCCGGGCGACGACGTTGGTACGGCCCGGCGTGCGCTCCAGCAGCAGTGGCTCCAGGCCGGCCCCGGCCAGCCGTTCGGCGGCGTACTCGGCGGCGGGCCGTTCCCGGCAGTCGCCGCCGCCGCGGTTGGTGGTGTCGATGCGGATCAGGCCGGAGGTGAACTCCACGACCTCGTCCAGGGCCTGCCAGTCAGCCATACTGCTCCTCCACGGCGGCGGAGACGATCGTCGTGACCGCCTTGAACGTCCTGATCCCCTCGTACATGGTGGCGCCGGTGTACGCCACCTTCCGCTCACCGGTCCGCGCCACGCCGGGGACGACGGTGGCGGCCGACGCCAGGTGCTCGGCGTCGAACTCGACGGCGACCGTGAACGGGCCTGCCTCGGCGGGTTCGTGCCGGACCGCCAGTGCGGCGGCCTCCTTGGCCGCGGCGCGGATGGCGGCGGCGGTCCGGGCCGGTGTGCGGCAGACGGCCGCGTACCGCGACACGTGGTCCTTGACGGCGACCTTCAGTGCCTCCGGCGCGTACCCGAGCGCGTCCTCGCAGGCCACGTCGTCCCCGGTGACGAGGACGACGGGGACGCCGTACTCGGCGACGACGTGCGCGTTGAGCAGGCCCTCGCTCGCGCGGACCCCGTTCAGCCAGACGCCGGTGATCTGGTTGGCGAGGTAGGTGTGGGCGAGGACGCCCTCCGCGCCGGCGCCCGCGTGGTAGCCGACGAACGCGATGCCGTCCACGTCACCGTGCTGGACGCCCTCCACCATGGACAGCGCCTTGTGCCGGCCGGTGAGCAGCTCCGCCCGCTCGTCCAGCCGCTCCAGCAGGAGGTTGCGCATGGTCCAGTGGGCCTCGTTGACGAGCACCTGGTCGGCGCCGCCGTCGAAGAAGCCCTCCACGGCGGCGTTCACGTCCGAGGTGAACATCGTCCGGCACCGCTCCCACTGCGGCGTCCCCGGCAGCACGTCGGCGGGCCAGGTGACCCCGGTGGCCCCCTCCATGTCGGCACTGATGAGGATCTTCATGCTCCGTCACGTTACGCGCCGCACGGCGGACAGGCTACGACCCCGGCGCCCGCCCGCGCCCGCCGGAGGGCCACCGGGTCCCGGTCAGGCGCCCGCGAGCACGAACCAGCGGGCCGGCAGGTCGATGCGGGTGCCGTCCGGGAGGTACTCGGTCTGCGGCAGTGTCGTCTCGCCGTCGGCGAGGACGGTGAGGCCGGCCTCGGCGAGCAGGCGCGGTATCTCGTCGTCGTCGGCGGAGGCGGGTTTGAGCCCGTACTGGAAGACGCGCTGGAGCTTGGGCGGCGGCCCGGCCGGCCCGGCCGCCGCGTGCACCAGGACGTCCCGGGAGGCGGAGGTCAGCTCCACCACGAACGCGCGTCCCTCGGTGCCGATCAGCCGGGCGACGGCGGCGGCCACCACGGGGCGGGCGGCCGGCTCGCTCTGGTGGATGACGGCCCGCATGTAGACGTTGCTGTCGCCGAGCCGCTCGTGCAGGGCGGCCACGGCGTCGCCGTCGGTGAGGTCGAGCTGCTGGAACTCGACGTTCTCGGTGTGGGCGGCACGGCGCGCGTGTTCCACGGCGGCGTGCGAGAGGTCCACGCCCACGGCGTGCGTGAACCGGGTGGCCAGGTAGTGGGTCTGGGTGCCGTTGCCGCAGCCGAGGTCGACGATCGTGCGTTTGGCGTCGGCGTACGGCAGGAGCAGTTCACTGTGCGGCGCGGCGGTCAGGGAGGGGTCGGCGTCCCATATCGCCTCGCCCCGGGTGTCGGAGGTCTCGCGCCAGTAACTTTCCCAGGCGTTGCGGTAGTTGTCCGAGACGTTCATGCGATCTCCCCACGGTTCGGTTCCGTGATCGGGATATCGCGGCGGCGCGGAGCGGGGCAAGGGCCGGGAGGCCACCTTTACGAGATGTACGGGATCCGGCCACCCTGGGCGGCGCGCGGTGCGGCCCCCGCGCTCCCCCGTCAGGGGGCGCCGGTGAGGGCCTGCTCGAACCAGACGGTCTTGCGGTGCCCGCTGGCGCTGGCGCCCCATTCCCGGGCCAGCCGGCTGACCACGCGCAGCCCGCGGCCCGACTCGTCGTAGGGGCCGGCGGGGATGAGTCCCGGCAGGGCGGGCTCGTCGTCCGTCACCTCGAACAGCAGGGCGTCGGTGCGGACGACCCGCAGCCCGACCGACGTGCTCGCGGCGTGCCGGACGGCGTTGGTGACGACCTCGCTGACCAGGAGTTCCGCCGTCTCCACGGCGCGCGGCAGGCCCCAGTGCCGGAGCCGTTCCCGGACCAGGCGGCGCGCCCGGCCCACCTCGCGCGGGTCGGCGTCGAGCCGCCACTCGGCGACGTCGTCGGCGGGGATGCCGTTGAGGCGGGCCATGAGCAGGGCGACGTCGTCCTTGCGGCCGCCGCGCGTGTTGAGGGCGCGGATGATCGTGTCGCAGGCGTCGTCCATGGAGGCGGCGGGGTGGGCGGCGGACTCGCAGAGCGCGGCCAGGCCCTCGCCGATGTCGGAGCCGCGCACCTCGACCAGGCCGTCGGTGCACAGCACCAGCCGGTCGCCGGGCGCGACCTTGACCCGGGACACCTCGAAGGGCACGCCGCCGACGCCGATCGGCGCCCCGGTGGGCAGGTCGAGGAGCTGGCTGCCGCCGTCCTCGGCGCGGACCAGGACGGGCGGGATGTGTCCGGCGTTGGCGAGGGTCAGCTCACCGCGGATCGGGTCGTACACGGCGTACAGGCAGGTGGCGAGGTAGGTGTCGCCGAGCCGGCGGGCCAGGTCGTCGAGGTTGCGCAGGAGCTGGGCGGGCGGGGTCTCCATGGCGGCCATGGTCTGGACGGCGGTGCGCAACTGGCCCATCATCGCTGCCGAGTTCAGGCCGTGGCCCATGACGTCGCCGACGACGAGGGCGGTGCGGGAGCCGGGCAGTTTGACGCTGTCGAACCAGTCACCGCCGATCCGGCCGAGCCGTGCGCCGGGCAGGTAGCGGGTGGCGACGTCGCAGCCGGCCATCCGTGGGGAGACCTGCGGCAGCATGCTGTCCTGGAGGGTGTCGGCGACGTTCTCCTGGTAGGTGTACATGCGCGCGTTGTCGAGCACCAGCCCGGCCCGGGCGGCGAGTTCGGCGCCGGTGGTGCGGTCCATGTCGTCGAACTGGGGCCGGTCGGGGCGGCGCATCAGCACCATGAAGCCGAGCACGACGTTGCGCGCCTTGAGCGGGACGATCAGCAGGGACCGGCCGCCGATGAGCGGCCTGAGGTCGCGCTTCTCGAACTCGCCGGCGATGCGCTCGGACAGCTCCTCGGTGACCCGGGGGACGACCACCGGCTCGCCGCTGACCATGCAGCGGTAGAACGGGGTGTGCTCGGGGAAGGCGAACGCCTCGCCGACCGGCACGGTGTCGTCCCAGCGGCCCGGTTCGTCGTTGTGCTCGACCCAGACGCGGAACATCACGGTGCTGGCGTCCGGCGGTCCGTCCGGGAAGCCCTCGCCGGCCAGCACGGCGGCGCGCAGGTGGGTGCCGGCGAAGTCCGCGAACCGGGGGACGGCGGCGCTGGTGACCTCGCGGATCGTCTCGCCGAGGTCGAGGGAGGAGCCGATGCGGGAGCTGACCTCGTTGAGGAATTCCAGCCGCTCGCGGACGGCGGCGTACTCCAGGTCCTGCTCGGCGCCGGCCGGGACGCGGACCACGAGGGTCCTCTCCCGCGGTGCGAGGGCCTCGGCGCGGGTGCGTCCGGCACGACGGGGCACGCCCCAGTACGGGGTGACGGGAACCCGCTCGAACTGGCTGAACTCCAGCACCGGATAACCCAGTTCGAGGATCTGGGAGACGATGCGGGCGCTGAGTCCCGGGCCCATGCTGGGCAGGATCTCGGGCAGGCGGCGTTCGAGTTCCTCGAAGGCGGGCAGCTCGGTGTGGCGGGCGAAGCCGGGCGCGATGCGTTCGGCGGTCTCGTCGTCGTAGCCGCGTTCGTCGCGCAGCCGGGTGGCGTCGGCGGCGAGCACGAGGAGCCGGGAGGTGCCCGGCCCGATCAGCGGGTAGGCCCACCAGAGCACGTCCAGCCGCTCGGCGTCGGGGTCCTGGCGGGGCGGGACCAGCCGGGCCCGGCCCGCGGTGGGGTAGCCGGTGTGGCCGCCGAGCGAGGTCTCCAGGTCGGGGCCCGGCTCCTCGTACGCGTCGTAGGCGTCCGGCAGGGCGTGGGCGTGCGGGTCGCCCGCCTCGTACGCGTCCGGCGTCGTGGCGGCGCGCAGGTCCTCGGGCAGGGCTCCGGAGACGGGCAGCAGGTCGGTCACGGGGTGCCCGACCGCCTCCTCCCGGCCCACGCCGAACAGACGCCGGGCGCCGCTGCTCCAGTGGGACACCAGTCCGGCGCGGTCGACGACGACCACGGCCAGCGGGATGCGGCCCGCCGCGGCGTCGCCGGCGCCGCGCCCGGGGACAGTCTCCCGCTCGCTGCCACGGTCCATGGCCCAGGCCCTCTCTCCCCACGGCTGTACGCAAAACGATCTGTGCCGCCCGCCACTACGGTAAGGCGACGGCCGGGCGCGATGTGTGCCAATCCCGGAATTGCTGTCACCGGATCGCACCGGCGCGCGGCCGCCGCCGTACGCGCGCCCCTCAGTCCTCGTGCCCGAGCTGGAGGTCCCGTTCGGTGCGTCCGCCGCCCGCGACCCGCAGCACGGTGGCGACCGGCGGGTAACCCGCGGCGATGACGGTGTACTCGCCGGAGGAGAGGTCCACGAACCGGAAGGTCCCGTCGGCTCCGGTGGTGAGGGTGTCGACGACGTTCCCGGCGGCGTCGAGCAGGGTCACCCGCGCGTCCTCCACGGCCCGTCCACCGCTCGCCCGCACGGTGCCCCGCAGCACGGCGCCGCCGGCGAGCTCGATGTCCTGCCGGGTCTCGCGGGAGGCCTGCACGGTGACCGGGAGCGCGGCGGGCCGGAAGACGGGGGCGCTGGCGGCGAGGGTGTACTCGCCGGCGACCAGCTCGGTGATGACGTAGCCGCCCTCGCGTCCGCTGCGGGTCGCGGCGACGACCTCGCCGTGCACGTTGGTCAGGGTGACGGTGGCGTCGCGGACAGGGGTGCCGTCGGCGGTGAGGACGCTGCCGGCGAGGCGTCCGGCGCCGCCGAGGACGACGTCGAGCTCGACGGGGCGTTCGCCCACGGTGACGGAGACGGCCTGCGGCTGGTGGCCGCCGGCCGCGGCGATCAGCACGTACGACCCGGAGCCGGGCGTGCCTAGCGCGTACCGCCCGTCCTCGCCGCTGGCGCCCCGCCCGATCTGCTGGCCGGCGATGTCGATGAGGGTGAGGGCGGCGCGGGGCACCACGGTGCCGTCGGGGTGCTGCACGGTGCCGCAGACGGGGACTCCGGCGGTGTACGGCGAGCGGGGCGGGCCGGAGGTCTCCGCGGCCGGGGTCCGGTGGCGGGCCTGCGGGACGGGAGCGGTGACGGGCGCGGGGTCCGTTCCGGCGGCGTGGTGGGACACCAGTGGTTTCTCCTTGAGGAAGAAGGCGATCAGCAGGCCGAGGACGAGCACCGGCACGAGGTAGAGGAAGATCCGGGGCATCGCGTCGGCGTAGGCGCGGATGTAGGCGTCGCGCAGCGCCGGGGGCAGCGCGTGGACGAGCTGCGGGGTGAGGGAGTCGGCGTCGGGGAGCGCGGTGCCCGTGTGCGGGGGCAGTTGCGCGCGCAGGGCGTCGGAGAGCCGGCCGGCGAAGAGGGTGCCGAAGACGGCGGCGCCGACGCTGCCGCCGATCTGCCGGAAGTAGTTGTTGGCGCTGGTGGCGGTGCCGAGGTCGGCGGGGCGCACGGAGTTCTGCACGGCGAGGACGAGGACGGGCATCACCAGGCCGATGCCGGTGCCGAGGACGGCCATCCAGATGCTGTAGTGCAGCCGGGGGGTGTCGGTCTCCAGCCGGGACAGCAGCCACATGCCGACGGCGGAGACGGCGCTGCCGAGCACGGGGAAGACCCGGTACCGGCCGGTGTGGCTGATGAGCTGTCCGCCGATGACCGAGGCGCCGACGATGCCGGCCATCATGGGCAGCATCAGCAGCCCGGACTCCGTGGCGCTGGCGCCGTCGACCATCTGGAGGAAGGTCGGCAGGTAGCTGGCGGCGCCGAACAGGGCGACGCCGATGACCAGGCCGACCAGGCCGCTGGTGACGAAGACGGAGTCGCGGAACAGCCGCAGCGGGATGAGGGGTTCGGCGGCGAAGTGCTCGGCGACGAGGAAGAGGGCGGTGGCGGCGAGGGCGCCGGCGCCGAGGCCGAGGATCTGCCGCGAGTCCCAGGCATACTCGGTGCCGCCCCAACTGGTCAGCAGGACCAGGCAGGTGGAGGCGGTGGCGAGGAGCAGGGCGCCGGGGAGGTCGAGGCGGGCGCGGACCCGTGGCCGCGGGAGCCGGAGGACGGCGGTGACGACGGCGAGGGTGACCAGTCCGAAGGGGACGTTGACGTAGAAGCACCAGCGCCAGGAGAGGTGGTCGGTGAAGTAGCCGCCGAGCAGGGGGCCGGCGACGGAGGCGAGGCCGAAGACGGCGCCGATGAGGCCCATGTACCGGCCGCGTTCCCGGGGCGGCACGATGTCGGCGATGATCGCCTGCACGCCGATCATGAGGCCGCCGGCGCCGACGCCCTGGAGGGCGCGGTAGGCGATCAGCTGGTCCATGGTCCCGGCCCGGCCGGCGAGGGCGGAGCCGAGGACGAAGACGGCGATGGCGAACTGGAAGACGCCCTTGCGGCCGACCAGGTCGCCGAGTTTGCCGTAGAGGGGCAGGCCGATGGTGGAGGTGAGCAGGTAGGCGGTGATCGCCCAGGACATGCGGTCCAGGCCGTGCAGTTCGCCGACGATCTTCGGCAACGCGGTGGCGACGATCATCTGGTCGAGGGCGGCCAGCAGCAGCGCCAGCATCAGGCCGAGGAAGACCAGGCGGACCCGGCGGGGGGCGAGTGCGGCGGGGGGCGCGGGGGGCCGCGCGGCGGTGTCCGGCGCGCCGGCGGTGGGGCCCTCGTCGCCGGCGGAGGTGCCTTCCGCGCCGGCGGCCGGTGCCACGGCCGGCTCGTGCTGCACCAGTGTCGTCCCGCCCACGTACCGCTCCCCTCGTCACGCCTGTCGCATTTCCCGCGTAAGGCGACAACTGCGAGCAACTGCGGCGAGTTACGGCACCGCCCGGGACGGGGCGGAGATCCACTCGAACCGGTGAAGGGGTCAACACCCCTTCACCGTCCGGCTCTTGGGGCTACTTCTCGACCTTGGCGGCGAGGTTGGCGAGCAGGGCGTCGTAGATCCGGCCGAGGCCCTTGGGCGCGAAGGTGCGCTCGAAGAAGCCGCCGACGCCGCCGGCGCCCTGCCAGGTGGTGGTGACGACGACGCGGGAGCCGCCCTCGCCGGCCGGGGTGACGCGCCAGGTGGTGACCATGGAGGAGTTGCGGTCCGTCTCGACCAGCTCGCCGTCGGTGGGCTCGGTCACGTCCAGCAGGCAGTCGCGCACGCGCTTGCTGGTGGCCTGGAGCTTCCAGTGGACGAGGGTGCCCGCGCCGTCGCCGCCCTCGCGCACCTCGTACTCGCCGAACTGCTCGGGCAGCACCTCGCGCCGCGTGCCGCGGTAGTCGGCGAGGGCGTCGAACACCTTCTCCGCGTCCGCCGCGACGACCCGCTCCGTAGTGGCCTCGACCTGCGCCATTGCTTCCTCCAGGACCTGGTTGCTCGGGGTGGGGGGCCAGCCAACCACCCCGGCGCCCGGCCGCCCAAATCGGGGGGCGCACGATCATGGGAACGTATGTTCTATTCTGGGGCCAGTGCCATCGAGGAGGCGTCATGCGCTGGGAGAACCTCACCGTGGAGTCCGGCCCGCCCGAGGAGTCCGCCGAGCACGGCCGGGCCGCCGACGCCGCGCTGTTCGGCGCGGACACCGTCACCAGGCGGTTCGACGCGCCCGAGTTCCGCGGGATCACCTTCCACGAGGTGCGGGCGCGCTCGGTGCTGAACCGGGTGCCGGGCGCCTCGCGGATGCCGTTCGAGTGGACGGTGAACCCCTACCGCGGCTGCACGCACGCGTGCGTCTACTGCTTCGCCCGCCGCACGCACGGCTACCTGGACCTGGACACCGGCATCGGTTTCGACACCCAGATCGTGGTCAAGGTCAACGCGCCGGAGGTGCTGCGCCGCCAGCTCGCCTCCCGGCGCTGGCGGGGCGACCACGTCGCGATGGGCACCAACGTCGACTGCTACCAGCGCGCCGAGGGCCGCTACCGGCTGATGCCGGGCATCATCTCCGCCCTCACCGACCACGCCAACCCCTTCTCCGTCCTCACCAAGGGCACCCTGATCCTGCGCGACCTGGACCTGCTGGTCCGGGCGGCCCAGGTGACGGACGTGGGCATCTCGGTCTCCGTCGGCTTCCTGGACACCGAGCTGTGGCGCACGGTGGAGCCGGGCACGCCCGCGCCCGAGCGCCGGCTGGACGTCGTGCGGACCCTCGGGGAGCACGGCATCGGCTGCGGGGTGCTGATGGCCCCGGTGATCCCCTTCCTGAGCGACTCCCCGGCCCAGCTGCGGGAGACCGTGCGGGCGATCGCGGCGGCCGGGGCCACCTCGGTCACGCCGCTGGTGCTGCACCTGCGCCCCGGGGCCCGGGAGTGGTTCTCGGCCTGGCTCGGCCGACACCACCCGCACCTGGTGGGACGCTACGCCCGGCTGTACGCCGAGGGGGCCTACGCGCCGCGCTGGTACCAGCGCCGGATCACCCGTCAGGTGCACGAGCTGGCCGAGGAGTACGGCATCGGGCCCACCCGCGCCGGGCAGGCCCGCCGGATCGGCCCGGTGCCCGCGCCCGCCCCGCCCGGCCCGGAACCCACCCAGCTGACCCTCATGTGAGCGGGGTCCGGGGGCATTTGGGGGATCCCCCGGACCAATCGGGTCAAGTATCGCCGGAACGCGTTCCCCCGAGGCCTCGCGCCGGGACGATGCGGCCAGAACCGTGAGCCTCGCGGTCGCCGCAACCTCCGTCCCGTAAGGACCCGTATGAGACACCGCGCAGCCGTGCTGTGCGCAGCCGCCGCCATGGTGGCGGGCTCGGTCACCGCCGGGCCCGTCCGGGCGGCCACCCCCGCCCCCGCGCCGAAGCTCACCTGGCGCGGCTGCGGCACCGCCGACCACCCGGCGCTCCAGTGCGCCTCCCTGAAGGTGCCGCTGGACCACGCGGACCCGTCGGGCCGGCAGATCACCCTCGCCCTGTCCCGCGTCCCGCACACCGCGAAGACCTCCGAGGGTCCGCTGCTGGTCAACCCCGGGGGGCCGGGCGGCAGCGGGCTGGCGCTCGCCGGTTTCGTCGCCTCGACCCTGCCCCGCGGCGTGGCGTCCCGGTACGACGTCATCGGGTTCGACCCGCGCGGGGTCGGGGCCGGCGATCCCGCCCTGTCCTGCGCGCCCGGCCACTTCGGCCCGGTGCGCCCGGACACCGTGCCGGCCACACCCGCGCTGGAACGGGCGAACCTGGAGCGGGCGCGGTCCTTCGCCGCCGCCTGCGGCCGGGCGTACGCCGGTGTGCTGCCGTACGTCGACACCGTCAACACCGTCCGGGACCTGGACTCGGTCCGGCAGGCGCTGGGCGCCCCGCGCATCAGCTACTTCGGCTACTCGTACGGCACCTACCTCGGCGCGGTCTACGCGAAGCTGTACCCGCGGCGGGTCCACCGGCTGGTGCTGGACTCGGTCGTCGACCCGACCGGCGTCTGGTACGAGGACAACCTCGCCCAGGACTACGCGTTCGACGCACGCCACCGGGCGCTGATGGCCTGGATCGCCCGGTACGACGACACGTACGGGCTCGGCACGGACCCCGCGCGGGTCGAGGCCGAGTGGTACGCGATGCGGGGGGCGCTGGCACGGAAGCCGGCCGGCGGCCGGGTCGGCCCCGCCGAACTGGACGACACCTTCCTCCCCGGCGGCTACTACAACGGCTACTGGCCCCACCTCGCCGAGGCGTTCGCGGCCTACGCGCGCCGCGGGGACACCGGGCCGCTGGTCCGGGCGTACGAGAACCTCGGCGCCGTCGACGCCTCGGGCGACAACGGCTACAGCGTCTACACCTCCGTGCAGTGCCGGGACTCCCCCTGGCCGCGGTCCTGGAACCGGTGGCGCGCCGACACCTGGAAGGTGTACGCGAAGGCACCCTTCATGGCCTGGAACAACGCCTGGTACAACGCGCCCTGCGCGTTCTGGCCGGTCGCCGCGCGCCGGCCGGTGGACGTCGCCGGCGCCGAAGCGCCGCCCGCGCTGCTCTTCCAGGCGACCGACGACGCGGCGACCCCGTACTCCGGCGGTGTCACGGTGCACCGGCTGCTGGCCCGTTCCGGCCTGGTCGTCGAGGCGGGCGGCGGCAACCACGGTGTCACGCTGAGCGGCAACGCCTGCCTGGACGGGTACCTCGCCGCCTACCTCGCCGACGGCACGGTGCCGCGCGGGAACGGCCCGGCCGACGCGGTCTGCGCCAAGTCGCCGGACCCCGAGCCGCTCACCACGAAGGCGGCGTCGACGTCGTCGCGCGGCTCGGTCCTGCACGGCCTGCTGGGCTTCCGGCGTTAGCGGCCGCCGGAAAACCGGGGGCGCCGTCCCCCCGGACGGGGCCACCATGAGGGCATGAGCCCACCTCGCCGTGACACCGCCCCCGACGGGGCCCCCGACGCGCCCGTCACCGCCCTCACGGTCCGGGAGATGACCCCGGCCGACTGCGACCGCGTCGCCGAGATCCGCGTCCGGGGCTGGCAGCACGCCTACCGGGGGCTCATGCCGGACGCGTACCTCGACGCGCTGGACGTCGCGGCCGACGCCGGGCGCCGGCGGGCCCGGCTCGCCGCGGGCGACGGCACCGTGGTGAACCTGGTCGCCGAACGGGACGGCCGGGTCCTGGGGTGGGCGGCGCACGGGCCGTACCGGGACGACGACGCGCCCGCCCGGGACGCCGAGCTGTACGCGCTCTACGTCGATCCGGCGCACCTGGGCGGCGGGATCGGCCGGACCCTGCTGGCCGCGTCGGTCCAGCGGTGCGCGGGGTACCGGCGGATGCTCCTGTGGGTGCTCCGGCACAACACCTCCGCACGCCGCTTCTACGAGCGCGCCGGGTTCCGGCCGGACGGGGCCGAGGAGCCGTTCGAGGTGGACGGCACGACCGTGCCCGAGGCGCGGTACGCCATCGCGCTGGGCGGCTGACCCGCCGTCACCCGCTCATCTGCGCTGCTGCTCCGGGATGCGGGCCAGCGCGCGCACCGCCGCCTCCGCGAGCGCCGGGTGGGCCAGCGCCTCGCTCAGCACCCGCCGGGCGCGGCCGTCACCGAGCGTGCCGAGACCCTCGACGCAGGCCAGGGCGACCCCCCGGTAGGGGTCGTGCGGGCGCAGCCGCCGCTCCAGGGTGGTGATCAGCGCGGGCACGGACTCCGGGGCGCGCAGGGCGGCCAGCAGCCGCACCGGGTGCAGGGCGTAGGCGACGCGCAGTTCGTTGGTGGCGAGGGCGGCGGCGGCCCGGGCGGTGCGGGGGTCGCCGAGCCGGGCGAGGGCGTGGGCGGCGGAGGCGCAGCGCGGCGGGTCACGGTGGTTGAGGAGCAGCACCAGGGACTCGAAGGCGCGCCGGTCGCCGGCGAGGCCGAGGCGGAACGCGGCCAGTTCCCTTGCCCACAGGGGCTGTCCGGGCGCGATGAGCACCTCGGCGAGTTCGCCGTGGTCGCCGGTGGCGCGCAGGCGGTCGAACGCCGCCGTGCCGCCCGACTCCTGCCGTAAGCGCTCCGTGAGCGCCCGCAACTCTTCGTCCACGACGTCCAGCGTAGGCGGGTCGTGGCGGCGGGGGGAGGTACATCACACAGCCGGTTTCCCCGCGGGGGCTGGCGCGCTCGTTACCCGCCGGTTAAGCTCATACGAGCGAGTAACCCTCGCTCCTTCCTGCGGACGGTCTGGTGACGCGGCCGCCGCAGGTGTTCGGTCGGTTCGGTACGCCAGGTACCGCAGTACGACCCGGCTCCGGGACAGGGCCGGTCGACGTTCCGCCGCTCCCGGGCGTGTGCACGCCCGCGGCACCGGCAGCACCGGGCGTGTGCGCTCGTAGCCCGGAAACACCCGCACTCCTTTCCGCACCGCGGTGCGCCCTCGGGCGCACCCGGCGCGCTCCTCGTCGTCACCCCTCATTCCTGGAGTCCCGCGATGGCCACTCCCCTGTCCCCCCAGCCCGGCACCCCCGTGTCACCGTTCCGGACGGTCGCCGTCGTCGGCCTCGGCACCATGGGCACCGGCATCGCCGAGGTCCTCGCCAAGGCCGGCCGCGAGGTGATCGGCATCGACATCAGCGAGGCCCGCACCGCCCGGGCCGTGGCCGCCCTCGAGGCCGCCACCGACCGGGCCGTGGCCCGCGGCCGGCTCACCGGCCCCGAGCGCGCCGACGCCCTGGCCCGCATCCGCACCTCCACCGACCTCGGCGCGGCGGCCGACGCCGACCTCGTCATCGAGGTGGCCCCGGAGTCGTACGAGATCAAGCAGCAGATCTTCGGTGAACTGGACGGCGTCGTCCGCCCGGAGACCATCATCGCGACCGGCACGAACGCGCTGTCCGTGACCCGGCTCGCCGCCGGCTCCGCCCGCCCCGAGCGGGTGCTCGGCCTGCACTTCTTCAACCCGGCGCCGGCCATGAAGCTGGTCGAGGTCGTCTCCTCGGTGCTGACCGCCCCGCAGGCCGTCGCCGCCGTCACCGACTTCGCCGTCGAGCTGGGCAAGGAACCGGTCGCGGTCGGCGACCGCCCCGGTTTCGTCGCGGACGGGCTGCTCTTCGGCTACCTCAACCAGGCCGCCGCGATGTACGAGGCGAAGTACGCCTCCCGCGAGGACATCGACGCGGCCATGCGGCTGGGCTGCGGGCTGCCGATGGGCCCCCTCGCCCTGCTGGACCTGATCGGCGTCGACACCGCGCGGACGGTCCTGGAGGCCATGTACGCCGAGTCCCGGGACCGGCTGCACGCCCCCGCCCCGATCCTCAAGCAGCTCAGCGAGGCCGGCCTGACCGGCCGCAAGGCCGGGCGCGGCTTCTACACCTACGAGGCGCCGGGCAGCGCGACGGTGGTGCCGGACGCGGCGAGCCCGGCGACGGACGGCGCGGCCGGAGCGGGCCGTACGGTCCGCTCCGTCGGCGTCGCGGGTTCCGGCACCATGGCCTCCGGCATCGCCGAGGTGTTCGCCAAGGCGGGCTACGAGGTCGTGCTGGCCGCCCGCAGCGAGGAGAAGGCGCAGACCGCCAAGGCCCGGATCGGCAAGTCGCTGGCCCGCTCGGTCGACCGGGGCCGGCTGACGGCGGAGGCCGCCGCGCAGGTGCTGGACCGGATCACCCCGGCGGGCTCCTACGACGCCTTCGCCGACGTCGATCTCGCCGTCGAGGCCGTCGCGGAGGACCTGGAGGTCAAGCGGCAGCTGTTCGGGACGCTGGACAAGGTGTGCAAGCCGGGCGCGGTCCTGGCCACCACCACCTCCTCGCTGCCCGTCGTCGCCTGCGCCCGCGCCACCTCGCGCTCCGAGGACGTGATCGGCATGCACTTCTTCAACCCGGCGCCGGCCATGAAGCTGGTCGAGGTCGTCCGGACGGTGCTGACCGCGGACGACGTGCACGCGACGGTGCGCGAGGTGTGCGGCCGGATCAGGAAGCACGCGGTCGACTGCACGGACCGAGCGGGCTTCATCGTGAACGCGCTGCTGTTCCCCTACCTCAACAACGCGATCAAGATGGTGGAGGAGCACTACGCGTCGCTCGACGACATCGACGCGGCGATGAAGCTCGGCGGCGGCTATCCGATGGGCCCGTTCGAGCTGCTGGACGTGGTCGGCCTGGACGTCTCGCTGGCCATCGAGAAGGTGCTGCACCGCGAGTTCCGCGACCCCGGCCTCGCCCCGGCGCCGCTGCTGGAGCACCTGGTGGCCGCGGGCTGCCTCGGCCGCAAGACGGGCCGCGGCTTCCGCGAGTATGCCCGCCGCTGACGGCGCCGGCGACCGGTCCCGCGCGGACACGGACTGGGGCGGGCTGCTGGATCCCGGCGCGTTCGCCCCGTCCGCTCCGCGCCGGGTCCCCCCGCCCTCCCGGACCGGCGTTCCCCCGCCGCCCGGGGGCGCGGGAACGCCCGCACCTGCGCGGAGGACCGCGCCCATGCAGTACGTTCGGGTCATGTCGCAGTCCGCCAGGTCCTCCCGTACCCCCGCCACGCCCGACGCGCCGGAGAGCGCCGCGGGCGGTCGCGCCGCCGCGCAGCGGCTCAAGATGCGCCGCGAACTGGCGGCGGCGGCCATGGAGCTGTTCGCGACCAAGGGGTACGAGGCGACCACCGTCGACGAGATCGCGGCCGCCGCCGGGGTCGCCCGCCGCACCTTCTTCCGCCACTTCCGCTCCAAGGAAGAGGCGATCTTCCCGGACCACGACGACACCCTGGTCCGCGCGGAGGCGGTGCTGAACGCCGCACCCGCGCACGAGCACCCGCTCGACACCGTGTGCCGCGGCATCAAGGAAGTCATGAAGATGTACGCGGCGCGGCCGGAGATCTCGGTCGCCCGTTACAAGCTCACCCGTGAGGTGCCCACCCTGCGGGAGGCCGAGATCGCCTCCGTGGCCCGTTACGAGCGGCTCTTCACCCGCTACCTGCTCGGCCACTTCGACGAGCACGCGCACGCCGACGACGCCAACGACGACCCGCTGCTGGCCGAGGTCGCCGCCTCCGCCGTGGTCACCGCCCACAACCACGTGCTGCGGCGCTGGCTGCGGGCGGGCGGCCAGGGCGATGTGGAGGCCCAGCTGGACCACGCCTTCGCGATCGTCCGCAAGACCTTCGGCAGCGGTATCGGGGCCGGCCGCGGCCCGGCCGGCCAGGCGGCGTCCGCGGCCGGGGCGACGGCCCCGGCGACGGCGTCCGCGCACGGCGAGGTCCTGGTGACGGTGGCCCGCACCGACGCTCCGCTGGAGGAGGTCATGCGGACCATCGAGGAGGCGCTGAAGGAGCGCTGACGCACGGACGGACTCTGCGGAACGGCCACCCTCCGGGGTGGCCGTTTCGTCATGTCAGGACCCCTTTTCGACGGGATTCCAGGGGCCGTTCGATCGATCATCGCTCATTTGTTACGTAAAGATTTCATCTGAGAGCAGGTTCTGGCACTCAGTGCCTTGTCACCTGACACGCGGTGTCATACGTTGAAGAGGTCCGGGCGGCCGGCGAGCACGGACCAGATGTTCGCCGGCTGTCCCCGCGGGTCCCCTGGCCCGCGCGCCCGGACGCCTGCGTCACAGGCACCCTCCCGCGCCACAAAGCGCTGCCGAAGCACCACCGAGCCGAACCGACGGCACACCCGCAGACCCTCAGCAGCACTGCTCCCGAGCAGCACCGACGAATCCCCAGCGCCCCTCCCTCAGGGCGCTCACCGCCGGAGGCAATACCGTGACCGTGAAGGACATCCTGGACGCGATCCAGTCGAAGGACGCCACATCGGCCGACTTCGCCGCCCTGCCCCTCCCCGAGTCGTACCGTGCGATCACCGTGCACAAGGACGAGACGGAGATGTTCGCGGGCCTGGAGACGCGCGACAAGGACCCGCGCAAGTCGATCCACCTCGACGAGGTGCCGGTGCCCGAACTGGGCCCCGGTGAGGCCCTGGTGGCCGTCATGGCCTCCTCGGTGAACTACAACTCGGTGTGGACCTCGATCTTCGAGCCGCTGTCGACGTTCGGGTTCCTGGAGCGCTACGGCCGCACCAACGAGCTGGCCAAGCGGCACGACCTGCCCTACCACATCATCGGCTCCGACCTCGCCGGCGTCGTCCTGCGCACCGGCCCCGGCGTGAACGCCTGGAAGCCCGGCGACGAGGTCGTCGCGCACTGCCTCTCGGTCGAGCTGGAGTCCTCCGACGGCCACAACGACACGATGCTCGACCCCGAGCAGCGCATCTGGGGCTTCGAGACCAACTTCGGCGGCCTGGCCGAGGTCGCGCTGGTGAAGTCCAACCAGCTGATGCCCAAGCCGGACCACCTCAGCTGGGAGGAGGCCGCCGCCCCGGGCCTGGTCAACTCCACCGCCTACCGCCAGCTCGTCTCCCGCAACGGCGCGGCGATGAAGCAGGGCGACAACGTCCTGATCTGGGGCGCCAGCGGGGGCCTCGGCTCCTACGCCACCCAGTTCGCGCTGGCCGGCGGCGCCAACCCGATCTGCGTCGTCTCCAGCGACCAGAAGGCGGACATCTGCCGGGCGATGGGCGCCGAGGCGATCATCGACCGCAACGCCGAGGGCTACAAGTTCTGGAAGGACGAGCAGACCCAGGACCCCAAGGAGTGGAAGCGCTTCGGCAAGCGCATCCGCGAGCTGACCGGCGGCGAGGACATCGACATCGTCTTCGAGCACCCCGGCCGCGAGACCTTCGGCGCCTCCGTCTACGTCACCCGCAAGGGCGGCACCATCACCACCTGCGCCTCGACCTCGGGCTACATGCACGAGTACGACAACCGCTACCTGTGGATGTCGCTGAAGCGGATCATCGGCTCGCACTTCGCGAACTACCGCGAGGCCTGGGAGGCCAACCGCCTCATCGCCAAGGGCAAGATCCACCCCACCCTGTCCAAGACGTACTCCCTCGAGGACACCGGCCAGGCCGCCTACGACGTCCACCGCAACCTGCACCAGGGCAAGGTCGGCGTGCTCTGCCTCGCCCCCGAGGAAGGCCTCGGCGTGCGCGACGAGGAGATGCGCGCCAAGCACATCGACGCCATCAACCGCTTCCGGAACGTCTGAGGGCCTTAGATGACAGAGCGTCAGAAGGACCGTCCGTGGCTGATGCGGACGTACGCCGGCCACTCGACGGCCGAGGCGTCCAACGAGCTGTACCGGCGCAACCTCGCCAAGGGCCAGACCGGTCTGTCGGTGGCGTTCGACCTGCCGACGCAGACCGGCTACGACTCCGACCACATCCTCGCCCGCGGCGAGGTCGGCCGGGTGGGCGTGCCCGTCGCGCACCTCGGTGACATGCGCCGGCTGTTCCAGGACATCCCCCTGGAGCAGATGAACACCTCGATGACGATCAATGCCACCGCCATGTGGCTGCTGGCGCTCTACCAGGTCGTCGCCGAGGAGCAGGGCGCGGACATCACCGAGCTCCAGGGCACGACGCAGAACGACATCGTCAAGGAGTACCTGTCCCGGGGCACCCACGTGTTCCCGCCGGGACCGTCGCTCCGCCTGACGACGGACATGATCGCGTACACGGTCTCCCACCTGCCCAAGTGGAACCCGATCAACATATGCAGCTACCACCTCCAGGAGGCCGGGGCCACGCCGGTCCAGGAGATCGCGTACGCGATGTCCACCGCGATCGCCGTCCTGGACGCCGTCCGCGACTCCGGGCAGGTGCCCCAGGAGCGCATGGGCGACGTGGTGGCCCGCATCTCCTTCTTCGTGAACGCGGGCGTCCGCTTCGTCGAGGAGATGTGCAAGATGCGGGCGTTCGGCCGCATCTGGGACAAGATCACGCGTGAGCGGTACGGCATCGAGAACGCCAAGCAGCGCCGGTTCCGGTACGGCGTCCAGGTCAACTCGCTCGGCCTGACCGAGGCGCAGCCGGAGAACAACGTCCAGCGGATCGTGCTGGAGATGCTGGCCGTGACGCTGTCGAAGGACGCCCGCGCGCGTGCCGTGCAGCTGCCGGCGTGGAACGAGGCCCTCGGCCTGCCCCGGCCCTGGGACCAGCAGTGGTCGCTGCGCATCCAGCAGGTGCTCGCCTACGAGAGCGACCTGCTGGAGTACGAGGACATCTTCGAGGGCTCGAAGGTGATCGAGGCGAAGGTGGACCAGCTGGTCGGCGACACCCTCGCGGAGATCGACCGCATCGAGGAGATGGGCGGCGCGCTGGCCGCCGTGGAGTCCGGCTACCTGAAGTCGCAGCTGGTCGCCTCGCACGCCGAACGCCGGGCCCGGATCGAGTCCGGCCAGGAGAAGATCATCGGCGTCAACATCTTCGAGGGCACCGAGCCGAACCCGCTCACCGCCGACCTGGACACCGCCATCCAGACGGTCGACCCGGCGGTCGAGGCAAGCGTCGTCAAGTCGCTGCGGCACTGGCGCGACACCCGCTACCAGCCGCCCTTCAACCACCCGCGCCCGTGCAAGGCGCTGGAGCGGCTGAAGGAGGCTGCCAAGGGCACCGGCAACCTGATGGAGGCGACCCTCGAGTGCGCCCGCGCCGGGGTCACCACCGGCGAGTGGGCGGGCGCCCTGCGCGAGGTGTTCGGCGAGTACCGGGCGCCCACCGGGGTCTCCTCCGCGCCGGTGGCCGTCACCGCCGAGGCCGGCTCGGCGCTCGCCGGGGTCCGCGCCAAGGTGGACGCCACCGCCCGCGAGATGGGCGCCGGCAAGCTGCGCTTCCTGGTCGGCAAGCCGGGCCTGGACGGGCACTCCAACGGCGCCGAGCAGATCGCCGTGCGCGCCCGTGACGCCGGGTTCGAGGTCGTCTACCAGGGCATCCGGCTCACTCCCGAGCAGATCGTCGACGCGGCCCTGGCGGAGGACGTCCACGCCGTGGGGCTGTCGATCCTCTCCGGCTCCCACGCCCAGCTCGTCCCGGACGTGCTCCAGCGGCTGCGTGTGGCCGGTGCCACAGATATACCGGTGATCGCGGGTGGCATCATCCCGAACGGTGACGCCGAACAGCTGAGGGCCGCCGGTGTGGCCGCGGTGTTCACCCCGAAGGACTTCGACATCACCGGGATCATCGGCCGCATCGTCGACGAGATCCGCAAAGCGAACAAGCTCGACCCCCTGGAGGTCCCCGCATGACCGTCAACCGTCTGCGTCCCCGCCGCTCCTGCCTGGCGGTCCCGGGAAGCAATCCGCGCTTCCTGGAGAAGGCGCAGGGCCTCCCGGCGGACCAGGTCTTCCTGGACCTGGAGGACGCGTGCGCGCCGCTGGCCAAGCCCGAGGCCCGGCACACCATCGTCAAGTTCCTCAACGAGGGCGACTGGACGGGCAAGACCCGGGTGGTCCGCGTCAACGACTGGACGACCGAGTGGACGTACCGCGACGTGGTGACGGTGGTCGAGGGCGCGGGCCCGAACCTCGACTGCATCATGCTGCCGAAGGTGCAGAACGCCCAGCAGATCGTCGCGCTGGACCTGCTGCTGACGCAGATCGAGAAGACCATGGGCTTCGAGGTCGGGCGGATCGGCATCGAGGCGCAGATCGAGAACGCGCAGGGCCTGAACAACGTCAACGAGATCGCGCAGGCCTCGCCGCGCATCGAGACGATCATCTTCGGCCCGGCCGACTTCATGGCCTCCATCAACATGAAGACCCTCGTGGTGGGCGAGCAGCCGCCCGGCTACCCGGCGGACGCCTACCACTACATCCTGATGAAGATCCTGATGGCCGCCCGCGCCAACGACCTCCAGGCGATCGACGGCCCCTACCTCCAGATCCGCAACGTCGACGGCTACCGCGAGGTCGCCCGGCGTGCCGCCGCCCTCGGGTTCGACGGCAAGTGGGTGCTGCACCCGGGCCAGGTGGAGGCGTCCAACGAGATCTTCTCGCCCTCCCAGGAGGACTACGACCACGCCGAGCTGATCCTGGACGCGTACGACTACTACACGTCCGAGGCGGGCGGCAAGAAGGGCTCGGCGATGCTGGGCGACGAGATGATCGACGAGGCCAGCCGCAAGATGGCCCTGGTCGTCTCCGGCAAGGGCCGGGCCGCCGGCATGCGGCGCACGTCGAAGTTCGAGATCCCGGAGGCCTGAGCGCGATGCAGTTCGGACGCACCTACGAGGAGTTCGAGGTCGGGGCGACGTACAAGCACTGGCCGGGCAAGACGGTCACCGAGTACGACGACCACCTGTTCTGTCTCCTCACCATGAACCACCACCCGCTCCACATGGACGCGAACTACGCGGAGAGCACGACGGACTTCGGCAGGAACGTCGTCGTGGGCAACTACGTCTACTCCCTGCTGCTCGGCATGTCCGTCCCGGACGTCTCCGGCAAGGCGATCGCCAACCTGGAGATCGAGTCGCTGAAGCACGTGGCGCCGACCTTCCACGGCGACACGATCTACGGCGAGACGACCGTGCTCGACAAGTGGCCCTCGAAGTCGAAGAACGACCGCGGGATCGTCCACGTCGAGACCAAGGGCTACAAGCAGGACGGCACCCTGGTGTGCGTGTTCCGCCGCAAGGTCATGGTGCCGACCGAGACGTACATCAAGGAGCGCGGCGGCGAGCAGCCGGGCCGCCCGGAACCGAAGCAGCAGGAGAAGTAGGCCATGGCCCGTCTCGCCCAGACCGCCGGTCTGACCGACGTCCAGCAGGAGATCCTCTCCACCGTCCGCGACTTCGTCGACAAGGAGATCATCCCGGTCGCCACCGAACTGGAGCACCGCGACGAGTACCCGCAAGCGATCGTGGACGGCCTGAAGGAACTCGGCCTCTTCGGTCTGATGATCCCCGAGGAGTACGGGGGCCTGGGCGAGTCGCTGCTCACCTACGCGCTGTGCGTGGAGGAGATCGCCCGCGGCTGGATGTCGGTGTCCGGCATCATCAACACCCACTTCATCGTCGCGTACATGCTCAAGCAGCACGGCACGCAGGAGCAGAAGGAGCACTTCCTGCCGCGCATGGCGGCCGGCGACGTCCGTGGCGCGTTCTCGATGTCGGAGCCGGGGCTGGGCTCCGACGTGTCGGCCATCACGTCGAAGGCGGTCCGGGACGGCGACGAGTACGTCCTGAACGGCCAGAAGATGTGGCTGACGAACGGCGGCACGTCCTCGCTCGTGGCCGTCCTCGTCCGCAGTGACGAAGGACACCCCGAGGGCACGGCCCCGCACCGGTCGATGACCACGTTCCTCGTCGAGAAGGAGCCCGGCTTCGGTGAGGTCCGTCCCGGCCTGACCATCCCGGGCAAGATCGACAAGATGGGCTACAAGGGCGTCGACACCACCGAGCTGATCATGGACGGCCTGCGGGTTCCGGCCGACCGGGTGCTCGGCGGGGCCACCGGCCGAGGTTTTTACCAAATGATGGACGGCGTGGAGGTCGGCCGGGTCAACGTGGCGGCTCGCGGCTGCGGCGTCGCCCAGCGCGCCTTCGAGCTGGGCGTCCGCTACGCCCAGCAGCGCCACACCTTCGGCAAGCAGATCGCCCAGCACCAGGCCATCCAGTTCAAGCTGGCCGAGATGGCCACCAAGGTCGAGGCCGCGCATGCGATGATGGTCAACGCGGCACGCAAAAAGGACTCCGGGCAGCGAAACGACCTGGAGGCCGGCATGGCGAAGTACCTGGCCTCCGAGTACTGCAAGGAGGTCGTGGAGGACGCCTTCCGGATCCACGGCGGCTACGGCTTCTCCAAGGAGTACGAGATCGAGCGCCTCTACCGCGAGGCCCCGATGCTGCTCATCGGTGAAGGCACCGCCGAGATCCAGAAAATGATCATCGGCCGCCGACTGCTCGAAGAGTATCGTTTCCAGGGCTGATTGTCCGGATACGGGGTGTTTTCTCCGAGAAGAAGATCACACCCCGTAGACGGTCTTCAGCCGCCGACTCGGCTGCCTGGCTTGCCCAGTTGTGGCCCGCGACCGGTACGATCCCGGGAAAGCCGCCGTCCCCCGTCGAAGCGCGGCATCATCCGCTACGAAGGTCATCCATGCCCCACAGCCAAACCTCTGCACACCGCGACAGCCTGGTAGGCGCACGCCTCGCGCGCGGAGCATCGCCGTGGCTTCTCCCGACCGTCGCCACCGCAGCCCTCAGCCTGGTCCGCGCCCGCCGCTCGGGCGCGGCCAAGGCCGTCGCCGTGCCCGTCACCGCGCTCGCGGCGGGCATGCTGTGGTTCTTCCGCGACCCCGAGCGCGAGATCACCCAGGGCCGGGTCATCTCGCCGGCCGACGGTGTGGTGCAGAGCATCATGCCGTGGAAGGACGGGCGCACCCGCGTCGCGATCTTCATGAGCCCGCTCAACGTCCACGTCAACCGCGCGCCCCTCGCGGGCACCGTGACGTCGGTCGAGCACATCCCCGGCGGCTTCGTTCCCGCTTTCAACAAGGAGAGCGAGAACAACGAGCGCGTAGTCTGGCATTTCGACACCGAACTCGGCGACATCGAGATGATCCAGATCGCCGGCGCGGTGGCCCGCCGCATCGTGCCCTACCTCCCCGAGGGCACGAAGGTCGAGCAGGGCGACCGTATCGGTCTGATCCGCTTCGGCTCGCGTGTCGACCTCTACCTGCCCGAGGGTGTGGAGGTCGCGGTCGAGGTCGGACAGAAGACCGTGGCTGGGGTGACTCGCATTGACCGTGATTGATCCGGAGACCCAGGCGGGCTGGGTGCCCGAGGCCGACGACGTGGACGACGACGAGGAGATGCCGCTCTCTCTCCGCCTGTCGATAGCGGACACCCTGACGCTGGGCAACGCCACCTGCGGCTTCATGGCGGTGTACTTCACCACCACCGGCATCCTGATCCCGCACCTGACCGGCAGCCAGGAGTCCGGCATGGCCCGCCACAGCGCGGCCACGGCGGTCATCCTGATGCTCTGCGCGGCGGTGTTCGACCTGTTCGACGGCCTGGTGGCGCGCAAGCTGCGCTCCTCCCCCATGGGCGCCGAGCTGGACAACCTGTCCGACCTGATCAGCTTCGGCCTCGCCCCCGCCTACTTCGTGCTCGTCTACGGCATGGTCGCCGACGACGCGCACCAGCGGGTGGCGGCGGTGGGCGCGATCGTGGTGCTGCTGGCGGTGGTGCTGAGACTGGCCCGGTTCAGCTGCGTGACGGTGAAGGACGGCACGTTCCAGGGCATGCCCTCGCCGTTCGGTGCGCTGACGGTCGTCTCGATCGTGCTGCTGGAGCTGCCGTTCGTGGCGACGCTGCTGGCCATCCTGGGGACGGCGTGGCTGATGGTGAGCCGCGTGGAGTACCCCAAGCCGCGCGGCCGGCTCGCCGGCGCGGTGCTCGGCTGGATCGTGCTGTCGATGGGCCTGCTGGCCGCGTGGGCGTTCGACGCCCCGAGCGGTCAGCTGCTGCTCCAGACGGGCTGCGCGCTCCAGCTGGTCATGGGCGCGGTGATCCCGCTGTTCGCCACGGCCCGGCGGGTGAACAACTTCCGCGACAACCGGCGCGAGGCGCGGGCGACGCAACTGCCGTGACGCCCCGTCCAAGGTGAGGGCCCCGGATCCGACGAGGATCCGGGGCCCTTCTTCCATGTCCGCGCCGCTGTCGTGCGGGCGGGCCGCGGGGGTCAGCCGAGGTAGTCCTCGGCGATGCGGCCGGCGACCCGCTCCAGGATCGGGCCGGCGTCCGCGATGCAGCGGGCGACGTCGGGCTCGACGGAGGTCAGGGGGTACGCCCGTTCGATGCCGGCCCGCAGCAGGGCCTCCTGCGGCAGGGCGAGCCGTCCGCACACCGCCACCACGGTCCGGCCCGCGGCCCGCGCCGCCGCCGCGACACCCGCCGGTGCCTTCCCGTGCAGGGTCTGCTCGTCGAGCGAACCCTCCCCGGTGATCACCAGCGAGGCGCGCTCCAGGGCGGGCGCGAAGCCCAGCACGTCCAGCATGACCTCGATGCCGGGCCGGAAACGGGCGCCCAGGAGAAGCGCGCCGAAGCCGATGCCGCCCGCCGCGCCCGCGCCCGGTGCCGCGGCGTACTCCGCCGCCCGCGGCGCGGCCTCCGCCTCCAGCACCCCGGCGAACCGGTCCAGGGCCGCGTCCAGGACGGCCACGTCGTCCGGCGTGGCCCCCTTCTGCGGGCCGTACACCGCCGGCGCGCCCTTCGGGCCGGTCAGCGGGTTGTCGACATCGCTGGCCAGGACCAGTTCGACCGAGGCCAGCCGGGGGTCGAGCCCGGAGAGGTCGGCGCGGGCCAAGGCGGCCAGACCGCCACCGCCCGGCGGCACGGGGTCCCCGTCCCCGGTCAGGAACCGGGCGCCCAGCGCGGACAGCATGCCCGCGCCGCCGTCCGTGGTGGCGCTGCCGCCGACCCCGAACACGATCGTGTGCGCGCCCGCGTCCAGCGCGGCCCGCAGCAGCTCCCCGGAGCCGTACGTGGAGGCGGTCAGCGGCGCGAACACGCCGGCCGGCAGGCGCTGGAGCCCGCTCGCCTCGGCCATCTCCACCACCGCGGTGCCGTCGCGCAGCGCGAACGCGGCCGTCACCGGCTCGCCGAGCGGCCCGGCGACCCGCACCTCGCGCCGCGCGAAACCGGCCGCGACGGCCGCGTCCACGGTGCCGTCACCGCCGTCCGCCACGGGCAGCGCCTCCGCCCGGACGCCCGGCACGACCCGGCGCAGCCCGGCCGTGACCCGCTCGGCGACCTGCACGGCCGTCAGCGAGCCCTTGAACTTGTCCGCGGCGATGAGCACCCGACGGGTCTCGTTCCCCACAGCGTCCGTCACTTGTCTTCCCCTTGCTCTCCGGGCCCCGCGCGTGTCGGGGCCAGTCGCGCCGCTGTGACCATAACCGCAGGACAGCTCCGCCGTCATGCCCCGCCCGAACCGTGGGAAGCCGGCGCGCGCGGGGGCCGCCGGAGTGGGTACCCCCCTGCCATGAGCACCCAGCGCACCGGACCCGGCCTCGCCGACCGCATCCACGGCGGCCGGCTCGGTGGCCGGCGTGTTCACCGGCGCGGACGCCGTCCCGGCGCAGTGGCGCGATCCGCTGGAGGACACGGTCCGCAGCGCGGTGTTCGGCTTCGACGGGGTGCGGATCAGCGCGCTGGCCGAGCGCACGCTCCGCCTGGCGGTGGGCGCGACATGACCGGCCGGTGGCTGGTTACCCTTCGTGGATGACCACCACTCCTGACTTCGCCACGTACATCGCGGGCCTGCCCCGCATCATCGCCGGTGCCGCCGCGCTCTTCCGGGACGCCGAGGGCCGGGTGCTGCTCGTCGAGCCCAACTACCGTGAGGGCTGGGCGCTGCCGGGCGGGACCATCGAGTCCGACGACGGGGAGACCCCGCGGCGGGGCGCGCGCCGGGAGACGCTGGAGGAGATCGGGCTCGACCGGGAGCTCGGCCGGCTGCTGGCGGTGGACTGGGTGCGCGGTGTGGGCCGGCCGCCGCTGGTGGCGTACCTGTACGACGGCGGCCTGCTCAGCGACACCGATCTGAAGGCCATCCGCCTCCAGGAGGAGGAGCTGCTGTCGTGGCAGCTCGTCGCGCGGGACGACCTCACCGCGTACCTGCCCGGCGCGCTCGGGCGCCGGGTGCTGGCCGCCCTGGACGTCCTCGCGGAGGGCTCCGGCACGGCGGAACTGGAGAACGGCCACCGCGTGTCGTGACCGCTCCCGGGCCTCGGCGTGCGCGGGTGGTCGTCTAGAAGAGGGCGCTGCCGCGCTCGAAGTCCAGCAGGCGCCGCTTGCGGTCCAGGCCGCCGCCGTAGCCGGTGAGGCTGCCGTCGGAGCCGACCACCCGGTGGCAGGGGACGATGATGCCCACCGGATTGCGGCCGTTGGCGAGGCCGACGGCGCGCGAGGCGCGGGGATTGCCGAGCAGGTCGGCGAGTTCGCCGTATGTGCGGGTCTCCCCGTACGGGATGCGGGCCAGTTGCTCCCAGACGCCGCGCTGGAACGGCGTCCCGTGCAGCCCGAGCCGGACGGTGAACCCGGTCGACTCGCCCGCGAAGTACGCCGTCAGCTGCTCGCGGGCCTCGGCGAAGACGGGCAGGGTGTCGTCGCGCGGCCCGAAGGACTCCTCGCCGGGGCGGTGCCGCTGGCCGGCCATGTACAGCCCGCACAGGGCGCCGTCGGCGTCGGCGACCAGGGTGAGCGGCCCGTAGGGGCTGTCGGTCACGGTGTGCTGGTTCATCGGGTTCCTTCAGGCGGGGAGGAAGTTGATCGGGTGGGTGTCGGTGGCCCACAGGTACTGCACGGCGTACGCCCGCCAGGGCCGCCAGCCCGCCGCGCGGGCGGTGAGCGCGGCCGGGGTGGACGGCAGGCCCAGCTCCTTCGCGGCGCGGCGGATGCCGAGGTCGGTGGGGAGGAAGGCGTCGGGGTCGCCGAGGGCGCGCATGGCGATGATGTCGGCCGTCCACGGCCCGAAGCCGGGCAGCGCCAGGAGCCGGGCGCGCGCCTCGGCCCAGTCGGTCTCCACTCCCAAGTGGAGCTTACCGTCCGCGAGTTGGCCGACCAGGGTGGTAAAGGTGGTGCGCCGGGTACGGGGCATCGCCAGGGTGTCGGGGTCGACGGCGGCCAGCGCCTCCGGGGACGGGAAGAGGTGGGTGAGCCCGCCCTCGGGGTCGTCCAGGGGTTTGCCGTGCGCGATGACCAGGCGGGCCGCGTGGGTGCGGGCGGCGGCGGTGGACACCTGCTGCCCGAGCACGGCGCGGACGGCGAACTCGGCCTCGTCCGCGGTGCGCGGCACCCGGCGGCCGGGGCCCCGGTCGACCAGGGGCGCGAGCAGCGGATCGGCGCGCAGCCGGTCGTCGACGGCGACCGGGTCGGCGTCCAGGTCGAGCATGCGGCGGCAGCGGCTGATGGCCACGGTCAGGTCGCGGAGGTCGCTGAGGCTGAGGCGGCAGGCGATGTGGTCGGGGCGCGGGGCGAGCGCGACGATGCCGTGCCCGTACGGCAGCCGCAGCGCGCGCCGGTAGGCGCCGTCGCGCCACTCCTCGACCCCGGGTACGGCGGTGGCGGCGAGGTGGCCGAAGAGGTTGGACGGGTTGAGGGGGGCGCGGAAGGGCAGCCGCAGCGTGAGTACGCCCGGGGTGCCCGTGCCGCTGTGCGGCGCCTTGGTCCGCAGCTCGCTCGGGGACAGCGCGAAGACCTCGCGGACGGTGTCGTTGAAGGCGCGGACGGAGGAGAAGCCGGCCGCGAAGGCGATCTCCGTCATGGGCAGCGCGGTGGTCTCGACGAGCAACCGCGCGGTCCGGGCGCGCTGGGCGCGGGCGAGGGCGAGGGGGCCGGCGCCCAGCTCGGCCAGGAGTTGCCGCTCCACCTGTCGGGCGCTGTAGCCGAGCCGGGCGGCGAGACCGGGCACGCCGTCGCGGTCGACGACGCCGTCGGCGATCAGCCGCATGGCGCGGGCCACGAGGTCGGCGCGCTGGTTCCACTCCGGGGAGCCGGGGCTGGTGTCGGGGCGGCAGCGCCTGCACGCCCGGAACCCGGCCTGCTGGCAGGCCGCGGCGCTCGGGTGGAAGGTCATGTTCTCCGGCTTGGGCGGCACGGCCGGGCAGCTGGGCCGGCAGTAGATCCCGGTGGTGAGGACGGCGGTGAAGAACCAGCCGTCGAACCGCGCGTCCTTGGACCGCACGGCCCGCACGCACTGCTCCCGGTCGAGGTGCATCCCTGTCTGCATGGGTCCAGCATGGGCCACCGCCCACCTGGGTCGCTGGCGGAAATCCGACACGTACATCGGCCTGGTCAGGGACCCGGCCGTGCGGATCGAGCGGATGGGCCCGGACCGGCCCCGTGTTCGGGGGGCGACGCCGCCACGGACCGGCCGGGGCGGCGGCGGTGTCAGACGACTCGCTCCTGACGGAACCGGGTGATCCACTCGGCGGTGGTGCGCAGCCCGCCGAAGGTGTAGAAGTGCAGCTTCACCACGCCGTGCCGCTCGGGGTCGTAGCGGTCGGCCAGGACGCGCAGGAAACGGTCCGGGCCGGCCGTGCCCATCAGGTTGGTCAGCGAGAAGCCGTACTTGCGGGCCACGGAGGCGCTGGTGCCGACGCCGAACCGGGTGGCGTAGCCGAGCAGCCGGCGCACGCCCGCCGGGCCGGGGACGCCGATGCGGACGGGCAGGTGCACGCCGCGTGCGCGCAGGTCCGCCAGCCAGTGGAGGACCGGGTCGACGTCGAACCCGAACTGGGTGATGACGTCGCCGGTGAAGCGGTGCTCCGCGATGGCCGCCGCCTTCTCGGTGAGGGCCGTCCACAGGGCCGGCCCGGGGATACCGGGGTGGCCCTCCGGGTAACCGGCGATGCCGACGTGCCGGACGCCGTGGTCCCGGAGCGGTCCGGTGCGCAGGACGGCGAGGGCGTCCTCGTAGGGGCCCTCGGGCCGGGCGGGGTCGCCGCCGACGACGAACACGTTCCCGGCGGTGCCGTCGGCCGCCAGTCCGGCGAGGAACTCCTCCAGCGCGGGCCGGGAGGGCAGGCGCCGCGCGGAGATGTGCGGTACGGGCACGAAGCCGAGCCGTCCGGCCGCGCGGGCTGCGGCCAGCCGGGTCGCGGTGTCCTCGCCGGCGAGGAAGGTGATGTTGATCCGGGTGCCGGGCGGGACGCTGTCGCGCGCCTCCTCCAGCGCGGCCGTGTCCTTGCCGGTCATCTCCAGGGAGAAGTCGTCCAGCAGGGAGGTGCCGGTGTCCCGCGCCGGGCTCCCGGTGCCGCGCGGGCAGGGGGCACCGTCGTCGGGCGGCGCGGTGACGGCGCGGTTCATCGTGCTCCTCGTACGGCGTGGTCGTGACCCGGGCCGATGATGCCACGCGGTTCGCGGTGCCCGCCGTGCAGGGGCCCGGGTCAGGCCGCGGCCGCCTCCTGCCGGGAGGCCAGGGCCCAGATCACGAAGACGTCGAGCGCCATCACGATCACCGACCACAGGGGCGCGTACGGCAGGAACAGGAACTGGGCGATGAGGCTGAGCGCGGCCAGGAAGAGGCCCGCGAAGCGGGCCCAGGTCATGTCCTTGAGCAGGCCGACGCCGGTGCCGAGGACGAGGGCGCCGAGGATGATGTGGACGGTGCCCCACCCGGTGAGCGTCATCTTGTAGACGTAGCTGCCGATGCGGACGTAGACGTGGTCCCCGGCGACCGCGGCGATGCCCTGGAGCAGGGCGAGGATGCCGCTGCACACCATGAGGACCCCCGCGAACGTGACGCCGCCGGTGACCCAGTCGCCGCCGCGGTCCCCGGTCCGGCGCGGCGGCCGTGCGCCGCTGGTGGGACCCGGCCCGGCGGGCTGCGCTGCCTGGCTCATGAGCGTGTCCTTTCCGCCTCCCCGCACGTCCGGTGCCCGCGCGCTCGCGGGGAGCACGCGGGCACTTCCGAGCGTCGGCCGGGCGGCGTTCGGACGCATCAGGGGCGGCGCCGTCCGGGTGAGCGGGCGGCGCGTGCCGGGGTCAGAACGTGACGTCGGAGCAGGCGTAGAACGCGTTGCCCGTGTCGGCGATGGTCCACACGCCGAGGATGACGTGGTGGCCGCTCAGCCCGGTCGGCAGGGTGCCGCTGTGGCTGAGGGTGGCCGGCGGCTGCTTGCCGCCGTAGGGGACCGTCAGGAACGGGGTGGTGTTCAGGTCGGCGCGGGTCAGGGCGTGGTCCTGGTTCCAGCCCTGCTTGGTGACGTAGTACCGGAAGTCGGTCGTCGCGTGCCGGGCCTCGAACTGCCAGCGGAAGGTGTAGCTCTGGCCGCCGGTGACCGGGGTGGTGGGCCACTGCGCGCCCTTGGGGGTGCGGGCGCCGTCGAGCTGGCCGAACCGGCTCTCGTCGCCCGAGCAGAGCCGGCCGTCCGCCGGTCCGGCGGCCGGGAAGCCCTTGGGGCCCTCGACGCTCTGCGGCTCCCACTGGATCTCGCCGCAGCCCTTCACGGTGCCGTTGGCGCAGAGCAGTTGCCTGCTGATGGGGAGGTCGGTGTAGCCGTGGCCGCTGGCCCCGCCGGTCGACAGGACGAGGGCCGCGGCGGTGGTGAGTCCCAGTAAGGACGCGTACGACTTGGCCTTGGTGCGCATGTAGCCGCTCCTCTGAACGTGTGGGGGTGTTCGGTGAGCTGAACCGTGCTGCGTGCGTTGGTCTAGACCAAGCCTCAGGCTATTGCGGTTACTTGAACATGTCCATACCAATCAGAGGACGGCTTCCGGCCGTCGCCGGCGAGGACCCCGCCGGGGCCGGACGCACGTGGGCCCGGCCGTCACCGGCCGGGCCCACGTGTCTGGGGGTGGCGTGCCCGTAAGGCGGCGCCCGCGTCTACCAGCGGTACCACCGGCCCTTGCGGCCGCCACCGTCGGCGGACCGGACCACGAAGCCCAGCAGCCAGACGATCAGGACGATCACCGCGATCCACCAGAGCGCCTTGAGCGCGAAGCCGGCACCGAAGAGGACCAGGGCGAGCAGAAGAACGAGAAGCAGGGGAACCATTGTTATCAACCTCCTGGCCACCGCATGCCCTTACTTCAGTCCTACAACCACACAGATCGTGAGTTACTTCTGCGGATCAGGGGGCATACTCGCGCGCTGTGCGTAGTTCCCGCTCCCGGCCGCCCCACGCGTCACGAACGGGGCTCAGGGACGGGACGGCCGGAGCAGTTCCCCGGCCGAGCAGCCGGAGTCGGGGTCCTCGACCAGGCACAGGTCGAGCCCCCGCCCGTCGCGGCGCACCTGGGCCGACAGCAGGCACGCGTCCTGCGGGGACCTGACGTCGAGCGCGAGGGTGTCACCGCTGGCGAAGGAGTCGTCGGCATAGCTGCTGTTCGTGGCGTCCAGCGGACCGAAGAAGGCCCAGTGCCCCGTGACCGCGTCGGGGCAGGAGGTGCCGCCCAGCAGGGCGCTGTGCAGCCCGGTCCCCGCCATGCGGCGGTCGGACCCGAGGGTGAGGCGCGCTCCGGCCGCGTTCGACCAGGTGCCCACGGCCTCCGCCTCGCGCATCGACGCCGCCGCGCCGCCCGCGTCGGCGCACGCGACGCACGTGCCCGCCAGCACCACCGCGAGGAACACGCTTCGCCGCACCACGCTCACCACCCGCCCCCCACACGTAGTTGAACGCGTTCAGAATACTCGGCCGGGGGCGGCGGGGGCGGCCAGGGAGTGACTCAGTCGGGCAGTTGTCGGGCGAACGCCTCGTACGCGCGGTCGTCGAAGAGGACGAACCGCACCTCCTCGACCGCCGTCGGCGTGTTCGACACCGTCTCCGTGGCGATGCGGGCCGCGTCGTCCATCGGCCACCCGTACACGCCCGTGGAGATCGCCGGGAACGCGACCGTCCGGGCGCCCAGTTCGTCGGCGACGCGGAGGGACTCCCGGTAGCAGGAAGCGAGCAGCGCGGGGCCGTCCGGAGAGGACCCGTACACCGGGCCGACGGTGTGGATGACCCAGCGGGCGTGGAGTTCGCCGGCCGTGGTGGCGACGGCCCGGCCCGTGCGCAGACCCCGGCCGTACCGGGAGGCGCGCAGCGCGCGGCACTCCGCGAGGATCGCCGGGCCGCCGCGGCGGTGGATGGCGCCGTCCACTCCCCCGCCGCCGAGCAGCGAGGAGTTCGCCGCGTTGACCAGAGCGTCGGCGTGCTGGAGGGTGAGGTCGCCCAGGGCCAGGGTGAGGGCGGTCATGTCTGCCTCAGCCTGCGCCAGACGGCCTTGGCCGCGTTGTGCCCCGACATGCCGTGGACGCCGGGTCCCGGCGGGGTCGCCGAGGAGCAGATGAAGACCGCCGGGTGGGGCGTGTGGTACGGGAACAGGGAGGGCCGGGGACGCAGCAGCAACTGGAGCCCGGAGGCCGCGCCGCAGGCGATGTCGCCGCCGACGTAGTTGGCGTTGTGGGCGGCCATCTCGGCGGGGCCGGCGGTGGCGCGGGCGAGCACACGGTCCCGGAACCCGGGCGCGTAGCGCTCCAGCTGGCGTTCCAGGGCGTCGGTGAGGTCGCCGGACCAGCCGTTGGGCACGTGGCCGTACGCCCAGAAGACGTGCTTGCCCTCGGGGGCGCGGGTCGGGTCGACGACACTGGGCTGCACGGTGATCATGAAGGGTCTGTCGGGGGCCCGGCCCTCGCGGGACACGGCGCGCAGGGCGGTGCCGATCTCGGCCTGGCTGGCGCCGATCTGGACCGTGCCGGCGACGCGGGCCTCGGGCGCGGTCCAGGGCACCGGGCCGTCCAGGGCGTAGTCGATCTTGAAGACGCCGGGGCCGTAGCGGTACTTCGCGTAGTGGTCGCCGAAGCCGGCGATGCGGGCCAGGGCGGTGGGCGAGGTGTCGAAGACGTACGCCCTCGCCGGCGGCAGGTCGTCCAGGCGCTTGACCTCGTAGTCGGTGTGCACCTCGCCGCCGAGGTCGGTCAGATAGGCGGCGAGCGCGTCCGAGATGGCCTGGGAGCCGCCGCGGGGCACCGGCCAGCCGCGCGCGTGGGCGGCGAGGGCGAACACCAGCCCGATGGCGCTGGTGGCCGGTCCGCCGAGCGGGGCCATCACATGGGCGACCAGCCCGGAGAAGAGGGCCTTGACCCGTTCGTCCCGGAAGCGGCGCATCAGCCAGGTGGAGGGCGCCAGTCCGACCAGGCCGAACCGGGCCAGCGTGACCGGGTCACGCGGGAGCGCGGTCGACGGCAGGGACATGAAGTCCCGCACCAGCGTGTCCCAATGGGCGAGCAGCGGCTCGATCAGCCTGCGGTACGGCCCCGCGTCGCGCGGCCCGAAGGAGGCGGCGGTCTCGGCCACCGACCGGGACAGCACGGCCGCGCCACCGTCCGGGAAGGGATGGGCCATGGGCAGCGGGGCGTGCAGCCACTCCAGGCCGTACCGGTCGAGCGGCAGGGCGCGGAACGCCGGGGAGTTGATGCCGAGGGGGTGGGCCGCCGAGCACGGGTCGTGCCGGAAGCCGGGCAGCGTCAGCTCCTCGGTGCGGGCGCCGCCGCCCACCGTGGGCCGCGCCTCGAACAGGGCCACGGAGAAACCCCGACGGGCCAGCTCCACGGCTGCGGTCAGTCCGTTCGGCCCCGCACCCACCACGACCGCATCGAGCATCGACGACACCTTCGGACCCCTTCGTCAGCCGACGGCCATTCGCGAGCAGGATAAGCCGGGAGCCGGCCCTCCCCCGGGCCGGGTGGCCCCTGACCTCAGGACGCCGCGCCCAGCAGACCGGCCAGTCGGCGGGCGGTGGCGGCGTCGCGGGCCGCGGTGAACGGCAGGACGTTCCCGCCGGTGATCCGGAACGGCTCGCCGGTCGGCGTGACGTGCGTGCCCCCCGCCTCCTCGACCAGCAGCAGCCCCGCCGCGTGGTCCCAGGCGGCCTCCCAGGAGAACACCACCGCGTCCAGCTCGCCCCGGGCGACCGCCAGGTACTCGAGGCCCGCGGATCCGCAGGGGCGCGGCGCGAGACCGTCGGTCCACAGGGCCTTCAGGGCCCGCTTCTGGTCGTCGGTGGTGAAGTCCGGGTGGGAGACGGCCACGGCGAGGTCCCGGCCGGGCGCCGGCGGCCCCGCGAACAGCCGCTCCCCGTCGAGGAAGGCGCCCCGGCCCCGGACGGCGGTGGCGAACTGGTCACGCGCCGCCGCGTACGTCCACGAGGCGAGCACCGTGCCGCGGTGGGCGAGGGCGACCAGCGTGCAGAAGCCGTCGTCGCCGTGCACGAACTGACGGGTGCCGTCGACCGGGTCGACGATCCAGACCGGCGCGTCGCCCTGGAGCGCCTCGTACACCGCGGGGTCGGCGTGCACCGCCTCCTCGCCGACCACCAGCGAGCCGGGCAGCAGCGCGCCGAGGTCGTCGGTGAGCCGCAGCTCGGCGAGCCGGTCGGCGTCGGTCACCAGGTCGTGCGGGCCGGTTTTGCGGTCCACCTCGTGCTCGGCCAGCCGCCGGAAGCGGGGCAGGATCTCGGCCGCGGCGGCCTTGCGGACCGCCTCCTCCACGTCGGCCGAACAGCGGGCGAGAAACTCCTCGATGGTTTCCGTCTCTTCGATCATGCCTCCATGAGAGCACGTCCCACTGACAGCCCCCGCCCCCCGGGTGCACTCCGGGTGGAATCGGGATGAAGGACACGGTCGGGGCGCGCGGGGACGGGACGGCGTCAGCGGCCCACGGCGTACCCCTGCATGCCGCGCGGGTTCGCCGCCGCCGACAGGATGCCGGTCGCCGGGTCCCGGGCCACCGCGCACAGCCGCCCCTCGGACCAGGCGGGGCCCACGGTGACGTCGTGGCCGCGCCGCCGCAGCTCCTCGACGACCCCGGGATCGGTGCGGGACTCGACGGTCACACCGCCGGGGTGCCGGCCCCGCGGGTGGAAGGAGCTGGGGAAGCTGTCGGTGTGCCAGTTCGGGGCGTCGACGGCGCCCTGGAGGTCGAGGCCGCCGCGGACGGGGGCGCGCAGGGCGGCGGCGAGGAGGAAATGCAGCTGCCACTGGTCCTGCTGGTCGCCGCCGGGGGTGCCGAACGCGAGGACCGGCACGCCGTCGCGCAGCGCCAGCGACGGGGTGAGCGTGGTGCGTGGACGCCGGCCCGGGGTGAGCGAGTTGGGCAGGCCCTCCTCCAGCCAGGCCATCTGGAGGCGGGTGCCGAGCGGGAAGCCCAGTTCGGGGACGACCGGGTTGGACTGGAGCCAGCCCCCGCTGGGCGTGGCCGCGATCATGTTGCCCCAGCGGTCGACGACATCGATGTGGCAGGTGTCGCCACGGGTCGCGCCGTCCGCGCCGACCCACGGTTCACCGGACGGCCGTCCCCCGGCGGGGAACCGCGCGACCGTCGGCTCGCCCGCGCCCGGCGCGGCGAGGCCGGGGCCGTCGGTGTCCGGCACGCGCGCGGGCCGGCGCGCGTCCGCGCCCGTCGCCACGAACACGGGCAGCCGCGGGAGGCGTCCCCCGGGGCTGCCGGGCCGCAGGTCGTGGTTGGCCCGCTCGCCGACCAGCGCGCGCCGGGCCGCGTTGTACTCCCGCGACAGCAGGTCGGCCACGGGCACCGCGGCGGCGTCCCCGTACCAGGCCTCCCGGTCGGCCATGGCGAGCTTGCAGCCCTCGACCAGCAGGTGGACGTGGTCGGCGGAGCCGTGGGCGGGCAGTTGCAAAGGCAGCAGGGCCAGTTGCTGGAGCAGGACCGGACCCTGGCTCCAGGGGCCGGCCTTGCACACGGTCCAGCCGTTCCAGTCGTACGTCACCGGTGCCTCGTACGACGCCGACCAGCCGGCGAGGTCGGCCTCGGTGAGGGTGCCGGTGCGACGCTCGCCGCTGGTGTCCAGCGTGGGCCGCCCCGCCTGCCGTACCAGAGCCTGGGCGACGAACCCCGAGCGCCACACCTCGCGCGCGGCGTCGATCCGCGCCTCCCGGCCGCCCGCGCGGGCGGTCTCGGCCAGCAGCCGCTTCCAGGTGGCGGCGAGCGCGGGGTTGCGCAGCAGCGTGCCGGGGCGCGGCGCCCGTCCGCCCGGCAGGTAGACGGCAGCGGACGAGGTCCACTCGGTCTCGAACAGCCGCCGTACGCTCTCGACGGTGGCGCCGACGTTCTCCACGGGAGGGTGCCCGTGCTCGGCGTACCCGATGGCGTACGTCAGCACGTCCTCGAGGGACCGGGTGCCGTGGTCGCGCAGGAGCAGCAGCCAGGCGTCGAAGGCGCCGGGCACCGCGGCGGCGAGCGGGCCGGTGCCCGGGACCAGGTCCAGCCCCAGGCCGCGGTAGTGGGCGACGGTGGCACCCGCCGGGGCCACGCCCTGCCCGCACAGCACCCGCACCGTGCCGCCCGCCGGCGCGAACAGGGCCGGCACCTCGCCGGCCGGTCCGTTCAGGTGTGGTTCCACGACGTGCAGCACGAACGCGCCGGCCACGGCCGCGTCGAAGGCGTTGCCGCCGGCCTCCAGCACCGACATCGCCGACTGCGAGGCCAGCCAGTGGGTGGACGACACCATGCCGAACGTGCCTTGGAGGGTGGGCCGGGTGGTGAACACGGACGTGCTCCTTCGCTCGGGCGCCGCACGGCCGCCGGCGCGGCTGACCGCCCACGGCTCCGCCCGCGATGCTACGGACCACGCCACCGCCGGGGAACACCCCGGCCCGCCCGGACGTTGGTCCCGTGCGGAACGGAAGGTGTGGCACGTGCATGGTGAGTACAAGGTGCCCGGCGGCAAGCTCGTCGTCGTGGACGTGGAGGCCCGGGACGGCATGCTGCGGGACGTGCGCGTGGCCGGGGACTTCTTCCTGGAGCCGGACGAGGCGCTGGACGCGGTGAACGGCGCGCTGGAGGGCGCGTCGGCGGACACCGACGCGGCGGGGCTCGCGGCCCGGATCGAGGCGGCCCTGCCCGCCGGGACGGTGATGTACGGCCTGACGGCGGAGGGCGTGGCGGTCGCGGTGCGCCGGGCGCTCGCGCACGCCACGGACTGGACGGACTACGACTGGCAGCTGATCCACGAGGGCCCGCAGCCGCCGGCCCTGCACATGGCGCTGGACGAGGTGCTGACCGCCGAGGTGGCCGCGGGCCGGCGCCCGCCGACCCTGCGCGTGTGGGAGTGGGGCGCCCCGGCGGTGATCATCGGCAGCTTCCAGTCGCTGCGCAACGAGGTCGACGCGGAGGGCGCCGCCCGCCACGGCGTCGAGGTGGTGCGGCGGATCTCCGGCGGCGGCGCGATGTTCGTGGAACCCGGCAACACCATCACCTACTCCCTCTCGGTCCCCGAGTCCCTCGTCCAGGGCCTGTCCTTCCAGGACAGCTACGCCTATCTGGACGACTGGGTGCTGGGCGCCCTCGGCGACATGGGCATCCGCGCCTGGTACCAGCCGCTGAACGACATCGCGACCGACCAGGGCAAGATCGCGGGCGCGGCGCAGAAGCGGATCGTCGGCCCCTGCGGCGGACCGGGGGCCGTGCTGCACCACGTGACGATGTCCTACGACATCGACGCGGACAAGATGGTGGAGGTCCTGCGGATCGGGCGGGAGAAGCTGTCCGACAAGGGGACGCGCAGCGCCCGCAAGAGAGTCGATCCGCTGCGACGCCAGACGGGGCTGGCGCGCGAGGCGGTCATCGACCGGATGATCGAGTCGTTCCGCGGACGCTACGGCCTGGCGCCGGGCGCGGCCACCGCCGGGGAACTGGCCCGCGCCGAGGAGCTCGCCCGCACCAAGTTCCTGTCATCGGGGTGGACGGCGAGGGTGCCGTGAGCCCGGGAGCCGCACGGGACGGGACGTGGAGGAGCGCCGGAAAGGGGACATAGGGGTATTCCGGGGGGCGGGTGGCGTGAGCGGGTGGGTACGGAGTGCTTCGGCACTTCCGCGTCACAGGCAGTCATGTGACACTGTCGTCCCCCGTCCACCCGTGGACCTTCCCGTACCGCCTCCCCCACGAGAAGTGCGCCGTGCGTTCCCTTCCTCTGCCGCTCGCCCTCACCGCGCGCCTGTCGCCGGTCGCGGTACTCGCCTGCGCCGGCTGGGCACTGACGTCCGGTCCGGTCACGCCGCCCGCGGCCGGGCACCCGGCGGCCCAGAAGGTGCCCGTCGGCGCCTCCTCCGCGGCGCCCTCCGCCACGGCGGCGCCGAAGAAGTACACCGCCGCGCCCGCCCCCTGCGCCGGCGTGCCCGCGGCCACCGTCGCGTCCCTGGTGCCGGGGGCGAAGCCGGCCGGCCGGGAGATCCCGTCGACCGACGCCGACCTGCGCCGCACCTGTTCGTGGAACGCGCTCAAGGGCTACGACTACCGCTGGCTCGACGTGTCCTTCGAGATCACCGGCTCCGACCGGGAGGCGCGCGAGGAGTACGGGCAGCGGGTCCGCGAGAAGAGCGGCGGCGGGGCCGTCCCCGGACTGGGGGACGGCGCCTACTCGGTGGTGAACCTCACCACCGAGGACAAGCAGCAGACCCGCGAGGGCGTGGTGCTGGCCCGGGCCGCCAACGCGCTCGTCGTCGTCACCTACAGCGGCAGCGACTTCGAGTCCAAGAAGGCCCCCGGCACGGACGAGATCAACAAGGGGGCCATCAAGGCGGCGAAGGCGGCGGTCGCCGCGCTGGGCGCCGGCCGCGGCTGAGCGGCCGTACGACGCGGGCGGGCAGGTCCCGGGGTCAGGCGCCGACAGCCGGGATGACGCTGGTGCCGTAGGCGTCGATCGTCGCCTCCTGGGCGTCGTGCATGTCGTACACGGCGAACTGGTCGACGCCCAGGGCGCGGAGCGCGGTGAGCTTCTCGACGTGTGCCTCCGGGGGGCCGATCACGCAGAAGCGGTCCACGATCTCGTCGGGCACGAACCGGGTGTCCGGGTTGTCGCTGCGCCCGTGGTGGGAGTAGTCGTAGCCCTGCCGGGACCGGATGTAGTCGGTGAGTTCGGCGGGGACCCGGCCGGAGTGCTCGCCGTACCGGGCGACCAGGTCGGCGACGTGGTTGCCGACCATGCCGCCGAACCAGCGGCACTGCTCGCGGGCGTGGGCGAGGGCCGCGGGCGAGTCGTCCTCGGTGACGTAGGCGGGTGCGGCCACACAGACCGTGACCTCGGCGGGGTCGCGTCCGGCGGCGACGGCCGCCTCCTTGACGGTCCTCACCATGTACTCGGTCAGGTACAGGTCGGACAGCTGGAGGATGAACCCGTCGGCCTCCTCGCCGGCCATCTTCAGCGCCTTCGGCCCGTACGCGGCCATCCAGACGGGGAGTTGGGCTCCCTCGCCGACCCAGGGGAACCGGATCTTCGTGCCGCCGAGGTCGGCCTCCTCCCCGCGGCCGAGGGCGCGGATCACCTTCATGGCGTCGCTGAGCCTGGCGAGGGTGTTGGGCGCGCGTCCCGCGACGCGCATGGCGGAGTCGCCCCGGCCGATGCCGCAGACGGTGCGGTTGCCGAACATGTCGTTGAGGGTGGCGAAGGTGGAGGCGGTGACCTCCCAGGCGCGGGTACCCGGGTTGGTGACCATCGGGCCGACCTTCAGCCGGGAGGTGTGGGCGAGGATCTGGCTGTGGATCACGAACGGCTCCTGCCAGAGCACGGCGGAGTCGAACGTCCAGCCGTAGCGGAAGCCGTTGCGTTCGGCCCGTTTCATCAGGCTGATGACGCGGGAGGCCGGCGGGTCGGTCTGGAGGACGAGGCCGAAGTCCATGGGGCCGCTCCTAGGAGAGGTACTGACAGGTGGCGCGCGGGGTGAAGACGCCGTGTCCGGCGCGGCCGGTGAACTCCCGGCGGTCGATGACGAGTTCGCCGCGGGAGAGCACCGTCTCGACGCGGCCGGTGACGCGCCTGCCCTCGTACGCCGAGTAGTCGACGTTCATGTGGTGGGTCTCGGCGGAGAGCACCTGCTCGGCGTGCGGGTCGTAGAGGACGATGTCGGCGTCGGAACCGGGGGCGAGAGTGCCCTTCTTGGGGTAGAGGCCGAACATGCGGGCCGGGGCGGCGCAGGCGATCTCGATCCAGCGGCGACGGGAGATGTGCCCGTCGACGACGGCCTGGTGCAGCAGGTCCATCCGGTTCTCCACGCCCGGCAGCCCGTTGGGGATCTTGGAGAAGTCGCCGCGGCCCAGTTCCTTCTGTCCGGCGAAGCAGAAGGGACAGTGGTCGGTGGAGACCACCTGGAGGTCGTCGGTGCGCAGTCCCCGCCACAGGGCGGCCTGGTGCTCCCTCGGCCGCAGCGGGGTGGAGCACACGTACTTGGCGCCCTCGAAGTCCGGCTCGGCGAGGTTGTCGGTGGACAGGAAGAGGTACTGCGGGCAGGTCTCGCCGAAGACGGGCAGCCCCTCGTCCCGGGCCCGCGTCAGCTCGGCGACCGCCTCCGTGGCGGAGACGTGCACGACGTACAGCGGGGCGCCGGCGACCTGGGCGAGGCGGATGGCGCGGTGGGTGGCCTCGGCCTCCAGCAGGGCCTTGCGGACCTCGCCGTGGTGGCGGGGGTCCGTCTCGCCGCGGGCCAGGGCCTGTTCGACCAGCACGTCGATGGCGATGCCGTTCTCGGCGTGCATCATGATCAGTCCACCGTTGGTGGCGGAGCGCTGCATGGCCCGCAGGATCTGGCCGTCGTCGCTGTAGAACACGCCCGGGTAGGCCATGAACTGCTTGAAGCTGGTCACCCCCTCCTCGACCAGCAGGTCCATCTCCGCGAGCGTCGCCTCGTTCACATCGGAGACGATCATGTGGAAGCCGTAGTCGATCGCGCACCTGCCCTCGGCCTTGGCGTGCCAGGCGTCCAGGCCCTCGCGCAGGGTGTGGCCGACGCTCTGCACCGCGAAGTCCACGATCGTGGTGGTGCCGCCCCAGGCCGCGGCGCGGGTGCCGGTCTCGAAGGTGTCGGAGGCGAAGGTGCCGCCGAAGGGCAGCTCCATGTGGGTGTGGGCGTCGACCCCGCCCGGGATGACGTACTTCCCGGTGGCGTCCACGACGCGCTCGGCGCTGAACGCCTCGGCCGCCGACGTGCCGGAGGCGGCGAGGGCGGCGACGCGACCGTCCTCGACCAGGACGTCGGCGTGGATCTCGTCCGACGCGGTGACGACGAGACCGCTGCGGATGACGGTACGGCTGCTCATGCTGCTCCCTCGGTCGACGGTGGGGTCGGGACGCGGTCGGCGGCGCGGCACACCAGGGGGGCGGTGGTCTCCCCGCCCGCCCCGGCCGCCGCCCGGGGCGGCGGTCAGCCGCTCCGGTCCACGCTTCTCAGCGCCCGCTCCAGGATCGCCGCGCCCTCCTCGGCCTCGGCGACGGTCAGGGACAGCGGCGGGGCGATCCGCAGGGCGCTGGTGTCGTGGCCGCCGCCCTTGCCGATGAGCAGTCCACCGTCGCGGGCCGCCTCCAGCACCGCGGCGACCGCCCGCGGATCGGCCTCGTCCGTGCCCGGCCGGACCAGTTCCACACCGATCATCAGCCCGCGTCCGCGCACCTCGCGCACCGCGGGCAGCTGGGCGGCGACCGTGCGGAGCCGTTCGATGAGCAGTCCGCCGACCCGCCGGGCGTTGCCCTGGAGGTCGTGTTCGAGCAGGTGGGTGAGGTTGGCGAGGCCGGCGGCCATGGTGAGCTGGGTGCCGCCGAAGGTGGAGATGCTGTTGGCGTCCAGGCAGTTCATGATCTCGGCGCGGGCGACGACCCCGCCGATGGACATGCCGTTGCCGATGCCCTTGGCGAAGGTGACGATGTCCGGCGGGCCGTTGCGGGCGTGCGCCTGCCAGCCCCAGAAGTGGTCGCCGGTGCGGCCCCAGCCGGTCTGCACCTCGTCGGCGATCCACAGGATGCCGTGGTCGGCGAGGACCTCGCGGAACGCCGCGTACAGGCCGTCGGGCGGCGAGGTGAACCCGCCGACGCCCTGGACGGGTTCGGCGATCAGCGCGGCGGGCGTCCGGGTGTGGCCGAGGACGTCCCTCAGGTCGGCGACGCAGGCGTCGACGAACGCCCGGTCGTCCAGGTCCGCGAACGGCCCCCGGGTGCGCACGCCGCCGTGGACGTACAGGGTGTGCAACGGGGACAGCGAGGTCGGGGACCAGCCGCGGTTGCCGGTGATGCCGACCGTGCCGAAGGAGCGGCCGTGGTAGCTGTTGCGCATGGCCAGCACGGTGTCGCTGCGCCGGTGGGCGGTGGCGAGCAGCAGGGCGGTGTCGTTGGCCTCGGTGCCGGAGGTGGTGAAGAACACGCGGGCGTCCGGGATGCCGCTCAACTGCGCGATGCGCTCCGCGAGTTCGACCATCGGCCGGTTGAGGTAGAGGGTCGAGGAGTGCACGATCCGGGCGGCCTGCTCGGCGACCGCCTTGGTCACCTCCGGCAGGGCGTGCGCGGTCGACGTCGTCAGGATGCCGCCGAAGAAGTCCAGGTACCTGCGCCCCTCGGAGTCCCAGACGTGCCGGCCCTCGCCGTGGGTGATCTCGATCGGGTCGTCGTAGTAGAGGGCGAGCCAGTCGGGCAGTACCCGGCGGTGCCGGGCGTACAGGTCGTTCACGGCCGCACCAGCCCGTCGTAGGCGTCGGGGCGACGGTCGCGGTAGAACGCCCACTGCTGCCGCACCTCCTCGATCAGGTCGAAGTCGAGGTCACGGACGACGAGTTCCTCGCTCTTGTCGTCGGCGGTCTCCCCGACGAAGCGTCCGCGCGGATCGACGAAGTAGGAGGTCCCGTAGAAGTCGTTGTCGCCGTACTCCTCCTGACCCACCCGGTTGATGGCGGCGACGAAGTACTCGTTGGCGACGGCCGCGGCGGGCTGCTCCAGCTGCCACAGGTGGGCGGACAGGCCCCGGTGGGTGGCGGACGGGTTGTAGACCAGCTGGGCGCCGTTCAGGCCGAGTTGGCGCCAGCCCTCCGGGAAGTGCCGGTCGTAGCAGATGTAGACGCCGACCTTGCCGACGCTGGTGTCGAAGACCGGCCAGCCCAGGTTGCCGGGCTTGAAGTAGTACTTCTCCCAGAAGCCCTTGACCTGCGGGATGTGGTGCTTGCGGTACTTGCCGAGGTAGGTGCCGTCGGCGTCGATCACCGCCGCGGTGTTGTAGTAGAACCCGGACTGCTCGACCTCGAAGACCGGGACGACGATCACCATGCCGGTCTGGCGGGCGAGGTCCCGCATCCGGCTGACGGTCGGCCCGTCCGGCACCGGCTCGGCCCAGCGGTAGTGCTCCGGCTCCTGCACCTGGCAGAAGTAGGGGGCGTTGAAGACCTCCTGGAAGCCGATGATGCGGGCGCCCCGGCGAGCCGCCTCGCGGGCGTGCTCCTCGTGCTTCGCCACCATGGACTCGGTGTCGCCGGTCCAGGTGGCCTGGACCAGAGCGGCGCGTACGACGTTGGCCATGAGCTGCTCCTTCGACGCGGCCTCAGAGCCTCTACGCCCGTAGAGCAGGCCGTAGAGGGACGAAGGTAAGCCTCCGCGACGCCCTTGCCAAGACCATCGCCGGCAACCCGCGGAGTCGATCACGTTTCACACTCCGCTGGGTGAGCGGATCCGCCGGCCGGGGGGCGGACCCGGGCAGACCGGGACGGGTTCCCCAGCCGCCGGTCACGGGGCGTGCCCGGCGACGCGCAGCGCGTGCACCAGGTCCCAGTGCCGCTCGTCGCACACCCCGGCCGCCGCCCGGAGCAGCAGCGGCACCAGACGCGCCGGACCCGCGGCGGCGCACCGGGCGGCCTCCTCGGGCGTGCGGACGCGCACACAGGCGTCCAGCAGGGCCCATGCCTCCCGGTGGCGGCCCTCCGCCTCCAGCCGCAGCACGGCCGTGCCGATCTGCTCCGCCGGTCTCGCCACACCCTGTCGCAACACCTGCCGGGCGTCGGCGTCCCGGCCGGCCGCGGTGAGCGTGCCGGCGACGGCGGCCAGCCGCTCGGCGGGCAGCGAGGCCGCCTCCCACAGCAGGGTGGCCCAGTCGGCGCCGAGCCCGGCCCGGTGCAGGGCGTCCGCGAGCCACGGCAACCGGCCGGCGGGCCAGCGCGCCGCCTCGGCCAGCAGCACGTGCGCCTCTCCGCTGCGTCCCTCGGCCCGCAGCCGCGCCAGCAGGTCCACGGTCCCGGCGACCGCCTCGGACGCTCCCTCGTCCACCACGGCGGCCACCGCCGGTACCGGTGCGGCCGTCTCCGCGGCCCCGGCGAAGCGGGCGCCGCGCGGTGTCCGGATCCCGGCGCCGGCGTCCGGCGCGGGGGTCTGCGGCACGGTCACGGGCGCGGCCGTCCCCTCCTCCCCCATCCCGGCGAACCGCGCGCTGCCACGCCGGCGCCCGGCGCGGGGCCGGCGGGCGGTGGGCGGGGCGGGGGGCGAGGCGGGCGGCGCGGATGCGGGTGCGGTCCGTCCCGGCCGGTCGGGCGTGAAGCCGGCGTCCGGTAACGGGGCGGGGGGCGGTGGGCCGGCCGGGCCGCGCCGAGGGGCCGGCGGGGGGCCGGACGGGTCCGGCGGGCGTCCCGGTGGCACGGCCCGACCGGCGGCCGGGTGAGCGACCGGATGGGCGGCCGGATGGGCGACCGGATGGGCGGCCGGCAGGTCCAACCGCGCCAGCCGGCCGCGCAGTTCCGCGCAGCGTGCGGTGGCGCGGCGGTGGTCGTCGCGAGCCTGGGCGAGTTCGAGGTGGAGGGTCTCGGCGCGGGCCGCGGACACCGGCGCGGACAGCAGGCGGCTGAGTTCGGCGTGGCGTTCGGCGGCGTGCCGCTGCTCGCGCAGCATGCCGTCGAGCCGGCCGGCCAGGAAGTCCCGGGCTCCGGGCCGGGAGTCGTACGCGGTGAGCGCGGCGGCGTGCAGCGCGCGGGCCCGTTCCCTCTCGGCCGCCGCGACGGCTGGCCCGTACGCCGCGCCGAGGTCCTCCAGCAGGGCCTCGACCACGTCCCACGGAGGGATCTCGTGTCCGTCCAGGCAGGCCCGCATGCCCTCGGGATCGCGGTGCCAGAAGACCGCGCTCCAGCCACCGCCCCCGCCGACGCGTGCCAGGAGTGCGTCCAGGTAGCTCGCGAACTCCCTTATCCGTCCGGGGAGTCGATCCACCGTCATCGCCCCGCTCCCACCCGCCGCCGGTCCCCCGTCCGGTAGGCAACACCAGTCGTGTTACGGGGCTACTACGCAGAGTTTTCGGGGAGCGCGCGAACGGCTCGCGCCGGATCTCCGACCGGGGTGCGGCCGGGGCGCCGCCGGACGGGTCAGACGGGCGCCGGCGTGCAGAGCGCGGCCAGTTCGTCCATCGACAGGCCGAGCGCGCCCGCCAGCGCGGCGACGGTGAAGAAGGCCGGCGTCGGCGCCCGTCCCGTCTCGATCTTGCGGAGCGTCTCGGCCGAGACTCCGGCCACGGCGGCCACCTCGGCCATGCTCCGGGCACCCCGCGCCTCGCGCAGCAGCCGGCCGAGCCGTTCACCGCGGTCGCGCTCTTCGGGGGTCAGAGGGGTGCGCACCATGCCCCCATTCTAATACCGGCGGCGCCCCGACGGCCTGGACACCATTTAAATACCGGTATAGTTATTGGCATGGTGGAACTGAAGACGAAGACGTCCATCGCGGCGATGCATGCCGCGGGCCAGGTCGTGGGGCAGGCCCTGACGGCCGTACGGGAGGCCGCGCGCGTCGGCGTCTCGCTGCTGGAGCTGGACGAGGTGGCCCGGGAGGTGCTGCGCGCGGCCGGCGCGTCCTCGCCGTTCCTCGGCTACCGCCCCTCCTTCGCCACGACGCCCTTCCCCGCGGTGATCTGCGCCTCGGTGAACGACGCGATCGTGCACGGCATCCCCACCGGCTACCGGCTCGGCGACGGGGACCTCCTCTCCGTCGACTGCGGGGCGGTGCTGGACGGCTGGGCGGGCGACTCGGCGATCAGCTTCGTGGTGGGCCGCCCGCGCCCGGAGGACCTCCGGCTGATCGACACCGCCGAGCGGGCGCTGGCGGCGGGCATCGACGCGGCCGTGCCCGGGGGGCGCGTCGGCGACATCGCCCACGCCATCGGCCGGGTCTGCCGTGCCGCCGGTTACGGCATCCCGCACGGCTTCGGCGGCCACGGCATCGGCCGCCGCATGCACGAGGCGCCCGACGTCCCGAACGAGGGCCGCCCCGGCCGCGGGTTCCCGCTCCGCCCCGGCATGGTCCTCGCCATCGAACCGATGGTCATCGCGAGCGGGAAGGACACGTACTACGAGGCCGACGACGGCTGGACCCTGCGCACGAGCGACGGCTCGCGCGCCGCCCACGCCGAGCACACGGTGGCCATCACGGAGGACGGACCCCGCGTCCTGACCGCACGCACGACCGACTGAGCCGTCCGCCACCCCGGGCCCCGGCGGGGCGCCCACCGGAACCGCAGGGGGAACCGGGCGAACGGCGTCGGACGCCCCGGCGCCGCCGACCGTGCCCCGCGTCCTCACCGCCCCCACGGCCGACCGAGCGCATCCGCCACCCCGGGCTCCACAGAGGGGCCCACCCGGAAGCCGCGGGAGGAGCCGTGCGGGCGGCGTCGGACGCCACACACCCCGGCGCGGCCATGCCCCGCGTCCTCAGCGCCCCCACAACCGGCCGAGCCCGTCCCCACCCCCGAACGCCCAGGACGGGGCCCACCCGGAAGCCGCGGGAGGAGCCGTGCGGGCGGCGCACCGGGGGCGTCGGCCATGCCCCGCTCCCCCACCACCGACCAAGCCCGTCCACCACCCCGGCCCCCGCAGTGGGGGCCCACCCGGAAGCCGCTGCCGTCCTCGCCCGGTACGGCGCGGACGACCGGGACGGCGGCCTCCGCCCGAGGGGGACCGGGGAACGGCGTCGGACACCGGCGCACCCGCCATCGCCGGCCGTGCCCCGCGTCCTCGGCGCACCCGCCGCCGACTGAGCCCGTCCGCCACCCAGGCCCCACCCGGAAGCCGCAGGAGGACCTGACCGGGCGGCGTCCCCACGCCACGCACCCCGCCATCGCCGGCCGCGCCCCGCGCCCTCACCGCACCCACAACCGACTGAACGCGTCCGCCACCCCGGGCCCCACCCGGGAACCGCAGGGGATGCCATGCGGGCGGCGTCGGACGCCACGCACCCGGCGCCGGACGACATCCGCTCCCCGGTACGGGACCGCGCCGGCGGACATGCCCGGCCCGGGGGATCGTGTCATCGTGGGCATGAACCGCCCCCACCCGGTTACCCGGCGGAGCCAGTCGTCAGCGAAGGAACGCAACGCCATGACCAACGGCTACCCTCCTGACCCCTTCGGCGAGTTCCTGGCCCGCTTCTTCGGCGGTGCCCCGGGCGGCGCCCCCGGCCCCCGCCACATCGACATCGGCCGGCTGCTCAGCCAGCCGGCCCGGGAACTGGTCAGAGGGGCCGCCCAGTACGCCGCCGAGCACGGCAGCCGGGACCTGGACACCCAGCACCTGCTGCGCGCGGCGCTGTCCACCGAGCCCACCAGGAGCCTGCTGAGCCGGGCCGGCGCGGACCCGGACTCACTCGCGACCGAGATCGACGGCCGGGCCGGCCCGGTGCAGCACGGCCCCGGCGAGGCCCCGCCGCCGACGTCGCTGTCGCTGACCCCGGCGGTCAAGCGGGCCCTGCTGGACGCGCACGACCTGGCCCGGTCGAGCGGCGCCGGCTACATCGGCCCGGAGCACGTGCTGAGCGCGCTGGCCGCCAATCCGGACTCGGCGGCCGGGCACATCCTGAACGCGGCCCGGTTCTCGGCCGGCTCCCTGCCGCCGGAGGCCCCGGAGAGCGGTCAGCCCCGCCCGGACCGGCAGCGGGCCTCCGGCACGCCGACCCTGGACAAGTACGGCCGTGATCTGACCGATCTGGCCCGGCAGGGCCGGGTCGACCCGGTCATCGGCCGGGACTCGGAGATCGAGCAGACCATCGAGGTGCTGTCGCGGCGCGGCAAGAACAACCCGGTGCTGATCGGTGACGCGGGCGTCGGCAAGACGGCCGTCGTGGAGGGCCTGGCGCAGCGCATCGCGGACGGTGACGTGCCGGACATCCTGGCGGGCCGCAGGGTGGTGGCCCTGGACCTCACCGGGGTCGTGGCCGGCACCCGGTACCGGGGCGACTTCGAGGAACGCCTGAACAACATCGTGGAGGAGATCCGCGCCCACTCCGACCGGCTGGTCGTCTTCATCGACGAGCTGCACACCGTCGTGGGCGCGGGCTCCGGCGGCGAGGGCGGCGCGATGGACGCCGGGAACATCCTCAAGCCGGCCCTCGCCAGGGGCGAGCTGCACATCGTGGGCGCCACCACCCTGGAGGAGTACCGCCGGATCGAGAAGGACGCGGCGCTGGCCCGCCGGTTCCAGCCCATCCTGGTGCCGGAGCCCACGGCCGCGGACACCATCGAGATCCTGCGCGGGCTGCGCGACCGGTACGAGGCCCACCACCAGGTCCGCTACACCGACGAGGCGCTGGTCGCCGCCGTGGAGCTGTCGGACCGGTACCTCACGGACCGGCGGCTGCCCGACAAGGCGATCGACCTGATCGACCAGGCGGGCGCCCGGGTCCGGCTCGGCGCCGGCACGAAGGGCACGGACGTGCGCGCCATGGAGCGCGAGGTGGAGCAACTGGTCCGGGACAAGGACCAGGCGGTCGCCGACGAGGACTACGAGCAGGCCAAGCAGCTGCGCGACCGGATCACCGAGCTGAAGCAGCGGATCACGGCGGCCAGCGGCGACGACCGGGGCGACGAGGGGCAGCTGGAGGTGACGGCGGAGGCCATCGCCGAGGTGGTGTCCCGCCAGACCGGCATCCCGGTGAGCCGGCTGACGCAGGAGGAGAAGGAGCGGCTGCTCGGCCTGGAGGAGCACCTGCACCAGCGGGTCGTCGGCCAGGAGGAGGCCGTGGCCGTGGTCGCGGAGGCGGTGCTGCGCTCGCGCGCCGGACTGGCCAGCCCGCGCCGGCCGATCGGCAGCTTCCTGTTCCTCGGACCGACCGGCGTCGGCAAGACCGAGCTGGCCCGGGCGCTCGCCGAGGCCCTGTTCGGCAGCGAGGACCGGATGGTCCGGCTCGACATGAGCGAGTACCAGGAGCGGCACACCGTCTCCCGGCTGGTGGGCGCCCCGCCCGGGTACGTCGGCCACGAGGAGGCGGGGCAGCTCACCGAGGTGGTGCGCCGGCACCCGTACTCGCTGCTCCTCCTGGACGAGGTGGAGAAGGCCCACCCGGACGTCTTCAACATCCTGCTCCAGGTGCTGGACGACGGCCGGCTGACCGATTCCCAGGGGCGGACCGTGGACTTCACCAACACGGTCATCGTGATGACGAGCAACCTCGGCTCCGAGGCGATCACCCGGCGCGGTGCCGGCATCGGGTTCGGGCCGGGCGGCGCGGACGCCGACGAGGAGGCGCGGCGGGAGCGGATCCTGCGGCCGCTGCGGGAGCACTTCCGGCCGGAGTTCCTCAACCGCGTCGACGAGATCGTGGTCTTCCGGCAGCTGACCGGTGACCAACTGCGGCAGATCACCGATCTGTTGCTGGAGGGCACCCGGCGGTTGCTGGAGGGGCAGGGTGTCTCGGTGGAGTTCACCGGCGCGGCCGTCGACTGGCTGGCGGAGCGCGGCTACCAGCCGGAGTACGGCGCCCGGCCGCTGCGCCGCACCATCCAACGCGAGGTGGACAACCAGTTGTCCCGGCTGCTGCTGGACGGCACGGTCAGCAGGGGCAGCCGGGTGACGGTGGACGCCAGGGACGGACGGCTCGACTTCCGTACGGACGAGGAAGCCCGGCCACCCGCACCCGAATTGTGAGGGTGTCCCCCCGGCTTCCCGGGGGGACACCGGCGACCACGGCCGGTCACCGCGTCGGCGGCCGGTTACCGCGTCGGCGGCCGGTTACCGTGCCGGGTCGACCACCATCGCCGAGCCGCCGCCTCGCCGTACCTTCTCGGCGGCGGCGAGCCATTTCCCGCCCGGCAGCCGCTGCACGCCGGTCGCCGCGCCGATCTCCGGGTTCAGCTTGAAGCTGTGCCCGAGGGCCTCCAGCCGCGCCCTCATGTCGCTGTTGTACAGGGCGGGTTCGAGTTCGGTCTGGGCCGCGTTGCGCTGGCTGGCGCGCGGGGCGGCGATGGCGTCGACCAGCGGCAGCCCGCGGTCCAGGAACCCGGTGAGCGTCTGGAGCACGGTGGTGATGATGGTCGCGCCACCGGGCGAGCCGAGCGCCACCACCGGCTTGCCGTGCCGGTCGAGGACGATCGTCGGGGAGATCGAGGAGCGCGGACGCTTGCCCGGGCCCGGCAGGTTGGGGTCGTGCACGGCCGGGTTGGCCGGCGCGAAGGAGAAGTCGGTCAGCTCGTTGTTGAGCAGGAAACCACGGCCGGGGACGGTGATGCCGCTGCCGCCGGTCTGCTCGATGGTGAGCGTGTAGGAGACCACGTTGCCCCACTTGTCGGCCACGGTGAGGTGGGTGGTGTTCTCCCCCTCGTAGGTCGTCGGGGCCGCGGTGCCGCCCTTGCCGCAGGCGGCGGGGTGGCGCGGATCGCCGGGGGCGAGCGGGCTGGTCAGGACCGCGTCGTCGCGGATCAGGCAGGCCCGGGAGTCGGCGAACCGCTGGGAGAGCAGCTGCTTGGTCGGTACGTCCTCGGCCGCGGGGTCGCCTACCCAGCGTCCGCGGTCGGCGAAGGCGATGCGGCTGGCCTCGATGAAGCGGTGCAGGTACTGCGCCTTGCTCGCCTTGGAGAGGTCGCTCTTCTCCAGGATGTTGAGCGCCTCGCCGACGGTGGTGCCGCCGGAGGAGGAGGGGGCGATGGAGTACACGTCCAGGCCGCGGTACGACGTCCGGGTGGGCGCCTGGAACTTGGCGTGGTAGGCGGCCAGGTCCTTCTCGGCCAGCTTGCCGGGGCGCGCGTTCCAGCCGGAGGCGGGGTTCACGGGCGGGTGTTCCACCGTGTCGACGATGTCGTCGCCGATGTCCCCGTGGTAGACCGCGTCGACGCCCTTGCGGCCCAGTTCCTCGTAGGTGCGGGCCAGTTCGGGGTTCTTGAACGTGGAGCCGACGGCCGGCAGCCGGCCGCCCGGCAGGAACAGCTTCGCGGTGTCGGGGAAGTAGCGGAACCGCGTCTCGTTGGACGCGGTCTGCGAGCGGAAGGTGTCGTCCACGGTGAAGCCGTCGCGGGCGATCCGCTCGGCCGGACGCAGGACCGTGCCGAGCCTCCTCGTCCCCCATTCCCCCAGCGCCCGCTGCCAGGTCGCCGGGGTGCCCGGGGTGCCGACGCTCAGGCCGCTGCTGACGGCGTCGTCGAAGGCGAGGGGCTTGCCCTTCTCCAGGAACAGGTCGGAGTCGGCGCTCTGCGGCGCCGTCTCACGGCCGTCGATGGTGTGGACGGTGCGGGTGCGGGCGTCGTAGTAGACGAAGTAGCCGCCCCCGCCGATGCCGGCCGAGTAGGGCTCGGTGACGCCGAGCGCGGCGGCCGTGGCGACGGCCGCGTCGACCGCGTTGCCGCCCTTCCTGAGGACCTCGATGCCGGCGGCCGAGGCGTCGGCGTCGACGCTGGCGACCGCGCCGCCGTATCCGACGGCCACCGGAACCTTCGCCCCCGTCGCGCTCGTTGCCGTGCCGGGCGGGGCCGCGGCCCCCACCGACACCATGGCGGCCGAGACCGCCAGTACCGCCAGTTTCCGCGTGCCAGGACGACCCATCCGTACCTCCCGTCGGGACAGTCCGCGCAGCGTAACCAGATCGCCGTAGTACTGACAGTACGCCTCGGCGGCCCGCCACACGAACGTCACACATCGAACACCGGTACGTACGTCTACCCCCGGGACCGCTAGCATGCGCGGCCATGAACGACGACGTGCGCAACATCGTCCTCGGCGTCATGGCGGCCGGTGTCAGTGCCGCGCTGGGGTGGCTCGCCCGGACCGTCCTGTGGCGGCGGGCGCTCCGTCGCAAGCAGGCCTTCTTCGGGCTGCCGGACCACTCCGAGGCGCTGCTGGTGGTCAACCGCAACGCGGGCGGGCCCGAGAAGGCGGTGATGCGGCACGACGTGTTCGCCCTGCTGGAACTGTCGGCCCTCATCAAGGACTGCCGCGCGCACGCCCAGGTCCTCGCGCACGACGCCGCCCAGCAGGGCTTCGGGGAGCGTACGGAGTTCTGCCTCGGCGGCCCCGTCTCCAACCACCGCACGGCGGCCCACCTCTCCTCGCTGCTGCCCGGCGTGGACGTCAACACGCAGGCCGAGCCCGGTCCGGAGCGCGGGTCCTTCCGGATCGACGGGACGGACTACCGCGGGGAGCACGGCCGGAGCGAGTACGTGCTGCTCGCCCGGCTCACCGCGGGCGAGCGGCGGGAGGCGCGCCCGGTGTTCCTCTTCTGCGGCCAGAGCGCAATCACCAACCAGGCCGCCGCCCGATATCTCGCCCGCCATCACGAGCGGCTGGCCCGGAAGTACCGCGCGGGTTCCTTCGTCCTGCTGCTGAAGGTGGTCAACTCGCAGGCGTACGGGCCGGATGTGGTGGAGCTGGTGGCGGACGTGACGCGGGCGGCGCGGACCCCGCGTCCGGAGGCCGGCGCCGACGGCGACGGGTGAGCCGTCAACAACCGTTACCGGCACGTAACTTACCGACGGGTTACTTAGGGTAAGGCGCCACGGTTACCGTCGGGTCACTTTGCACGGAACCCAGTGAAGGAGTGACCCATGGGACGAAGTCGCACCGCTCTGCGCACCTCCACCGCCGTGGCCGCCGTCTCGGCGGCCCTGGTCGCCGGCACCGTCACCGGCCTCGCGCCGGCCGCCGAGGCCGCCCCGGCCGTCCGGTTCGTCGACATCACCGGCGACGGCGGCACCGTCCTCAAGGCCAACGTCCTCACGCCCGCGGGCGCCGACGCCTCGGCCCGCTACCCGCTCGTCGTGCTGCCCACCAGCTGGGGCCTGCCCCAGGTCGAGTACCTCGCCCAGGCGCGGCGGCTCGCCGACTCCGGCTACGTGGTGGTCGGTTACAACGTGCGCGGCTTCTGGCAGTCCGGTGGCCGGATAGAAGTGGCCGGTCCGCCCGACGTGGCGGACGCCTCCCGGGTCATCGACTGGGCCCTGGCCCACACCCCCGCCGACCCACGACACATCGGCATGGCCGGGGTGTCGTACGGCGCCGGGATCAGCCTGCTGGCCGCCGCGCACGACAAGCGCGTCAAGGCGGTGGCCGCGCTCAGCGGCTGGGCGGACCTGATCGACTCCATCTACTCGGGCCGCACCCAGCACCTCCAGGCGGCGGCCGTACTGGACGGCGCGGCCACCCTCACCGGCCGCGAGAGCCCCGAACTGCGCACCATCTTCGACAACCTGTACTCCTCGAACCTGTCGAAGGAACAGGACATGATCGACTGGGGGAAGGAACGCTCCCCCGTGACCTACACCGACCGGCTGAACGCGAACGGCGCCGCGGTGATGCTGGCCAACGCCTGGGGGGACACGGTCTTCCCCGCCAACCAGTACGCCTCCTTCTACGAGAAGCTGACCGGACCCAAGCGGCTGGAGCTGCGCCCCGGCGACCACGCGACCCCCGAACTGACCGGCCTGTTCGGGCTGCCCAACGACGTGTGGACCGACACCGAGCGCTGGTTCGACCACTACCTCAAGGCCGCCGACAACGGCATCGAGCGCGAACAGCCGGTCCAGTTGAAGTCCCGTGGCGCGGGGGGATACGAGGGCTACCCGGACTGGAAGTCGGTCGCCGCGACCCGGCGGAAGATCGCCCTGGCCGGCTCCCCCACCATCCACGCGAACGTCGACTCCGGCGCGGACGGCGGTGTCGTCTTCCTCTCCAGCATCCTGGACCAGGTCGCCCAACTGCCGCCGGTCGCCTCGATGCCGCTGCTGCCGCGCCGTTGGGCGGCCGTCTGGCAGTCGGAGCGGTACGGCACCGCCCAGCGGGTGCGCGGCACGGCGAACCTGCACACCACGCTCACCCCGACCGCGGAGAGCGGCACCTTCTTCGCCTACCTGTACGACGTGGGCCCGCTCGGCCTCGGCAAGCTCGTCACGCACGCGCCCCTCACCTGGCACGGGCGGACGCCCGGCGCACCGTTCACTGTCGACCTGGACCTGTACTCCACGGCCTACGACGTCCCCGCCGGGCACCGCCTCGCGCTGGTGGTCGACACGGTCGACCCGCTCTACCTCGAGCACAACCCGTCCGGCGCGCAGCTGACCTTCTCCTCGCCCGCGGACGACCCGTCGTACGTGTCCGTCCCCTTGCGCGAGCAGTGATCTCCGGCTGCCGCCGGACGAGCCTGGCCCGTGTGGTCTGCTGCCCCCTTGCGGTCCCGGGGCCATGGGGGGGCTCCCCACCCGGCAGCAGCGTCCCGGGGCCGGCCGCGGCGGTCACCACCGCCCGCCCTGGGACTGCGCTGCTCACGGCGGGACACCCGGCCGGCGAACCACGAGAGCAGCAGGCACATCCCGATGTGGATCGGCGGTCGCCATCACCACGGGGATGAACGGCAAATCGTAGTCGAGGTTGGCGCCGACGCGTTTCCCGGCGTCGGGGAACCCCCGCGGGGCGCGCCGGCGGCCGGCCCGAACGGGGGCTGCCGGCGACCGCGTTCGCCGGTGCCTCCGCCCGCGCGGACGGCCTCGGCACGCATCCGCCGCTGCGCCGGGACCGCCACAACCCGCCCGGACGGCGGAAGAGTTGACCGACCGTCCGCACCCGTCCGGGCCTCGGTGGCAGGCACGCCGGTAGGGCGTCGGCGGGGGTCAGGACTCGGCGATCTCCGCGTACAGCTGGGACAGCTCGGGAACCCCGCTGACCGCCCATTCCTCTCCGGCCGGCACCACCTCGGCCTCGCGGCCGGAGGTGAGCCGCACGACGGGCTCGCCGCCGGAGGTGATCCGCCAGGCGGCGCCGGGCACGGTCCGCACCACGACCGTGCCCAGATACAGTCCGGCGTCGTGGCCCAGCCAGGGCAGCAGTTCGGCGTCGTCCCGCCAGCGCGGCACCATCTGGTCCAGGGCCTCCAGGGAGGCCGGGGTGTCGTCGAGGCGGACGCCGGCCCGCGCGGCCTGCGAGCGGAGCAGCTCGCACTCGGCCAGCAGCGCGGCGACCGCCACGGGGTCGGCGGGGAGCGCCGCGTCACCGTGCTTCTTGCGCCGGGGGCCCCGGAACGGAAGGTGCATGGACCCCAGCGTGGCATCACACGTCCAGGTCGACCACCACCGGCGCGTGGTCGGAGGCGCCCTTGCCCTTGCGTTCCTCGCGGTCGACGTAGGCGTCCTTGACGGCCCGGGTGAACGGCTCGTTGCCGTACACCAGGTCGATGCGCATGCCGCGGTTCTTGGGGAAGCAGAGCTGACGGTAGTCCCAGTACGTGAACGGGTGGTCGTACTTCAGCGGGCGCGGCACGACGTCGCCGAGGCCCTCCTCGCGCAGGGCGGCCAGGGCGGCCCGCTCGGCCTCGGTGACGTGGGTGGAACCCTCGAAGGCGGCCCGGTCGAAGACGTCGTCGTCCGTCGGCGCCACGTTGTAGTCACCCAGCACCGCGAACGGGCGGCCGCCCCGCGCGTCGTCGCGCACCGCCGCCCGCAGGGCCTCGAACCACTGGAGCTTGTACGCGTAGTGCGGGTGGCCGACCTCGCGGCCGTTCGGCACGTACACCGACCAGACGCGGACCGGGCCACAGGTCGCCGAGACGGCGCGCGGCTCGGTCACCCCGTCGTAGCCGGGGTCGCCGGGCAGGCCCTTGACCACGTCCTCGATGCCGACGCGGGAGAGCACCGCCACGCCGTTCCACCGGCCGGTCGCGTGGACGGCCGCCTCGTAGCCCAGCTCGCGCAGCTGGTCGACGGGGAAGCTCTCCTCGGCGATCTTGGCCTCCTGGAGGCAGAGCACGTCGGTGCCGCTGCTCTCCAGCCAGGCCAGCAGCCTCGGCAGGCGGGCGGTGATCGAATTCACGTTCCAGGTGGCGATGCGCATGTCCACCAACCTACCCGGCGGCCCTGACAACCGGCCGTGCTCACAGGTCGGCGGAGGCCCCCGGTTCCAGGCGCAGGTGGTCCGTGCCGCCCAGGGCCCCGATCTGGCGGTCGTAGATCGGGCGGGCCAGGTCGGTGAGCAGGGCGTCGTGGACGTCGTAGGCACGCTGCGGCCCGACCTCGCGGACGTAGTCGATCACCTCGGAGATCTTGTTCCAGGGGGCCATCACGGGAAGCAGCAGGGTCTCCACCGGCCGACCCGGGACGGTGAGGGCGTCGCCGGGGTGGAAGACGCGGCCGCCGTCGACCAGGTAGCCGACGTTGGTGATCCGCGGGATGTCCGGGTGGATCACCGCGTGCAGCTCGCCGTGGACCTCCACCTCGAAGCCGGCGGCGGTGAAGGCGTCGCCGTGGCCGACGGTGCGCACCCGGTCCGGGAAGGCCGCCGCGATCTGGCCGGCGACCGACCGCGGCGCCCAGACCACGGCGGCCGGATTCGCCTCGAGGGCGGCCCGCAGCCGGCCCTCGTCGAAGTGGTCCGGGTGTTCGTGCGTGACCAGGACGGCGTCCGCGCCGACCGCCGCGTCCTCCTCGGAGAATCCGCCCGGGTCGATGACGAGGGTGCGTCCCTCCTTCTCCAGGCGGACGCAGGCGTGGGACTTCTTCGTGAGCCTCATGTCTGCCCAGTCTGCCGCGTGCGGCCGTCCGCCGGGGTCCTACTCGGCCGGTGTCGTCTCCTCCCGGATGACCTGCCGGGCCACCCGGAACGCGCGGTTCGCGGCCGGCACCCCGCAGTAGACGGCCGTCTGGAGCAGCACCTCAGCGATTTCGTGCGGGGTCAGTCCGTTGCGCAGGGCCGCGCGGGTGTGGGCCGCGAGCTCCTCCAGGTGGCCGCCGGCGACCAGCGCGGTGAGCGTGATGCAGCTGCGGGTACGCCGGTCCAGGCCGGGCCGGTCCCAGATCTCGCCCCAGGCGTACCGGGTGACGAACTCCTGGAAGTCCTCGGAGAACTCGTCGGCCTCCGCGAGCGCCCGGTCCACGTGCGCGTCGCCGAGCACCTCCCGGCGGATCTTCAGCCCGGTCCCGTACCGGTCGGGCTCCCCAGCCGGTCGCCCCGGTACGGGCGCCGCGCAGATCTCGGCGACCGGCGCGGGCTGCGGCGCGGCCGGCGCCGGGGCGGGGGCCGTGACGGCCGGGGTGCCCGGCAGGACGTTCTGGCCGGTGTCGAAGTTGTGCTGCCAGGCGCTGGAGAAGTGGCGCACCAGCAGGTCGGTGACGGCGGCGGGCTGCTCCACCGGGACCAGGTGGGAGGCGCCGGGGACGACCGCGAGGCGCGCGTCCGGGATGCCGGCGACCAGCGTACGGGCCTCGGCGGGTCCGGTGACCTGGTCGTCGGCGCCGACCAGCACCAGCGTCGGCACGCCCACCCGGCCCAGCTCGGGCCGGACGTCGAACCCGGCGAGGGCCTCGCAGGCGGCGATGTAGCAGCCCGGGTCGGTGGTGCGGACCATCTGCACCGCCCACTCGGTGATCGCCGGCTGCGCGGCGGCGAACCCGCCGGTGAACCAGCGGTCCGGTGCGGTGCGGGCGATCGGGTCGAGCCCGTTGGTGCGGACGATCACCCCACGCTGCCGGAACTCGTCGGCGGTGCCGAACCGGGGCGAGGCCGCGACCAGCGCGAGGGAGGCGAGACGTTCGGGGTGGCGCAGGGCCAGCTCGATGCCGACGGCGCCGCCCAGCGCGCAGCCCGCGTACCCGAAGCGCTGCACGCCCAGCGCGTCCAGCGTCACCAGCAGCCGGGCGGTCAGCTCGGCGACGGAGCCCGCCGGGTGGGCGGGGGCGCCGCCGTGCCCGGGCATGTCGAACCGGAAGACCCGCCACTGCTTGGCCAGTTCCGGCACCTGTCGGTCCCACATGTGCCAGGTGGTGCCCAGTGAGGGACCCAGGATCAGGACCGGAGCGTCTTCTGGCCCGTCAAAGCGGTATTGCAGGGTGTTCGGTGGTGTCTCACTCACGCCCCAGACCCTCTCACGTCTCACGGACGCCCCTATAACGCGGGGGCGCGGGGAACCGGTCTGACCAGGTTGAAGACCTCTCGGGCGGCATATCGCTCGAGGCATCGGATGATCTCGCGTCGCGTCTTGCCCACCATCAGGTGGGCCGAGGGTCGCGCAGGTGCGGAACAGCTCGGCATTGCCCAAGCTCGACAACCGCTCCCGCAGGGCGGGGTCGGCGATGACCAGGACGGCCTTGAGCTGGTTGATCGCCTGGATACGGGCCTTGACCGCGGAGTCCTTGGCAAGTTTGTAGATCCGGGCGCTGTGCACGGATCCGTCGCCGGATTTGGCCTGGGCCCGGGCGCGACCACTGAGCACGGCTCGCGCTGCGGCCTGCGCATCGAGCGGGTCCGACTTACCGAGCAACCGGCGGGCCGACCGGTCGGGCCGGTTCACTTCGAACACCTGGATCTGCTGGGTCACCAGGTAGCGGGACAGGCCCGCGCCGAAGGTGCCGGTGCCCTCCACGCCGGCCCGGCGCACCGTCCCCCGCTTGCGGGCCCACACGAGCAGTTGTCGGTAGCCGGCCGCCGTCGCGGGGAAGGACTCGGTTCCCATGACCTCCCCCAGCGGGGAGACCACGGCGACGACGTGAACCTCGCCGTGCGTGTCCACACCCAGTACGACCTCGCGCCGAACGGGCGGATCCGTGCTCGAGGAGGTGCTGCGCTGTCTGGTCGTCATGGCGGTTCGCCTCCCGCGTGGTGACGTGCTGGGTGGATGGCACCGGCCTGCTCGGGCGGTCTGAACCGTGATGGCGCCTGAACTCGGCAAGGCCCCTATAGGGACACGCCCTGTGGCTCGGTGGCAGGCAGCATCCCGCAACGGCAGTCGACAGGTCCGTGACTGGACACTTCGGTCATAGATCTCACGAGTCAGACCTCCGCCCGGGACGGCACTGCACAACCGTCCCATCGATCCCGGTACAGCGGCATGACTCGATCACTGCCGGATGACTTCGACCGAACCGATGCTCAACATGACTGAGCGCGCTGACAATGCGTTGACTACCGTCCACCCCTGACCGGTATTTCATGGCCGGCAGCGCCCAGGTCAGCACCGGCTACAACGGAATTCCTACGCCTGATCTTCACCGAGCTGCCGGTCCATCGACCCAGGGAAACTTGTGACGCCCCCGACGGCCGTTTCTGGCTGCTCACCTCCGTACGGCCGGGCCGGGCCATGGCCTTCTACCGCTGCCAGGGCTGGACGCAGGCCACCCACCCCTCCCGCCGACGGCAACGGCATCGCAGTCTTCCTCGGCCCGCGCCACCCGGCTCGGCCCCTCGCTTACCCCGCCCTATGATCGAGAAGGCCGCTAGGTCAAGTGGCGGGCTTGCGCCAGGGCGCTGCGGGGTCCGAGAGCGTGTCGAGAATCAGCTCACACCAAGTCACAGCAGCGTTGACCGTCAGACGTGCGTGACGGACCCTTAGTCCGGACGGCGCACTGGCCTGCCCGTGGCCGCTACCGAAGCCCTGGTTGCGTAGCTCGGCCACGCCCACGGCGATGTTCACCGAGCCGGAAAGAATCTTCTTCACGGCTTTGCTGCCGTCGGGCCCGTCAGGAGCCGACGCGGCATCGAGCTTCAGTGCCTTCTGGACATTGCTGACCAAAGCTGGGAGGGCGGCGTTCTTGTCGATCTCGATGCTTAGCTCCCGGAGGGCCGTCTTCGCCCTCGCCTCGATGAGTTGCTTGGCGGCTCCGATGGCCCCATGAGGGTCCGTGGTCAGGTCTCGCCTGATCCGCTCCAGCTCGACAACGATCCCCGAGCTGTCACTTAAGTGCGCTCAGATCCCGGGCGAGGAGGGAAATGGGCGGGTGCTTCCACGAGATCCGGCCGCTCTTGTCGAGAAGGAATCCGTCCCGCTCCAGCCGAACGCCGATGTCCTCCAGCCACTTGGGGGTGCCCTGCAGGTCAGGGTCCCGGTACGCGCGGATGAAGTCCTTGAAGACGAGGAGCGCCCGCCGGACATGCTCGGGGTCAGACCAATCCACGCCTTCCGCGTAGAGCATGAACGTGGTCCGCCGCTGCCCGGGGTCGTCGTATTTCAGCTCCTCCGGAGGGATGGGTGCGAACCCATGATTCTCCCAAAGCTCCTCCACGATCCGGATGGTCAGATCCGTGGCGAGCGAGCGGAAAGCGTTGCGGGTCGCTGGACTCACCAGCTCCCGGCGGGCAGTGACGGTCATGGTCTGAAGATACGAGCAGCCCCAGACAACGTCATGGCCTTTCCCGACGAAGACTCGGAGCCGCTCCGAACGGTACAGGTGAAACGGTGGAGAGCCGGGGCAAGGCGGGAGGCCCAGGGCCGCCCGGTGGAGGCCGTGATCTCAATGTCCTGATCCCCCTTCTCAGCTCGACGGCCCTCGGCATGATCGCGGTGATGGCCGCCGGGTGAGGTGTCCCCCGGAGTGTGGACACGGGGGTTCATGCTGCGAGTGTGAGTCTTTGACTTCGCTGGTGCTGCTGCTTGAATTCGATGGGTGAGAGGTAGCCGAGGGCGCTGTGGCGCCTGCGGGTGTTGTAGTAGGTCAGCCACTGGAAGATCTCCAGCCTGGCCTGGCGCACCGTCACGAAGCGTTTGGTGTGGATCGCTTCCCTCTTCAACCCCTGCCAGAAGCTCTCGGCGAGGGCATTATCGTAGCTCGACCCGACACGGCCCATGCTCCTGCGGATCCCGTATGCATCACTGACCTGCGCGAACGCGGCCGACGTGTACTGAGAGCCCCTGTCCGCGTGGAAGATCACTCCGTCCACGCGGCCACCGCGGGACGCCACGGCCATCTCGAGCGCGGCGGTGACCAGCTCCGTGCGCATGTGCGTGGCCATCGACCAGCCGATCAACCGACGCGAACAGATGTCGATCACGCAGGCGAGATACAGCCACGAGCCGCCCACCTGTACGTATGTGATGTCGCCGCACCACTTCTCGTTAAGGTCCGTGGCATGGAAGTCGCGCGGGACCAGGTCCGGAGCCGGTGACGCAAGCCGGTCGGGGACCGTGGTGCGCTTGCGCCGCCGCAGGTGCAGTCCCTGGATGCCGTTGACGCGCATGAGCCGCTCGACGCGCTTGCGGTTGACGGTGTGCCCAAAGCCCCGCAGCTCAGCGTGGATGCGGCGGACCCCGTAGGTTCCCCGGTGACCGGCGTGGATCTCGCGGATCTCCGCGACCAGGGCGTCGTCGGCCACGCGGCGGGCCTCGCGGGCCTCGGCGCCGGCGAGCCACTGGTAGTAGCCCGAGCGCGAGACGCCGAGGATGCGGCATATCCGCTGCACGCCGAAGTCGGCGCGGTGAAGGGAGATGAAGTTCCAGCGGCCGGTCATGCCCTCATCTCCTTGGCGAACTACTGGGCCGCCCGTCGCAGGATCTCCCGCTCGAGCTCCCACTCTTTCTCCGCCTTGCGCAGCCGGCCGAGCTCCGCGCGCAGCCGCGCCAACTCCTCGTCCCGGCCCTCCACCGCCGCACCGCCACGGGCGTGGCTGCGGCCAGCTTCGTCGGCCTGACGCACCCAGCTCCGCAGCGTCTCGCCGGTCACCCCGACATCCGCCGCGACTGCCGAGTACGTGCGCTTCCCGCCCGCCGCACGCCACAACGCGACCGCGTCGTTCCTGGGAGACCTACGTCCCACCAGGACACCCTTCCTCGGACCATCAAGATCCATTGTCAGAGTGTCCACACCCCAGGGGTCACCTCACGAGGCCGGCGTCTGGCTCTGCCTACACGCCGCCCTGCTGGACGAGTTTGATCGCCCCGGCACCCGCACTCCTTCAGCAACCGCCTGCGGCCTTCAGCTCTGACCAGGCATCCTGGCCGGTGACCGTCATCGCAAACCAAGCCAGGGCCGGGACGCACCCATGCCGGTGCCGACCGGCATGGGCCCGCCACAATCGATGCAGCCCGCTGGATGGCGGGACGCCAGCCCCTGGGAGCCGGATCCCATGGGGACCTTCCTCGCTGCGATACCGCGGCCGTACCTTTCGACCCAACCGCGGTATCGCTGTGTCGACAGACGCCCTGTCACATACAGTCAGCCGTTGTTGCGGCGGCGTTCGAAGTAGTCCTGCGCTCGGCCGATGAAGCCGCCTTCGTCATCCACTACGCACGGCCACCGTGCGGAGATCGCGGCCACGGCCACCTCTGCAGTATGGAGCATGCGGTAATCGATGATGTACCCCTGCCACGCTCCTATCATTCCTGCAATAAGGGATAGCTCATCGGGCTCGTACTCTCTTTCCAGCTCGCCTTCCGAATCCGGTGATACCCAGGCCAAAGATCCATCGCAGGAGACTGCGATCCGCCCGCCTTGAAGATCTACTGCAACGCCTTCGGCAAGCAGCTGGTCGTACACTTCTTCGACAGTGATACCGCTCGGAATGCAGGCGATTAGTGAATTCATGGGGTAACCACCTGAAGGAGATCGTCTAGAGAGGTCACACCAATGCCTCCGCGCCTGTTCACTTCCTTGACGACACTAGGTCGTAGCTTGGGACCGTAGACGATAACAGGCTTGTCTGTTCCCTGCTGGGTTCGCGTCACCTGATCCTCAGCCCCCTTGCCAGGCCCCGCCTTCACCTGAATGACAGCATTCTTGAGCTCGATGTCAAAGTCCGTCAAATCGGTTCCATCGGCGCGTTTGGCTGGGACGTTGACGTCTTCCACAAGGCCAGGGTACTGGGCCTCGATTTCATTTGCCAAGTCGCCTACGAGCGGGTCGCCAGAAGAGAAAGTTCTCGTCTCAGACGAGGCCGAGCCGTCCGCTTCCCGGAATGCCTTGCCGAGCTTGTCTGAGCCGGAGTCCAGCATCTTATCGCCGAAGACAACCAATCCGGCCCCGCCGGCGATCGAAGGGATACCCGCCTCGCACAGGACTCCTGTGGCGCATTCGACTACACCCGATGCACCGAGGACGACGCCGCCGCCTTCACTGGCCCCTCCCAGGACGGTTTGAAGGAGACCTTCAAAAAAGTCGCCATTCTGCCCAAGGCTGGACAGGTAGTTGCCGACGTAGCTGTTGCTGTCGCTGGGGCCCTTGACCGGGGCGCCGCAGTCTTGCGGAAGCCCGGTTCGGGCGCATCGATTGCTCGCGCCTGAGTCTGAGCTGACGTGGCCGGAGCTGCTCGTGGACGCCGTTCCGGTGCTGTTGTAGTGGACCCTGCCGCAGCTTCCGTGGTGGCAGCTGCCGGCACTGTTGTTGCCCGGGTCGATGGGGCCGTCCGTGATGATGTTGCCCGAGCCGTCGCCCTTGGGTGTGCCGACGCCGCAGGCATCGGCGAAGCACAGGCCGGTCGGGTCGGACTGGGTGACCGGTGTGTTGCCGGCGTAGCTGTAGCCGTTGAGCGACTGGTGCTGGTCCAGGCTCAGGACCGGGTCGACGCTGATGAACTGCCCGATGGTGGGGTCGTATTCGCGCGCCCCCACGTGGGTCAGGCCGGTCGTGCCGTCGGCCGGCTTGCCGAGGAACGCCTTGTCGTCGGGCCAGGACGCCGGCTTCGGGCCGCGAGGGGCGCCGAAGGGCGTGCTGTAGCGCTTGATGACCGCGTACGTGCTCGCGTCGAGGGCGCTGCTGGAGGTGCCGTGCTGGTGGGCCGCCAGGAAGGTGAGCTTCGTGCCCGACACTCCGGACGTGGCCGTGCGGACGGCGATCGTCTGGCCATTGGCCGTGTAGGAGCGTGTGGCGGAGGCGGTCTTCGTGGTGCCCTTGGTGGTGAGGTGGAGTTCCGTGCCTGCGCCGAGGTAGAGGACGGTTTCGCCGTCGCCCTTGGCGCGGCGGATCAGCAGCTCGCCGCCAGCGTCGTCGAGGTAGCTGGTCTCCTTGGTGCCCTCGGTGAGCTTGGACAGTGCCCTCGGTGTTCCACACCAGGCTCTGCTGGGCGGTCGATCCGGGGCGTGAGGGGGTCAGCGCCCTCGGCGTCGGGCACGGGCCGAGCAAGAGCGCCACGACGACGCGCACACCGCTGCGAGTTCACCTCACACAGCGTTTCACACCGGCTCCCAGACTCCGACGTCATGAAATCGGCAGGTCCCCTACCGTGCAGATTGCAGAGCAGGGGACCAACACTCGGAGCCCGCGTCGGCCCCAAAGCGCCGCTAGCTGGTCAGTGCATCACGCGCGACCGAAGCAGACCGCACAACGGGGCCCCACAGGGGAGACGAGATGTACTCAGCATCCGTTTTATCCTCCCCTTCCATGGCGAGCAGGTCGTCGAGTGCAGAAGCAAGTGTCGCCATCGCGTCCACCTCGAGCACCGACCGCAGCACAGTTCCAAGCGCTGCTTCCGGGTCTTCGAGCACCAGGGTGTCATCGAAGAGAATGTGAAGATTCATGTCAAAGTCATCGTAATACCCTTCCTTGGGGTAATTTCGATCGACCCAGACTCTCCTCTGATACTCCTCGTCAGCTAGAGCCCGGACAGCCGAGATGATACTTCTGCGCATTTCCGGTAGGGAAACGCCGCTCAGTTCGGAGAATTCCACGACTTCCACTTCGGCCATTGATCGAGCGGAATATGAGCCTCATAGGCGCTTGACTTAATGTCACCTTCGATCGGCTTACCATCCCGCCCAATGATCCTGCCACCGGAGTTGATTACGACGTGATCAACCTGCTGATATTCCTGAGAGTTGTTCAGGTTTCCTTGGTCAATCCTAACCCCGTTTCCCTTACCGTCGTTCCACCGCCAGCCGATGCCCTTCTTGGTAGCCTTCCCCGGACCGAATTCGTCCGGCACCTTGCTCGTTGCGGACTTTGGTATCCAATCGGGCGCTGAAGGCGTGCTGTTGGCGCCACCACCACCTGCGGCACCGTCCGCTTCCCGGAATGCCTTGCCGAGCTTGTCTGAGCCGGAGTCCAGCATCTTATCGCCGAAGACAACCAATCCGGCCCCGCCGGCGATCGAAGGGATACCCGCCTCGCACAGGACTCCTGTGGCGCATTCGACTACACCCGATGCACCGAGGACGACGCCGCCGCCTTCGCTGGCCCCTCCCAGGACGGTTTGAAGGAGACCTTCAAAAAAGTCGCCCAACGCCGAGTCGTACTGGTACACCGCCGAGCACAACAACTACGCCATGCTCGGCGACGACAACACCGGTACCGACTACGTCCGCGGCGGCTACCTGAAGGAGATCCGCTACGGTCAGCGCGCCGGCGCCCTCTTCTCCGGCTCCCCAGCCGCCTCGGACAAGGTGGTCTTTGACTATGCCGAGCGCTGCCTGGCCTCGGGCAGCGGCTGTGACTCGCTGACCAAGGACACCCGGGACAACTGGCCGGACGTGCCGTTCGACTCCGTATGCAAGGACGGGGACAAGTGCACCGGGAATGTCGGCCCGTCGTTCTTCACCCGTAAGCGGCTGACGGCGATCACCACTTACGCCTGGAACGCGGCGGCCGCCACCCCGGTCTTCGAGCCGGTGGACGTCTGGTCCCTCAAGCAGCTCTACCTCGATCCCGGCGACACCGGTGACTCCACGGACCAGTCCCTCTGGCTTGACGAGATCAAGCACACCGGCAAGCGGGGCACCGATCTCTCGCTGGACCCGGTCAAGTTCGACCACGTGATGCTGCCCAACCGTGTCGATGGCGCGGCCGACGACATCCTTCCGCTGAACAAGCCCCGGCTCGCTTCGCCCTTCCCCTCGGCGGCCGTCACCCACCAGGACACCTGGTCCTCGTGAGCTACGGCCGCCAAGGCTTGTCCCGGCGGCATCCGCCGCCCCCTCCTACCTGCGCAGCCCCCGAGCAGTCGCACGCCCGGTCAAAAGATGGCAACGGTTTTCATCTGACATTGATCTGAAAATCATTCCCATCTAGCGTCGAAGGTGTCGCCACACGGCCGGCGCATGTGCGCCGTGCGCCCGGTTTCGCCCGAAGGAGCTCCGCATGTCCACCGCCCCCGCCTCCCGTTCCGTCCGGCCGACGGCGAGGATCGCACTGATCACCGCGACGGCCGCCCTGACGGCGGCGTCGGCGACCGCCTGTTCGACCTCCTCCTCACACACCAGCAACACCGCCGCGACCGGCAGCGGCTCCGGCAAGACGATCCAGGTGGTGGCGGCGGAGAACTTCTGGGGCAGCATCGCCTCCCAGCTCGGCGGCAGCCACGTGAAGGTGACCAGCGTCATCAACAATCCGGAAGCCGACCCCCACGACTACGAGCCGACCGCCGCCGACGCCCGCACCGTGGCCGGCGCCCAGTACACGATCGTCAACGGCATCGGCTACGACGCCTGGGCCGACAAGCTGCTGGCCGCCAATCCCGGCAGCGGACGTACCCAGCTCAAGGTCGGCGACCTGGTCGGCATCAAGCCGGGCGGCAACCCGCACCGCTGGTACTCCCCCGCCGACGTCCACCAGGTCATCGAGAAGATCACCGCCGACTACAAGAAGATCGACCCGGCGGACGCGGCCTACTTCGACCAGCAGAAGAAGACCTTCGAGACGAAGTCGCTCGCCGGTTACAACAAGCTCATAGCCGACATCAAGGCGAAGTACGCGGGCACGCCGATCGGTGCTTCCGAGTCCATCGTCACGCCGCTCGCCGAGGGCCTGGGACTGAAGATGCTCACCCCGGAGACGTTCCTGGACGCGATGAGCGAGGGCTCCGACCCCACGGCCAAGGACAAGGCCACCATCGACCAGCAGATCAAGAGCAAGCAGATCAAGATCTACGTCTACAACTCGCAGAACTCCACGCCGGACGTGCAGGCGCAGGTCAAGGAGGCCAAGGCGCAGGGCATCCCGGTCGCCACGGTGACCGAGACCCTGACCCCCGCCGGGGCCTCCTTCCAGCAGTGGCAGACCGCGCAGTTGCAGGGCATCGAGCGGGCCCTGGCCAAGGCCACCGGGAAGTGAGCTGAAGCCATGAACCCGATAGCGAAGGCCCGCGAAGCCGTCACACACACCAGTAGTCACACCGTCCCCAGCCGTCGAAGCGGGGGGCACGACACGGCCGCAGGAACCGGAAGCGATCCGGTGGTCGCCCTGCACGGGGCCGCCGTGCGGGTCGGCGGCCGGACGCTGTGGTCGGGGGTGGACCTTCGCATCGGGACCGGTGAGTTCACAGCCGTGCTCGGCCCCAACGGCGTCGGCAAGTCCACCATGATCAAGGTCCTGCTCGGCGCCCTGCCCGCGGCGGCCGGCGAAGTGCGGGTGCTCGGCGCCCGCCCCGGGCAGGCAAACGAACGCATCGGCTACCTGCCACAGCGACGCAGCTTCGACGCCAACCTGCGGATCCGCGGCGTGGACGTGGTGCGCATGGGTCTGGACGGCGACCGGTGGGGAGTGCCGCTGCCGTTCCCAAGCGAGCGTCGGCGGGACGCCCGTGCGCGGGTGGACGAGGTGATCGAGTTGGTCGGGGCGTCGGCCTACGCACATCGGCCGATCGGGCAGTGTTCCGGCGGCGAGCAGCAGCGGCTGCTGATCGCCCAGGCGCTCGTCCGCAGGCCGGAACTACTGCTGCTGGACGAGCCGTTGGACAGCCTCGACCTGCCCAACCAGAGCGCCGTCGCCGCACTGATCGGGCGCATCTGCCACCAGGAGGGCGTCTCGGTGGTCATGGTCGCCCATGACGTGAACCCGATACTCCACCACCTGGACCGGGTGGTGTACCTGGCCGAGGGCGGCGCCGCCGCAGGCACACCGACCGAGGTCATCACCTCCGAGACGCTGACCCGGCTCTACGGCACACCGGTCGAGGTACTGCGGACCTCGGACGGGCGGCTGGTCGTGGTCGGCCAGCCGGAGCCGCCCGCGGTGCACACCGACCGGCACGACACCCCGGGGAGCGGTCATGACGCTCGCTGAGACGGCGGCGCCTGCCTGGTCGTGGAACCTCCTCACCGACTTCCAGGACATGTGGTCGTACCCGTTCATGGTCAACGCTTTCCGCGCGGGCGCGGTCGTGGCCGTGGTCTCCGCCGCTGTGGGGTGGTTCGTGGTGCTGCGGCGGCAGACGTTCGCCGCGCACACCGTCTCTGCGGTCGCCTTTCCCGGCGCGGCCGGGGCGCTTCTGCTCGGAGTGAGCGCGGTCTACGGCTACTTCACGCTGTGCGTGGCCGCCGCGCTGGTCATCGCTGCCCTGCGGGGCGGCGGTGAGCACGAGGAGTCGGCGCTGACCGGGACCGTGCAGGCGTTCCTGCTCGCCTCCGGGTTCCTGTTCACCGCCCTGTACAGAGGGCTGCTGGAGGGTCCGCAGACCATCCTCTTCGGCACCTTCCTGGGGATCACCTCGTCGCAGGTGACTCTGCTGATGGTCGTCGGCGCGGTGGTGCTCGCGGTGCTGGCGCTGATCGGACGGCCGCTGCTGTTCGCGTCCGTCGACCCGCAGGTCGCCGCCGGGCGCGGAGTGCCGGTCCGCGCGCTGTCCGTGGTCTTCCTCGTCCTGCTCGGCGCGGCCACCGCCGAGGCGAGCCAGATCACCGGCACCCTCCTGGTCTTCGCCCTCATGGTGATCCCGGTCGCCACCGCGCAAGTGCTCACCGCCCGTCCAGCGCTGAGTCTGGCCCTCGCCGTTCTGCTGGCATTCGCCGCCACCTGGCTCGGACTGACCGCCGCCTACTACTCGCCCTACCCTCTGGGCTTCTTCGTGACGACCATCGCCTTCGCCGGATACCTGCTCGCCCTGGGCCACCGCTCGCTGCGCGAGGTGCTCGGTCGCACCCAGGCCGGGGCCGAACCCAGGGCCAAGGAGGTGGTCGCATGACCGTCCTGCTCACCGCCTCCCCGTTGTCCCACCCGTTCTTCCTGCACGCCTTCCTCGCCGGTACCGCCATCGCCGCCGCCTGCGGACTGGTCGGCTACTTCCTGGTCCTGCGGGCCCAGGTCTTCACCGGCGACGCGCTCAGCCACGTCGCCTTCACCGGCGCGATGGCCGCCCTCGCCTTCGGCGCCGACCTTCGCCTGGGCCTGTTCGCCGCCACCATCGCCATGGCGCTGCTCTTCGGCACCCTCGGCCGCAAGGCTCGACCCGACGACGTGGTCATCGGAAGCGTCTTCTCCTGGATCCTGGGCCTGGGCGCCTTCTTCATCACCCTCTACACCACCTCCCACAGCACCACCAACGGCACCGCCGGCGTCAGCGTGCTGTTCGGCTCCATCTTCGGCATCTCCTCCAGCAGCGCAGTCGTCGCCGCCCTGGTGGCCGCCGGGGTCGGCCTGCTCGTGATCCTCATCGCCCGACCGCTGCTGTTCGCCACGCTCGACGAGGCCGTGGCCGCGGCCCGTGGAGTACCGGTCCGGCTGCTCGGCTACGGCTTCCTCGCCCTGGCCGGGATCAGCGCCGCCGAGGCCACCCAGGCGGTCGGCTCCCTGCTCCTGCTCGGCCTGCTCGCCGCCCCCGCAGGCGCCGCGATCCGCCTCACCGACCACCCCTACCGGGCACTCGCCCTCTCCGCCGGCCTGGCGGTGGTGGAGATGTGGGCGGGGCTGTTCGCCTCTTACACGGTGCCGAAGATGCCGCCCAGCTTCGCCATCATGGCCACTGCCACTGTCGTCTACGCCGCGACGTTCCTGATACGACGGCCCGCCTCCGATCCCCGTACGGCTGGTACGCACACCGCCGTCCCCACCGGCAGATGAGCGAAGGCACCCGATGGCACCCGACCGCCAGTGCACCCCCACCCCGTCGCACGACGTCACGCTGATCGGCCGCCTCACCCAGCAACGCGCAACCGTGGTCGAGGCACTCAAACGGGCCGAGGGCTTCGTCGGCGCCCAGGCCCTCCACAACCAGCTCGTCGCCGCCGGCTCACCGGTCGGCCTCTCCACGGTCTACCGCACCCTGACCGCCCTGGCCGGCGTCGGCCGGGCCGACATGGTGCGCGACACCAGCGGTGAACGCCTCTTCCGCTACCGCCCGGGACCCGAACACCGCCACTACCTCATCTGCACCGAATGCGGCCTCAGCCGACCCGTCGACTCCGGACCGGTGGAGGACTGGGCCGACACGATCGCGCGCACGTCCGGGTTTGCGAACGTCCGTCACACAGTGGAGCTTTCCGGTGTGTGTCCGGACTGCGCTCCACAACGTGTGGCGACCCAGTGAGGACGAACGCGAGCGCCGCCTGACGTGTCGGCGTCCGGCATGGCCACTCCGCTCCAGGCATCCCACCAAGTAGTAATGGGATTCATTTTCATGTAGCTTGGACATCTCATCGCTCGAGGAGGACCCCATGGCCGTACCCAAGCGGAAGATGTCCCGCAGCAACACCCGCCACCGCCGCGCCCAGTGGAAGGCGACCACGCCCACGCTCGCGCCGATCACCGTGGACGGAGTCTCGTACCTGGTGCCGCAGCGACTGGTGAAGGCGTACGAGCGCGGACTGCTGCGCCCCGAGGGCTGATTGTTCATGCCTTATGACCGACTGCCCGTCACCGTCCTGTCCGGATTCCTCGGCGCGGGCAAGACCACACTCCTCAACCACGTCCTCGGCAACCGCGAAGGACTGCGCGTCGCGGTCATCGTCAACGACATGAGCGCAGTCAACATCGACGCCGCCCTGGTACGCGGCGGCGAGGCCGCCCTGTCACGTACCGAGGAACGCCTGGTCGAGATGACCAACGGCTGCATCTGCTGCACCCTGCGCGACGACCTGCTGGAGGAAGTCGACCGGCTGGCCCGCGAGGGCCGTTTCGACTACCTGCTCATCGAGTCGTCCGGCATCTCCGAACCCATGCCGGTGGCCGCCACCTTCGCCTTCGCCCGGGACGACGGGGCGACGCTGGGCGATCTGGCCCGGCTGGACACCATGGTCACGGTCGTCGACGCGGCGAACTTCCTGACCGAGCTCGCGAGCGGAGACGAGCTGGCCGAGCGTGGCCTCGACCAGTACGAGGACGACGAACGCACCGTCAGCGACCTGCTGATGGACCAGATCGAGTTCGCCGACGTGATCGTGCTCAACAAGCTCGACCTCGTCGACACGGAAACCGCCGACGGGCTCCGGGCGACGCTCGCCCGCCTCAATCCGACCGCCCGGATCGCCCCGGCCGTCCACGGCCGCGTGAAGATCGGCGACGTGCTCGGCACCCGGCTGTTCGACCTGGAGCGCGCCCAGCAGGCTCCCGGCTGGGTCAGGGAACTCAACGGCGACCACGTGCCTGAGACGGAGGAGTACGGCATCTCGTCCACCGTCTTCCGCTCCGAAGTGCCCTTCCACCCAGGCCGGTTGTGGACGTTCATTACCGAGGAACTCGACAGCGGGGTCTACGGGCGCATCCTGCGGTCCAAGGGCTTCTTCACCCTGGCCAGCCGCCCGCACGTGACCGGCCTGTGGTCGCAGGCCGGTTCCGTGGCCCGCTTCGAGCCCTCCGCCGCCCGCGACGCCGAGAGTCCCGACTCTCAGGAACTGGTCTTCATCGGCACGGACTTGCACACGGACGCGCTGCGGGCGGCGCTGACCGACTGCCTCATTGCGGACGGTGAGAACCTGCCGCCCGTCGACCCGTTCCCCGTCTGGGACACGTACGGCATCGACGACACCTGCGAACAAGAGCAGCCCGTACTCGTCGCGGAAACCTGAGACCCGGGTCGGGCGGTGGACGCAGCCACGGCACCGCCCGGCCCGGTACGGAACTCGATCCGAAGGTCAACATGACGGACAACGGCATACGCCCGGCCAGGGTCCAGCGGACCCTGCTGATGTCGCTGAGCGGCCGCACGGTGGAGAACCGAGAGGAACAGCCCGCGCTGCGCGGTACCCGGGCCTAGGAGATCGTCGCGTCGATCGACTACGACTTTCGCCCGCTTCGACAACCTGCCCTGCCTGCCGGAGCAGTTCTGTGGCTCGCATGCCGTGGACCCGCGAGCGTCCGGCCGGATGGGCCGAGTGGCGACCAGGGACACAGCCCTTCGCCTCCCACACCCTCAGCGGCCTTCCAGGACGGGAGGCCCGACGAACCGCAGCCCGCGCATCAGGAGATGCCGTCCGGCCTCGCCGCCCAACGGCTGCCCCGGGCCGACGCCTACCGCCCGGTCTCGTCCGGCCGACCTGACGCCGAGGACGGGCCGGGTCCGTGCTCACCGTCCACCGAGGTCGCCGAGCAGAGGGTCTGGAACCGACGTCCAACCCCGCCGCCCTCGCGAGAGCTCCACGTCGGTGAGCAGAGCCCTGTCCAGCGCGGAGCGAACCGCCTGCTGGTCCAGGGCGACTCCGGTCAGGGTGATCTCGTTGCGGCGTTCGCCGTAGTAGTCGTGCCAGTACCACGAGGCCAGGGTGCGCCGCTGCGGGGAGGCGGTTTGCCAGCCGCGGGGGTCGTCCTCCTCCAGCCAGCGGTCCGCCTCGCGCAGTTCCAGATACGCACCGGCCGACCGCCAGGTCACGACCGCGTCGGGTCGGCTGCACAGCCAGAGATGCCCCCTGCCGCGCACGACACCGGACATGACGACGGCAAGCGCGTCGGTCAGGCGCTCGGGATGCAGAGGGCGGCGGGCGTGCCAGTACAGGGACCTCACCTCACGGCCGCCGTCTCGGCATGGGCGCGGCGGCACCACCGGCTCCAGGCGTGACCGCCACTCCTCGTCGGCGCCCTTCGGCAGGGCGTGGACGAGCGACACGGGAAGCTCCCGTGCCGCTCCGTCCGTGCCGACGGGGCTCATGAGCAGGGCACGGCCGTTGAGTTGGCGGAGGAGTTCCGCTCCTCCGGGCTGGTGTGCGCTGCCCGCCGGCCGCGGCACGATCAGGGCGTCGGCCGCCTCCACCTGGCGGGCGGCGGCCTCGGCGGGAGTCACGGACTCGCCCTGGTCGCCCCCGCTCCACAGTCGTTCCGTCCGGTGGACGCAGCCGATGTCCGCCATGAACGACTCCGTGTCGATGCCGACCACGACCGGAGCCGCGTCGTAGTGGTCCCCCAGCGATCCGCTGCTCACCCGAGGGCGCCACAGCTCCACAAGGAGGGGGAGGGCGTCGACGTTGTCCGGCAGCGCGAGGACGACGTGCGCCGCGCCGGGCGAACGGCGGAGGGACAGCAGGTCCTGGCGCAGGATGACGACCGGGTCTCCTGTCGCGCCCTGCAACGCCCTGCCCGGAAGCGCTGCCCCACTGCCGTAGAGGAAGCGCTGGACAGTGGGGTATCCCCTGCCCTGAGCCTGCGCCTGGATCGACACCGCCAGAACCACGGCCCGTGGAGCAAGCCTCAGCAACTGGTCGACCACGGCACCGCGAACGCCGGGCGTGTTGCCGACCACCACGCTCAACAGACCTTTGCCCATGCCTTCCGCCCTCAGTTGAGGTGTGCGACACGCTGCGGGGCGGGCACCGCCAGCAGCCCGTCGGGCAGGGTGCCGTCGTCCGGTATTCCGGCCCGCAGCCACGTTCCGACCGCCACGGCGTCGGCTGCGGTGACGAGCGGGCCGAGACGCACGACGGCTCCGGTGGGCCTGCGATCCACCGTGCACGGTTGTACCGCAGCGTGCAGCCCCAGTCGGCCCGCGCAGCCGAGGATCTTCCGCAGGCAGCCTGTGGAGATCATGACGCCGTGGGGGCTGTCGCGGACCGCCCGGCGCAGCTCGTCCAGCACCTGATCGGTGGCGGCCTCACACGAGGCGCAGACGACAAGGGTGAAGGGGCGGCCCCGGTGACCGCGTGCGGCGTCACCCATGTGTGCACTCCTGCCGGATCTCACGGTGGACGGCTTCCACTTCGGCCTCACCTCTCGCATACGCGCGGACGGCGACCACGAGCACACCAGGACTCTTCGGTCCTGCTCGTACCGCCTTGGTCGGGGACGCGCTCGGACGTGAAACACGCCCCCTGGCGTCCCTCCGTGAGCACGGAGGGACCGCCGTCACCAGGACGACTTGGTGACCCCGGGCAGGAGACCCGCGTGCGCCTGCTCCCTCACGCGGATGCGGGAGAGCCCGAACTTGCGCAGATGTCCCCGGGGGCGACCGTCGACGCCGTCACGATTGCGGACGCGGGTGGCGCTGGCGTCGCGCGGCTGCCGGCGCAGTTCGGCGATCGCGGCACTGCGCTCGGCTTCCGTCGAGGACGGACGTCGAATGATCTCCTTGAGTTCGGCGCGCCGGGCGGCGTACCGCTCGACGACGGCCTTGCGCTTCTCGTTCTTCGCGATCTTGCTTTGCTTCGCCATCAGACCTTTCCTCCCCGGGCGCGGATGCGCGCGACAGCCGCTTCGACGCCGATGGTGTCGACGGTCTTGATTCCGCGGGTGCTCAGCGTCAGTCGGACGTGCCGGGACTCGCTGGGCAGCCAGTACCGCTTGTGCTGGATGTTCGGGTTGAAGCGGCGGGAGGTGCGCCGGTGCGAGTGGGAGATGCGGTTACCGAATCCCGGCTGGGCGCCGGTCAGTTGGCAGTGGGCGGACACAGGATGACCTGCCTCTCACTTGAGGGACGGCTATCGGTAATGGAAATCGTTCCCATATAGTAGCGCCTATGGCTCGCAACGAACTCCGCCCGGTCATCAAGCTCCGCTCCACCGCGGGGACCGGCTACACCTACGTGACCCGCAAGAACCGCCGCAACGACCCCGATCGCCTGGTGCTGCGCAAGTACGACCCGCTCGCCGGCCGGCACGTCGACTTCCGCGAAGAACGCTGACCCGACCACCTACCGCCCGAGGGAGCACGCCATGAAGCCCGGCATCCACCCCGCCTACGGTCCCGTCGTCTTCCGCGACAAGGCCGCCGACTTCGCCTTCCTGACCCGTTCGACGCTCACCAGTGACAAGCGCGTCGAGTGGGAGGACGGCAACACCTATCCCGTCGTGGACGTCGAGATCTCCTCGGCGAGCCACCCCTTCTACACCGGGACCGCCCGAGTCCTCGACACCGCGGGCCGCGTGGAGCGCTTCGAGCGCCGCTACGGTCGATCCGGAGGCCGCTGATGCGCGAGGAAGGCCGACTGCCCGTCGTCATCGTCGGCGGCCTGCACGCGGACGCCCGCACGCACGTTGTCGACCGACTGCTGAAGGCGGTGCCGGGAAGCATCGCCCTGCACCACGACCTGGCCACCGCGGGCGAGGGAACCGTACGACGTCTCCTGCGCGACGCGTCCGGCGTCCTGGCGTCGGGCGAAGCGCCGCTGGTCAACGACTGCGCCTGCTGCGCACTGCGCGAGGACCTCGTCCCGGAACTGGAGCGGCTGGCCGGCCACGGCCTGACGCGGCTGGCGATCGTCGAGTTGTGGGACTCGGTCGAACCGAAAGCCATGGCGGAGGTCGTCGCCGCGCACAGCGGACAGGACCTGACGCTGACCAACGTGATCACCGCGGTCGACCCGGCGCTGGTCCTGCCGTACCTCTCCAACGGAGACGACCTGGCCGAGGCGGGACTCGCGGCGGCGGCGACGGACCAGCGCACCGTCGGCGACACCTGGGCCCGGCAACTGGAGTACGCGCCCCTCCTCGCCCTCGTGGACAGCCAGGACGCGGACGAACAGGACCACGCCCTGCTGACCCAGCTCAACCCCACCGCACACCAGGTCGACGCCGCCTCGGGTGAGCTCGCCCACCTTGCGTTCGCCGGATTCGACGTCGAAGCGGCGGCCGCAGCCCAGCACCCGGCCTGCGCGCTCCTGCCGCTGGAGGCCGATGAAGCAGGCGTCGCGACGCTGGTGTGGCACCGCACCCGCCCCTTCCATCCCGAACGCCTGTACCAGGCGCTGGAAGATTTGTGCTGCGCGGCGGCCCGCAGCAGGGGCCGGTTCTGGCTCGCCGACCGGTCCGACACCCTGCTGGCGTGGGATGCGGCCGGCGGCGCCCTGTGCGTCGAGAGCGCGGGCCCCTGGCTCGCTTCCCTGCCCGACGCCGCATGGGAACTGGTCCCACCGGTACGGCGGGCGGCCGCCGCCCTGGACTGGCATCCGGAGCACGGCGACCGCTGCCAGCACCTCGTGTTCACCTCACCCGGACTCGACCGCGCCGGCATCGAGCAGCTCCTCGACTCCTGCCTGCTCACCGACGCCGAGTACGCGGCCGGGCCCGAGGGCTGGCAGCGCCTGCCCGCGGCCTTCGACTCCCTGCTCGACGCCGCGTGACCCGCCGACCCGTACGACATCCACTCCACAACCACTGAAACGGAGAAAGCCACATGGCCCGACGCATCGTCACGCGCAAACCGGTGAAGCACCGCTCCAACCCGCTCATCGCGGCCGGCATCACCTACATCGACTACAAGGACACCGACCTGCTGCGTAAGTTCATCTCCGACCGCGGCAAGATCCGCAGCCGGCGCGTCACCCACATCACCGCTCAACAGCAGCGCCAGCTCGCCGCGGCCATCAAGAACGCCCGAGAGATGGCCCTCCTCCCCTACTCCAGCAAGTGACATGGCAATGACGACGGCGATCGCCCGATGGTCCGACCCGCCCACGCGGGGCCGTCTGGCAGGCTGATCGCCATGGCAGCGCACACGGCAGTGACGTCACTCGAGTTCGCACAGATCAGCCGGCCCCACGAGCTGGCTTCCGGCCTGCGGCGGGAGCTGGTCGACTGCTGGGTGGCGGTGAGCAATGCCGGCGGGGCGGTCATCCCGCACGGTTTCTCATTGCCGCCGGTGAGTGAGCAGGAGGTCGGGCCGGTCCTCGACGAGATCGTCCAGGCACTCGATCCGCAACGGAGCAGGCTGCTGGTGGCCACCGCGGAGGGGATGACTGCGGGATGGCTGCTCCTTCGCCGCGATCCGCACCCGCTCGTCGCACACTGCGGCACGGTCAACCACGTGCAGACACACACCGGGTTCCGTGGCCTGGGGATCGGTGCCGCGCTGATGCGCCGCGTCCCGGACGTCGCCCGGGACGAGATGGGGCTGGAACGGCTGGGGCTGGCCGCGCGGTCCGGCCTGGGGCTCGAGGACTTCTACCGCAAGCTGGGCTGGGTGGAGGTCGGCCGATGGCCGGGGGCACTGCGGGTGGCCCCCGGCGACGACCGCGACGAGATCCTGATGAGCCTCGCCCTCTGACCGGCGTCCGCCACCGCCGGGAGTCGTCCCTGTGGACTCGCGGGCGCTCGCAGCCGGTGCGGATCAGTCCTTGACCGCCACGAGGACGTGGCTGTCGCCGAACTGCCAGACGGACGTGACGTGGCGAAAGCCCGCCGTCCGCAGCAGTTCGGCATGCCGGGCCACGGTCAGGTGGTCGCCGCCGCTGCCGCCCGCCTGAGCGGCCCGGTGCCGCTCTCGTTGGGCGAACAGGTCGGTGAGTTCCGGGTCCTGGGCCGCCTCGGCCCACCAGGACTCCCAGTCCTCGTTCGCGTGGGCGTGTGATCGCTCGGCCCTGCGGCGACCCACATGCGCGGTGAGCTCCGAGAGGGGCGAGCCGTTCTGGGGGAAGTGGTCGCCGTTGATGAGGACGCCGCCGGGTCGCAGGAGTCCCGCGAGGCGGCGATATGTGTGCAGGAGGGACGGCTCGGCCAGGTAGTGCAGGGCTGTTGTCGAGACGGCCGCGTCCAGGGGCCGGTCCAGGCCGAGTACCTCGGCCCAGTCGTGGTCGCCGATGACGGCGTCGACGTAGCGGGCGGCGTCCGCGTGGTGGGTACGGCCGAGTTCCAGGAGGACGGGGTCCATGTCGACGGCGACGATCTCCGCGTCCGGCATGCGCCCGGCGAGCCGCGCCGCCAGCGAGCCCGGCCCGCAGCCCAGGTCGAGGAGGAGTGGCCGCTCACGGTCGGCGGTCACGTGCTCGACCACGTCCGCGATCACGGTGAACCGCTCCTCACGGTCGACGGCGTAGTGCTGCTGCTGCCGTTCCCAGCGCTCCACCCACATCTTGGCCGTCGCCATGCTCACGCCCATCAGGTCGCGCACCTCTTCCGTCTCTCACCTGTCGCGGACACCATCGAAACTACAGGTGGAAACGGTTTTCGGTTCCATTCTCCCGTCAATCGAGTGACGCCAGCACGGCCAGCAGACGGTCGACCTCGTCCGCGGTGTTGTAGACGTGCAGGCTGACCCGTACCGAGCCGTCCCTCTTCTCGTCGGCGCCTGCCTGGCAGAGGCTGTCGGCCCGCACCATGAAGCCGTGGCTGAAGAGGATGAAGCCGAGGTCGTCGGATGGAATGGCGCGGTGCCGGAAGGTGACGATGCCATGGCGGCGCTGCTGGAGCGGCAGCGCGGAGTCGGCGGCCAGGCTGGACCCGCAGCCCAGGATCTCGTAGGAGGCGAGGTGCCGGAGTCCGTCGGTCAGCCGGGTCGCCAGAGCGAGCGTCCAGCGCGCGATCCGCTCGACACCCGCCGCCTCCAGCCAGTCGAGTGCCGCCTCCAGCGAGGCGATGCCCACCGTGTTGGGGGTGCCCTGCCAGCCGCCGGGTTCAAAGGCGGGGCCGCGTGCGCCTCGCGCCCAGACCGCACCGGTGCCGGGCAGGGCCAGCGCCTTGTGGCCCGAGAAGACGACGAAGTCGACGTCGAGCGCGGACTCGGCCACGGAGACCGGGAGATGACCGATGCTCTGGGCGGCGTCCAGGCAGATCGGCACGTCGGGGCCGACGGCCGCGCGGATGCGGTGCACGTTCATGTCGCCGCCGTAGACGTGATGGATGTGCGTGGCGGCGACGAACCGGGTACGCGGTCCGATGACCTGGTCCAGCGCCCGGTGGTCGTAGTCGCCCGACTCGGCCTGGTAGGGCAGTGCCCGCACGCCCACATTGATTCCCCGGTCGGCCAGCAGCCTCTGCGCCTCCAGCCAGGGCTCCAGATTGGCCCGGTGGTCGGCGAAGGGGACGAGGATCTCGTCGCCGTCGGAGAGGAACGAGGTGAGCCAGTCGCGGGCGACGGCGCGCAGTCCCTCGGTGGTGCCGCTGGTGAAGTGGACGGTGGACCGCTGTGGGTCCGGGTCACCGAGGAACTCCTTGACCCGCCGTCGGGTGCGCTCCACCAGCTCCGTGGTCCGGTTGGCCCACGGGTAGGTGCCCCGCCCCGCGTTGGCGTTCGACGTCGTCAGATATGACTGAACCGCTTCGAGTACCGCCCGGGGCTTCTGCGCGGTGGCCGCGCTGTCGAGGTAGGCCAGGTCGGGGTGCGCGGTGATGATGGGGAACTGCTCCCGCATCTCGCGCTGCCAAGCCACGGCGGCCCGCTCCTCCCCGAAGCCGGGATGCACGCCGCTCATTCCCGTATCAGCGGCGCGCCCGCGTCCCGCCAGGCGATGACGCCGCCCGCCAGGCTGCGCACATCAGGATGGCCCATCCGGGTCAGCAGCGCCGCGTAGCGGGCGGACTTCTCCCCCACCGGGCACACCAGCAGCACCGGTTGCCGCTTGCTGAAGGGCAGCCCGTCGCTCACGAGTTCCTCGAAGAGTTCGTCGACGATGTTGATCGAACACTCGATGTGCAGCGCGGCGTACGCGTGCGGGCCCCGCAGGTCGACGACGAGCGGGCGCGGCTCTCCGTCGGCCATCCACCGGCGCGCGTCGCCGGTGTCGACGGTCCGGGCCCCGGCCCGGACCTCGTCCTCGGTGAGAGCCGTGGCGGAGTGCCCCCGGCGGGGTGCGCCCAGAAGCTCCGGCCTGCGTTGTCGTACATAGCTGAGGTAGCTCTCGGCGCGGTCGCAGACGATGAAGACCGCTGTCCGGCGTCGCTCCGACTCGGGCAACTCCGCGTCCACTCTCCGCAGATGTCGTACCGCGCCCCGGTAGGCGGCACCGCCCGTGGGGCCCGAGAGCAGACCGCAGCGGCGGATGAGGGTGAGCATTCCGTCGATGGCCTCCTGGGATGTCACCGACTCGATGGTGTCGTACGTCGCCGGGTCGAACAGGCCCACTTGGTGCACCTCGTCGATGGTGCGGATGCCGGGGATGAAGTCCGATTTATGGGCGACCAGGCCGAGGACCCGCACGTCCGGGTCGTGCTCACGCAGAACTCTGGCCACTCCGGTCGACGAACCCGCCGTACCCACGCAGGCGATGAAGAAGTCCGGTGCCCGCCCGTCCAGGTCCTTGACGATCTCCGGGCCGGTGCCCGCCGCGTGCGCCTCGGTGTTGCGCGGGTTGAAGTACTGGTCGGTGTGCAGATACGTGCTTCCCGGCTCGGCGAGCGCCTGGTGGACGCGGGTCAGTGGATCGTCCGTGTCGGTGGGGTCCAGGCACTCGCTCTGTCCGGGCAGTTCCTCGATCTCGGCGCCCAGCAGCAGGAGCAGTTCCTTGATCTCCGGTACCCGCATCCGGTTGGTGACGCTCTTGAAGCGCAGCCCGTGCATTCCGGCCAGGAGGGCGAGTGCCTTGGCCGTGTTGCCGCTGGAGAGCTCCACGACCGTCTCACCGCGCTCCGCCGCGGCCTCCAGGCGGGGGCGGGCCATGTTCCAGGCCGGCCGGTCCTTGACCGACCCGAAGGGATTGAGCATCTCCAGCTTCGCGTACAGGTCGAAGTGACGCAGGCCGTGCACGGCCGGATCGATGCGCACCAGCGGCGTGTTGCCGATGGCTTCCGTGATGCTGTCGTACCTCATGCCAACGCTCCCCCGAACTGTGGGATCGGCCAGTACTCCTCGTCCAGGCACCAGCGCCAGGAGCCCCCCTCGTCCACGACCGCGACCGTGCGGGCGACCGGCTGCCGCTGTGCGTGGTGGGCGTGGAAGTCCATCGCATAGCCCGCGGTGTTGGCGAAGGCCAACAGGTCACCGGGGTGCGGGAGCCGGGGAAGGAAGACCATGCGGCGCGTGATCAGATCGGCCTCGAGGCAGAGATTGCCGACGAGATACACCCCCACCGGCCCCTGATCGCTCTCCCCTTCCGCTCCAGCGCGCGGAAGCAGCACGGGGTCGACGAGTACGCCGTGCTCCTCCAGACTCACGTCCCCGGCGTTCATGGCCAGCCGGACCAGATACTCCCCGGTCCCCTCTCCCGTCCGCCGTACGTCCAGGACCCTCACCAGCGAGAGTCCGCACTGGTCGACGAGAGCGCGGCCCGGTTCGGCGCACAGGTCGTACATGTGCTCCAGGAGCAGGGTGGCGGCCGGGCGGCCCAGGGAGGGCGCGGCCAGCGAGAGCAACTCGGCGAGGTAGTCAGGCCCGGCGGTGGGCCGGTACGCCGGATACAGGGCCGCGGTCCCGCGCACCGTACCGCCCTCGTTGCGCAGCCCGTAGCCGTGCCCGCGCCAGGTCAGGGCGGGACGCGAGCCGAGAACGGCCTCGGTCAGCGCGGTGGTGTAGCGGTCCCATTCGGCGGCGTCGGCGACGTATCCGACTCCGAAGCCGCCGCCGATGTCGACGACGCGAGGCGCCAGGCCCCGGGCCCGGCACTCGTCCATGACCATCACACAGCGCTCCAGCGCGTGGACCTTCTCCATGAGACCGGTCGTGTCCAGGTGGTACGCGACCCCGGTCAACTCGACCGCGTCGCGGTGCCGTTCGACCGCCGAGAGCAGTTCAGTCACCTCGCCCGCCGGCGAGCCGAAGCGGCTGCGCCGGGAGAGCACCCGCACACCGGGCTCCTCCGGTCCTCCTGCCGATTCGAACCCGGAGAGACGCAGCAGGACATCGACCCGGGGAAGGGCGTACTTCCGCACCAGTTCGGCCAGTTGGTGGAGTTCACCACGCGAGTCGAGGTTCACCGTCGCCCCGACACGAGCCGCCAGCCACAGGAACTCCGGGTCCTTGGGGCCGGTGGCCATGATCCGGTCCGGTGTGAAGCCGCAGCCCAGGGCATGGCGCAACTCTCCGAGTGAGGCGACGTCGACGCCGACGGCAGCCGGGTCCTCCACCGCCAGTCGCCGTACCAGGGAACTGGACCGGTTCGCCTTGTGCGCGAAGTACACGCGTCCGGCCAGGTGGTGCTCGCGGTAGACGGCGTGGAACCTTCGTGCGTTCTCGGCCATCCGTTCCGGCAGGAGCAGGTTGAGCGGGGAGCCGAGCGCATCGACGAGCGAGTGGAGGAACGGTCCGGCGTCCAGCAGTGAGCTGAGCGGGGGTTCGAGCCGTGGCCGCAGACGAAGGGGCTCACCCACGGCAGATCCTCCCCCTCGCCACCGGTCGACCGCTGCTCCGGCAACCGTTCGAGCGTAATCATTTCCGCCCACAAGCGTCTTTAAGCCCCGGCGGGCGACCAGGTGTCATTGCGCCACGAGCGGGCGGAGAGGCGTCAGCCGTCGGCATACCTGAGATGGGGAGCGACGCCACGGAGTTTCTCGCATGTCTCCTCGAAAGGGCCGTACGGTGCGGCTGACCGGCTGCGTCACGCACGGGGACGGCGGCAGCTGGTACGTGACCCGGTTGCTCGTGTCGTGCTGCGCGGCCGACGCGACGACGAGTGAAGTGCAGGTCCGCGGCGCGGACGCCCCGGCTACGGACACCTGGGTGACGGTCACGGGCATCTGGCACTCGAAAGGCAGGCCGCGACGGCGGCCTGGCCCCCGGTACTGGACGCGAAGACGGTCAAGCAGGTCAAGCAGCCGTCGGACCGCTACGAGAAGCGTTGAGCTCGTCGATACGGTGCTATCGGGAGCTGTAGGGCAGGAGCGCCATCTCGCGTGCGTTCTTGATGCCTGCGCTGTCTGGCGCTGCTGCTGACGCGTCACGTGGGTCACCCGACGGCTGCGGATCTTTCCGCGGTCGGAGATGAACTTCCGCAGCAGGTCGGTGTCTTTGTAGTCGATGTAGGTGATGCCGGCGGCGTCCAGCGGGTTGGAGCGTCAGCATCCCCGCGACGCCAGCGCCACCCGCCTGCGCAATCGCGACTCTGTGGACGGCCGCCCTCGCGGCTACCTGCGCGCCTTCGGCCTGTCCCGTATCCGGGTACGCGAGATGGCCCGTGCGGGCGAGCTCCCTGGCGTGACCAACAGCAGTTGGTGACCCGGCACGCCAGGGGCTCACAACGGGCGCGTCGGCGACGCAGCCCGAATCTGTGCCCGGTTTCGAACGCGCCTTTCGCCACTCTGAACGGCGGGCGGGCGGCGGCACCGGCTTGTCGCGTTCTGCAATGACCAGGTAGGTACGACGTACCCCGCACGCGGACGGCTTCCGCGTGCGGGACCCGGGGCCGGACCGGCAGATCAGCTGGTCGTCAGGGCGGTGTCGTCGACGACGAAGCTGGTCTGCAGGGAGGAGTCCTCCACGCCGTTGAACTTCAGGGTGACCGTCTGGCCCGCCAGCGAGGACAGGTCGAAGGTCTTTTGCGCGTACCCGGAGTTGTGGTTGAGGTTCGAGTACGTCGCCAGGGTGGTCGAACCGGCGGTCACCGTCAGCTTGTCGTACGCGGTGGTGCCGGTCTCCGCGGTGTCGATGTGCAGGTAGAAGGTGAGGGTGGCCTTGCAGCCGGCCGGGATCGTCACCGACTGGGACAGGGTGTCGGTGTGCGAGGAGCCGTAGCCGTTGAGCCACGCCTTGTAGGAGCCGCCGTGGGCCGCCTCACCGGAGTCGGTGGTGATGACACCGCTGGTGGCGCTCCAGCCTGTGCTGCCCGACTCGAAGCCGGGGTTGGCCAGCAGCTGCGTCGAGGAGCAGCCGCCCCCGCCGGAGCCAACCGTCCAGGTGAAGGACGTCGAGCCGGAGGCGCCGGTGGAGTCCTTCGCCGTGACCGTCACCTGGTAGGTGCCGGCGGTGGACGCCGTACCCGAGATCAGTCCGGTGGAGCTGTTGATGGACAGCCCGGTCGGCAGGCCGCTCGCGCTGTAGGTGAGGGCCGCGCCCGCGCTGTCGGTGGCGTGGATCTGCAGGCTGACCGAGCCGCCCGTGGTGGTCGACTGGCTGCCGGGGTTGGTGATGGTCACCGTGTTGCCGCCGGTGGAGCCGGAGGTGAAGGCGGCGGTGCCGTTCGGGGTGCCCCAGCCGGTCGGGCCGTCGTAGCCGGTGCCGGCGGTGCAGAAGTACGACGGGGAGCAGCTGCCGTTGTTGCCGCTGGTGACGTCGTAGAGGTTGCTCGTGTGGGAGTACGGGTACTTCGCCGGGTAGTCGCTCGCGCCCGGGGCGCCCGCGAGGGCGTAGACGGAGGTGATGATCGGCGAGCTGGCGCTGGTGCCGCCGTAGACGGCCCAGCCGGAGCCGCCGTAGGTGTCGTAGACCGCCACGCCGGTGGCCGGGTCGGCGACCGCGGAGACGTCGGCCTCCATGCGCTTGGTGCAGCCGGTGTCGGTCTGCCAGCTCGGCTTCGGGTCGTAGGCCGAGCAGCCCGAGCCGGTGCCCTCGGTGGAGTTGGTGTGCCACACCGACTCGCTCCAGCCGCGGGAGTTGGAGGCGGTGGTGAGCGCGGTGCCGCCGACGGCCGTCACGTACTGGGAGGTCGCCGGGTACTCGGCGCCGTAGGCGGAGTCACCGGAGGAGACGGTGATCGCGACGCCCGGGTGCTTGAAGTACGAGGTGTCGTTGCCGGTCTGGGAGGAGTCCTCGGAGCCGCCCCAGCTGTTGGAGATGAACTTGGCACCGAGTGCCACGGCCTCGTTCTCCGCGGCGCCGAGGTCGGCCATGCTCGCGGAGTTGGCCTCGACCAGGATGATGCTGCAGTTCGGGCAGACCGCGCTGACCATGTCGATGTCGAGCATCTCTTCACCGGCCCAGCCGCTGTCGTTGGTCGGCAGCGAGGTGGTGGAGCCGGTCTGGCTGACCTGCTTGAAGCAACCGTTGGCCTTGGTGCAGGACGACAGGCCGTAGGTGGAGCGGTACGTGCCCAGGTCCGACTCGGCGTTCGGGTCGTTGTAGGCGTCCACGATGCCGACGGTCATGCCCGAGCCGGCCGTGGTGGGCAGGTTGTAGGCGCTGTGCAGGTTGGCCGGGGAGAGGCCGGAGGGCGCCGCGGCGGCGAGCGCCGAGGCGAGGCGCTGCTTGATGTCGGTGCGGCGCTGGGCGAAGCAGGACGCGTGACCTGGCGCGGCGGTGGCGCACAGGTGCTGGGTCGGCACCTTCTGGCCGGCCTTGCCGGTCGCGTGGTAGGTCTGCCGCTCGGGGGCGGTCAAAGCCTTGTTGTTCTGCGTGACCTTGGAGGTCTGCGGGTGGGGCGCGGCAGGCTGGGCGCCGGCCGTCGGTGCAGCGGTGAATCCGGCGACGGTCAGAGTGAGGGCGGGGAAGGCGACGGCGACGAGTCTTCGCAGACTCCGTCTCCGTCCGCTGGGGTGTGACTCACGCATGGGGTACTGCCTCCGGTTGACGTGGGGTATCGCACTGGATGGGCAGGCCCGTGATTGCGCGTAGCGGCGGCGAAACCGCGCAGTCAGGAGCATGACACTCGCGCACCCCTGCCACGTTGGGTGAGCGTGACATGACAGGATGCGAGAGGAACGTAGACCGGAACGGGTCCTACCGGGCAGTACCGAGCCGAATTCTTTGCTTCTCCATAGAATGCGGTTGGCCCCCTCATGGGGGCCAACGCGTGATGGCCACGGGTTGGGCCACAGAGCTGGCCCAGGTGGATCTCGATGGCAACTCTTGTGGCGGGACTCATTCTGCTGATCAGCCTGAACTCCCCTCCAGGACCGCACCAGCAACCGCTCCTTTCACCGTTGCCCAGCGCCTGCGACACCCTCGACGAGCCACATGACGTCAGCCGGGCGCGCACCGCCGCGCCGCTTCTGGCTACCTGCGTTGGAACGCACCGCAAGGGCTCTCAGCCCCGAGAGTGAACGGATCTACGGCCCGGCCACGCCCCTTCGCGCCCTACCACACACGCGTAGAGGAGCCGTGCTCCCCCAATGGCGACGGGAGTTTCCCGGCACGCACTCCGGGGGCGGATGCGGAAAATGCGGCCGGTGAAGAGGTTCATGATCCAGGCACAGGGAGCAGAACGCTCGATCTTCTGGCGCTCCTCGGACTGATACCACGGCACAGCCGTTCCCGTACTCTTCCCCAGAGCCGCCGCGCAGGACCGGCTCCGGAGGGGGCACGGACAACCGCGAGGGAGACGGCATGGGAACCGCTGACCGGCAGAGCGCCGGAGACAGAACCGGGTCGGCGAACCGCCCCGACCCAGAGGCGATCGGGCGAGCGAGTACGGCCACGACTACGGGTACGGGAATCCTCCCGAGTCGATACCTCACCCCGGCTACGGACCCGATGCCGGCGCGGGCCACCTCCTCTCTCCCTCTCAAGAGATGGGCCACGGACACGCACCAGCGGCTGGCGCCGGACACGGCCCCGGAGCGAGCGCCGAAGGCCATGGACACGCGCACGCCCACGGACACAGCCACGGCCACGGCCCCGCCGCCCCCGTCTCCCGGCACCTGCGCAAAGTCATCGCGGCAATCCTGATCCCCTTCACCGCCGCCGTCGTGGTGGGGCTCGTCGTGCTGTGGCCGGGCGAAGCCCCGCCGCACAAACGCACCGGCGTCGGCTTCGACCAGCAGACCCAGCAGGCCACGGTCACCAAGGTCCTCGAGGTGAGCTGCAAGTCGGTGAACGCCTCCGGCGAGACCCCCACCGGCGACACCTCCACCGCCGAGGGCAACTCGGCGCAGCAAGAGGCGAACGGCACCTGCCACAAGGCCACGATCCGGGTCGACACCGGCAAGGACAAGGGACGCACCTTCACCGAGATCGTGCAGCCCGACCAGGCGCGACAGCTCCACCAGGGCGAGAAGGTCGTGTCCGCCTACGAACCCTCCGCACCCAAGGACCTGCAGTACTCGGTCGCCGACGTCAACCGCCGCTTCCCGATGGGCCTGCTCGCCGGCATCTTCGCACTCGCCGTCGTAGTGGTGGGCCGGCTGCGCGGCGTGATGGCGCTGGTGGCGCTCGCCATCAGCTTCATGGTGCTGAACTTCTTCATCCTGCCCGCGGTCCTGCAAGGCTCGAATCCACTGCTCGTAGCGGTGGTCGGCTCGAGCGCCATCATGCTGATCGCCCTGTACATGTGCCACGGCCTGTCGGCCCGCACCTCGGTGGCGGTGCTCGGCACCCTGCTCTCGCTGGCGCTGATCGGCATCCTGGGCTCGGCGTTCATCGGCTGGGCCGCCCTCACCGGCAACACGGACGACAGCACCGGCCTGATCCACGGCCTCTACCCGAAGCTCGACATGAGCGGTCTGCTGCTCGCCGGCGTCATCATCGGCTCCCTCGGCGTACTCGACGACGTCACCGTGACCCAGACATCGGCCGTCTGGGAGCTGCACGACGCCAACCCCTCGATGGGTTGGCGAGGACTGTACCGGGCAGGCATCCGCATCGGCCGCGACCACATCGCCTCCGTGGTCAACACCCTCGTCCTCGCCTACGCCGGTGCCGCCCTGCCGCTGCTGCTCCTGTTCTCGATCGCCCAGAGCGGCGTGGGCACGGTCGCCAACAGCGAGCTGGTGGCCGAGGAGATCGTCCGCACGCTGGTCGGCTCGATCGGCCTGGTCGCCTCGGTACCGGTCACGACGCTGTTGGCGGCCTTGGTGGTCGCAGCCGATCGCCCCGGCCCGGAGAGGGAAACGACAACCGCGGGAGCGGCAGCGGGCCGGGGCAGGCGTCGACGGAAGCGTTGAGATCGATCTCTTCAAATTGAGGGCGGCCGCGCAAGCCCTCGGACCGCACGGGTCCTCGATGCTGCTCACGCGCCACGGAACCCACCGGTAGGGACCACCGGCCGTAAGAGTTCCGTCAAACCCGTGGGTGCGGCCGTAAGAGGGCCGTCAACGAACGACCAGATCCCGCCGGACAGGCGGTTACCTCTAAGCGTCCATGTTCCACCCCCGAACCTCTTCAGGAGTTCACGATGGCCGATCTGGCCTTCGTCGCCATCACCGTCGCGGTCTTCGCGCTGGTGGCTCTCGTCGCCCGGGGGGTGACGAAGCTGTGACCGCCGAAAACGTCGTCGGCCTGGTCGTGGCCGTCGCCCTGCTGGGTTACCTCGTCCTCGCCCTGATCTTCCCGGAGAGGTTCTGAGCCGCGACATGGGTCCCGTACTTGCTGACGTGCTCTTCGTGACCGCGCTGATCGGCGCGCTCGCGTTGGTGCACCGTCCCCTCGGCGACTACATGGCCGCCGTCTTCCAGTCCAGGAAGCACCTGCGCGTCGAGCGGTGGATATACCGCTCGGTGGGAGCCAACCCCGACGCCGAGATGCGCTGGCCTGCCTACCTGCGCGGGGTGCTGTTCTTCTCCGCCGTCAGCGTGTTGTTCCTGTACCTGCTCCAGCGGGTGCAGGACAAGCTGCCGCTGTCGCTCGGCTTCCAGCCGATCAGCCCGGACCAGGCGTTCAACACGGCCGCGTCCTTCGTGTCCAACACGAACTGGCAGTCGTACTCGGGCGAGGTGGCGATGAGCCACGTCACCCAGACGATGGGTCTGGCCGTGCAGAACTTCGTGTCGGCGGCCGTCGGTATCGCGGTCGCGGTCGCGCTGGTGCGCGGCTTCGCCCGGTCCCGCACCGGCGACCTGGGCAACTTCTGGGCGGACCTGGTGCGCTGCATCGTCCGGATCCTGATCCCGCTCTCCGTGATCGCGGCCGTAGTCCTGATCGCCTGCGGTGCCATCCAGAACTTCGGCGACATCCACCACATCACCACCCTCACCGGCCAGAAGCAGGCCATCAGCCCAGGCGCGGTGGCGTCGCAGGAGGCCATCAAGGACCTGGGCACCAACGGCGGCGGCTTCTTCAACGCCAACAGCGCGCACCCCTTCGAGAACCCCAACGGCTTCACCAACTGGCTGGAGATCTTCCTGCTCCTGGTGATCCCCTTCTCGCTGCCGCGCACCTTCGGCAAGATGGTCGGCTCGGTCAAGCAGGGCTACGCGATCCTCGCCGCGATGGGCATCATCTGGTTCCTCGCCGTGGTCGCCGTGACCTGGCTGGAGTACGCCCACCCGGGCACCGCCTCACAGCTGGCGGGCGGCGCGATGGAGGGCAAGGAGCAGCGCTTTGGCGAGGGCAACTCCTCGGCGTTCGCGGTCTCCACGACCATGACGTCGACCGGCTCTGTGGATTCCTTCCACGACTCCTTCGGCGGGCTGTCCGGCGGTGTGCTGCTGCTCGGCATGATGCTCGGCGAGATCGCGCCCGGCGGCACCGGCTCCGGCCTCTATGGCATGCTGATCATGGCGATCATCGCGGTGTTCATCGCCGGCCTGATGGTCGGCCGTACGCCCGAGTACCTGGGTAAGAAGATCGGCGCCCGCGAGATGAAGCTGGCCGCCGCCTACATCCTGGTCACTCCGGCCCTGGTGCTGATCGGCGCGGCTCTGGCGATGGCGGTGGGCAAGGGCCAGTCGTCGATGCTGAACTCTGGTGCGCACGGCTTCTCCGAGGTGCTGTACGCCTACACCTCCGCGTCCAACAACAACGGTTCGGCCTTCGCCGGATTCGCCGCGAACACCGAATACCACAACACGATGCTCGGCCTGTGCATGCTGCTCGGCCGCTTCGTGCCCATGGTGTTCGTGCTGGCGCTGGCCGGCTCGCTCGCCGAGCAGCAGCCGATCCCAGCCACCGCGGGCACCCTGCGCACCGAGAAGCCCCTGTTCACCGGCCTGCTGGTGGGCGCGATCCTGATCATCACCGGTCTGACGTTCTTCCCGGCCCTCGCGCTGGGCCCGCTGGCCGAAGGGTTGGCGTGATGACCACCAACACGCAGAAGACAGAAATCAAGAAGCAGGACTCGATGTCCACTCCCACCCTCGCGCCCCACCAGGACGCGCCGACCGGGCACAAGGCGCCCGAAGGCCGTGTCGGCGGCGGACTGTTCGACCCCAAGCAGCTGGTCAAGTCGCTACCAGACGCCTTCCGCAAGCTCGACCCGCGTGTGATGGTCAAGTCTCCCGTGATGTTCGTGGTCCTCGTCGGCTCCGTCTTGACCACGGTGTTCTCCTTCAAGGAGCCCACCGACTGGTTCGGCTGGACCATCAGCGCCTGGCTGTGGCTGACGGTGATCTTCGCCAACCTGGCGGAGGCGGTCGCCGAGGGCCGGGGCAAGGCGCAGGCCGACACCCTGCGCAAGGCCAAGACCGACACCGTCGCCCGCCGGCTGCTCGCGGACGGCTCCGAGGAGCAGGTCCCCGGCACCGAGTTGACCATCGGGGACCTGGTGGTCTGCGAGGCCGGCGACATCATCCCCGGCGACGGTGACGTCGTCGAGGGCGTCGCGTCCGTGGACGAGTCGGCGATCACCGGCGAGTCCGCGCCCGTCATCCGAGAGTCCGGCGGCGACCGCTCGGCGGTCACGGGCGGTACGAAGGTGCTGTCCGACCGGATCGTCATCAGGATCACGACGAAGCCCGGCGAGACGTTCATCGACCGGATGATCAACCTGGTCGAGGGTGCGGCCCGGCAGAAGACGCCCAACGAGATCGCGCTGAACATCCTGCTGGCGTCGCTGACCATCGTGTTCCTGCTGGCGGTGGCCACCCTGCCGCCGTTCGCCGACTACGCGCACGCCCAGCTGAGCATGGTCGTCCTGGTGGCGCTGCTGGTCTGTCTGATTCCCACCACGATCGGCGCCCTGCTGTCCGCGATCGGCATCGCGGGCATGGACCGGTTGGTGCAGCGCAATGTGCTCGCCATGTCCGGGCGTGCGGTCGAGGCCGCCGGTGACGTCTCCACCCTGCTGCTGGACAAGACCGGCACCATCACCCTCGGCAATCGGCAGGCGGCGGAGTTCGTGCCGGTGCGCGGGACGACGGAGGCGGAGGTGGCCGACGCCGCCCAGCTGTCCTCCCTCTCGGACGAGACCCCCGAGGGCCGTTCCGTCATCGTCCTGGCCAAGGAAAAGTACGGGCTGCGCGAGCGGCACCAGGGCGAGCTGGTCGGCGCCGAGTGGATCGAGTTCACCGCCCAGACCCGCATGTCGGGTGTGGACGTCGACGGCCGCAAGATCCGCAAGGGCGCAACCGCCTCGGTCATCGCCTGGGTCAAGGAGCAGGGCGGCACCGTTGCCGAGGGCGCCCAGGAGCTGACCGACCGGATCTCCGAGGCGGGCGGCACGCCCCTGCTGGTCGCCGTCCATGACGACAAGGGCGCCCGCGTCCTGGGGGTCATCCACCTGAAGGACGTCGTCAAGGAAGGCATGCGGGAGCGGTTCGAGGAACTGCGCCGCATGGGCATCAAGACCGTCATGATCACGGGCGACAACCCGCTGACCGCCAAGGCGATCGCCGAGGAGGCGGGCGTCGATGACTTCCTCGCCGAGGCCACCCCCGAGGACAAGATGGCCCTCATCAAGCGGGAGCAGGCCGGCGGCAAGCTCGTCGCGATGACCGGTGACGGCACGAACGACGCCCCGGCCCTAGCCCAGGCGGACGTCGGCGTGGCGATGAACACCGGAACGTCGGCCGCCAAAGAGGCCGGCAACATGGTCGACCTCGACTCCAACCCGACCAAGCTCATCGAGATCGTCGAGATCGGCAAGCAACTCCTCATCACCCGGGGCGCGCTGACGACGTTCTCCATCGCCAACGACGTCGCCAAGTACTTCGCGATCATCCCGGCGCTGTTCGCGACGGTCTACCCGGGCCTGGACAAGCTGAACATCATGCATCTGTCCAGCCCGAACTCCGCGATCCTCTCCGCGGTCGTCTTCAACGCACTGATCATCATCGCGCTGGTCCCGCTGTCCCTGAGGGGCGTGCGCTACCGGCCGATGAGCGCTGACAAGATGCTGCGGCGCAACCTCGGGATCTATGGCCTGGGCGGCCTGATCGCGCCGTTCATCGGCATCAAGCTCATCGATCTTCTCATCTCGCTCATCCCCGGGATCGGGTGAAGGACATGAACAACTCCTTTGTGAACACCGGCCGCATGGTGTGGGCCGCCCTGCGCATGCTGCTCGTCCTCACCGTCGTGACCGGCGTCGCCTACCCCCTCCTCGTCACCGGCATCGGCCAGGCGGCCTTCCATAGCAAGGCCAACGGCTCGATGGTCGAGGTCGACGGCAAGGTGGTCGGCTCGAAGCTGATCGGTCAGAGCTGGAACATCAAGGGCACCGACAAGCCGGACCCCAAGTGGTTCCAGCCCCGGCCGTCCAACAGCAACTACGATCCGCTGACCACCGGTTCCAGCCAGCTCAGCGCCAGTAACCCCAAGCTGGTGCAGATGGTCAAGGGCGCGGAGAAGCAGGTCGCCGAGTTCAACGGCGTGCCTCAGTCCGAGGTGCCCAAGGACGCGGTGACCGGCTCCGCCTCAGCGATCGACCCGGACATCTCCCCGGCTTACGCGGACATCCAGGTGGGCCGCGTGGCCAAGGCGAACGGCCTGCCCGTCGCCCAGGTGCAGAAGCTGGTCAAGGAACACACCGACGGCCGCACATTCGGATTCATGGGTGAGCCGCACGTCAACGTCCTGGCGCTCAACATCGCGCTCAAGGACCTCGCATCGAAGCAATGATGGGATGACAGCGACATGCGTGGGAGCCGGCGGCCAGGAGAAGATCCCGGGGCTGCCGACTCCCGCTGTCATGACGACAGGAGAGGCACACACCCATGACCAGGGTGCTCGTGGTGGAGGACGACCCGCAGCTCGTACGGGCCCTCGTGATCAACCTGCAGGCACGTCACTACGGCGTGGACGCGGCCCCCGACGGCGCCACCGCGCTCCGGCTGGCGGCGTCCCGCCAGCCGGACGTGGTCCTGCTCGACCTCGGCTTGCCCGACATGGACGGCGTCGACGTGATCAAGGGGCTGCGCGGCTGGACCCGCGTCCCGATCATGGTCCTGTCCGCACGTCAGTCGTCCGACGAGAAGGTAGCGGCCCTCGACGCAGGCGCCGACGACTACGTCACCAAGCCGTTCAGCATGAACGAACTCCTGGCCCGGCTGCGCGCCGCCGTCCGCCGTACCGAGGACACCCCGCTCGTCCCTGAGACGACGCTGGTCGAGACCGAGGACTTCACTCTCGACCTGCTGGCCAAGAAGGCCGTACGGGACGGGCGGGACGTACGGCTGACCCCGACCGAGTGGCACCTGTTGGAGATCCTGGTGACCAACCCCGGCCGACTCATCACCCAGAAGCAGCTGCTCCAAGAGGTGTGGGGCGTCACCCAGAGCAACAAGACCAACTACCTGCGCGTCTACATGGCCCAGCTGCGGCGCAAACTGGAAGCAGACCCCGCACATCCCCGCTATCTGATGACCGAGCCCGGCATGGGCTACCGCTTCGAAGGGTGAACATGGCACGCGGCAAGCTCCGGATCTATCTCGGCGCGGCACCCGGCGTCGGCAAGACCTACGCGATGTTGTCCGAGGCGCACCGCCGAGTGGAGCGGGGCACCGACTGCGTCGTGGCCTTCGTGGAGCATCACGGCCGGTCGCGTACCGAGGTGATGCTGCACGGCCTGGAGCAGGTACCGCGCAAGGAGATCGAGTACCGGGGCAGCGTCTTCACCGAGATGGACGTGGATGCCGTCCTCGCCCGCCGCCCCCAGGTGGCCCTCGTCGACGAACTCGCGCACACCAACGTCCCCGGCTCACGCAATGCCAAGCGCTGGCAGGACGTGGAGGAACTGCTCGCCGCCGGGATCGACGTCATCTCCACGGTCAACATCCAGCACCTGGAATCGCTCGGTGACGTCGTGGAGTCCATCACCGGTATACGGCAGCAGGAGACCGTCCCCGACGAGGTCATCCGGCGAGCCGACCAGATCGAGCTGGTCGACATGTCCCCGGAGGCACTGCGCCGCCGGATGGCGCATGGCAATATCTACCAGCCGGACAAGGTCGACGCTGCCCTGTCCAACTACTTCCGTCCCGGGAACCTCACCGCCCTGCGCGAGCTGGCACTGCTGTGGGTGGCCGACCGGGTCGACGAGTACCTGACCGAATACCGCAGCCAGCACCGGGTCTCGAAGATCTGGGGCTCCCGCGAGCGGATCGTGGTCGGGCTCACCGGTGGCCCCGAGGGCCGCACCCTCATCCGGCGCGCCGCACGCCTGGCCGAGAAGGGCGCGGGCGGTGAGGTACTGGCCGTCTACATCTCCCGCAGCGACGGCCTGACCTCCGCCTCCCCGAAGGAACTGGCGGTCCAGCGCACCCTGGTGGAGGACCTGGGCGGCACCTTCCACCACGTGGTCGGTGACGACATCCCCGCCGCCCTGCTCGACTTCGCACGCGGCGTCAACGCCACCCAGATCGTCCTCGGCGTCTCACGCCGCAAGGGCTGGCAGTACGTTTTCGGACCCGGCGTCGGCGCCACGGTCGCCCGCGAATCCGGCCCCGACCTCGACGTCCACCTCATCACCCACGACGAGGTGGGCAAGGGACGAGGACTGCCCGTCGCCGCCAGGGGCGCACGGCTCGGCCGGGCCCGGCTCATCTGGGGATGGCTGGCCGGCATCGCCGGACCGCTGCTACTCACCTGGCTGCTGAGCAGTATGCTGCCGCACCTCGGCCTGGCCAACGACATGCTGCTGTTCCTGACCATGACGGTAGCGGCGGCGCTGCTCGGCGGGCTGCTGCCCGCGCTGACCTCGGCGGTGGTCGGATCCGCCCTGCTGAACTGGTACTTCACCCCACCGGTGCATACCTGGACGATCGCCGACCCGAAGAACATCGTCGCCATCGCGGTATTCTTCGGTGTCGCCGTCTCCGTCGCCTCCGTCGTGGACCTGGCCGCCCGCCGCACCCACCAGGCGGCCCGGCTCCGCGCCGAGTCGGAGATCCTCTCCTTCCTCGCGGGCAACGTCCTGCGGGGTGAGACCACCCTGGAAGCACTCCTGGACCGGGTCCGCGAGACCTTCGGCATGGAGTCGGCGGCCCTGCTGGAACGCGAGAACGACGTCGCTCCCTGGACCTGCGCCGGCAGCGTCGGCCCCCGCCCCTGCGCCACCCCGGACGCAGCCGACGTGGACGTCCCGGTCGGTGACCACCTGACCCTGGCCCTCTCCGGCCGTGTCCTGCCTGCCGAAGACCGCCGGGTACTGGCCGCCTTCGCCGCCCAGGCCGCCGTCGTGCTGGACCGCCAGCGCCTGCAGCAGGAGGCCGACGAGGCGAAGGCCCTGGCCGAGGGCAACCGCATCCGCACCGCCCTGCTCGCCGCCGTCAGCCACGACCTGCGCACCCCACTCGCCGGCATCAAGGCCGCCGTCACGTCCCTGCGCTCGGACGACGTGGAATGGTCCGACGCCGATCAGGCAGAGCTCCTGGCAGCCATCGAGGAGGGCGCCGACCGCCTCGACCACCTCGTCGGCAACCTGCTCGACATGTCCCGCCTCCAGACCGGCACCGTCACACCGATCATCCGCGAGACCGACCTCGACGAGGTCATCCCCATGGCGCTCGGCGGCGTACCCGAGGACAGCGTCGACCTCGACATCCCGGAGACGCTGCCCATGGTCGACGTCGACCGTGGCCTGCTGGAACGCGCGGTCGCCAACGTCGTCGAGAACGCGGTCAAGTACAGCCCGCCCGGGGAACCGGTCCTCGTCTCCGCCAGCGCCATAGCGGACCGCGTGGAGGTCCGGGTCGTGGACCGCGGCCCCGGCGTCCCGGACGAGGCCAAACCTCGCATTTTCGAACCGTTCCAGCGCTACGGCGACTCCCCGCGCGGCGCCGGCGTCGGCCTCGGACTCGCGGTGGCCCGCGGCTTCACCGAGGCCATCGGCGGCACCCTCAACGCCGAGGACACACCCGGCGGCGGCCTCACCATGGTCCTCACCCTGCCAACGGCACCCCAACGCCGCATGGAGGAGCCTGAGCGCACTTCCGCCTTCACGACTTGAGCGGCTGGTCACGCAACAGCTCAGGATCCCAAAACAGCTCGAAGAGCCCGGCCAAGTAGAAGGAGCCTCCTTTGCATACGCGGGTGAGAAAAGTCGATTGCGCGCTCTCGGCTTGGCCAGCTGATGTTGCGCGCCTCCTTGAAGGAGCTGCCCTCTTTTTAAAGCACAGCTGACCCGCTCAACGCTCAACGCCTACTCCCTGACCTTCCGGCCACGAACATGCTGCCCATTGGTGCCAGCGGCCGTCCACGCAGGTTCGTCAGGACGGCAGCCACGGCCACCGTGCGGCGGCCACCCGGGCCGGGGTGCTGCCTTGGTGGGCGCGGTGCCGTATCCGCACGGATGAGTGGGTGCGAATCGCAAACCGGTTGCGCGTCCTGGACCTCGTCGCTGAGCTGCCTGATGCGCCGTTTCCTACGGGTCAGCCAGACACCGGACACCGCAGTCGAGGATCCGGCCGAGTCCGGCCGAGGGACGCCCCTACTGGACGCGCTCGCCGGCGCGTGGGGCGTCCGCCGTCACAACCGGGGAAAGAGCCTCTGGTTCGTGCTGCCAACCCGCCCGGACTCCGTAACGGGGGGGCGCGGCCAGGCCCCCAGGCAGCTTTGCTCACGGCAGTATCCGCGGCCACGACCCGCCGGTCCGCCTGAGGCCGATGCCCCCGGAGAGCATCAGAAGGGCGCTTTCGCGGTACCACCGGATGGCGTCGCGCCTGGCAGCAGACCTACGGGAAGCGGCAGATTGGTCACCACGAACTGGTTCAGGATGTCGTCGCGATCCATGAACATGATCTGGCTCCGCTTCGCCGCGTCCAACGCGTTGCCCAGCCAGTTGCGTGCAGCCTTGGTGATCTCCCCGCCGGCCACGATGAACGCATGGTCGACAAGGACGCGCCGGTTGGTCTCGGGGTCGAATATCTCGTGCGCCAGCATCATCAGGGCCTGGTTGTGGATCTCGGCGATGTTGGCATTGCCCGCCCTGGACTTTCCGGTGGCGTCCAGCTTGCCGCGCTTCACCTGGATGCCGAAGTACAGGAAGTGCTGGGTCGGCAGGGTGTACCTCATCCAGATGTCCTTGCCATACTCCAGCGCCTTGTCTCGGTGCCCGGCCGCCGTGATCCGGTGAAAACCCAGCTGCCGGAACAGCGGCAGCAGCACTTCCTCAATGAGTGCATCCTCGCTGCACGTGTCCAGAAACGCGGCAAGTGCGGTACGCCGCTGCATCTCGGCGACGCTCAGCGGACGATGCGGATTCTTGGCCAACATCGAGACAGTGTTCGTTCCGATGTGCCGCAGGTAGCAGTGCTTGTCCTCCCCGTAGAAGGCTTCGAACCCTTCCCTGGCGAGCGCATTGTTCAGCAAGCGCAGGGCATTGGATCGGTCGAGACCCTCATTGAGGGCATCCGCCGGATTCATCAGGTGGTCGATCACCCTGCAGAACGACTCCGGCGGATGCGCAGGCCCCTCGTGCGGCTCCGCCAACAATTGCTCCAGCACCCCCGCGACCCAGCGATGCCGCGTCGAACCGTCGTGCTCCCAATCCATGTCGAGCTCCGCGAAGAACTCGGTGATGTACATGCTCGAGCGATACGGGAAATATGCAGGATCGGCGCCATCCTGAGGATCAGCCGCACCGAGATTCCCGCAAATGAGGTCGCCAAGCATTTCCAGCGTTCGCTTTCTGAACTTCACGACGCCCTCCCCAGAGCCGCTCCCCCAGCCACCGCATGCCGACCATTGTGCCCTCTCACCGCAGAACGCCCGGCACGTACGACCAAGTCCGGTTTCATCACGGGGTGCAGCATCAACGATGGCCACGACGTCGCACATCCGCCCGCCCGGGTTCCCGCGGGGCCGCGTGGCCTCACAGGTCCCGTCTTGCTGGCTGCAATCGCAAAGCCAGCATCGCCGAGCGCAGCACAGGAACACGAAATGCATGAGAAGCCGAGCCCGTCATGCACGCAAGCACAGTCGAGCTCGAGACGCAGCCCCACCGGAGCACTCCGGTGGGGCTGCGTCTCGTGGCTCCGGGCAGAGGCCCCGCTGGCATGCTCCGCAGCGCGGCCATGTCCTATCACCGGCCTGTCACAGGCGCTGTCACACGCCCCTATAACGCGGGGGCGCGGGAAACCGGTCTGACCAGGTTGAAGACCTCGCGGGCCGCGTATCGCTCGAGGCATCGGATGATCTCGCGTCGGGTCTTGCCCTCCTGGGTGCGGCGTTCGTAGTACGCCTGGGTGCGCGGGTCGTGGCGCAGGCGGGTGAACACGATGCGGTGCAGGGCAGCGTTGGCCTGGCGGTCTCCGCCGTGGTTGAGCCGGCGCGTGCTCCGCTGGCCAGAGGAGTACTCGATGGGGCTGACTCCGCAAAGGGCAGCAAAGGATGCCTCGGTGTTCAGCCGCTCGGGGTTGTCTCCCATGGTGATCAGCAAGGTGACTGCGCTGTCCGGGCCGATGCCCACCGGGGCGAGTGGCTGTGGGGCGTGGTGTTCGACGAGCTGGGTCAGGCGCTGGTTCAGCTCATTGATCTGCCCGGTGAGCTGTTCGATCCGCTTCGCGAGCATTCTCAGAGTCATATAGGTGGCCTGGACCACCGCGTTCTCGCCTTCCTCGCCGTCGCCTGGCCCGAGGCGTGCGCAGGTGCGGAGCAGCTCGCGGTTACCCAAAGCTGGACAGTCGTTCCCGCAGTGCGGGAACGGCGATGACCAGGACGGCTTTGAGCTGGTTGATCGCCTGGGTGCGGGCCTTGACCGCGGAGTCCCGGACCGTCGCCGGACTTGGCCCGGGCCCGGGCACGACCGCTGAACACGGCCCGCGCGGCGGCCTGAGCGTCGAGCGGGTCCGACTTCCCGAGCAGCCGGCGGGCCGAACGGTCGGGCCGGTTCACTTCGAAGACCTGAATCTGCTGGGCCAGCAGGTAGCGGGACAGGCCCGCGCCGAAGGTGCCGGTGCCCTCCACGCCGGCCCGGCGCACCGTCCCCGCCTTGCGGGCCCAGACGAGCAGCCGACGGTAGCCGTCCGCCGTGGCCGGAAAGGACTCAGTGCCCAGGGCCTTCCCCAGCGGGGAGACAATGGCGGCGACATGAACTTCGCCGTGAGTGTCCACGCCCAGGACGACCTCGCCCGGAATGGATGGGTCCGTCCTGGTGGAGGAGGTACTGCATTGTCTGGACTACATCGTGGTTCGTCTCCCATGCGGTGACGTGCCGAGTGGATGGCACCGGCCCGCTCGGGCGGTCTGAAACCGTGACGGCGCCTGAAGATCGGCAAGGCCCCTATTGGGAACGCCCTGTGGCTCGGTACCTGCAGGCGCCATCCCGCGACGGCAGTCGACAAGCCAGTTGCTGGACACACCGGTCATAGATCTCATGAGTCAGGCCCCCGTCCGGGACGGCACTGCGCAACCGTCCCATCTGTCCCGGCACCACGGCCTGACCCGACCACAGCCGGAAGGCTTCGAACGAACCGGCCCACAACCTGGCCTGGACGCGGTGAAACAGCGTTGACTCTTCGCCCACTCGCGACCGGCATTGACGGACAGCCGTATATGGTCCGCGATCCCGGCAGTTCTTCGTCGACCGCGGCAGGAACGACTTCAGAAGGCGACCGGCGCCGCCCTCACCCGCACCACGCCGTTCTACCGCGACCTGCCGGGCTGGAGATCTACGCCCGCCTGGGAGACGGGCTCATCGGCGTCGGCGTCGGCGTGAGCGACTACCGCAGCCTCCTCGTCCTCACCAACCGGTTCAGCCCGCGCGGAGGCACGCCCGCAGCACCCGACACCGCCCGGCTCACCTGCGTCGACATGCGGCTGACCGATCCGGAGGCGATCGAGGCACTGGCCGAACGGCTTACTGCTGCCGGCCACCCGCACCAGCATGGTTGCCGGGTCCTGCGGGCATGCGAGCGGTGGATCAGCGCGGACCGGGCGCCACCGGGGTTCAGTCCGGGCCGCGGGGAAGGTGGCAGGTCTGTCTGAGAAACGTCGCCGTGGCCGTGGCCGACGAACGCGTCATCGCGCACCCCGTGGAGCACGCCGGTCTCACCACGAACCTGTTGCTGTTCGGCGGGCCTGCCCTCCTCATCGCCACGCAGACCTGGCACGGGGCGACCCTCTTCGACGACCTGCACTGGTCACGGCTCGTCGCGCTGTCCGCCCTGGCCGTCGCAGGCATGCTCACGCTGGCGGCCCCGGCGTATCTGGCGGAGGTCATCGCCGCCGCGATCGTCGTCGCACTCGCCGCGTTCGAAGAACGCCGTCCGACCGGGGATGCGCCTGGGAAGCCCGCCCCCTCAGGCCGTCCACACATCTGACCCGATCAGCTGATCCCGGCGTACGTGGCCGGTCTGTCGGTCGGCACAGCACATCGGCCGGCCGGCCGTTCGTTGAGGCCGGCATGCCTTCCCCAGCCCCCCACTCCATCAGGAGGATTTCATGAGCCTGTCCACCAGCATCGTTCTCGTCAGCGGAGCCGACCGGGGCCTTGGCCGGACACTCGCTGTCGAGCCGTTCTGCCCGTGCACCGCCGTCCACGCCGGTGGTCGCACCCCCGACCGCCCGCATCCGGTGTCCGGGCATGAGCTGACCGGCGCGCGGGAGCGGGTGACCGTGTCAGGGGGCGGGGCGCCATGACAGAGGCCGGAGTACTGATCTGCGACGCGCAGGAGTTGATGCGTGCCGGCCTGCGCGGGGTGGTCGACAGCCAGGCGCACCTCACGGTCGTCGGCGAGACCGCTGGACCGGTCATTCCAAAGGGATCAGGTCAGTTGCTTGTGCATGACGGTGCAGGGTCGACCGTACTGAGCGTCGGGCCGGCGATCGATCTCGTGCCAGCCCAGCGAATTCCAGAAGGCCAGGGCTGTCGGGTTGTTCTCAAGAACTGCGAGGCGGACGCCGTTCCGGCCCTCGGAGCGCAAGCGTTCCTCAACCAGGTTCGCCAGCAGTCGGCCGCGGCCTTTGCGGTGGTGGTCTCCGTGCACGATCAGCAGTCCGATCCATGGATACCCGTCCCCGGGGTGCTGGCGCAGAAGGGAGACCAGGCCCACCGCTTGGCCTTCGATGTCTCGGGAAAGCAGGACGTCGAACCGACCGGTGCTCGTGTCCTCGCGCATTTCGGCTTCCACCTGATGGGCCTGGATGTGCTCGGCGTCGTACTCGCCAGAGGTACGGCCGTACTCGGGGTTGGACGCGTAGATGCCAACAACCTCGGCGATATCACGCGGAGCGAGTCGAAGCGGGGAAAGAGACAGCGGCGGCATGCGGGCAACAGTAACCAGTTCCGTCGCTGCCCGGCTCGCGAATATGGAGTCCAAGATCGGGCTGTGAAGGCCGGCCTGGACACCTGCGAAAAGCGTCCCATCAGGTGTGTTCTGCGTCCCGCCACCCTGTGGCGGTACCTTCGATCGCGGGATCAGCGGCTTCGCGATCTCCCACGATCATGTGGAGCGTGCGTCGGTGGTGGGGAACGGCGAGCCGGCGGCGCGGGTCGAGGGCGGATTGCGATCGGCAGGGTCGGGCCGGGGTCGCCGGTGTGCTGTCCGGGTTGCTCAACCGGGGACGGCCATGGCCATGCACACCAGAGTGTCGAACAGTCCTTGCTGGGCTGGGTCACTGTGCGCGGTGTCCTCCGGGTGCCACTGCACGGCAGTGAACCAGCGGCTCGCGGTGGATAGTTCGAGGGCTTCGATCGTGCCGTCCTCGGCGGTGGCTGCCACGGTCAGGCCGTTGCCCAGGCGCTCGATCCGCTGGTGGTGGTAGCAGGATGCTTCGGCCTTTTCGGCACCCACCGCGTGTGCCGCCCTCGTTCCTGGGCGGATGGTCACCGGGTGTATCAGGTGGCGGTGCTCGTGGTTTGGGCCGCCCATGTCCTGGTGGAGGGTGCCGCCGAGGGCGACGTTGACGACTTGGAGGCCCCGGCAGATCGCCAGCAACGGGATCCCCGTCTCCAGTGCCTGGTGGGCTACTTCGAGGTCGAAGGCGTCCTGGAGGTGGTCGACGTCGTAGACGCTGTCGTGGCGGTCGGTTGCGCCGTAGCGGTGCGGGGCGATATCGCCGCCGCCGGGGAGCAGGACGCCGTCGAAGCGGGCGAGCCGGGCGGCGACGTCGGTGTCGGCGGGGTCCGACGGATGGATGCTCACCGGTTCGCCGCCGGCGCGCCAGACTGCCTCGACGAGCGCGCGGGCGTTGACCTCGGCTTCGTACCGCAGCGCTGAGGTGGTGGCGGAGAAGCGGGCCGGGATGGCTATCAGGGGGCGGGTCACAGCTGGATCCAGGTGGTTTTCAGTTCGGTGTACTTCTCCAGGGCGTGAACGGACTTGTCGCGTCCGTTGCCGGACTGCTTCATGCCGCCGAAGGGCACGGTGAGGTCGCCGTCCTCGTAGCAGTTGACCCATACCGTGCCGGCCTTCAGGGCGCGGGAGACCTGGTGGGCGGTGGACAGGTCGGAGGTCCACAGGCCGGCGGCGAGGCCGTATTCGGTGGCGTTGGCCAGGCGTACCGCCTCGTCGAGGTCGTCGAAGGTGAGGATGGACAGCACGGGGCCGAAGATCTCCTCGCGGGCCAGCCGCATGCCGGGGTCGACGTGGTCGAAGACGGTGGGCTGGAGGAAGCTGCCGCCGGTGGCGGTCAGGGTGCGCTCCCCGCCGGTGCGCAGTCGGGCGCCCTCGGCCTGGCCGGTGACGATGTGGCCGTGCACGCGGTCGAGGTGGGCTGGTGAGACCAGGGCGCCCATCTCCGTGGCCGGGTCGAGCGGGTCGCCGACTCTCAGCCCCCGTGCCCGCCGGGCCACTGCGTCGGTGACCTGCTCGGCGATGGAGGAGTGCACGAGGAGCCGGGAGGGGGCGGTGCACATCTCGCCCTGGTTGAAGAAGATGCCCCAGGCGGCGGTGGCGGCGGCCTTCTCCAGGTCGGGGGCGTCGGGAAGGATGATGTTGGGCGACTTGCCACCGAGCTCCAGCCAGACGCGTTTGAGGTTGGAGTCGGCGGCGTAGCGCAGGAAGTGGCGGCCGACGGCGGTGGAGCCGGTGAAGGCCAGGACGTCGACGTCCGGGTGCAGGCCGATGGCCCGGCCTGCCGTCGGGCCGTCGCCGGTGACGACGTTGAGGACGCCCGGGGGCAGTCCTGCGTCGGTGGCGATGCGGCCCAGCAGCAGGGCCGACAGCGGGGACGATTCGGACGGTTTCAGGACGACGGTGCAGCCTGCGGCGAGGGCCGGGGCGACTTTCCAGCCGGCCAGGGTGAGCGGGAAGTTCCACGGCACGACCGCGCCGACCACGCCGGCCGGCTCCCGTGTGACGAGGGCGAGGGTGTCGGGTGCGGTGTGCGGGGATTCGTCGGTGAGCTTGTCGGCCAGTTGCCCGTACCAGCGGAAGGTGCTGATGGTGGCGCGCAGTTCGATGTCGTGCGCCTCGGTGATCGGTTTGCCCATTTCCAGGCTGATCGTGAGGGCGAGTTCCCCGCGTCGTTCTTCGAGGAGGTCGGCGATCCGCAACAGGGTCCGGCCGCGGTCGGCGGGCGCCATGCGCGGCCAGGGGCCGGAGTCGAAGGCGCGGCGTGCGGCCGCGACCGCGAGATCGACCTCGGCCTCGCGCGCGTCGGCGACGTGGGTGAGGATCTGTCCGTCGCGGGGGGCGACGACGGTGAACGTCGCACCGCTGCCGCTTTCGGCCCGGCCGTCGATGTGGTGCTGGGTGGGCAGGCGGAGTTTCTCGGCCCGGATCAGCAGTTCCTCATGGGTGAAGGTGTGCATGGGGGTCTCCGAACGGGCCTCTCACTCGGCGCCTGAAGTGGCGGATTCGAGCAGCCGGCCGCCGTCCCACACCACGCCGACCTGACGGTAGTACGCGGCGATCGGCTCGCGGATCTCCAGCCGGGCCAGCTCCTCGGTGGGTGACTCGAACAGTTCCAGGTCGGCGTCGCCGACCCAGGGCCGGCCGCCCTCGAAGGAGGCGGCGCCGGACTCGATCAGCTCGTCCAGGGCGAGACCCTTTCCCTTCTCGATCGACGGCAGCCATCGGTGGTGGGCCATCGGGTGTGCGTTGACGAACCCGTTCGTCTCCGCCGGCTCGCGCAGGGTCACCACCGCCTGGGCCAGGCGCCGGTCGGCGGCGGCGAGGGTCGCGCCGAACCGCGCCCCGGCCTCGATCCGGGGCGCCGGCCCGTAGGGGTGCGGGCGGCTCTGGTGGATGGAGCCGAGCTTCTTCGGGTAGCCCTGGTGCAGTCCGCGGGCGATGGCGAAGTCCTTGTCGACCCAGATGTACACGCAGCGGCTGTAGGTCCGGCCCTGATACCTGCAGCGGACTACGGCGAACGCCTCCTTGTACTGGGCGAGCACCGGATCCAGCAGCTCGGCGCCGGATGCCGAGCACGACTGCCAGTCGGCCCAGATCAGCGCGACCGCGCCGGGGTCCTCGTCGGCGAGCTCCAGAGGCTCGGGCAGCAGCTCGCGTACCCGGGCCGGGTCGGTGCGGTACTCGACGGTGAGCAGGTCGCCGGAGTAGTGCCATGGTGGGGAGGGGATCAGCGACGAGGCACCCGTCGCCGTCTTGGGGTGGAAGTAGCCACGGACGCGGGCCATGTCGTCAGCTCCAGAGAGATCAGCAGGGGTGGATACGCCGTCTGCGCGACAGACGCGGCGGGCGGAGAGAGGTCCGCCGTAGCGTGAGGTTCGAATCGAGCGCCCGACTTGGCGGATCACCGTCGGCCGGGCTGCGGTGAGCCGGTGACGCGCGGGGCGGTCAGGAGCGGGCGAGCTGCTCCAGCCGCTGGTGCAGCTGCTCGACGTAGGTTTCGGATTCGGGCTTCATCAGCACGCTGCGCAGGATGCGCGCGCTGTCGGCGTCGGCGTTGATCTTCGGGTGGCGGGTGGTGAAGCGCTCGGCGCCCACGCGGAGGGTGCTGAGGAAGACCGGGTCCTCGGTGTCGGTCATCCCTTCCCGCAGGATCCGGTTGCTGGCCGCGTCGATCGCCGAGAGGGCGGTGCCCGCGGTCAGCGGGAAGTAGCCGACGATGTCCAGCTGCGGCGGCTGGTAGAGCTCGAAGTGCTCGGAACCCTCGATCAGTTCCGCCCAGCGCAGCGCCGCCCGCCGGCCGGCTGCCAGCACCTGGCCCAGCCCGTCACGGGTGGGCGGCAGCAACTGGAAGGTCAGCCACAGCGCGGCAGCCGCCGCACCCGCCCTGGAGCACTCCAGGCTGATCTCGCCCAGGTGCAGTTCCTCGGAGGTGAAGTACGTGTACGGCGAGTCGTGCAGGTAGAACCGGCCGACCGAGGGGTCGCGGAAGAGGACCAGGCCACAGCCGTAGGGCTGGAGGCCGTGCTTGTGCGGGTCCACCACGATGGAATCGGCCTGGGCGACGGCCTGCCAGGGCTCCGCAGGCAGACCCTCGGGGCCGTCCGCGCCGGCCAGCAGGGTGAAGAATCCGCCGTAGGCGGCGTCGACGTGGATCCGCACGCCGTAACGCTCACGCAGCGCCAGCGCCTCGTGGACCGGCTCGACGGCGCCGAGCCCGGTCGTACCGGCGGTGAGCACGACCGTGCCGACCCGGCCGCCGCGCAGCAGTTCGTCCAGCGCGTCGAGGTCCATGCGGCCGAGGTCGTCGGTGGGGACGGGGAAGCCTTCCACCCCGAGAACCCCGCACATCCGGCCGTGCGTGTAGTGGGCCTCCGTGCTGTACGCGACACCCTTGCCCGGGTGTAGTTCGCGCGCCACGAACAGCGCTTCGAGGTTGGCGATGGTGCCGCTGGTGGTCAAGTGCCCCAGGTGGGTGTCGTAGCCGAGCATCGTGGCCAGCTGCTGGACCACCTCCCGCTCCATCGTGGCGGTGGCCGGGCCACCGTCCAGGGCGTGGTTGTTCGGGTTGATCAGCATCGCGGTCAGGTACCCCACCACTGCCGCCGGGTGGGGCGGCTTGAGCATCTGGCCCGCGTAGCGGGGGTGGAAGAACGGGTAGTTGTCCTTCAGCCGCTCGGTGAAGACCTCGAACGCGGCGGCGAACCGGTTGTCGTCGACGGCCAGTGCCGGGTGCGGGTCGAAGGCGCCGAAGGTCTTCGCCCACTCGGCGTTCGACGCGACCGCCGAGGCCAGCCACTTGTTCAGATCCATTCCGTCCCTCTTCCTCGATCGGTGTGTATGGACGCGGTCGGGGCTCAGCGCCTGGGCGGGCGGATGCCGCGGAACTCCCAGTCGCCGCCCAGGGCGGTCGAGAGCACTTCCTCGGACTCGGTGGGCTGGGCGCCGACGTCGGTGCGGACGGCGGTGGGGCCGGTGACGACGTGGTTGGTGAGTCTGCCCAGTCCCTCGACCTCCACCTCGACGACGTCGCCGGGCTGCACGGGACGGGAGTTGGCGGGGGTGCCGGACAGCAGGACGTCGCCGGGGCACAGGGTGATGGTGCGGGCGATGTCGGCGACGAGGTAGTGCATGTCCCACGTCATCTCGTCGGTCGAGCCGTCCTGGACGACCGTGCCGTTGACGTAGGTGCGCAGCCGCTTGCCGTGGAAGTCCCAGTCGGTGACCAGGCCGGGACCGAGCGGGCACAGGGTGTCGGACCCCTTGACCCGGAGCATGGACCCGGCGTCCGTGTCGCGGAAGTCGTGCAGGCCGTAGTCGTTGGCGATCGTGTACCCGGCGATGTACTCCCCCGCCTCGGCCGGGGAGATGTTGCGGGCCGTCCGCCCGATCACTATGGCGACCTCGCCCTCGTAGTTGAGCCACTTGCAGCCCTCGGGGCGGACGATCGCGCCCTTGTGGCTGTTCAGTGCGGAGGTCGGCTTGTGGAAGTAGGTCGGGGTGTCCGGCAGGCCGATCCGGAACTCCTCGACGCGGCTGCGGTGGTTGAGGTGGACGGCGATCACCTTCGAGGGGAGCACCGGGGGCAGGTGGTGGGCCTCCTCGGTCCTGACGCGACGGCCGTCCCCGGCGACGAGCTCGTCCCCGTCGACCGTGACCTGGACGGCGACGCCGTCGAGGAGGACGCGGCGGTACTCGGGCATGAAGGGCTCCTAGATACGGCTGTGAGGGGTGCGCGCGGCGGACAGGCCGGTGCCGGTCCAGCCGTCGGCGGGGCGGTCGAACCAGAGGTGGGCCTGACCGGTGCCGACCGAGTTCTCGTACTCGCCGTACTGGCGGGCCCTGGCCGTGCACGCCCGCTCGCCGAGTGCGCCGGCCATCATCAGGTAGTGGAAGAACTTGGCCTCGGGCTTGTGCTTCCAGAACGCGTCCATGGTGTCCAGGACCCGGTCGTGGCGGCCCTCCTTGAACCAGGCGATCCGCTCCTCGTCCGCCGCGCGCGCCTCGGGCGTGAAGATGTGCGCCGGGTCGCTGGCCTCGTGCTCACGGATCTCACGCAGCGGCCAGAAGGTGTGCGAGAGCGCTCCGGAGGCGATGAGCAGGACCCGGCGTCCCGGGGTGGCGGCGATGCCGTCGGCCAGCGCCCGGCCGAGGCGTAGGTGGTCCTCCATGTCACCGGTCTGGCAGACGCCGATCGTCACCCACCGCTTGTCCGGCAGGCCCTCACCCAGGAACTTCCACAGGTTGACGGTCGCGTAGTAGATCGGCAGGTACGCGTCGTCGATCGCGGTGATGAACGTGCCGTGCCTGTCCGCGAACGACGCGATACTGTGGGCGAGTTCCGGGTCTCCGGGGAAGTCGTACGGCATGCGGCACATGCCGCGCGGCAGTTCCTCGGAGGTGAACAGGCCGGCCCGGCGGGGCTGTGCGGTGACGACGAACTCGACGGTCGTGGCCCAGTGGGAGTCGAGGACGACGACGGTGTCGTATTCGTTGGCGGCATCGCGCTCGAAGACGTCCTTGCGGAGCTGCCTCAGGCCGGTGACGAGGGTGATTTCCTTGCCCCCGTTCAGTTCCCGCCGGGTCTCCTCCGGGAGCACGATGGTGGGGACGTGGGCGAGCAGGCCCGCCCCGACGATCTCACCCATGGTGCTTCCATCCGTTCGGTGCGGTGACGGTGTTCTTGACGTCGCAGTAGAAGTCGAAGCTCCAAGTGCCGCCCTCGCGGCCCACGCCCGAGTGGCGGGAGCCGCCGAAGGGCGCCTTCAGGTCGCGGACGAAGAAGCAGTTGACCCAGACGGTTCCGGCGACCAGCCGCGCGGTGATGCGTTGGGCACGCTCTCGGTCGCTCGTGGCGACGGTGGCGGCCAGCCCGAAGCGGGTGTCGTTGGCGAGCCGGACCGCCTCCTCCTCACCGGTGAAGGTCTGGAGCGTCAGGACTGGGCCGAAGACCTCCTCCTGGACGATCTCGGAACTCTGGACGACGCCGGTGAGGAGGGTCGGCGCGTAGTACTGCCCCTCCTTGGGGTGTCCGCCGATGACCGCGCGGGCGCCGGCCTCCACTGCCCGCTGCACGAAGCCGTCGATCTTCTCCAGCTGGCGGGGGTGGATGGTGGGGCCGATGTCGGTGGCCTCGTCCCGCGGGTCGCCCTGCTTCAGCTGGGACACCTTGTCGACGAAGCGGCGGGTGAACTCCTCCGCGATCGTCTCCTCGACCAGAATGCGGGTCGCGGCGAGGCATACCTGCCCTGCGTTGTCGTACTGCTCCACCGCCAGGTCGACGGCCAGGTCCAGGTCGGCGTCGGCGAAGACCAGCAGCGGGGACTTGCCACCCAGCTCCAGGCTCAGAGGCGTGAGGTTGGCGGCGGCCGACGCGGCGATCCGCTGCGCGGTCGCGACGGAGCCGGTGAAACTGATCCGGCGCACATCCGGGTGCGAGGTGAGCGCGTCGCCGATCTCCGAGCCATAGCCCTGCACCACGTTCAGAACACCGGCCGGAAGCCCGGCCTCGGCCGCGATGTCGGCCAGCAGCGAGGCGGTCAGCGGAGACCACTCGGCCGGCTTGAGGACGACCGTGTTTCCCGCCGCCAGCGCCGGGGCCACCTTCCACGTGGCGAGCATCAGCGGTGCGTTCCACGGTGTGATCAGCACGCAGGGGCCGGCCGGGTCCCAGCTGACGTGGTTGGTGTGACCGCGGGTCTCGAAGTCCTCGTGCTCCAGCTTCAGCAGCCAGTCGGCGAAGAAGCGGAAGTTGTGCGCGACGCGGGGCATGACGCCGCGGCGGTGGGAGCGCAGGAGGGCGCCGTTGTCGGTGGTCTCGACGATGGCCAGCTCTTCGAGCCGCTTCTCGACCCCCTCGGCGATGGCGTGCAGGATGCGGGCGCGCTCGGGGCGCGGGGTGGCGGCCCAGCCGGGGAAGGCGGCCTTGGCGGCGGCGACCGCCGCGGCGGCCTCCATCGCGGTACCCCGGGCGATCTCCCCCAAGACGCTGCCGTCGACCGGCGAGATGTCGGTGAACGTCTCACCGGAGGCGACGCGCTCGCCGCCGATCCAGTGCCGGGTGTCGACGGGTACACCGGCGACGACAGCTGCTACGGACTCGCGGGTCATGTCGCGACCTCCACTTCGTTTGGCCCCAAATAAACAGTCGCGTCGAGGCAGCGTCAAGACCCCTGCCGAAATTTATTTGGGACCAAACGTTTTGGCTGACGGCCGACGCCCCTCCTCGGCGACGGAACCCGGCGGATCGGGCGGGACCCAACGGAACCGGCGAGCGCACGCCGCCTCCGGCGAAGTGCGCGACACCCCGAGGCGAGAACGGCACGTCGTCGGGGGCCGTGGCCTCCGGCGGTCCGGCTACGGGCGCGGGCGGCGGCCCGAGCGTCGTGGGGCGAGGCTTTCGCCGTCGAGGAGCTCCCGCCTGCGCTGCTCACCGTGCTCCTCGAGCCGGCCGACGATGACACGCAGACTGTCGGCAAGCTGGAGGCACTGGTCGGGGCTGAGCGGGGCGGCGACGAACGCCTCCTCGGCGTTGAAGGCCGGGAACAGCTTCTCCATGAGCTCTTCCCCTTCAGGGGTCAGCGAGAGCAGGACCCGGCGGCGGTCCTCGGGGTGCGGGGAACGGGCCACGAGGCCGCGCGATTCGTGGGTACGCGAAATACCGGTCAGGGTGCCCTTGGAGATCCCCGCCTCCTCGGCCACGGACCAGGTTTCCGCCTCGCCCCAGATCCACAGCACCCACAGCACGACGAAGCCGGTCCACGTCAGCTCGTGCGGACGCAGCACCGAGTTCTCCAGGTGCTGCCGGACGGCGGCCGCCGCCCGGTGGATGTTGCCCACGGCGGCCATGGCCTCGCGCTGCAGAGTCAGGCCACCCAGCCGCCGCTGTACGGCCCGTTCGGTTTCGGTGATGGATCGGCGGGGCCCGGGCACGGGCTTCTCCTCGTCGTCGGGGCGGCGGGGGCCGCCGAGGTTTCATTTGCGGCCAAATGTATCTCCACAGCCGCCGGATCCGGCATCCTCGGCCGTGACCCGAGGCAGGTGAACCTGGGTGCCCCCTCTTGTGGGCGGTGCAGCCGACCCATATCGTTTGACACCAAATGAATGACGTCCCGGCGCCACCGCTCGGCCGTGAGGCCGCACGGATGCCGTGCGGGCGCATCGGACGAGACGCAAGCCCTCACCGCCTCCCTGGAGTTCCCTTGAGCGCGCACACAGACCGCCAGGTCCGACAGACGATCGAGGCGCTCGACGCCCAGGGGATCGATGTCCTCCGCGTCGCCTACCCGGACATGATGGGATCCGACCGCAGCCGGGACATCCTGCTGCACCACCTGCCGCACGCGGCCGGGCACGGCCTCGCCTTCAGCCGCGCCGTCTATCACACCGGCGCCCTGGGTGATCACTCCGACATCGCCGGTGGCCTTCAGGCGGGCATGCCCGACATCCTGGTGCGCCCGGACCTGGACACCGTCGTCCCGCTGCCGTGGGAGCCGAACGTCGCCTGGTGCATCGGTGACGTCCGGGACCCGGCCACCGGCCGGAGCGTGCCCGAATCGCCCAGGGACCTGTTGCGCCAGGTTCTCACCCGCCTGAACAACGCGGGCCTGACCGCGCTCGTCGGCCCCGAACTGGAATACGTCCTGCTCGAGCCGGACGCCGACACGCCCACCGGGTGGCGGCGCTACGCCCCCGCCCCGGGGAACGTCTACACCACCGGCCGCCGCGCCGACCCGGACGGACACCTTCTGCGCACGGTGCGCGCCCTGCACGCCCTCGGCCTTGATGTCAGCGGCGGCAACCGCGAGTTCGACGACGGACAGTTCGAGATCAACCTCAATCACTCGGCAGCACTGAACGCCGCGGACCGCGCCTTCCGGTTCAAGGCCGCGGTCAAGGAACTCGCCCGCAGCGAGGGCCGGCTGGCGACGTTCATGGCCAAGCCTTTCAACGAAGGCGGCGGATCGGGATTCCACCTGCACGTCTCCCTGATCGACACGGACGGGAACAACGTCTTCGACGCCCCCCGCGAGGCCCACGGCCTCTCGGCCACGGCCCGTCACGCCCTGGCCGGCGTCCTCGTACACGCACCGGCTCTGTCCGCACTGCTCAACCCCACCGTCAACTCCTACAAGCGGTTCGGCCCCGGCACCACCGCCCCCTGGCTGATCAACTGGGGCCTGGACAACCGGAACGCCGTGGTGCGCATCCCGCCGGAGCGCGGTGCCGCATCCCGACTGGAAGTCCGCCTCGGCGACGCCACGGCCAATCCGTACCTCGCCGTCGCCGGCCTCCTGGCCGCCATCCACCTCGGCATCACTGCCGCGGCCGAGCCTCCGGCGCCTGCCACCGGCCTCGCCGCCGACACCGGGACCGCCGACCGGCTACCCACCGACCTCGGCCAGGCCCTCGACGCCCTGCAGGCCGACGATCAGCTCGTCGACGCCCTCGGCAAGTCGTTCGTCGACGGCTTCCTCACCTTCAAGCGGGACGAACTCGCCCGGTTCCACCGGTACGTCACCGACTGGGAGTTCCGCGAGTACGCCCGGATCAACTGACACCGCCCTTCCCGGACCCAGTCCCCCTCTTTGACATGAGCACCATGCCGGGCTTGCTGCGGTCCGTCTTCCAGCTACGGCGGCCGCGGCGTCCGCTGGGCTGGACGAAGCACCGAGTGACGACGGCTTGCCGGCCAACCTGCCGTGGAGGGCTTGGTGAAGGCAGCGCGCCTGACTGCTCAGCTCGTGTCGTGTGCCGGACTGTCCGGTGGCCGCCGACCGGTGCCGAAGCGCTCTTCATGACCACCGGTCTATGCGCGAGGGGGCGTGCGCAGTGCCAGCATGGCGACGTCGTCGTCGTTGTCGTCGGGGCGTACCTGTTCCAGCAGTACGTCGCAGAAGGAATCCAGAGGGCGGTGGGCAAGAGAGGCCGCGTGTCGGCGCAACCGGTCCAGTCCCTGGTCGATGGAGTGGTGCGGAGACTCGACCAGGCCGTCGGTGCAGAGCAGGACGGTGGCGCGGGGCGGCAGGACGGTGACGGCATCGGGGCGGGGCCGACCGACTCCGGTCCCGAGCAGAATGCCGTGAGCGTCGATGAGGTAGCGGGCCTGACCGTCGTGGCTGACCAGCAGAGGGGGAGGGTGGCCGGCGTTCGTCCGGGACAATCGCCACAACCGGTCGTCGGCCAGGACGAGGGTGGCCAGGATCATGGTGGCCATGCGGACCTCGGCTATGTGTTTCACGGCTTCGTCGAGCTGGGTGACGACGGCGCTGGGCGTGGCCCGGGGGCGGGACCATGCGAAGGCTCGCAGCATGTTGCGGACCTGCGCCATTCCGGCCGCGGCGTCAAGGTCGTGAGAAAGCGTCTCAGGAACACGGACTGTATGAGGAGCCGACCGCATCGTGCGCGCCGTCGCAGCCGATCTCACGCCGAAGCCGCGCCGGAGCGCACGCCCCCGGGAGACCTCCCCATGCCTCCGCTGCTGGAAGCAGGTCCGCCGCGTCCGGCTTCACGTACCGCGTCCCCGTCGTCCGCACGTCCGTGTGCCCGGCCCACATGGCGAGCGGGCGATCCGACACCGCGTCGTACGCCAGGGAGGTCAAGCACGACGCCCGCGCATCGTACAGACGGACTCCGCGCGGGCTGTTCTCGTCGTGACGTGCAGGCCGCCCCGGAGCGTCCCGCTCACAGGTCCCCCGCAGAACTCTCACGACCGAGCGGCTGCCCCGCGGTGACACCGATGCGCCGAATGCCCACCAGGTTTGCGGGCGCGGGAGCCTGGATACACAGTCGAGGCATTCCTGACGGGCCGCGCGAACGAAGGAAACACCCATGGGACACGGTGGGGACGTCATCGGGGGACTGACCACCGATCACCGCGAGGTCGATGAGCTGTTCGGGAGGATCGAGGCCCTGGCGCCCCCGGGGACGAGCGGCGCAAGCTGATGAAGTCGGGCGACAAGGTCCGTCAGGCCAAGAAGACCGTCTCGCCCCGTCCGCACCCGTCCGCCCCAGTGCCTTCCGCCCGCTGCCGTCAACAGATCACCCGTCGCCGAGTGGAGTGAGAGTGTCGCGCATGGAACCCGTCGACCTGCCCCTGCCCGTCGTCAGGCGCCCGCAGGCGCAGACCGACGTGCGCGCTCTGGAGCACGATCTGCGCGCACGGGTCGACGGGGAGGTCCGCTTCGACGCGGGTACGCGCGCGGCGTACTCGACGGACGGGTCGAACTACCGGCAGGTACCGATCGGGGTGGTCGTCCCGCGCACGGTGGAGGCGGCCGTGGAGGCGGTGGCGGTCTGCCGGGAGCACGGGGCACCGCTGCTGTCCCGTGGCGGCGGCACCAGCCTGGCGGGCGAGTGCTGCAACACCGCGGTGGTGCTCGACTGGACCAAGTACTGCCACCGGCTGGTGTCGGTGGACCCGGAGAACCGGCGCTGCGTGGTCGAGCCGGGCATCGTCCTGGACGACCTCAACCGGCAGCTCGCCGAGCACGGGCTCATGTACGGGCCCCGGCCGGCCACCCATCCGAACTGCACCATCGGCGGGATGATCGGCAACAACTCGTGCGGGTCGACGGCCCAGGCGTACGGCAAGGTCGTCGACAACCTGCACCGCCTGGAGGTGCTCACCTACGACGGTGTGCGGATGTGGGTGGGGCGGACGGACGACGGCGAACTGGAACGGCTGACCGCCGCCGAGGGGCGGGAGGCCGAGCTGTACCGCGGACTGGTGGCCCTGCGGGACCGGTACGCCGGGTTGGTGCGCGAGCGCTTCCCCGACATCCCTCGACGGGTGTCCGGCTACAACCTCGACTCGCTGCTGCCCGAGCACGGCTTCGACGTCGCCGGACTCCTGACCGGATCGGAGTCCACGCTGGTCACCGTGGTGCGCGCGGAACTCGAACTCGTTCCGGTACCGAAGCACACCGCCTTGGTCGTGCTCGGTTACAAGGACATCTGCCAGGCGGCCGACCACGTGCCGGCCGTCCTGGAACACGGCCCGGCGGCACTGGAGGGCGTGGATCACCAGCTGGTCCACTTCCAGCAGGAGAAACACCTCAACCCGGAGGCGCTGAAGGAGCTGCCCGAGGGCCGCGCCTACCTGATGGTGCAGTTCACCGCGGACACGCGGGAGGCGGTCGAGGCCAAGGCCCGGGCGCTGATCGACGCCAAACCGGACGATGTGGACCACACCTGGTACGACGACGAGCAGCACGTGCACGAGTTGTGGCTGGTCCGCGAGTCGGGGTTGGGCGCCACCGCGCACGTGCCCGGCAAGCCCGACACGTGGGAGGGCTGGGAGGACTCCGCCGTCCCGGTCGACCGGCTCGGTGACTACCTGCGCGACCTCAAACGGCTGTACGAGGAGTTCGACTACGGGCATCCGTCCGTGTACGGCCACTTCGGCCACGGCTGCGTCCACACCCGTATCCCCTTCGACCTGGAGTCGGAGGAGGGCATCGGCCGGATGCGCGCCTTCGTGGAGAGGGCCGCCGACCTGGTCGTGTCCTACGGGGGATCGCTGTCCGGCGAGCACGGGGACGGCCAGTCGCGGGGCGAGCTGCTGGTGAAGATGTTCGGGCCGGAACTGATCGAGGGGTTCGAGCGGCTGAAGGGCCTGTTCGACGCGGGCGACCGCATGAACCCCGGGAAGATCGTCCTGCCGTACCGCCTGGACGAGAACCTGCGCCTGGGCGCGGACTACCTGCCCTGGGAGCCGGAGACCGTCTTCGCCTTCCCGCACGACGACGGCAAGTTCAGCCGTGCCGCCGCCCGCTGCGTCGGCGTCGGCAAGTGCCGCTCCTCCGAGGGTGGCGTGATGTGCCCCAGTTACCGGGCCACCCGGGAGGAGGAGCACTCCACCCGGGGCCGTGCCCGGCTGCTGTTCGAGATGGTCAACAACGACGGCGACTCACCGATCACCGACGGCTGGCGGTCCGAGGCGGTCCACGACGCGCTCGACCTGTGCCTGGCCTGCAAGGGGTGCAGGACGGACTGTCCGGTCAACGTGGACATGGCGACCTACAAGGCGGAGTTCCTGCACCACCACTACAAGGGGCGGCTGCGGCCGCTCGCGCACTACTCCATGGGCTGGTTGCCGGCGGTCGCCCGGGTCGTCGCCCTCGCTCCCCGTACCGTCAACGCGTTGACGGCGGTGCCGTGGGTGGCCCGCGCGGCGAAGGCGCTCGGTGGTGTCGCCCCTGAGCGCGATGTGCCCGTCTTCACCGAACAGCGCTTCACCGATTGGTGGCGCGAGCGGGGAGGATCGCGCGGTGGGGGAAGCCGGGGCGAGGTCGTGGTGTGGCCCGACACCTTCACCGACCACTTCCACCCGGCGATCGGCAGGGCGGCGGTCGAGGTCCTGGAGGCGGCGGGTTTCCGGGTCAAGGTGCCCGAGGCGGCGGTGTGCTGCGGTCTGACCTGGATCTCCACCGGGCAGCTCGGCGTCGCCAGGCGTGTCCTCGGCCACACGATCGACGTGCTGCGCGAGGACCTGCGCCGCGGCACTCCCGTGGTCGGCCTGGAACCCAGTTGCACCGCCGTCTTCCGCGCGGACGCCGCCGAACTCCTGCCGAAGGACCCCGACATCGACCGGTTGCGCGAGCAGACCCGCACACTGGCCGAACTCCTCGTGGAACGCGCCGGGGACTGGCAGCCGCCGCGCGTCGACGCCCGCGCGGTGGTCCAGCGTCACTGCCACCAGTACGCGGTCATGGGCTTCGACGCCGACCGGAAGATCCTCGAACGCGCCGGGGTCGACGCCGACGTACTGGACGCCGGCTGCTGCGGACTCGCCGGCAACTTCGGCTTCGAGAAGGGCCACTACGACGTCTCCATGGCCTGCGCCGAGGCGGGACTGCTGCCCGCCGTGCGGGAGGCCGACGAGGCGACGCTGGTTCTCGCGGACGGCTTCAGCTGCCGTACCCAGGTCGACCAGGCGGACACCGGACGTACCCCCCTGCACCTGGCGGAAGTGCTGGCGGCGGGGCTGAGGGGGCAGACGGTGGTGCCGGAACGGCCGGAGGCTCCCGGGGCACGGGGTCTGCTGCCGCTGGGCGCCGCCGGCGCGGCCGCGGGGGCGCTGGCGGTACTGACCGGCGTGTGGCGCAGGCGTCGCGCGGGCCGCCGTCGGCACTGAGACCGGGCCTCCGCGTCCCGGCGGCCCCGGGCGGCGCGGACAGGCGTGCCCGGCTCCTCACCAACCCGTGGCGGAGATCTCGTCCTGGCGCTGGGCCACGTCGTACTCCTCCGCGAACAGGCCCGCCGGCCCGCACGCCGAACGGGTCCGCTCGAACCGTCGCGGGCCCGTCGGCGCACGACGGGTGAGCGGGTGAGCGCGAGTGTTCATGCGGTGCGGTAGCGGTCGGCGGCCGCCCGGTCCAGGGTGAGGCCGTGGCCCGGTTCGCCCGAGGCACCGGGCGTGACGGTGCCGCCCCGCGGGTCGAGCGTGCCGTGGAACAGCAGGTTCTCGATCCGGACGTGGTCGTGGAACCACTCCAGATGCCGCGTGTTGGGCACGGCCGCGGCGACGTGGGCGTGCAGGTGCGGGGCGCAGTGGCCCGAGATGTGCAGCCCGAGCCCTTCGGCGACGGCCGCGACGCGGAGCCAGACCGTGATGCCGCCGCAGCGGGTGACGTCGGCCTGGAGGCAGTCGACGGCACCCGAGGCCGCCATCCGGGCGAAATACGGGAGGGCATAGCCGTACTCACCGGCCGCGACATCGGCGGTGACGGCGTCGCGCACCTCACGCAGCCCGGTGAGGTCGTCGGAGGAGACGGGCTCCTCCAGCCAGGTGACGCCGAGGCCGGCCATGGCGGCGGCCATCCGTACCGCCTGCTTGCGGGTGTAGCCGCCGTTCGCGTCCACATACAGTTCGGCCGCGTCACCCACGACACGGCGGGCCAGCGCGGTGCGGTGCAGGTCGCGGGCCTCGCAGCGGCCCCAGGACTCGGCGACCTTGATCTTCACCCGCTCGATGCCCTGGTCGGTCCAGCCGCGCAGCTGCCGTTCGAGCTGGGCGTCGTCGTACGTGGTCAGTCCGCCGCTGCCGTACACCGCGACCTCGTCACGGGCCGCGCCCAGCGAACGCACCAGCGGCAGGTCCAGCAGGCGCGCCTTGAGGTCCCACAGCGCGATGTCGACGGCGGAGACGGCACCGGCGGCGATGCCCGGCCTGCCGGCGTTGCGCAGCGCCCGGCTCATCCGGTCGTTGGCGGCGGGCACGTCGAAGGCGCCGTGCCCGACGACGAGGTCGGCCAGTTCGTGCTCGACGACGGGGGCGGTGGCGGGCGAACCGTAGGTGAAACCGATGCCGGTCCGGCCCGCCGCGGTGGCCTCGACCAGCACGAGGGTCGTGGCGTCCCAGGTCAGGGTCGCGTCACCACCCGGCAGGTCGGTGGGGACCCGGTACACGGAGACGGCCAGGTGCTCCACGACCGGCCCGTCCCGGAGCGTTTGGCCCTGTGGCGTCGCCTGCCTCACTTGTTCCCTTCGGCGCTGTCGTGCGGCCCGGCGCCGGGCCGGTCGTCGCGGTGCCGGCTGCCCGGCAGCATCTCCTGCACCTTGGCCTTCAGCCCCTGCCTGACCATGGAACCGCGGTCGCTGTCGCCGTGCAGGATCGCGGAGGCCGCCGCCTCGATCTGGTCCAGTGAGGCGTGCGGCGGGATCGGCGGGACGGCCGGGTCGGTGCGGAAGTCGATGACGAACGGCCGGTCGGCCGCCAGCGCCCGGTCCCACGCCGCCTCGACCTGCTCGGGCTTCTCCACCCGCACCCCGTCCAGGCCGATGCACTGGGCGATCTCCGCGTACGGCAGATCGGGAATGGACTGCGACTCCTCGAACTGCGGGGCGCCGGACATCGCCCGCATCTCCCAGGTGACCTGGTTGAGGTCGCGGTTGTTCAGCACCGCCACGATCAGCCGCGGGTCGGACCACTCGTGGTGGTACTTGGCGGCGGTGACCATCTCCATCATGCCGTTCATCTGCATGGCGCCGTCACCCACCAGGGCGATCGCCGGCCGGTCGGGGTGGGCGAACTTCGCCCCGATGGCGTACGGCACACCGGGTCCCATCGTCGCCAGCGTGCCGGACAGCGAGCCGCGCATCCGGCCGCGCAGGCGCAGGTGCCGGGCGTACCAGTTGGCGGCGGAGCCGGAGTCGGACGTGAGGATGACGTCGTCGGGGAGCTTGCCGTCCAGGGCGTGGACGACGTACTCGGGGTTGACCGGATCGGCGTCCACGGCGGCCCGGCGCTGCATGACCTCCCACCAGCGGGCGACGTTCTTCTCGATCCCCTCACGCCACTTCCGGTCCTCCTTGCGGCGCAGGAGCGGCAGCAGCCGCTGGAGCGTCTCGCGGGAGTCACCGACGAGATTCACCTCGAAGGGGTAACGCAGGCCGATCATGTGCGGGTCGATGTCGATCTGGACCGCCCGCGCCTGGTCCAGTTCCGGCATGAACTGCGTGTACGGGAAGCTGGAACCGATCATCAGCAGGGTGTCGCACTCCTGCATCAGCTCGTAGGAGGGCCGGGTGCCCAACAGGCCGATGGAGCCGGTCACATAGGGCAGGTCGTCAGGGAGGACGTCCTTGCCCAGCAGGGCCTTCGCCACCCCGGCACCGAGCACCTCGGCGAGCTGCTCCACCTCGGCACGCGCCCCGCGCGCGCCCTGCCCGATCAGCACGGCGACCTTCTCACCGGCGTTCAGCACGTCGGCGGCCCGCTGGAGGTCCTCGTCCGCCGGCACCGGCGCGTAACGCCCCAGGCCGAGGCTGGACGGCACCATCTTGAACGCGTGCGTGGGCGGCGAGTAGTCCAGCTCCTGCACGTCGGCGGGCAGGATGATCGCGGTGACGGTGCGCTTCGCGTACGCCGTGCGGATCGCCCGGTCGATCAGGTTCGGCAGTTGCTCCGGGACCATCGCCGTCTCACAGAACTCCGAGGCGACGTCCTTGTACAGGCTCTGGAGGTCCACCTCCTGCTGATAGCTGCCGCCCATCGCGCTGCGATTGGTCTGCCCCACCAGCGCCACCACGGGTACGTGGTCCAGCTTGGCGTCGTAGAGCCCGTTCAGCAGGTGGATCGCCCCCGGCCCCGAGGTCGCCGCGCACACCCCGACCTTGCCGGAGAACTTCGCGTACCCCACCGCTTGGAAGGCGGCCATCTCCTCGTGCCGGGCCTGCACGAACTTCGGCTTGTTCTCCGCCCGTCCCCAGGCCGCCAGCAGGCCGTTGATACCGTCGCCGGCGTAGGCGAAAACATGGTCCACATCCCACTCGCGCAGTCGTCGGAGGATGTAGTCGGACACCTTCGTGCTGGCCATGGAGACTCCGTTTCTGGTCCTGCGTACGCCGTGACCGCCCTCGGCCACCTCGTCCGGAACAGCGGGTGTGCGGGAACGGCCCGACACCATGGGTAACCATCCCGATGGAAGGGAAACGTCACCGGAAGCCCTCCGTGCCCGAGTCGCAGCGCACGGTGCCGCGGTCCGTGGCCGTCCCTGACGGGGGATCGAGGGCTGGAGGCGGCAGGTGGAACCGCGGTCGATTCAGCCGTCCGGTGCCATCATGGGCATGCCGCCGGTGGCCTCCCCGGCCACCCGTCGGAGCAGCCGGACATCCGCGCCACTGTGAGCGAGGCGGCCCTGCCGGCGCCCGGGTCGCGAGCGATCTTGTGCACGGCCCGGGCCGGAGTCCGGCTCCACGGTCGGCCCCACGGGGCCGTGTCGGCACAGGTCCGGCGTTCAGTACGGCCGTGCCGGCGCCGCGGCGGCCGTCCCGCTCCGTGCGAATCCCACAGGATCACCCCCTGCCCGACATCGACCGCCGCGGAGCGTCGACCCGGTCAGGACTTGTTCCCCGGTTCGCACCGAAGGGGCCGGAAACCGTGTTGCTGTCACATTCGCCCGATCAGGGAGTGCTCGTCAGCACGGTGCACCGCGACCCGGGCGTCGGCGGACGTGCGGAGCTGCTGACCCGGTTGGAGGGCCTGGTCCACGCGGCGTGACGCGAGGACCAGCACCGGCACTGTCGCTGAGCGCGATCCGGGGAGACGGTGCCGGCCGGCCGCCGGTGCGGGGTGTCACCCGCCGTCGCTGCTGATCGCCGCCGGGCACCGGCACGACAGCCCGCGGTACCGGCCCGTTCCCGAACGCGGTCGCAGACCCCGCACCGGCCACCGGACGGCCACGCGCCGCGACCGTGCCGGTCAGTGGATGCAGAACTCGTTGCCGGCCGGGTCCTTCAGCACAGTCCAGGTGAGGCCCGGAATGCTGTGCTCGCCCACGACGCTCGCGCCCAGGGCGACCAGTCGCTCCACCTCCCCCGCCCGGCCTGTGCCGGGCGCGGCGGCGAAGTCGACGTGTACGCGGTTCTTGCCCCGCCGCTCTTCGGCCACACGCTGGAAGCCCCATGCCAGAGGCTGTGCTCCGACGATGACGAAGTCGCCGTGGTCCTGGGCGATCTCGCCTCCCGACGCAGTGGCCCACCACCGGGCCAGCTCCTGCGGTTCCGCACGATCCACCCTGACCATCACTGCTGTCAGATTCATGATCGTCACCCTGAGGGCGACCACCGACGATCATCCCGCTCGAGTGGTTGTGACCAGCAGGCCTAGTCGTCCCCCTGGTCCGCGACGAAGGCCGCCATCCAGGCGAGGGACGCGTTCCAGTTGATGGCCGTCTCGTTCGTGGACCAGGACTGGATGTCGTCGATGTAGCAGAACTGTCCCACGCAGCCCTGGAGTCTCCCCTGGGCGTAGGGGTCCTGGATGCTGGAGTTCGCGCCTCCCGCGAGCGTTCCCTTCGGCGGGTTCGGGAGGGCCGGGTCCAGCTCGTGGGCGTACCAGCGGCTGTGCTCGTTGTGCGAGGCGACCTCGCCGTAACCGGTCACGTACGACTGGTTGAGCGCGTTGCGGCCCAGGACGTAGTCCATGCTCTGCACCGCGCCGTCGCGGTAGGCGGTGCGACCGGTGATGTCGTACGCGTCGGCGATCACCAGCGCGTTGTCGAGGATCTGGCTGTTGGAACCCCAGTCGTAGGCGTTGCCGGTGGGCGCGTACGGCAGGCCGTAGGGGTGCGCGTCGAGGGTGGCCAGGTAGGTGTCGGCGGCCTTCACCACGGAGCGGCGCACCCCGTCGCGGCCGGGCAGCCGGTTGGGGACGGTCGCGAGGTCGAGCCGGCCCAGGGCGGCCGTCCGGCCCCAGTCGAAGCCGGTGGCGAAGACGTCCGCGGTGTGCAGCGGGGAGGCCAGGAGGTGGTCGGCGAACCGCTGTTCGCCGGTCGTGAGGTACAGCTCGGCGGCCGCCCAGTAGAACTCGTCGCTCGCGTCGCCGTCGGCGTAGGCCCCGCCGCCGGTCCCGTCGCTCTCGGACGCGTACATCTCGGGGTGGGCCCGGGCCGCGGCCCAGGCCTTCTCGGCGGCATCGAGCGCCCGGGAGGCGAACGCGCGGTCGTAGGGGCGGTACAGCCGTGCGGCCTGTGCGGCCGTGGCGGCCAGGTTGAGGGTCGCCTGGGTGGACGGCGGGTGCAGCTCGCGCTGCTGGGGGTCGTCGCCGGGGAGCAGCGGCAGCCCGGTCCAGTTCGCGTCGTGGATCTTGTGGTGGGCCATGCCCGCGAGCGGCTCGCCCTGCGGCACCTGCATCTTGAGCAGGAACTCCAGCTCCCAGCGCGCCTCGTCCAGGATGTCCGGCACCTTGTTGCCGCTCTCCGGAATGGCGAGCGTGCCGTCCCCGAGCTTCGCCGGCTGCCCGGTGCGGGCGAGCCGCGAGCGCTCGTACTCGTTCAGCAACTGCCAGGTGGCGACACCGCCGTTGACGACGTACTTGCCGTGGTCGCCCGCGTCGTACCAGCCGCCGCTGACGTCGAGCCGGTAGTCGCACACGCCCGGCTGGCACGGCACGTCGACGTCACCCTTGTTCGGCGACGTGCCGACGTGCCCCGCGGGCCGCCCGTACCCCGGGCGCAACGCGTCGCGGATCTCGATGCCGCTGCGCTGCGTGTAGTAGTACTTCAGCGCGTCGGCCCGCAACTGCCCGTACGGGGCCGGGCTGATGTCGAACGGACGGCTGGTCTCGCCGTCGGCGACCAGCGTGAAGCCCGTGCCCCGCCGGTGGTAGGAGCTGAAGTCGATCGACTGGACGGCCTGGCCGGAGGAGGCGTCGACCCCGCGCGGCACCGTGCGCCCGTGCGCGACGGTCGTCCCCGTGGCGTTCTTCAACTCCCAGGGCAGCCGCGCGGTGGCGGTGGTGACCAGAGTCGCGTTCTTGGGGCCCGAGGGCAGATAGGCCACCTGGTTGACGCGGACGCGCGGGCCGGTGTCGGGCTCGTACACCTCGGGCGGTACGCCACCGAGCAGCGACACGTCGTCCACGCAGAAACGCCAGGGATCGGCACTCCCGCCGAGCTGGAACCCCACCTGGGCCTGCGTGGTGTCGACGGGCGAGGTGAAGGTGTACGAGTAGGTGTTGCCCGAGACGCTCACCTGCGGGCTCACCTCGTAGTAGGTGTCGTAGGGCGACACCGACAGGCCGACGATCACCCGCGGGACGTGTCCCTCCGGTGAACCCGAGGCCTTGAAGCCGAGCCGGTACGACTCTCCCTTCACGAGCGTGATGTCGTTCTGGCCGACAGCCGCGTCCCAGCGGTCGGCCGTGCCACCGGGGACGTTCGCGCACAGCTGCCCGTCGGAGAGCTCCCCGGTGACGTTCGGGGTCGTCCACCAGGGGTCCATGCCCGTGGTGAACGACCCGTTCCTGACCTGTTCGACCTCGTCCGCGGTGGCCCTGCCCACCGGGACGGCGGTCAGCGTGGCCGCGGCGAGGGCCATCACGGCCAGTGCGGACGATCGGCGTCTGATCACGTCTGGAGCTCCTCGCGAGATGGCGGACGAGCAGGCTGGGGCATCCGGTCTCCGGTTCGACGGAACGCCCCGCCCTGAGCATGGGAGCGCTCCCAATCGGTCGACCGCTGGCCAGTGTTGTGGCCTGTGCGCACCCTGTCAACGAGTACGACGACCACGGGTCCCTGCCCTCGGGCGTCCGTGGCGACGGGTGGCCTCGGCGGAAGGCGCGGCTCTGCCGACCCGCGGTCCACTGGACGTGTCCTTCCCCGGAGGATGCCCGTCCGCGGTCGTCGGGCGTGGGCTGCCGGCGGTCACCTGAACATGTCCTGACCGCCGCGCGGTCTTGTCACCTCTCCGGGCCGGGCCTGATCACGATGGGCCCATGCACACCCGCGCCGCTTCCTGGCTGCGGCACCGGCTCGGCCGCGTCGTCGTCCTGTCCTACGCCCTCGCTCTGTTCCTGCCCGGCCCCGGCCTGTGGCTGCGCCGCCCCCATCCCTCACCGCTGACGCATCTGACGGTCGACACCACGCCGCTCCTGCTGGGTCTGGTGCTGTTCTCGGCCGGGCTCCAGGTCCCCGTCCGCGCGCTGGGCCGCCTGCTGCGGCGACCCCAGGCCCTGCTCGCCGGGCTCGCGCTGCACCTCGCGATCCCGCTGGCCGTCGTGCCGCTCGTCGCCTTCCTGTTGCGGCGCACCCCCGACGCCGACGGTGGAAGCGGACTGCTCACGGCGCTGATCCTGATCGTGGCGATGCCCGTCGCCGCGGGGGCCACCGTGTGGACCGACAAGGGCGACGGCGACCAACCGACGATGGTCGGCCTCGTGCTGGCCTCCACCCTCCTCAGCCCGCTCACCGTCCCGCTCCTGCTGAGGACCCTGGCGCCGCTGCTCAGTGGCGGCTACGCCCACACCCTCACCGCCACCGGCCGTCTGGCCCAGGGCGGATTCGGCCTGACCACCGTGGTCCTGCCCTGCGCGGGGGGCCTCCTGGGCGCGCTCGCGCTCCCCGCCGGCCTGCTGAGCCGCCTTCGTCTCGCGGTGACGCCCATGGCGCTGACCGGCTCGCTGCTGCTGACCTACGTCAATGCCAGCGGCGCCCTCGGCTCCGCCCTCACCCGGCCCCGCCCCCTGCTGTTCATCGCCGCCCTGGCGGTGGCGGCCCTGGCCTGCCTGCTCTCCTTCGCCGTCGGCCGGGCCGCCGCGCACGTCCTGCGGCTGGAAGCGGGCACCGCCTCGTCACTGACGCTCGCCTGCGGCATGAACAACAGCAGCGCGAGCGCCGTCCTGATCACCACGTGCCTGCCCGACAAACCGCATCTGCTGCTGCCGGTCCTCGCCTACGGACTCCTCCAGAAGAGTGCCGCGAGCCGCATCGTCAGTCACCTCCGGCACGGCCCGGTCCCCACGGCGGGCCCCTGAAACCGGGTCCATGTGTCGGGACCGGCCACGGGCGCCTCGCGCTCGCCGGCCCGCCGCCTCTCACCTCTCCCGTCCGCCACGGGACCGTTCCGCACCCCGCCATCGTCTACAGTTCAGTAGACGTCGTCACGGTTCGCCGTCGGTGTGCCGGGCGCCCGGCCGCCGGTTCCCCCACCAGGCTGGCCCTGGGCACGACGAACCCGGGCACGGATCGATCCGGCGCACGAGGGCGGAGCCGATGGCCGCACGGTGGAGGCCGAACGGACACGGCACGGGTCCCGGACGGACGTGGCACGAGAGCGGAGGGAGGGCCATGCGCCGGACGATCCTGGTCGTCGAGGACGATCACGCCCTGCGTGACGTGCTGATGCGCGGGCTGCGCGACGAGGATTTCGACACCGTGCCCGCGCCGGACGGCGCCACCGCCCTGCGGCTGGCCAGCGCCGGTGTCTGCGCCGCCGTGCTCGACATCGGGCTGCCCGATGCCGACGGGCGGGACGTGTGCCGGGCGATGCGCGCGAACGGCTTCCTCTCCCCGGTCGTCTTCCTGGCCGCCCATCACCGGCTGAGCGACCGGCTGTCCGGGTTCTCGGCCGGAGGCGACGACTACCTGCCCAAGCCGTTCCATCTCGCCGAACTCGCCGCCCGCCTGCGGGCTGCCCTCAGGCGGGCCACGCCGCCCGCTCCCGCGGCCGGAGACCTGGCACTGGACGCCGTCCGGCACGTGGTCAGCGTCCGGGGCACCCCAGTCGATCTGACCCCGACCGAGTTCCGTCTCCTGGCCGCGCTCATGGCGGCTTCCGGCGGCATCGTGCGGCGCCGTGATCTGGTCCGGGCGGGCTGGCACGAGGGTGCCCGCGTGCACGACAACACCCTCGATCAGTATCTGACCCGACTGCGCCGCAAGCTGCGCGAGGCGGGCAGCGAGCGGACTATCGGCACCGCCCGCGGGATCGGTCACCGGCTGTCGTGAGCGGCGCCCGTCACCGGCCGCGGCTCGCCGTGACCGCGCTGCTCCGCCGTGCGGGGCCCCGCACGCTGCGCGGCCGGCCCTCCCTCGTCGCCGTCACCACGGCCACGCCGGTAGCGCTGGGCCTCACCGCGGCCTTCGACGTCGTCGCCCAATAGTGCCTCCGGCACCGGGCCGACGACGAGTCGCGCGCCCGTGCCGCCGCCGTCGCGACGGCCGTCGACACCGGCGGCACGACGGTGCGCGTGCCGGGGGCCTTCCACGACGAGCCCCTCGGCGCCGACGTGTGGATCTATGCCGGCCAGCGGTCCGCACCATGACCGACCAGGCCGCCCGGTGGAGTGCCGTCGCCTCGGAGGACCGCTTCGGCGGCACGCGCCGGCCGGTCGAACTCGCCCGCCTCTGCTCGTCGCCGGACGCCCTGCCGGACCGTGATCGCACCCTCCCGCGCCAAGAGCGCCGACTCACCGGTCAGCTCTCGCACGAGCTGCGTACGCCGCTGAGCCGGATCATCGCCGAACTCGACCGGTGGCGGAGCCGTCACCCACGGGGTCATCGCGGACGCCGTCCGGTCCGTGCGCACCATCTGCGACACCCTGCCGGCCGACGCCCGCGAGGGACTGCTCACCGCGCCGGGCACCGACGAGGTGTTCCCACGCTGGACGGACTCGCCGGACCCCCGCACGTGCCTCCGCACCTGACGGTCACCGTCGACGGCTCGGGCCTTGCCGCCGCACCCGACGGCGTACGGGTCGAGGTCGTCGGCGACGGACACGGCGGAGCGGGCCTGGGCCTGCCGCCGGCGCGACGGCCGGCCCGCTCCGCCGGCGGCGAGGTGTGGCACGGTCCCGGACACACCCCCGAGGCCCGGTTCGTGGTCAGCCCGCCTGCCGGGTGAGGTCGGCCGCACCGGGCGCCCCCGGCACATCACGCGTGCTGTCGCGCCGGACGTCCTTGCGGGAGGTGGCCAGGTAGCCGACGAAGCCGAGGATGGCGACCGTCCAGGACAGGGTGACCGGGCCCAGGCCCAGGCCGAGTCCGCCCCTGCCGTGGCCGACGGCCATCCAGTCGGCGACGGAGGCGCCGAGCGGGCGGGTGATGACGTACGCGGCCCAGAACGCGGCCACCGCGTTCAGGCTCCCCCACCGGTGGGCGACGGCCGGGACGGCGATCGCGGCGGCGTACAGGACGGCGGAGCCCAGGTAGCCGAGGCCGACCGTGGCCGTGAGGTCACCGGCGGCGGTGCCCAGCGCGAACGTGGCCAGTACGGCGGCCCAGTAGAACGTCTCGCGGCGCCGGGTGTGGACGCTGTGGATGGACAGGGTGCGTTCGGCGCGGTACCAGAGGACGAAGACGGCGGCCAGCGCGGCCATGAAGAACGGGGTCGACAGCGTGTAGGGCACGCCGAGACCGACGTGCAGGACGTCGGCGGCCATCGTGCCGAAGACGCTGACCATGACGATCGCCGTCCAGTAGACCCAGGCCACGTAACGCCGGACGGCGAACTGCACCGCCAGGGCGGCCACCAGGGCGATGCCGCCGAGACCGACCGCGGGGATCGGGCCGAGCAGGTGGGCCAGCCAGTCGGAGGCCGTCTCGCCCATGCCGGTCGTCAGCACCTTGATGATCCAGAAGTAGACGGTCACCTCCGGCACCTTGCTCGCCGCGTGCCGGAGGTGGCCCGCGGGCCGGTCATAAGTGAGGTGATCAGTCGACATGGCAGGCACCATGACATGGCCCCCGGCCCGCGCCCCAGACCTCTTTGCCAGAGTTTTGGCGCTTCCGGTACGGGAGTTGCCCGAGACGGGGACGGACCTGAACGCGACCTGAACATGGCGCCGACGCGCTGGTCAGCGACGTGGAGTCGGTGGTATCAGCGGTGTCCGGGGTCGCCCCGGAGCACAGCGCTCGGCGTGGCGGCCGGGCCCGCTCACCCGGCCAGTTCGCCGAGGAGCGCCCAGGTGCGGCGGCGGTCCTCCTCTCCCGCGATCCCGGTGCCCGAGAAGATCACCTCGGTGGCGCCGGCGTCGCGGTAACGCCGTACTTCCGCCTCGACCGTCTTCTCGTCGCCGATCACCGCCACGTCGGCGGCCCGGCGGCCGCCGGAGAGTTCGACGACCCGCCGGTAGGACGGGATCTGCTCGTAGAACGCCAGGTCGTCGGTGGCCTTCGCCCGCACCGCCGCCACGTCGTCCGTGACCACGCCGTGCACCAGGGCCACGATCCTGGGCGCCGGCCGGCCGGCGGCCTCCGCCGCGGCGGTGAGGGCGGGGACGATATGGTCCGCCAGGGCACGCGGGCCCGCCAGGTACGGCAGGATGCCGTCCGCCAGCTCGCCGCTGACCCGCAGCGCCTGCGGTCCCATCGCGGCGACCAGGAGCGGGACGCCGTCCTCGGCGCCCGGTACCCGGCCCGGGATCGGGGTGGTGGCGGTGAGCAGCTCACCGTGGAAGTCGGCCGTGCCGGTCTGCGTCAACTGCCGCAAGGCCGTCAGGAACTCGCGCAGGCGGGCGATGGGGCGCTCGAAGGGCAGGCCGAAGCCGCTCTCCGTGAGCAGCTTGGTCCCCAGGGCCAGTCCGAGGTGGTAGCGGCCGTGCGTCGCGGCCTGGGCGGTCTGGGCCTGGCTGGAGACGAGCAGGGGGTGCCGGCCGAACACGGGGATCGCCGAGGTGCCCACGTGCAGTCCGGGTACCTCGCGTCCGACGATCGCCGCGAGCTGGGGCGAGTCCGCGCCGAAGGTCTGGCCGAACCAGGCCGACCGCAGACCGGCGGCCGCGGCTTCCCGGGCCAGCTCCACGGTGGCGTCGACCTGGTTCCGCGCCCCGGAGGCGTCGAGTGCTACTCCAACAGTCATGCCGGTCGGAACGTGCCCCGGCGGGGCGGGCATTCCGGTCGGCGTGTGACAACTTCTTGTCAGACGTGTGTACGTGAGCCGGCCCGGCAGTGGTGCACCGGACAGCTGATCGGTGAACGCCGAGGCCGTGGGCCGTTGCGCGCCTCCGCCCGGCGTACCGCACCGGTGAGAAACGCCTGGGCCGGTCAACCATCCGGGCAGCCTCGGCGTCGCGCGTCATCCGTCGGCGAGACGCTGGATGGTGGCGCTCAGCCGAGCCTCGGTCGATCATCCCGCCCGCGGCGGCTCTCGGGGTCGTCTCGGAACGATCGGTTAATATCCGAACCGCCGGCACCCGAGGGTGACCTGGCTCGTGTGCGCGTCCATGGGAAGGGGGAGGGTCACGTGGCCCCCGAGGACCCGGCCCATGAGGGCGGCACCGTGCTCGCCGGCCGGGACCCGCAGATCGCGTGTCTCGCCGGGGTCGTCGAGGCGTTGACCGAGGGCCGGGGAGCGGTCCTGGAGGTCACCGGCGAGCCGGGGATCGGCAAGACGGCCCTGCTCGGCGTGCTCGCCGAGCGGGCGGCCGGGGCGGGCGCACGGACCGCGCGAGCCCACGCCGCACGCGGTACGTCATTCCCCGGTCAGCTCATCGCGGAACTGCTGCACGCCCTGGAGCCGCGGGAGTTCCCGGCCGGCCGGGAACCCGGCGCCGGGGCGGACGCCGAGGTGCGCAACGTACTGGGGCGCTGGGCGGCGCGGCGCGGCGGCGTGGTCGTCCTCGACAACGTGCACCTGTGCGACGCGCGGTCCGCGGAACTGCTCGCGCGGCTCGCGCGGACGCCCCCGCCCGGCCCGTTCGTCCTGGCACTGGCGCACCGCCCGCGCCGGTCCGGCCCGGTGCTGAGGGAGGCGCTCGAACACGGCGTGGAGACCGGCTCGGTCGTCCGCCTCACCCCGCCCCCCTTGGACCTCCGGGCGGCCTCCGCCGTGCTCGGCGCCGCGGGGCCCCGCACCGGCCCCACCTCCTCCTACGCCCCCTCTCCCGCCGCGCCCGACCACGCGTACACCGAGTGGCGGGCCTTCCCGTCGCCCGTGGTCGACGCCGCCTACGCCGAGCGGTTGCACGCCGCGTCCGGCGGCAACCCGCGGATGCTGCGCATTCTGGTCGCGGCGCGGTGGGACCCGGACGAGTGGCCGCTGAGCGCCGGTCCGGACCGGGACGGCATGCTCCGGGAGGCCGTCTCCGTCGTCACCGAGCTGGACTCCCTCACCGCCGACGCCGCCGCCTCGGTCCACGTCGCCGCCGTCCTCGGGGACCCGTTCCTGCCGGACGACGTCGCGGCGGTCTCCGGTCTCGGTCTGGAGCGGACGCTCGGGGCGTTCACCCGACTCGTCGACGCCGACCTGATACGGCCGCTGCCCTGGGGCGGCGGCTACGCCTTCCGCCACCCGGTGCTCGGCCACGTCGCCCTGGAACACGCGTCGCCGTCCCTGCGCGTCAACGCCCATCGGCGCGCCCTGGACCTGCTCACCGCGCGCGGGGCGCCGGCGCTCCGGCGGGCCCGGCAGGCCGAGCACCTGGTGGGCGCGGGCCGCGCGGAGACCCGGCAGGCCCTGGTGGAGGGCGCGGCGGAGGCGATGGCCGCGTCCCCGGCCGTCGCCGCCCGCTGGCTGCGGCTGGCGCTGGACCACCTGCCCGCCGGGGACAGGGTCAGCGCCCCGCGGGTCGCCCTGGCGCTCGACTGCTGCCGGGCCCTCACCGCCGTGGGCCGCCTCCAGGAGGCCCGTTCGCTGGTCCACGATGTGCTCCGGCACCGGGCGGACCTCCCCGCGGACCTGCGGCTGAGCGCCTACGCCGTCTGCGGGGAGCTGGAGCGGTTGCTGGGCCGCCACCAGGAGGCCGAGGCGGTGGTCCGTACGGCACTCGACCTCCTCCCCCGCCCGCTGCCGGTCCCGCTGCCGGCACCGATGGCCGAACTGGTCACCGCGTACGGGCGGGTGCAGTTGTTCCGGGGTGCCTACGGCGAGGCACGTGACGTGGTCCGTGAGGCGGCCGGGGCGGCGGAGACCGGCGGACCCGCGGTGCCCTACCTGCGGGCTCTGGCCGCCCTCGGCGACACCCAGCTGGGACTGCTGCCCGAGGCCGTCGCCGAGGTCACCGGGTGCGCGCGGATCGTGGACGCCCTGCCCGACGCCGCCGCCGTCACCATGCCCGACGTCCTGGCGATGCTCGGCTGCGCGGAGTTGTTCCAGGAGCGGTTCCACGACGCCTACCGGCATCTGGAGCGAGGACTTCAGGCGACCACGGGTGCCACCCGGAGGTTCATCCGGGTCAACCAGCTGGTGGCCCTGTGCCATCTCGACCAGCTGACGGGCCGCCTGGAGTCGCTGTGCCGGCGTGCCGGGGAGGCCGAGGTGCTCGCCCGGACCAGCGGGGCCGACGAGGCCGCGGGGGTCGCCATGATCCTGCGGGCGACGGGGCTGCTGTGGACACGTCCGAGGCGGGACGCCGACAGGCTCCTCGACCTCGCCGGGGAGGGGCTGGCCCTGGCACTGCGCAAGCGGGGCTGGCGGGCAGCCGTGGCGGTCGGCCTGCGCGCCCACGTCCAGTTCTACGGCGGGGACCCGGCGGGCTGTCTGCGCACCCTCGTCGAAGGGGGCGGCCCGCGGCTGGAGCGGCTGCTGCGAGCCTGGCAGCCCTCCCTGCTGGCCCTCGCCTGCCTCGCGGCGCTGCGCTGCGGTGACATCGACGGCGCACGCGACTGGGCCAGGACGGGAGAGGCGGTGGCCGAACGGCTGGGGCTGCCGCTGCAACACCAACACGTGCGCCGGGCCCGCGCGACGCTGCACGCCGCCGAGGGGGAACACGGCCCGGCGGCAGAGCTGTTCCACGAGGCCGCGGAGTCGTTCCGCCGCGCGGGTCTGCCGGTGGAACACGCCTGGACCCTGGTGACCGGGGCGCCTTCGGCCCAGGCGGCCCACGGCACCGATCAGGCGCTGGAGTGGCTCGACGTGGCGGGGAAGGCCGGTCGTGCCTGTGGCGCGCAGCGGATCCGGGAGGAGGCGGCGAGGGCCAGGACCCTGCTGCCGGCGACCCGCGCCGCCACCGGTGCGGCCGACGCGACCGCGCCGGACAGCGGTGCCCGGGCGGCGGTGGCCCTTCTCACCGAGCGGGAACGGGAGATCGCGGAGCTGGCCGCGGGGGGCAAGCGCACCAAGGAGATCGCGGAGCAGCTGTTCGTCAGCACCAGGACGGTGGAGACCCACCTCGGCCGCGTCTACCGCAAGCTCGACATCCCCTCCCGGGCGGCGCTGCCCGGCGCGCTCGGCCGGGTGGTCCACCGGCCGGCCGTCTGACCGGTCGCCGCCCCGCCCGACGGCCGGGCCGCCCGATGGCCCGCCCCGTCAGCTCCGTCTGCCCCGGGCGCCTCTTCCACTCCGGCCGCTCCGGCCGCCCCTTCCACTCCGGGACGCCGGTCAGGGCCGTAGCTCGGGCAGCAGCGTGCGGGCGGTCGTGGCCATGGCGGGCCAGGCCGCCTTGACCCGCTGGTCCGTCAGGGGCACCAGGCTCTGCACCTGGACCTCGCACTCCAGATTGCTGTCGCGCACCACGAGCCGGAGGTCGCTGACGAACGGCGCGGCCTCCTTGACGTTCTCGTAGCGGAAGGCCTCCCGGCCGAGGCCCTTCTCCCGCACCACCGGGCCCCGGGCCTCCCGCGGGGCCGAGGACAGCCGGTACCGGTACTGCTTGACCGCGGCGGCGACGTCCTTCCACGCGGTGCAGTACACGACGGAACGGCCGTCCACCTTCGTCCCGGCCGCCTTGAAGCCCTGGAGACAGGCGGCGCCGCTGGCGCTCGCCGGGTCGGAACCGGTCCGTTCCCCCTTCGGCAGTCCGGCCCTGGGCGCGACGGCGGCGGTCAGCGGTCCGAAGTCGACCTTCGGGCAGAGGTCCTTCGGCGGACGGTAGTCCCCCGGCCCGTTCGTCGCCTCCGCCTCCGCCGACGGCGTGGCCCCGGCGTGGGCGGACGCCTTCCCGTCCCCGCTGCCGCAGCCGGCCAGTGAGCCGAGGACGAGCAGCGCGCCCGTACCCCACCCCACCGCACGCAGACCTGCCCCCGTGAGCCCCACGACGTCCTGGGCGGCTCCCCGCCCCCGGGACGACCACATGTTCCCTCCCCTCGGCGCCGGCCCGCCTGCGGCCGACGGCGTGACCACCCTCGCACAGCGCGGTCGCGGGCGGATCAGGGGAAACACGCAAGCCGCTACGTAGTGAACGGGCGGGCAGCACGACCTGCGCCGTCAGGTGGCGGACTGCTCGCGCAGACTGTGGGCGACGACCAGGAACAGGTGCAGGTTGGTGATGTCCCTGACCAGATGGTTCGACCAACGGACGGTGTCGCCCGCGGGATCGGTCGCCATGACACGGACCAGACCACCCTCGGCACGGACCTCCCGGACCCTCGGCCAGGGCAGCCCGCCCTGCCCGGCGGCGTGCACGGCCGTACGGGACAGCGAGAGCACCCCGAACGGGACCGTGCCGCCCGCGCGGAGCGTCTCCAGCACGGCCGCTCGCTGCGCGCGCGCCACCGCGTCCTGCATCAAGGGGCCCCAGACGTCGGGATCCTCGTAGAACTCCGTGATCCGCACCGATCCCCGGCCGGGGACGCCGGCCGTGTAGGCGTATTTGGTGCGCGCGGGGACGCCGTTGACGAGCAGTTGGACGATGTCCTGCTGGAGTTGGAGCGCGTCCCAGCGCAGGGCGAGCGGGTCGCCGCCGGACGGCGGGTGCACGACCAGTCCCTCCTCGAACAGGTGCAGCCGCTGGGCGGCCCGCCTCCGGCTGAAGTCGGGGAAACGGCGCATCGAGAACCAGTAGTACAGCAGTCCGGGAAGCAGGAAGAAGGCCGCGAGCACGAGGCAGTTGAAGACATGGGCGGCGAACACCACCCGACGGAGGCGCTGCGGTGCGAACGCGTGCTGCGGCGCCCCCAGCCGATGGCGGGCGGCCAGGTCGGCGACCTCGGGCGACACGGGGGTGAGTGGAGTCATGGGCACGAGCCTCGGAGCAGCCTCCGTAGGCGTCAACCGTGCGTCTACGTAGATCCGTTACGTATCTTCCGGGCGACGGCGGCCCGACCGTCGCTGCGCGGAAGGGTCCGGGGCTTCGCCGGTGGAAGGGCGCGCCCGACGGTCCGGATCGGGCGGGCGCGGCACAGGCGGGGAGCCTCCCCCGGCCCCGAAAGAGTGCGACAGGTCCGGTTGCCCCGCCCGGCGGTCCCCCTGCCCGCTCTCGCCGACGGGCCCGCGACCCGTGTGGCTACGGCACCAGGACGACCTTGCCGACCACGGTGCCGGATTCCGCCAGCCGTACCGCTTCCCCGACCTGCGCGAGCGGGACGCGCGCGGCGACCTGGGGGACCAGCCGGCCGTCGGCGAGGAGGGTGAGGACCTGGGTCAGATCGGCGTGCAGCGCGGCACGGAAGGTGGCGGGCCGGCGGCGTCCGGCCCAGATGTTGTAGAAGTGCGCGCCCTTGCCGTTGGGGAGCGCGTTCCACAGCATCAGGCGGCCGAACAGCTTCAGGACCGGCGCCTTCGACGAGCCCCGCACGTCACGGGTGGAGGCGGTGCCGTAGGAGACGAGGGTGCCCTTGGCGGCGAGCAGGCGGTAGGAGGCGACGATGCCCTCGCCGCCGACGTGGTCGAAGACCGCGTCGTAGCCCTGCGGGGCGTGTCCGCGCAGCAGGTGCTCCAGGTCGGGGGCGCGGTAGTCCACGGGGATGGCGCCCAGCGCCCGGACCGCGTCGTGGTGCTTGGCCGAGGCGGTGCCGACGACCCGGGCGCCGGCGATGCGGGCGAGCTGGACGAGGGTGGAGCCGACACCGCCGTTCGCTCCGTGCACCAGGACGGTCCGGCCGGGACGGATCTTGGCGAGGCGGTGGAGCATCTGCCAGGCGGTGATGCCGTTGACCACGAAGGTCTCCGCCTCGGCGGAGTCGACCGACTCGGGCACCGCGCACAGGTCCGCGGCGTCGACGGTGACGTGGCTGGACCAGGCCCCGGTCTTGGTCAGCACCGCGAAGCGCCGCCCCAGCAGCTCGGCGGACACGCCCTCCCCCACGTCGACGGCCCGTCCGACGAGGTCGTAGCCGGGGACGAAGGGGAAGGGCGGCTGGTCGTAGTACTTGCCGCGGCGCATCTGCTGCTCGGCGAAGGAGATCCCGGCGGCCTCCATCGCCAGGACGACCTGTCCGGGACCGGCCGGGCGAACGGGCCGGGTGCGGATCTGGATGCCGTCCGGGGCGACGACGCCGGGCAGCACGGCCTCGGTGAGGGTGGTGCCGGCGGCGACGCGGGGGCGGGAGTCGTTCATGGAAGTGCTCCTTGTCGTACGGGGCGATAGTTTGGGACGTAGTTTGTGGTTGACCACTCACATGCCGGGGCGAAAAAAGGGCGGCCACGGGTCACGCCGACGAGTGGCCGCCGCCTGCCGACGGATCGTGTCAGTAGTGCGTGATCCCGGCGGTCAGGGTCCGGGTCCAGGGGGCGGAGACCGCCTCGGCGTCGATGGAGACCAGCAGGTGGCAGAGCATGCCGACCGCGAAGAACTGCTGGACCTGCTCGTCGTCACCCCCCGAGGCGCTGCGGACGTACTCGACGGTGCGCGCGTAGCCCACCCGCACCGCCTCCCTGATCGCCGGCTCGGAGACGGCGGCGGCCTGGGCGTGCATCTGGACCAGCATGAGGTCGTTGTCGCTGATCAGGCGGGCGTAGGCGTCGCCCATCGAGGCCAGGACCGCCTCGGGGGCGGCGCTCTCGGCGTTCGCCGCGCCCGCTTCGAGGGCTGCGCGGACCCGGACGAAGCAGTGTTCGACGACCGCGGTGAACAGCACCTCCTTGTTCGGGAAGAGCCGGTAGACGTAGGCCTGCGAGATGCCGGCGGCCTTGGCCACCTCCGTGGTGGTGGTCCCGTAGTAACCGCGGGCCGCGAACGCCCCGATGGCCGTACGCAGCACCGTCTCGCGGCGGTCCTGGGCGGTGGACAACTGGCGGCGCTCCGTCTTCATGTGAGTACTCAATCACTCACCCCACATGACGTCAAGCACGCTCCTCGGTTTCACCCAGGACTCCGGGCGGTGATCCGTCCGGACCGGCCGGGGTTCGGCGCGCCGTTCCAGGGCGAGAACGGCGGGGTGCCGTGGTGGCCGCGTCGGGAGCGGGTCCGCGGTGTGGAACAACGGCCCTGATTTCAGGGCTACTTGAGACACTGCGCCTATGAACAGCGATCTGCTAGCGGACAAAGTGATCCTCATCACCGGAGCGAGCAGTGGCATCGGCGCCGCGGCGGCGAAGGTGTTCAGTCAGGAGGGGGCGGTGGTGGTGCTGGCGGCGCGTCGGGAAGACCGGCTGGCCGCGCTCGGCGACGAACTGCGGGAGAAGGGGGCCGAGGCGGCGTACGTGGTGGGTGACATGTCGGTCGCCGCCGACGCGGCCCGCGCGGTGGAGTTCGCCGTGGCCGAGTACGGACGCCTGGACGGGGCCTTCAACAACGCCGGGATCGGCGGGGACCGTACTCCGCTGCACCTGATGACGGACGACGTGTACGACACCATCATGGACGTCAACGTGCGGGGCATCTGGAACTGCCTGCGCCACGAGATAGCCGCGATGCTGCCGCGCGGGGGCGGCTCGATCGTCAACAACAGCAGTGTGGCCGGTCTGGTGGCCATCCCCGCCGCCGCGCCGTACATCGCCTCGAAGCACGCGGTCGTCGGACTGACCAGGGCGGCCGCGGACGAGTACGCGAAGCAGGGCATCAGGGTGAACGCGGTGGCCCCGGGCACCACGCGCAGTGAGATCACCGTCGACTGGTTCGCGCGCAATCCCGGCATGGAGCAGCTGGCCAACTCCCTGACGCCGCAGGGGCGTACGGCCGAGCCGCAGGAGATCGCGCAGGCCGCGGCCTGGCTGCTCAGCGATCGCTGTCCGTTCCTGACGGGCACGGTCCTGCCGGTGGACGGGGGGTTCGTCAACCACTGACGACGGTCGCCGAGGGCGGCGGCAGGCGGTGGTCCCGCCCGTCCGCCGCCGCCCCCGGTCATGACAGCGGCCGCAGTCCGCTCAGCCGCGCCTCGAAGGCGACTTCTCCGCCCTGGCGTCCGGTGACGGCGACCGCGTACCAGTTGGGCACCAGGGTGGACAGGCGCCGGGCGTCGATCCAACAGGGCTCGTCGAACTCCACGTACCGCTCGAAGTCGATCGCGACGTCGGTGAGTTCGACGGGCTCCGGGCCCGCGGCGGCCCGGGCGGCCTGGTGCGCGGCCTCCAGGAGGACGAGACCGGGGACGTGGTCCACGGGGTGGTCGAAGAGCAGGGTGTTGGAAACGTCGTTGCGCAGCCGCCACCGGTGGCCGGCCGTCCCGGCCGCCAGGAGCACGTCGCCGTCGTCGGCCCTGCCGGCCAGGTGGCGGCCGATCGGCGCCGGCAGAGGCCACTCGCCCCAGTCGACGGTGAGGTGCCGGCCGCGCATCCGGCGGTAGGCCGCCGGGGACACCCAGCCGAACTCGGTCTCCGCCAGGCACACGGTGGCGTGTCCCCGCCGGATGCGGAACCGCATGCCGAGGGCGCACCGCCTGGCGCGCCGGGTCACCGTGATGTCGACCTCGAAGTCGCAGGCTCCGGCGGTCCGGAAGCCGGGCTGTGTCGTGATCTTGAGGCTGTTGAGCAGCGTCTGGTGCCCGGTCGGCACACCGTACTCGGCGTGGGCGACGAGGAGTCCGCTCTGCCGGACCGTCTGCGCCAGGAGCCGGGGGTCGTACGGGCCGGGGCCGTGGTGCTCGGGCCAGTGGGCGGTCACCGTGAAGACGTCCGGTCTCTCCCGGCGCCAGCTGCTGACGAGAATCGCCGATATGTGTCTGAGATGGGTGTACTCCCCCAATTTCGCCGTGGATCGGGCTTCATGGGACGCGGGCTGCGTGGATTCGACGGCACTGAACACGGATTCCCCCCGTTGCGACGCGCCCTCGAATGCGGAGTCTGTTCGAGGGCGTCGCGCTGATAAAGTAACGGCTAGTCGGTTACTCATAGGTGGTCATTTGGTGAGTGCTGAGGACCAGACCTAGGGACTACTGGAAGGTGCAGGCTGGTGAGGCAAGACAGGGCAATTCGCACCCGCAAACTTATCCTGGAAAACATGGCGAGCTTGTTCAACGAGGTCGGGTACGACGCCGCGACGATCGCCGCACTGGTCGAGCGGACAGGACTGACCCGGGGGGCCCTGTATTTCCACTTCGCCTCCAAGGAGGACATGGCGCGCGCCGTGCTGGACGAGGCGGTGACCCGCGAGGGGCTCAGTCCGCAGGCGTTCAAGCTTCAGGAGTGGGTGGACCTGGGGCTGCTGCTGGCCCACCGGCTGCCCAGGGAGCCCATACTGCGGGCCGCCGTCCGGCTGGCCGTCGACCCCAAGGCGCGCAGGCTGTTCGGCACCCGGTGGCCGGACTGGGTCACCGTCGGACACGAACTGCTCGGCGAGGCCAAGGAGAACGGTGAGCTGCTCGCGCACGCCGACCCCGCCGCCGTCTCGCGGGCGGTCGTCGGCGCGTGGACCGGAGTGCAGCTGGTGACGGAGGTCCTGGAGGAGAAGCTGGACCTGTCCCAGGAGATCGCGGGGCTGTACCAGCTGCTGCTCCCCAGCATCGTCACCCCGGTGGTGCTGGCCAAGCTCGACCTGTCGCCCTACCGGGCGGAGCGGCTCCTGCGGGAGAACGACGGGCAGCAGGCCCCCGAACAGGAGTGAGACATGGTCCCGGATAACGGTCCGGGTCGGCGGCTCCGGGTGACGACCCGGAGCCGTTGCGCGTTCAAGGCTCGCTTACTTTGCATTGGTGTACCCCCGTACTACGGCGTGACGAGAGCATCGCACGCCATGCTCCACCTGACTGCGGCATAAACGCAACGTGATCGACACAGCCACCCGGACCCCCCGGCGGCTGTTGACGAGTGAGCATAACCCCTCAGCGTTCTGTTTTCGACTGACCGATATGGCGTACATATCGTATCTACCCCAATCATGAAGTCATCGCGACGCAAATTTTTGCGTTGAATGCCCTGATTGCCCAGTTTTGATGGGAGTGATTGGCTGTACAAATAACAGGACGTGTGTTCTTTTGTTGATGGGAAGTCTGGCGTGCGGAAGGGGGAGCGATGGCAGTGCACGCAGCGCAACCGGACACCACCCGCGTCCTGGTGGTCGGCGACGACGCCGGCACGGCCGAGGCGAGGGTGCGCGAGCTGCGTAGGCAGGGATATTTCGCGAGGAGCGTCGACACCGGGGCCGAGGCGCTGAGCAGCCATCAGCAGTCGGACCTGGTCCTGCTCGACCTCGACCTCCCCGACATCGACGGACTCGAGGTCTGCCGGTCGATCCGCGAGGCCGGCGACAAGCCCATCATCTCCGTGACGGCCCGCAACACCGAACTGGACCGGGTGCTCGCCCTCCAGGCCGGGGCGGACGACTGCGTGGTCACCTCGTGCGGCTCGCGCGAGATGCTGGCGCGCATCGAGGCCGTGCTGCGCCGGGCCCGGCCCCGGTCGGAACAGCCCGGGACCCTCTGCCTCGGCCCACTGCGCATCGACAGCAAGACCCGTGAGATCCGCCTGCACGACCGGCCGGTGAACCTCACCGCCAAGGAATTCGAATTACTGCACACCCTTGCCGCGACCCCCGGTTGCGTCGTATCACGCAAGGAATTGATGGCACGGGTCTGGGAAACCACGTGGGCGGATTCCAGTCGCACGATCGACACCCACGTGCGCAGCGTGCGGGCGAAACTCGGCGCCAATTCCTGGATCATCACCGTCCGCGGTGTCGGTTACCGCATGGGACACGGCTGAGAAACAGCGCGGTGAACCGTCGCGGGCCCGCCCCCCCGAAAAGGGGGACGGGCCCGCGGGGGCGCGCCGGACCGGCCGGTGACCGGTTACGACACCGCCCCGACCGCGTACGCCGGTCCGTCGAGCCCCGCCGGGTCCCGGCCGAGGCCGGCCGGCGCGACCCAGTCGAAGGCGCTGTAGACCGCCGGCCCCAGGCCGATGCCCTCGGCGACCTGCTCGCGCAGCCGGTTGGAGGTGAAGCCGCCGATGACGTTCATCTGGGCGTCGCGGTAGAGGCGTTCCACCTCGTGCCCCTGGGTCACCCCGGACGCCCCGTGGATCTGCACGGCCCGCGCGACGACCTCGACGCCCATCTCGGTGGCGTAGATCTTGAGCATGGCGATCAGGTCCCGTGCCGAACGGCCCGCGAAACGCTCGCACATGGCCCGGCGGGCCAGCAGCCGGGCGGCGTCGATCTGGGCGCGGGAGTCGGCGAGCTGGGCCTGCACGCCCTCCATGTGCGCCAGCGGCCGGCCGAACGAGACGCGTTCCCGGGCATGCCGTACGGAGGCGGCCAGCGCGGACTCGGCGACGGCGATGGCGGCGAACGAGTTCTTCAGCCAGCCCCATGCCATGCCCTCGGCGAGTTCCCCGAACGGCACCGGCACCACGTCGGTCTCGGCGATGTGGGCGCCGGTGAACACGATCCCGCCCCACGGCATGCCCCGCAGCCCCATGTGCGGGATCTCGTACCGCTCGACGCCGCGCTGGTGCAGGTCCACGAAGGCGAGGCACCAGTCCGGGCCGTCGTCCCCCGCGGGACGGTCCCGGCGGGCGAGCACGACGGCCAGGTCGGCGACGGGCGCGTTGGTGATCCTGGACTTCTCGCCGTCGATGACGAAGCCGGCGCCGGCCGGCCCGGCGCGGCGCACCGTGGTGCGGTAGGTGCCGGCGTCGCTGCCCGCCGTACGCTCCACCACCGCGAAGGCGGCCAGCCGCTCCCCCGACAGCAGGGAGCGCAGCAGCGGTGCGTGGTCGCGCGGGTCGCCGTAGGTGGAGATCAGTTTGGCGCACAGCAGCGCCGACACGGTCGCCGCCCAGTAGGTGCCGGGGCAGGCCCGGGCGAGTGCCTCCATGGCGTCGGCCTGGGCGAGGCCGTCGGCGCCTGTGCCGCCCACCTCCGGCGGGTGGAACAGCCGCAGGTAGCCGCTGTCGATGAGCTCCTTCCAGTTCTCGGCCGGTATGCGGCCCGTCGCGTCGGTGCGGGCGGCCCGGGCGGCGATGCCCGGGAATTCGGGCACGGGCCGGACGCGGCCCGCCTCGCCACTCGCCCCGCCGGTGATGCCGCCGGTGATGCCGCCGGTCGTGTCACCGGCACTGGTCGTGGTGCTGGTCATGTCGTCAGCGCTCCTCGAGTCGGGCATGGTCAGCCGAGTTCCAGCAGGGAGGCCGCGATCACCGGTCGCAGCACCTCGGTGCCGCCCCCGGTGCCGGCGAAGAACAGCGCGTCGCGGTGCGCCCGTCCGGTCAGGCTGCCGCTGTCGAGGCCGAGCGGCCCGGACAGGCGCGCGGCCGCCTCGGTGACCGTGCGCACGGCGTCCGCCACGAACAGCCGGGCGGCGGCGGCGTCCTGGTGCGAGGGTCGGCCGCCGGAGTCGAACTGCGCGGCGGCCCGGTACAGCATCCCCTCGGCCAGCTCGCACCGCGCGGCCAGGTCCGCCAGGGTGAAGCGGACGGACTGGTCGTGGTGGAGCGGCCGGCCGAAGAGCCGGCGTTCGCGGGCGCCGTCGACGGCGTCCCGGGTCAGCGCGCGGATCAGACCGAGCCAGGGCGCCCCGGAGAAGACCCAGTCCAGCGCCGCGAGGAGCGGTTCCACCTCGTCCGCGGCGCCGCCGACGGTGCCCAGCACCGCGGTGCCGGGCACCGTGCAGCCGTCCAGGACCAGCCGGCCCCAGGGGCAGGTCGGCATCGCGGCCGGGCCCGCCTCGCCGACGCTCAGTCCCGGAGTGGCCCGGTCCACGACGAACGCGGTCCGCCCGCCGTCGTCGTGGGCGGCGACGATCAGGAAGTGGCGGGCCACGGGGGCGCCCGCGACCAGGTCCAACTCACCGGTGAGCACCCAGCCGTCCGGGCCGTCGGCGGCGGGCCGGGCGGTGACGGCGGGAGTGACGGAGGCGCCCTGGGTCTGCTGGAGCGACAGGGCTCCCACCCACTCGCCGGACGCCATCCGGGGCAGGTACCGCTCGCGCTGCCGGGGGCTGCCGAAGGCCCGCAGCGGCACGGTGGCCAGCACCGCGTGCACGGCGAACACGAGGGCGAGACCGGGGTCCCGGGCGCCCTCGCCGAGTCCCGCCAGCAGGGCGGCCGTCTGTGCGGCGGACAGGCCGCCGCCTCCCAGGTCGCGCGGTACCAGCGGGCCGGCGAGGCCCGGGCCGGGCCCGGCCGCGGCCAGTTCGGCGAAGAGTCGTGGGTCCCAGCGGCGGTCGCGGTCGCGGTCGGCGGCGGTCGGTCCCGCGACGCGGCCGGCGAGCTCCCGGGCCCACTCGCCTGCGGCGGAATGCGGTATTTCCATTCGAACTCTCCATTCCCAGATGCTGAAAACGGGCCCGATCACCATAGCCAGCCGTTCGAATGGTTCCCCGGGGGAATGCGAGATTTTTCGGCGAGCCTGCGGAGAATTCACAGAACTGACCCCGGCTCACCTCGCATCACAGTCCTTGACAATGCTCTGACACAGGGTCCGTTGTTTCCTGACATGGCGCCCTCCACCATGGTTGTCGGCCCTGCAAGAAGGAGGAGGAAAACGCAATGGCAGTAGAAGAGCACGGGGGAAGCCTTCCGAGGCTGCCTCGTCTGTCCGACGCAACGCTGCGGGACTCCGCGCACATGGCCGGCGTCGAGTTCGGCCCCGAGGACGCCGCGGTCATCGCGGATCTGCTGGTGCGGACCGGCATCGAGCTCGTCGAGGTCGGCATGGTGTCCGGCCCGGGCTCCAAGGACGCCGACCTCGTCCTCGCCACCCATGAGGCCGTCGGCCCCGAGCGCAGCATGACGCTCGTCGTGGTCCGCGACCGCCAGCAGGTCGCGAAGGCCCTCGACGAGGCCGAACGCCTCGGCGTGCGCCACATCATGTACTCGATCCCCACCTCCGAGCAGCACGCGAAGCTCAAGCTCGGCTCGCCCAGCGCCAAGTTCCTTCACACCCTGGCCCGTTCGGCGATCTCGCAGGCCAAGGAGCGTGGCTTCCACGTCACCTTCAGCGGCGAGGACGGCGCCCGGACGCCCAAGGAGCGCCTCGTCCCCTATGTCACGGCCGGCTTCGAGGCGGGGGCCGACCGGTTCCGGCTCGCCGAGACCGTCGCGTTCCTGTCGCCCTGGCAGATGGAGGAGGTCATCGCCGACCTCACCGCGATCGACGGCTCCGAGATCGAGATCCACTCGCACAACATGCTCGGCATGGCCGTCGCCAACTCGCTCGCCGCCGTCCGCGCGGGCGCCCAGTGGATCTCGGCGACCGTCGGCGGGATCGGTGAGCGCGGCGGCAACGCCCCGCTGGCCGAGCTGCTCACCTCGCTGCGCGTGGTCCACGGCGACACCCGCTTCGACCTGAGCCACCTCACCGAGCTGTCGCGTGTCGCCCTGAAGGGCGCCGGTCTCGGCGACGCCTTCCAGTCCGGCCCGACCACCCCGCACGCCTTCGCCTACGAACTGCCGGGCCAGCTCACCCACCCGGAGGCGTACGAGACGCTGCCCGCCGAACTCGTCGGCAACACCCGCGAACTGCGGGTCCGCACCCGTCTCACCCCCGCCCTCGTCAAGTGGGCGCTCACCGACTCGGGTGTCTCGGTCGACATCGACGCCTTCACCCCGTGGCTCACCGAGCGGCAGGAGCGCGCCGGCGGTCCGCTGCTGGACCGGGACACGATCCGCAAGGCCGCCGTCGACTTCCAGGCCGTCTGAACCACTCCCCCACACCGGGGCGGTCCCGCCCGCCCCAGCCCCGAATCCCACGAAGAGACCGGAGTTGATCCATGTCCACCGCCACCCTCACCGGCGACTGCCCCGAGTGCGAGACCGACCTGACCGTGCCGCCGATGGTCCAGGGCGAGACCCTGTCCTGCCCCGAGTGCATGCTCACGCTGCGCGTGGAGGACATCCAGGACGGCCGGCTGTCGCTCCAGATGGTCGAGGTGCAGCTGCGCGACTGGGGCCAGTGAGATGACCCGGAGAGTCGCCATCGTCGCGGACCGGGTCGGCTGGGAAGAGCGCGAACTCATCCGCCGCGCCCCCGAACTGGGCCTCCAGGTCGACTGGGTCAATGACGAGTCCCTGTGCCTCGGGAACGTCCAGGACCCCTCGGTCGACGGCTACGACGCCCTGCTGATCCGCAGCCGCAGCTACACCCGGGGCGGGTTGCTCGCCACCCTGGCCGAGTCCGGCGGCGTGCCCGTCCTCAACTCCGCCGCCGCCATCCACGCCTGCGAGAACAAGCTGGTGCTGCGCGCCGTGCTGCGCTCGGCCGGCGTACCGGTGCCGGACTTCCGGCTCGCCCTGTCCCGCAAGGACTTCACCCGGGCGCTCGACGAACTGGGCCTGCCGGCGGTGCTCAAGCCGGTCTACGGCGGGATGGGCAAGCGCGTCACCCTGGTCCGCGACGCCGACCTGGCCCAGTCCGTCTACGACTACGTCGAGGACCTCGGCCACGCCTTCGAGCAGGCCTGCCTGGTGGAGCCGTACTTGGGCGGCGGCTCGGTCCGCTGCCTGGTCGTCGGCCGGGAGATCGTCGCCGCGGCCGAGTTCGAGAGCGCCGGGGCCGACTGGCGCAGCAACGCGGCGCTCGGCAACCAGAGCCGCGCCCTCGCCCACGACCCCGAGGTCCAGAAGCTCGTCGACGGTGTCGTGGACCGGCTCGGCGAGGGGATCTACGGAGTCGATCTCTTCAAGACGCCGTCGGGCCACCTGGTCAACGAGGTCAACCACGCCCCCGCCTGGCGAGGGGTGGCGTCGACCACGGGAGCGGACATCCCGTCGGCCATCGCCCGTCACCTCCAGGAGATACTCGCATGATCCGCGTGGGAATCGTCGGCGCCTCCGGGCTGGCCGGCGGTGAACTGATCAGGCTGGTGAGCCAGCACCCGGAACTCGAACTGACCTTCCTCGGCGGCAACGCGAGCGCCGGCCGGCGCCCGGCCCAGCTGCATCCCGGGCTCCGTCTCGACCTGGGTCTGACCGTCGAACGCGTCACCGCGGACGCCGTGGCCGAGCGGTGCGACGTGGTGTTCCTCGCCACGCCCGCCCCGGCCTCGGCCGAACTGGCCGCTCTCCTCGCCGACCGCGTGCCGTGCGTGATCGACCTGAGCGGTGCCTTCCGTATCCGCACCCGCCGGCTGCACGAGCGCTGGTACCCCAAGGCCGCACGGTCGGACGCACTCGCCGACCGCTTCGTCTACGGCGTACCGGAGCTCGTCGGCGACCAGCTGGCCGACGCCTCGCTGATCTCCGTGCCCGGCTGCTACGCCACGGCGATCACCCTCGGGCTGGCCCCGCTGACGCTCGGCCTCGGCCTGAACCTGAGGACCGTGGTCGTGGACGGCAAAAGCGGTTCCAGCGGCGGCGGTCTCCAGCTGCGCGTCCCCGACCTGCACCCGCTGCGCAACGGCGCCATCGCGCCGTACGCCCCCACCGGGCACCGGCACGCCGCCGAGGTCAGCGACTTCCTGGAGCACAGCAAGCCCGGCACCGTCGGTTCGCTGACGATGTCGGCGTACGGGGTGTCGCACGTGCGCGGACTGCTGGCCAGCGCCTACGTCTTCACCGACGACGAGGTGGACGGCCGCGAGCTCCAGCGGGCCTACCTGCGCTTCTACAAGGGGCACCGGTTCGTGCGGGTGCGGCGCCACACCGAGACGCTGATCCCGGTGCCCGATCCGCAGGCGGTCCTGGGCTCCAACTTCTGTGACGTGACGGTCCTGCACGACGAGGAGGGCGGCCGGATCGTCGTCCTCGCCGCCCTCGACAACCTCGTCAAGGGCGCGGCGGGCCAGGCCGTCCAGGCCATGAACATGCGGTTCCGGCTCCCCGAGGAGACGGGTCTGACGATGCAGCCGGTGATGCCCGCATGAGCGCGACGACCGCACGGCGGACACCGACCGTGGTGAAGCTCGGGGGCAGCTGCCTCGACGACCTCGCCGGCGCCTGGTGGGACGACCTGGCCCGGCACGCGCAGGAGCGGCCGCTGGTCCTCGTGCACGGCTGGTCCAAGCCGCTGAAGAGGCTCAGCGCCCGCTACCACGAGCCGTCGGCGATCCTGCGCGACCGGTACGGCAACCAGAGCCGCTGGACCACGCCCGAGGTCATCGAGGACATCAAGACGGTCAGCGCCGAGCTGGCCGAGTCGGTCCTCGGGCGGCTCGAACGGCGCGGGGTCACCGCGGAACGGCTGCTCGGCAGTGACGGGCTCGTCAGCGCGGGCGAGGGCGAGCGCTGGTGGTGGCGGGAGAAGCAGCTCGTGGAGCTGGAGAACCTCGTCGGCCCGATCACCGGTGTGGACCCCTCCGCGTTGAAGAACCTCCAGCCCGGCCACGCCTACCTGGTCACCCCGCTCGCCCGCAACGCGGCCGGGCAGGAGGTGAACACCGACGCCGACCGGGCAGCGGCCGCCGTCGCCGGCGCGACCGGCGCGAGGGACCTGGTGCTCGTCACCGACGTGGCGCACCTGCTCGTCGACGGCGAGCCGGTGCCCCGGATCACCGCGCGGGCCGCCGCCGAGTTCCGGGACAAGGGCGCGACCGGAGGCATGCGCAAGAAACTGCGGGCCGCCGGCGAGGCCCTGGAACGGGGCGTGGAACGCGTCGTCATCGGCAGCGCGCCGGTCACGGACCTGCTGGCCGCCCGCACCGGCACCGTCATCACCCGAACGTGAGGAGCACGCGCGTGGCGAAGTCCCGTGTACTCGTGGTCAACAACGGAACGCTGTCGCTGAAACAGCTGCGCGGGCGTTTCGAGGAGCTCGGCTCCGACACCGACGTGGTCGACGCGGCCTCCGTGCCGGCCCGGCTCGACGGCCGCCACCAGGCGATCGTCCTGAGCGGCACCAAGGTGCGGGCCTACGACCGCGACTTCTACAAGCCGCTCGTCGACCTCGTGATGACCGCCGACGTCCCGGTCTTCGGGATCTGCGGCGGCATGCAGATCCTCGCGGTCTCGGCGGGCGGCCGGCTCGCCGAGGGCCCCCAGCGGGTCGGCGGCTTCGACGTCCAGGTCGACAAGGAGGAACCGCTCTTCACCCATGTGAAGCCCACGGTGACCGTCTTCCACCGGCACACCCTCTATCTCCGTGAGGCGCCCGCCGGCTTCCGCTCCATCGGGCGGTCCGAGCACGCGCCGGTGGAGTTCCTGAGCTCCGACGACGGCCGGATCCTCGGCTCGCAGGCGCACCTGGAGTTCCGCAGTGACGGCCTGGAGATCCTGCGGGGCTTCGCCCAGCTCTACCAGTGATGCCGCGGGCGGACCCGTCCCGCCCTTCTACACCCCAGGAAAGGACCTGACTTGACCATGAGTGATCTGGAGAACTCTCAGCCGCCGGCGTTCACCGTGCACCTCAACGGCAGCGGCGGCGCGCTCAAGGGCTGGGTCGTCGTCGACTCCCTCCATGACGGCCTGGCCATGGGCGGCGTACGGATGACCGCCGGGGTCACCGAGGAGGAGGTCGCCGGGCTCGCCCGCGACATGACGCACAAGTTCATCCTGGCCGGCCTGCCCATCGGCGGGGCGAAGGGCGGCATCGTCTCCGACGGCGGCGACCGCGAGGAGACCTTCCGCACCTTCGGCCGTACCGTCAAGCCGCTGCTGCACGGCGGCATCCACCTCGGCATCGACATGGGCGTCACCCCCGCCGACCGGGCCGTCTTCTTCGACGAGGCCGGTTACGATCCCCGCTACCGGCTGGGTGCGCCGGACATGCCCATCGACTGGCGCACCTACTACGAGCCCCTGATCGACTGCACGGGCCACGGTGTCGGTGTCGCGGCGGTCACCGCCCTGGAGGCGAGCGGCCGCACCGGACCCGCCCGGGTCGTGGTGCAGGGCTTCGGCGCGGTGGGCCGGGCCGTCGCCCGGTTCCTGGAGGACCGCGGGCACGTGGTCGTCGGTGTGGCCGACGTGCACGGCACCATCAGCGCGGACCGGCTCCCGGTGGCCGACCTGGTCGCCGTCACCGACGAGTTCGGGCTGATCGACCGCTCCCGGCTGCCGCAGCACGTCACCGTCTCCACCGAGCCGGACGCCTGGCTCGACGTCGACGCCGACCTGCTGGTCCTGGCCGCACAGAAGTACGCCCTGAACGCCGGCAATGCGCACCGGCTGCGGGCCGCCCTGGTCGTGGAGGGCGCGAACCTCGCCTCCAGCGACGAGGCGCGCGAGAAGGCGCGGGCCTCGGGCGCCACGCTGGTACCGGGCGTGATCGCCAACATCGGGGGTGCCGGCTCGGCCGCCCTGGCCGTCACCCGCGTCGTCCCCTTCGACCTGGCGGCGGACGCCCGCAAGGCGTGGGTCTTCGACTGGATCGGTGACCGCGTCCGCCGCAACACCCGGGACCTGCTGGAGATAGCCGGCGCCCGCGCCGGCGACCCGCTGCCCGAACTGCTGGAGACCCGGCGCAAGGAGCGGGGATGACCTCGACGACCACCGCCATCCTGGCCACGGCGTCGGCCGCGGACCGGATGGCCGAGTACCGGCGGCGCGGCTGGTGGCGGGACGAGACCTTCCTCGACGACCTGCGCCGCCAGGCGCGGGAGCGGCCGCGCAAGCTGGCCATCGCCGGGCGCCGTCTCGACGAGGCCCGCACCGACACCCTCGACTACGCCGAACTGGCGCGGCTGACCGACCGGTTCGCCGTGGCACTGCTCGAACTGGACGTGCGGCGCGGTGACGTGGTCGCCGTGCAGCTGCCCAACCGGTGGGAGATGGTGCCGCTGATGTTCGCCTGCATGGCGGTCGGCGCGGTCATCTGCCCCATCGCGCCGGTCTGCCGGGAGGAGGAGCTGCGCCACCGTCTGGCGCTCACCGAGGCCAAGGTGTGCGTCACGGTCCCGGAGTGGGAGGGCTATCCGCTCGCGGAGACCGTCGCCGCCCTCCAGGGCGAACTGCCGCTGGAGCACGTGGTGGTCGTCGACGGACACGCCCCCGAGGGCGCGGTCGACTTCCACGACCACTTCCTGGCCACCCCCTGGGAGAAGCAGCGCGCGGCCGAGCTGGAGGGCCGTCAACTGCGTCCCGACGAGCCGTTCGTGGTGCTGTTCACGTCCGGCACGACCGGGTTCTCCAAGGGAGTGGTGCACAGCCAGAACACGGTGCACTCGGGTGTGCGCGGCTACGTGGACACCTTCCTGCTCCGTGACGACCTGGTGGCCGTCGTCACCACCCCGCTGGTGCACTACTCCGGCTTCGGCCAGGGTGTCCTCGCCGGGGTGATGCTCGGCGGGACGATCGCCTTCCAGAACGGCCCGGACCACGCCGGCCTGCTGGACCTGGTCGAGCGGTACGGCGCCACGCTGCTGTACGGCCCACCACCCACGCTCTCCGGCGTCGCCAGGGCCCAGCGGGTCGACCCGCACGACGTGTCCAGTCTGCGCCACACCGTCACCGGCGCGGCACCGGTGCTCCAGCAGCTGGTGGACGAGTTGCGCCAGACGCTGGGAGCGCGCACGTACTCGGTGTGGGGCATGTCGGAGTTCGGCCCCGTGACCATCAGCCGGCTGGACTACAACCAGGACTGGGCGGCGCACAGCCACGGCAGGCCCATCGACTCCATGGAGATCCGCATCGACCTGTGCCACGACCCGAGCCGGCGGGCCGCGGTGGGCCGACTGCGGGTGCGGGGCGCGTCCCGGGCGCTCGGCTACTACAAGCAGCAGGACGTCTTCGACGCCGAACTCACCGAGGACGGCTGGTTCGACACCGGTGACGTGGCGCGGGAGGACGGCCGGGGCGGCATCCGCATCCTGGGCCGGGCCAAGGACACGATCCTGCGGGACGGGATCGTCGTACCGATGGCCGAGCTGGAGGCGATCATCTCCCGGCACCCGAAGGTCGCGGACGCCGCCCTCGTCGGCCCGCACGGCACGGTCGACGACCCGATCCTCGCGGTCGCCGTCCCGCGCGGCGGCGCCACCCTGACGCTGGAGGACATCCGCGCCCACCTGAAGGAGGCCGACCAGGACCCCCGCTTCTACCCGGAGCGCCTGGAGGTCGTCGCGGCCCTGCCCAAGACGCTCACCGGCAAGGTCCGCAAGGTCGAACTGCGGGAGCGTTTCGCCGGGTCGTGACCTCCCGTCCCCCGCTCCGCCGGCGGAGTCCCCCTTACGCCCCCTCACTCCGCCGGCGGAAGCACCCTCCCCCGTCCCCCCGTCTCCCGTCCGCTCCCCGATCCCGTCCCAGCTCGACCGTTGGAGCCCACCATGACCGCACCCGTGCCCGTGACCATGTCGGCGACCCTGGCCGCCGACGAGGTGCTGGCCCGTCGGCGTCGCGCCGGGGAGCAGGTTCTCTCCCTGGCCGGCGGTGAGATCGGCCTGCCCGTGCTGCCCGCGCTGCGGGACCGGCTCGCCGAGGCGGCGGACCGCAACGCCTACGGTTCGGTGGCGGGCAGCCCGGCACTGCGGTCCGCGGCCGCCGGCTACTGGGAGCGCCGCGGCCTCGCCGTCGACCCCGGTCTGGTGGTGTGCGGTCCGGGCAGCAAGCCGCTGCTGTTCGCGCTGCTGCTGGCCGTCGGCGGCGACGTGGTGGTGCCGGTGCCCAGCTGGGTCAGCTACGCGGCGCAGGCCCGGCTGGCCGGGGCCCGCCCGATCGCGGTCCCCACCCTGCCGGGCGAGGGTGGTGTGCCCGACCCGGAGGCGCTGCGCGAGGCGGTGGCCCTCGCCCGGGCCGCCGGGCGCGACCCGCGGTGCGTGGTGGTCACCCTGCCCGACAACCCCACGGGCACCGTGGCAGGGCCGGACACGGTCGAGCGCCTGGCGCGGGCCGCCCGGGACCTGGACCTCGTCATCGTCTCCGACGAGATCTACTGCGACCTGGTCTTCGACCCGGCGGACCGCGCCGTCTCCCCGGCGGTGTTCGCGCCGGAGCGGACCGTCGTCACCACCGGTCTCACCAAGAACCTCGCGCTCGGCGGCTGGCGGCTCGGCGTCGCCCGGCTGCCGGACGGCCCGCTCGGGCACGAGGTGCACGCCCGGCTGGTCGGCATCGCCAGCCAGATCTGGTCGAGCACCGCGGCGCCGGTGCAGGCCGCCGCGGCCTACGCCTTCGGCGAGCCGCCCGAGGTGGTCGCGTACGTCGCCGCCGCGCGGCGGTTGCACGAGGCGGTGGTGCGCGCGGTGGCCGAACGGTTCACCGCCGTCGGCGCCGAACTGTCACCCGTGCGGGCCACCTGCTACCTCTACCCGGACTTCGAACCGCTCCGGGAGCACCTCGACGCGGTCCACGGGGTGCGCGGCGGCGAGGCGCTGGCCGCGCTGCTGGCCGAACGGTACGGGGTGGGCCTGCTGCCCGGTACCGCCTTCGGCGAGTCCGGGCACGCGCTGCGGGTCCGGGTCGCCACCAGCCGGCTCTACGGCGACACCGACGCCGAACGCTTCGAGGCCCTGTCCGCCACCGACCCCACCCGGCTGCCCTGGATCAGGGCCTCGACGGACCGCGTCGCCGAGGTCCTGGCCGATCTCGCCGGTCCCGGCCGGCCCACCTCCTAGAACACGCCACCACCCACCCACCGAGGAGAGCCCAGCACGATGTCCATCCTCTTCGAATGCGAGTACAAGGGTCTGCGGTACGCGGGCGTCGGCCTGCCGACCCCCGGCCGGCCCCACGTCCTGTACCGGGTCACCGAGGACCAGGTGCGCGCCGCCGTCATCGCGGGCGGCGGTCCCGAGGCGGTCATCGCCGCCGTGACCGACGGCGCCGAGACGGTCGAGGTGACCACCGGCGACCCCGAGCTGCGGTTCCTTCCGCCGCTGCTGCCCACCACCACCAACAACGCCCTGGTCAACGGCTTCATGGGCACCCACCGCTCCAAGTTCGACCACGACCCGTCCCCCGACGAGCAGTTCACCCCGCCGAACTACTACCTCAAGGGGTTCGGCTCCTGGCTGCGCATGCCGGACGAGCCCCTGGTCACCCCGGCCGATCCCGTCTGGCTGCTCGAGGAGCCGGAGGTCGCCCTGGTCCACGTCAACGACGACGAGGGCGTGCCGCACTACGCCGGCTACACCTTCGGCAACGACCTCAACGACATCGGACTGCACCGGAAGAACCCGTGGGCCTGGACGCCGTACGCCAAGCTGTGCGAGACCTCGCTCACGCCGTGGCTGTTCCTCGACGCGCCGCCCCGGACCGTGACCGGACGGGTCACCGTCGAGCGGGACGGCGCCACGGCCTGGGAGGGGGACTTCTCCTGCGGCGGTGACTCCCTCTACCACCGGATCGAGGACATGACCGCCCACGTCCTGTCCTACCCGCTGCTGCGCCGGCCCGGACTGGTGAACTACCTGCTCCTCGGCGCCGACAAGGCCACCTTCCACGACGGGTTCCGCATCGAGGACGGCGACCGGATGGTCATCGACGTGACCAGCCACGGCGTCGTCCTGGCCAACCCCGTCCAGTGCGGTCAGACGGCCGCGGCGGACTCACGGCGGACGGCCTCGAGGTAGCCGGAGATGGCCTCCCTGCTGCGCAGCAGGCACTCGATGCGGTCGGTCATGCGCTGACGTTCGCCCTCCAGGGCGGCGATCGTCTCCGACGTGGCGTCGGAGACGTGGATGGCCCGGGGGTCGTTGATGCACGGCAGGATCTGCCTGATGATCCGCGTCGGCAGGCCGGCCTCCAGCAGTCCCCTGATCTGGAGGACCCGGTTCACACAGCCCTCGGGATAGTCCCGGTAGCCGTTGGGCGCACGGTCGGCGACGAGCAGCCCCTGCTCCTCGTAGTAGCGCAGCAGCCGACGCGGGGTTCCGGTCCGCTCGGACAGCTCCCCGATCCGCATGTGACCCACCTCATTCGCAAGAGCTTGACATTCACACCGATGTGAGGGTTCGAGGATACAACCATGTCGACATCCCAGACAGAGCTGCTGAGCACCTCCGCTCCAGCAGCAGACAATCGGAAGCTGCCCCTCTCACCGCTTCTGGCTCTGGCCACAGCAGCCTTCATGGGGATTCTGACCGAGGCACTCCCGGCGGGCGTGCTTCCCGAGATGGCGCGGGACCTGTCGGTCAGCGAGTCCGCGATGGGCCAGGCGCTGACGGTCTACGCCATCGCCACCGGCGTGGCGGCCATCCCCCTGTCGGTCACCACGGCGGCCTGGCGGCGCAAGCGCCTGCTCCTGCTGGCCGTGACGGCCTTCGCGGTGGCCAACACGGTCACCGCCCTGTCCTCCAACTACCCGCTGACGATGGCCTTCCGGCTCATCGCCGGTGTCGCCGCGGCCGCGGTCTGGGCCGAACTGGTCGGGTACGCACGGCGGCTGGCACCTCCGCACCTCCAGGGCAGGGCCATCGCCATCACCATGGCCGGCGTCCCGCTCGCCCTGTCACTGGGCATCCCGCTCGGCACCTTCCTCGGCGGACTGTTCGGCTGGCGCCTGACCTTCGGCCTCGTGACACTGGTCTCCGTGGCACTGCTCGGGTGGATCAGCGTGTCGGTCCCGGACGCCGAGGGCCAGCGGCCCGGGGCGCGTGAACCCATCCTGAAGGCGCTGTCCCTCCCGGGGGTCGCGGCGGTGCTGTTCGTGGTCGCGGCCTACGTGCTCGCCCACAACATCCTGTACACCTACATCGCGACCTTCCTCGACGCGTACGACATGGGCGGCTCCCGCGACATCGTGCTGCTCGTCTTCGGCATCGCCTCGGTGGTGAGCATCTGGATCACGGGTGCGCTGGTCGACCGGAAACTGCGCCAGCTGACCATCGTCAGCAGCGCCCTGTTCCTGGTCGCCTCCCTGCTCCTGGCGGTCCTTGCCGACAACATGGTCGTGGTCTACGCGGCGATGGTGCTGTGGGGCCTGGGCTGGGGAGGCGTCACCACCCTCCTCCAGACCGCGGTCACCGACGCCGGAGGGGACCGGGGGCAGGCCCTGCTGGTCACCACGTGGAACTCCTTCATGGCCGGCGGCGGGGCGGCCGGCGGCATCCTCCTGGACGGTCTGGGCGCCAAGTCCTTCCCGTGGAGCGTGGCCGCCCTCATGGCCCCGGTGCTCCTCGTCGTGGTCGCCGCCCGCAAGCACGCCTTCCCCTCCGTGCGGCCGGGTTCCGACTGAGACGTCGGGCCCGACGGAACCGCACCCCCATGAACGCGTCACGCACCGGGAGTTCGATCTCGCCATCCCCCGCCGGGACACTCCCCGCGGGACGCTGACGAAGACCCCGTACCCAGCACTGCCGGGTACGGGGTCTTCCCGTGTCCGCGGCGCGGGACCCTCGCCGCCGCCCTGCCGTCAGGGGCCGTCCGGCGCGCCGAGTCCGGTGAGAGCACCCACCGGGTCGAGGTCGGAGGTGCCACGGGGCCACCAGTCGTCCCGGCCGGGCTCCGACTCGTAGGCGTACCACAGGCCGTCGCGGCCCAGGCGGAGCTGGACGTGGCCGCGCGGGTGGGTGAGGCGGTTGCGCCAGGGCCGGAACGCCGGGAGGTCGGCGGCGAGCAGCAGCGGGCGGGCCCGGTCGAAGCGGCCGGCCGGCGGATCCCAGGGCTCCTCCAGGACGGCCAGTCCCTCCGCGCCGCCCTGCCGCCAGGCCGCGACGGCCCGCGCGAGCTCGGCCGGGGTGCGGCCGGCCGCACCGGCCAGCGCGGCGTACAGGGCGCGGCTGCCGGCGGTCAGCCCGGAGCCGGGGCGGGCCGCGGCGAGGCGCACCGCGTCCTGCCACAGGGTCAGCCCGCCGACCGGATCGCGTCCGGTGGCGAGCAGCGCGTGGGCGCGGGCGGCGGCGTCGGTCGCCAGCTGGTCCAGCGCGAAGGGGTCGGGACCGCCGGGCACCGACGGGTACACCGGGGGCTGCCCGGGGTGCGGCGGCACCGGCAGCGGCGGGGGCGGCGGCGGCAGCCGACGCGGGGCGAGCGCGTCGGCGGCCCGGACGCCGGGCAGGGACTGCGGCCGGTGGTCCTGGGCGGCGCGCGCCGCGCGGGCCGCGCTGCGCCGGGACAGCGCGTCGAGCAGTTCCCTCTCGCCCCGGCCGCGGAGCAGGAGCAGCACGAACGGGTCGGCGTCGAGGAGCCGTGCCGTCTGGTAGCAGAGGGCGGCGGCGTGCTTGCAGGGATGGCCGGAGTCGGGGCAGCTGCACCGGGGGGCGAGGTCGCCGGGGCCGGGCAGCAGGCCGACACCGCGGTCGGCGAGCGAGTGGGGCAGCTCCTTGTCGAGCAGCGCCGCGATGTGTCCCGGCCGGTCGGCCGCCGCGTCCAGGAAGCGCTCCCAGTCCTCGTCCTCCAGGGTCCGCAGCCGCACCTGAACGCGGTAGGGGCGGGGTCGGCTGCCGCGCACGTACGCCAGGACCAGGCCCGGGGTGACGGTGATCGCGTCCACGTGGCCCTGGTCCGCGTAGCCACGGCCGCGGGCCAGCCGCTTGGGGTCCAGCGCCCCCCGCTCCAGCGCCTCCACCCAGGCGTTGCCCCACCAGGTCGCCGCGAACGGCTGCTCGTCCCCGCCGGTCCCCCGGGGCCCGAACGCGGCGAAGGTGCGCCGCAGTTCGGTGTCCCGGTGGGGGGTGGCCATGGTGGCGGGCGCGTGCGCCACCCCGGCCCCACCGACCACCGGCACGGACACGGGCAGGGGGACGGCGCTCGGGGACGCGTCCTGCGGAGACGCGGACGCCTCCCGCGACGGCCCGACCGACGGGGACGCCTCTCGCGGGTGCGCTGCCGGCGAGGGGGCCACCGACGGTGACGCGGCGGACGGGGGCGCGACGGACGAGGGCACGGCGGGCGAGGGCGCGACCGACGGGGGCGCGACGGGCGGGGACGCATCCGGGGGAAGCTCTCCGGGCGCGGACGCCTCCTGCGAAGGCCCGACCGACGGGGACGCCTCTCGCGGAGGCGCTGCCGGCGAGGGCGCGACGAACGGGGACGCGTCCGGCGAAGGCGCGACGAACGGGGACGCGTCCGGCGAAGGCGCGACGGTCGAGGGCGTCTCTTGCGTAGGCCCGACCGACGGGGACGCGTCCGGCGAGGGCGCGACGGACGACGGCCCGGTCGACGGGGGCGCGACGGACGGGGGCGCCTCCTGCGGAAGCTGCCCGGGCGCGGGCGCCTCTTGCGAAGGCCCGACCGACGGGGACGCGGCCTGCGCGGGCGCGGCCGACGCGGGCGCGGCCTTCGAAGACGCGACCTGCCACAGTGCGGGCGCCGGGCGGTCGGGAGCGGGGCGGGCGGGCTCGGGAGGCGCGGAGCCGGGGCCCGGGGACGTGGGCGTGGGCTCGGCCGCCGAAGACGGTGGCTCGGCGGGTGCCGTCTCGGCACGGGGCGGTTCCCCTGATCCCGTCGCCGGGGTCCCGGCCGCGCCCGTCGCCTCCCGCTCCTCCGGCTCCTCGGGCGCGTCCGCCCACGTGGGCATCCGGAAGGCGTTAGCCAGGTAGTGCCGCATGTCCTGGACGGCACCGGTCCGCGCGCCCGCGCCGCGCTCCCCCGGCGCGGACGGGGAACCGATGCCGGCCGGGCCCGGGCGCGGCGGGACACGCCGCCCGCCCCGGTGCTCCTCCGCCTCCGCGCGCAGCGCCTCGCGCCGTGCCGCGCGCAGCGCCTCCCGGGCGACGTCACCGGGACGCCCGCCGGAGGCGCCGGCCGGAGGCGCCTCCCGCCCCGCGGTGCCGGCGTCGGCCGCCGGTGCCGGGCCGGAGGCCGGCGGCACACCGTTGTCCCGGCGGGTGGCGACGGCGGCCCTGAGCGCCGCGCGGGCGGCCTCGGCCGCGTCCGGCTCGCAGGCGCCGGCATCGGGACCGGCCGGCCGCGGCCCCCGCACCCCGTGATCCGCGCCGTCCGCCACCGCCCGCTCGTGCCCGCCGACCGTCCCGGTGACGCCGTCCTCCGCGGCCCGCGCGTGCGTCGCGTCGCCGGGCCCCGGGTCGGCGGCGCCGGAGACACCCGTCGTGTCCGTGTCCGTGTCCCGGTGCGCGTCCGCGTCCGTCGCCGGGGGCCGGGGGCCGGCCTCGGCGCGCTCCCTGGCCGCCCGCAGGGCGCGGCGGGCGGCGTCGCCGGGACGGTCGGCGGCCGTCACGGGGTCCTCCGCAGGGAGACCAGGTCGGACAGTTCGCGGTCGGTCAGTTCGGTGAGCGCGGCCTCGCCGGAGCCGAGGACGGCGTCCGCGAGGGCCCGCTTGGCGGCGAGCATCTCGGCGATGCGGTCCTCGACGGTGCCCTCGGTCACCAGGCGGTGGACCTGCACGGGCTGGGTCTGCCCGATGCGGTAGGCGCGGTCGGTGGCCTGTTCCTCGACGGCCGGGTTCCACCAGCGGTCGAAGTGGACGACGTGGCCCGCGCGGGTCAGGTTCAGGCCGGTGCCGGCGGCCTTGAGGGAGAGGACGAGGACCGGTGTCTCACCGCTCTGGAAGCGGTCGACCATGCGCTCCCGCTCCGGCACCGGCGTACCACCGTGCAGCAGGTCCATGGGGATCGCGCGCGCGGACAGGTGGGCGGCGAGGAGGCGGGCCATGCCGACGTACTGGGTGAAGACGAGCGCGGAGCCGTCCTCGGCGAGCAGGGTGTCCAGCAGCTCGTCGAGGAGGGCGAGTTTGCCCGAGCGGGCGGCCAGGCCGTCGGGGCGCGGCTGTTCCTTCAGGTAGAGCGCCGGGTGGTCGCAGATCTGCTTGAGGGCGCCGAGCAGCTTCAGCACCAGGCCGCGGCGCGCCATGCCCTCGGCGGTCTCGATGGCCAGCATCGACTCGCGCACCACCGCCTCGTACAGCGCGGCCTGTTCCCGGGTGAGCGGCACCGGGTGGTCGGTCTCGGTCTTGGGTGGCAGTTCGGGGACGATGCCGGGGTCGGACTTCTTGCGGCGCAGCAGGAAGGGGCGGACCAGGCGGGCGAGGCGTTCGACGGCCTCGGTGTCCTCGCCGTTCTCCACCGCGCGGGCGTGCCGGGCGCGGAAGGACTTCAGCGGGCCGAGCAGGCCGGGGGTGGTCCAGTCGAGCAGGGCCCACAGTTCGGAGAGGTTGTTCTCGACGGGGGTGCCGGTGAGGGCCACGCGCGCGGGGGCGGCGATGGTGCGCAGCGCCTTCGCGGTGGCCGAGTAGGGGTTCTTCACGTGCTGGGCCTCGTCGGCGACGACCATGCCCCAGGGCTGCCCGGCGAGCAGCGCGGCGGCGGAGCGCATCGTGCCGTACGTGGTGAGGACGAAGCCGCCGGCCTGTTCGGGCAGGGCGCGGTCGGGGCCGTGGAAGCGGTGGACGGGGACGCCGGGCGCGAACCGGGTGATCTCGCGCTGCCAGTTGCCGAGGAGGGAGGCCGGGCAGACCACGAGGGTGGGTTCGGGGCGGGCCCGCTTGAGGTGCAGGGCGATGAGGGTGACGGTCTTGCCGAGGCCCATGTCGTCGGCGAGGCAGCCGCCGAGGCCGAGGGAGGTCATCAGGTCGAGCCAGGCGAGGCCGCGCAGCTGGTAGTCGCGGAGGGTGGCGTCCAGGCCGGGGGGCGGGTCGGCGGGGTGCAGGCCCGCGGTGAGGCGGTCGCGGAGGGCGGCGAGCGCGCCGGCGGGCACGGCCTCGACGGTCTCGCCGTCGACCTCGGCGGTGCCGGTGAGGGCGACGGACAGCGCGTCGACGGGGTCGAGGAGGCCCAGTTCGCGCTTGCGGGCCCTGCGGACGAGGGCCGGGTCGACGAGCACCCAGCGGTCCCGGAGCCGTACGACGGGACGGTGGGCCTCGGCGAGGACGTCCATCTCGGCCTCGCTGAGCGGGTCGCCGCCCAGGGCCAGCTGCCAGCGGAACCGGAGCAGGTCCTCGCCCTCGAAGAAGCCGGTGCCGTCGGTCGCGGAGCCGGGCGCCGGGCGGATCACCGCGGCGGCGGTCAGGTCGCGGGCGAGGTCGCGGGGCCAGTGGACGGCGACTCCGGCGGCGGCCAGCCGGCCCGCGGCGACGCCGAGCAGGTCGCCCAGTTCCTCCTCGGAGAGGGCGAGGACATCGGGGACGTCCCGCAGGGCGAGCCGCTCCAGGGGCGGCCACACGCGGGCGGCGCGCCGGACGGCCAGGGCCGCGTCGACGCGCGCGCGGGGGCCGAACGCCGCGTCGGCCTCCCCGGCCCACAGGGCCGCCGCGTCGGCCACCAGGGTGGGGTCGGCGAGGCTGTGCACCTGCACGACGGCGGCGCCGGCGGCGCGCGCGTCCTCTTCGTGCGCGCCGGCGTCGAACACGTCGTAGGCGGACAGGTCGAGGCGGAGCGAGACGCGGACGCCGGCGTCCATGCCGGCGGCGACCTCGGCGGCCCAGGCGTGGGCGCCGGGCAGGGTCTGCGGCTGGCGGGCGGCGAACGGGCGGCCGGCGGCGGCGAAGGCCGCGGCGGTGCGGGGCAGCGTGTCGGCGACCGCGTCCAGGAAGGCGCGGACCAGGGCCTCGGGCTCGGGAAGCCGGAGCGCGCCCGGGCCGGGGAGCGGCACGGCGTGGCCCTCGGGCGGCAGGGCGGCGGCGATCGCGCGCAGGTGGGCGATGTCGTCGGGTTCCAGCGGGCCGGCCCGCCAGGCGTCGTGGCCGCCGGGGGTCAGGCCGGGCAGCAGCCGGCCGCGGGCGACGAGCCGCAGGGCGTGCAGGGCGGCGGCACCCCAGCAGACGGTGGCCGGGTGGGCGGCCGGGTCGCGACGGGCGTGGACCAGCAGGGGCAGGGCGTCGGCGAGCGTCAGGGTCAGCGCGGGGACCTGTCGGCGGCGCACCCCGGCGCCGTGGGGCCGTACGACCGTCAGCTCCTGGGTGTCGGCGCCGGCCGCGGGGGGCAGCGGGTCGCCGTCGGGGTCCCAGAAGGCGAGGCGGCCCTGGCGCGGGAGGGGCGCGGGAAGGTAGACGGACGCGAGGCGGACGGGGACCGGGTGCCCGGTGTCCGTCCGCGGGCCGCCGCCCGTGCGCTCCGCCGCCGCCGTGCCGTTCATCCGTCCCGTCACCTCCCGTCCCGTGCCGCTCCGCGATGTCTCCGACTCTACGGGCGGGGTCTGACAACCGGCTCCGCGGGCGGGGCGGGGCCGCTGGTCAGGGGACCGTGCGGGAGACGACGAACACCATCGGGCGGTCCGGGTCGGACAGGTTGACGACCACGTCCTGGGTGGGCGCCGGGTTCTTCTGCGCGTGGGTGAGGCCGCGCCAGGGGCCGGGGCCGGTGAAGGTCCAGCCGCTGACCTTCCGGTCGCGTTCGCCGACGGTGATGTCGTCCTTCCGCAGCTGGTCCCGGCGCGCGCCCATGGTCTCCAGGAAGCTGTCGAGGCCGGCGGGGTTGGTGCGGAACTGGACGTAGAGGCGGCTGGTCTTCCAGTTGTTGGTCTCGTAGTAGGCGATGTGGTCGGCAGGGTGGGGGACGCTCACCTGGTAGAGGCGGCGCTGCACCTTCGACGGCCAGCCGGGGGTGAGGCCGGTCGCCGAGTACTTCTCCTCCTTGTCCTTGCCGCTGTTGCGGCTCTGGTTGGCGGAGATCACCAGGTAGCCGGCCGGTACGCCGATCAGCAGGACGATGATCAGCAGGGTGAGCGCCCGGCGTCTGGTCTTGTGGCGCGGGTCCTCCGCGGGCCGCCGGGGTTCGTCCGGCGGGGGTGCCTGGCGGGGCAGGGCCGCGGTCACGCGGTGTCCCGGTCGCGGCGGGCCTGGGTGTAGCGCTCGTAGCGCTCGGAGCGTTCCACGCGGCGGCGTTTGGCGCGGCGGAACCGGCGGGCGACCAGCCGGGCCAGGTCGGCGGCGCCGACCATGCCGGCCTCGGGGCCGAGCTGGGCGCGGGTGATGCGGGCCTCGGGCCGGTAGCCGCGGCCGGTGAGGTGGCGTCGGAAGGCGTCCCGGGCCGGGCCGATGAGCAGGTCGTCGGCGGCCGAGACACCGCCGCCGATCACGAAGCAGGAGGGGTCGAGGGCGGCGGCCAGGTTGGCGATGCCGACGCCGAGCCACTGCCCGATGTCCTGGAGCAGTTCCACGCACATGGCGTCGCCCTCGCGGGCCAGCTCGGTGATCATGGGGCCGGTGATGTCGCCGATGCTGCCGTTGACGTGCTCGATGATGCCGTAGGCCACCGGGGAGTCGGCGGCGGCCAGCTCCCTGGCCTCGCGGACGAGCGCGTTCCCGGAGCTGTACTGCTCCCAGCAGCCGCGGTTGCCGCACGGGCAGCGGTGTCCCTGGGGGACGACCTGCATGTGGCCGAACTCGCCGGCGACGCCGAACTTGCCGCGTTTGACCTGGCCGTCCTCCAGGATGGCGCCGCCGATGCCGGTACCGAGCGTGATCATGACGAGGTGGTCCTCGCCCCGGCCGGCGCCGAAGCGCCACTCGGCCCAGGCGGCGGTGTTGGCGTCGTTGTCGACCAGGACGGGCACGGAGAGCCGGCTGGCGAGGCGGTCGCGCAGCGGCTCGTTGCGCCAGGAGAGGTGGGGGGCGAACAGGACGCGGTTGCGGTCGGCGTCGACCCAGCCGGCGGCGCCGATGCCCACCGCGTGCACGTCGTGCCGGTCGGAGAGGTCCAGGACGAGTTCGGCGATGGTGTCCTCGACGACCTCGGGGCTCTTGGACTTGTCCGGGGTCTCCGTGCGGAGCTTCTCCAGGATGTTGCCGTCGGCGTCCACGACGCCCGCCATGACCTTGGTGCCGCCGATGTCGATGCCGACCGTCGGCACCCGGGGCGCGGTCAGGTGGGACCGGCGTTCGCGGGTGCCGACCGTACGGAGCACGGGGGCCCGGCGGGAGCCGATGGGGGCGGTGAGGTCGCGGTAGGTGCTCATCGCTTGTCGATTCTGCCGCACGCTCACGCTCCGTGCTGCGCGGGGCGGGACGCGGGGCGCCCGCCGGGTCGCGGACGGGCCCGGCGCGGCCGGCCGTGTCCCGCGCGACAGCGACGCGCGGGCCCGTCCCGCCCCCGGTCAGCCGCGCTGGAGTTCGTGGCGCAGGGCCTCCAGGTCGGAGCCGCCCGCCATCTGACGCGTCAGCTCGTCCAGGGTGATCTCGTCGCGTGTGTGGTTGCCCACCATGGTGCCGCGCCGCAGCAGGACGAACCTGTCCCCCACCAGATACGCGTGATGCGGGTTGTGGGTGATCAGGACGACACCCAGGCCCTCGTCACGTGCTGCGGCCACATATTTCAGCACCACACCGGACTGCTTCACGCCGAGGGCCGCCGTCGGCTCGTCCAGGACGAGGACCTTCGCGCCGAAGTGGACGGCACGGGCGATCGCCACGCACTGGCGTTCGCCGCCGGAGAGGGTGCCGATGGGCTGGTCGACGTCGCGCAGGTCGATGCCCATGCGCAGCAGGGCCTCGCGGGTGGTGCGGCGCATGAGCCCGGTGTCCAGGCGCCGGAAGGGGCCCACGCCCGTGCGGGGTTCTGAGCCCAGGAAGAAGTTGCGCCACACCGGCATGAGGGGAACGACGGCGAGGTCCTGGTAGACGGTGGCGATGCCCCGGTCCAGGGCGTCCCGGGGCGAGGCGAGGGTGGTCTCCTCGCCGTCGACGCGCAGGGTGCCGGCGTCGTGCCGGTGCAGACCGGCGATGATCTTGATGAGGGTGGACTTGCCCGCGCCGTTGTCGCCGAGGACACAGGTGATCTCGCCCGCGCGGACCTCCAGGGAGACCCCTTCGAGGGCGCGGACGGTGCCGTAGCGCTTGCTGACGCCGCTCAGTTCGACGAGTGTCACTTGGCTGCCTCCGCGCGCTTGCGGACCCAGGCGTTGAGCAGGGTCGCGAGGAGCAGCATCGCTCCGAGGAAGAACTTGAACCAGTCGGGGTTCCACTCGGCGAAGACGATGCCCTTGCTGGTCATGCCGAACAGGAGCGCGCCCACGGCCGAGCCGACCGCGCTGCCGTAGCCGCCGGTGATCAGGCAGCCGCCGATGACGGCCGCGATGATGTAGATCAGCTCGTTGCCGACGCCCTCGCCGGACTGGACGGCGTCGAAGGAGAAGAGCAGGTGCTGGCCGGAGATCCAGGCGCCGAGGGCGACGCCCATGTAGAGGCCGGTCTTGGTCCTGGCGACGGGGACGCCGACCGCGCGGGCAGCGTCGGCGTTGCCGCCCACGGCGAAGATCCAGTTGCCGGCGCGGGTGCGCAGCAGGATCCAGGAGGCGACGGCGACCAGGCCGAGCCACCACAGGATGGTGACCTTGACGCCGACTCCGCCGACGGTGAACGTCGAGGCGAAGACGGCGTGGGCGCTCGGGAAGCCCTCCATGTCACCGATGGTCTTGGTGGAGACGGTGCCGTCGATCAGCTTGGTGAAGCCGAGGTTCATGCCGGTCAGCATGAGGAACGTGCCCAGGGTGACGATGAAGCTGGGCAGCTTCGTGCGGGTCAGCATGAAGCCGTTGAAGGCGCCGACGGCCAGGGTGACCAGGAGGGACACGCCGACGCCGACCCAGACGTTCGCGGTCAGCTGGTAGCTGCACATCGAGGAGACGAGCGCCGAGGACGTCACCATGACGCCGGCCGACAGGTCGAACTCGCCGCCGATCATCAGCAGGGCCACGGGTACGGCCATGATGCCGATGGTCGAGGAGGCGTAGAGGACCGTGCTGAGGCTGGAGGCGCGCAGGAAGCCGTCGGCGGCGAAGGCGAAGAAGACGAGGACGGCGAGGGCGCCGACGACGGAGCCCAGTTCCGGGCGGGAGAGCAGCCGTCGCAGCGGCGCCGGCCGCGCGCCCGTGTCGGCGGCGGCCGCTTCCGTGACCGCGCTCATCGCGTGCCCCGCTGGGTGTACTCGGCCAGCGCGGACGCCTGGTCCTTGGTGATGATCTGCGGGCCGGTGAGGACCGGCTTGCCGCCGCCGAGGACGTCCCCGTTGTACTTGTACAGCCACAGCAGGTCGACGGCCTGGTAGCCCTGGAGGTACGGCTGCTGGTCCACGGCGAAGCCGAGGGTGCCGTTCTTCAGCGAGGCCGCGACCGTGGCGTTGAGGTCGAAGGTGTCGACCTCGGCCTTGCTGCCCGCGTCCGAGCGTGCCTTGACGGCGGTGTCGGCGTAGGGCGCGCCGAGGGTGACGACGGAGTCGACGGACTTGTCGGCCTGGAGCTTGGCCTCGATCGCGGACTGGACGTCGGGCATGTTGGTGCCGTTGACGTAGAGCTTCTGGAGGCTGCCGCGGAAGGTACGGGCGACACCGTCGCACCGCTGTTCGTGGCCGACGTTGCCCTGCTCGTGCAGGACGCACAGGGCCTTCTTCTTCCCGCGCCGGTTCAGTTCGTCGCCGACGGCCTCACCGGCGATCGTCTCGTCCTGGCCGATGTGGGTGAGGGCGCCGAAGGCCTTGGACTCCTCGGAGCCGGAGTTGACGGTGACCACCGGGATGCCGGCCTTCTCGGCGCGGGCCACGGCGGCCTTCATGGCGTCCGGTTTGGCGAGGGTGACGATGATCCCGTCGACCTTCTTGTCGACGGCCGCGTCCACCAGCTGTGCCTGCTGCTGGGCCTCGTCGTCGTGCGAGTACAGGAACTTGATGTTGTCCTTGACGGCGGCCTGCTTGGCGCCGCTCTGCACGATGTCCCAGAAGGTGTCGCCGTCCCCCGAGTGGGTGATCATCGCGATGGTCCAGCGCGGCGTGTTCACCGCCGCCCTGCCCTGGGCGGCGGCGGCCTTGCGGGCGTCCTCCGCCCGCTTGCCTCCGGTACTGCTGCACGCGGCGAGCGACACGGAGAGTGCCCCCGCCAGCGCTATGCCTACCCAGGTCCGAAACCGTGCCACGAGGCCGTGCCCTTCTTGCCGTCCGTTGTCTGCTCCGACGTGTGCGAGGGGCGGGTGGCCGCTGCCGCCGGCGTCTCCCGGCGTCCGTTCCGCCCGCCCCGAACACCCCAGTATCGGGCACGGGCGCCGGTCCTCGTACGGCTGGGGACGTGCGCGGGCCGCATTGTCCGGACATCGCGACGAAAGCGCGGGCCGGCGGGGGCCGTGCCGAGGACCGGGCAGGGGCCGGTCAGGACCGTACGAGCAGCTGGAACTCGAAGGAGTAGCGGGTCGGGCGGTAGGTGTGGTCGCCGAGCTCCACCGCGCGGCCGGTGTCGTCGAAGGTGGTGCGCCGCATGGTGAGCAGCGGGGCGCCCTCGGCCTCGGTGAGCCGCTCGGCCTCGGCGGCCGTGGCACCGCGGGCGCCGATGGACTGGCGCGCGCTGTGCAGGGTGATCCCGGCGGTCCGCATCAGCCGGTACAGCCCGGTGGCCTCCAGCCGGCCGGTCTCCAGGTCGAGCAGGCCGGGCGGCAGGTGGTTGATCAGGTACGCCATCGGTTCGCCGTGCGCGAGCCGGAGCCGTTCGACGCGGTGGACGTCGCCGCCCTCGGTCACCCCGAGCGCGGCGGCGACCTCCGCGGAGGCCGGCACGACCGTGTTGACCAGCACCTTCGTCGCGGGTCGCTGGCCGGCCGCCGCCAGGTCGTCGTAGAGGCTGCTCAGTTCCAGCGGGCGCTTGACCTGGCTGTGCACCACCTGCGTACCCACCCCGCGGCGCCGCACGAGGAGGCCCTTGTCGACCAGGGACTGGATGGCCTGGCGGACCGTGGGCCGGGACAGACCGAGCCGCGCGGCCAGCTCGATCTCGTTGCCCAGCAGGCTGCCGGGGGTGAGCCGACCGTGCTCGATGGCGGCCTCCAGCTGCTGGGCGAGCTGGAAGTACAACGGCACCGGGGAGCTCCGGTCCACACGGAGATCGAGCGGCACGGTCGGGTCCACTTCTGGTTTCGGCACGGGCCCGAGCGTAGTCCGGTGCCTGGTTGACGGGAAGTCGTGTAGTCCGATTGTCAGGACATAGCCATTGACAGGGGGCGGGGTCGCCGTTCACTTTGTTCCCATGCGCATCGGGGTCATCGGTACGGGCCGCATCGGCACCCTTCACGCGAGGACGCTCAGCCGTCACCGCGAGGTCGGCTCACTGATCCTGACGGACGCGGACCCGGCGCGGGCGCAGGAGCTGGCGCACCGGCTGGGCGAGACGGCGGCACCGGGCGTGGACGAGATCTTCCGGTGGGGCGTGGACGCGGTGGTGATCACCGCCGCGACACCGGCCCACGCCGAACTGATCGGCCGGGCCGCCCGGTCCGGGCTGCCGGTCTTCTGCGAGAAGCCCGTCGCCCTGGACCTGCCGGGCACACTGGCCGCCCTCGCCGAGGTGGAGTCGGCCGGGACGGTGCTGCACATGGGCTTCCAGCGCCGCTTCGACGCGGGCTACGCCGGCGCCCGGGAGGCCGTGCGCGCGGGCCGGCTCGGCCGGCTGCACACCGTACGGGCCATGACCTGCGACCAGTCCCCGCCGCCGGCCGACTGGCTGGCCGGGTCCGGCGGGCTGTTCCGGGACACGCTGATCCACGACTTCGACGTGCTGCGCTGGGTCACGGGCCGCGAGGTCCTCGACGTGTACGCCACCGGCTGCGACGGCGGCCCCGGGATGTTCCGCGACGCCGGTGACGTCCGCACCGGGGCGGCGCTGCTCACCCTGGACGACGGCACCCTGGCCACGGCGACGGCGACACGGGTGAACGGCGCCGGGTACGACGTGCGGATGGAGCTGGCCGGGGAACGGGACACCGTGGTCGTGGGGCTGGACGACCGTACGCCCCTCGCCTCCACCGAGCCGACCGGCCCGCCGCCCGCCGACAAGCCGTGGTCGGGGTTCCTGGACCGGTTCGGGCCCGCGTACGAGGCCGAGCTCCACGCCTTCGTGGAGGTGGTGCGGGGCGAGCGGCCCAACCCGTGCGACGGCCGGGAGGCGCTGGGGGCGCTGCGCGTCGCGGAGGCCTGCGAACTCTCCCGCCGGGAGCGGCGGCCGGTGGCGCTGACGGAGATCCCGGACGGGGCACCGCACCCGCACGGCTGATCGGCGCCAGGGCCTGCCTTCCGGGCCGACCGGGGAGCGGGGCGAGGGCCCGCGTGCCCGGCGTGATGCGCACGCGAGGGCCTACGACTCGTCGTCGTCCTCCAGCCAGCCCGCGTCGTGGGCGAGCAGGGCGATCTGCACGCGGTTATCGAGGCCGAGCCGGGCGAGGATGCGCGAGACGTGGGTCTTCACGGTGGCCACGCTCATGAACAGCTCGGTGGCGATACGGGCGTTGGCGAAGCCGCGGCCCACGGCGACGGCGACCTCGCGTTCACGGCCGCCCAGGACGGCGAGCCGCTCCCGCGCGCGGGCACGTCGCACGTCGGCGGCGCTGCCGGCCGCGTGCCGCATCAACTGGCGGGTGACGGCGGGCGACAGCACGGGATCGCCGGCCGCGACCCGGCGCACGGCGTCGACGATCTCGGCGGGCGGGGTGTCCTTCAGCACGAAACCGGCGGCGCCGGCGCGCAGGGCGTGCAGCACCTGCTCGTCGGCGTGGAACGTGGTGAGCACCACGACGTGGGGCGCGCCGGGACGCGCGCGCAGCCGCCGGGTGGCGGTGAGCCCGTCCACCGACGGCATGCGCAGGTCCATGAGGACGACGTCCGGCGCGGTGTCGCCGACGAGTCGCTCGGCCTCCGCGCCGTCCGCGGCCTCCCCGACGATGTCGATGTCCTCGGCCCCGCCGATCATCAGGGCCAGTCCGGCCCGCACGAGGGGGTCGTCGTCCACGAGGAGGAGTCTGATCGGGGTCGCGGTCATGGGGTCACGAAACCACGGCCGGGTGGGGCCGGGGAACGCGGGCGACGGACCGGAACCGCCCGGCCGCGCCCGTCACGCCCGGGCCCACGGCAGCCACCCCCGCACCTCGAAGCCGCCGTCGGACGCCGGGCCGTGCTCCAGGTGCCCGCCCGCGAGCGTGGCACGTTCCGTGAGGCCGATCAGGCCCTGGCCGGAGCCGGGGACGGGCGGGACCGGGCCGGGCGGGGCGGGGTGGCTGACGGTGACGGTCAGGCCGTCGCCGGGGGCGCCCGTGAGGCGGACCGTGACCTCGGCGCCGGGGGCGTGCTTGCGGGCGTTGGTGAGGGTCTCCTGGGCGATGCGGTAGGCGGTCCGGCCGACGGAGGCGGGGACGGCGGCCGGGTCGGCGACACGGTGGTCGAGCACGATCCCCATCCCGGCCTCCCGGCACTCGGCGACGAGGGCGTCCAGCGCGGCCAGCGTCGGCTGGGGCCGCCCGCCGGACGGTTCCTCGTCACCGGTGCGCAGGACGCCGATGATCTCCCGCAGGTCCTGGAGGGCCTCGTGCGCGCTCTCCCGGATCACGCCGGCGGCGCGCGCGATCTCCGCACGGGAGGCGTCGGGCCGGAACTCCAGGGCCCCCGCGTGGACGCTGAGCAGGGTGAGCCGGTGGGCCAGCACGTCGTGCATCTCGCGGGCGATGGCCTCCCGGGCCAGCCGCTGGGCCCGCTCGGCCCGCAGCCCCGCCTCCGTCTCCGCCCGGCGGGCCCGCTCCCGCAGGGTCAGCACCAGCATCCGCTTGGCACGCACGAACATGCCCCAGCCGATGACGGTGACGGTGAGCAGGGAGGTGAACGCGACGACGGCGGCGTAGGGCAGGTCGGGGTCGGGACGCAGCCAGAAGAAGAGGGGGCCGAGCGCGAGGACGACACCGCCGATCCAGGCGACGTACCGCAGGGGCCGGTGCACGGCGAGGGTGAACAGGGCGACCATGGCCGCGCCGCCCGAGGTGTTGGACAGCAGGCCGATCGGGATCATGGCGGCGGCCAGCGCGACCGGCCGGCGGCGGCGCAGCCAGAGGGCGGCGCAGGCGAGGGCGCCGAGAACCTGGTCGAGCACGGCGAGGGAGTGCGGCAGGCCCGGTTCGTGGGCCAGGGACCGGACGGCCGTCAGACCGATGACGACGGCCAGCACGAAGCAGGCGAGGTCGACGGCCCAGTCGCGTGCCGTCCGGCGCGCCGGCCGGCCGGACGCGCCGTCGTCCGGGTCCGGTTCATGGATCAGCGCCGAGGGGAACAGCCATCGGCGGTCGGCGAACTCCCGCGGTGCCGAAGCCGGTTCGTCAGTGCTCACGGTCCGTCAATCTACGCACGGACCCCGCACGACCGCCGCCGCGCGCCCGGATCACCGACCTAAGTCGCGGCGCCGTCGACTTTCGGCGGCGGGCGCCGGCCGGGGAGCGCCTCCCGGCGGTACGGGGTCCGCCTCACGGCCGATGGTGCGGGGAACGGCGGCGGGGCGAGGCTCGTACCGTGAAGGCACTGCTGGAAGTCCTCGGATCCGTCGCCCTGGTGCAGGGGGCGCTCGGCCTGCTGCACGTGTTCACCGACTGGGACGTCGGCCTCGTGGGGCGTCTCGGCATCCTCGACGGCCACGGTGTCGGCGCGAGCGTCGCGCTCCTGGCGCTGGCGTTCGCGCTGTTCGCCGTCGCGGAGAACCGGGGGTCCGGCTGAGCGCGGGGCCGGACCCCCGGCCGGCCCACCGCTGGGGTGCGGGGCCGGACCGCCGGGCGGAACGGTCTCAGCAGCCGAAGTCGATCAGGTCGAACGTGGCGTAGTGGTCGGCGGTGTAGTAGTCCTCCTCATAGGCCTTCCCGGTGATCACGCGCCGGGCGCCGCGGGTGGAGGAGCCGGGGGTCGTCACCGTGTACTCGTGGTAGTAGCCGCTCGTCCGCGAGGGCAGGACGCCCTCCCGGTTCTGGAAGACGGTCCCGTCCTGGGAGTACGGGAAGGGGCCGCCCTGGTCGATCAGGCGCAGGGTGGTGTGGGCCTGGGACGGCAGGTCGCCGTAGCAGACGCTGCCGGTGGACGCCGCCGCGGCGTCGGCCGTGCCGGCGGTGACGGTACCGCCCAGGAGGAGTGCGGACAGGAGCGCGGCCGCGACGCCGGTGCGCGTCACGCGTGGGGGGAGAGTCATGGCTTCATGATGACGCGCGTAGAGATTGACATGTCAACGCCAAAGTTGAAGATTTTCCCTTCGCGTCACGCGCGTTCGCGGGAAGTTAACCCGGCCGGGTCCCGCCAGGACCGCGCACGGCCGGCGCGGGGTCCGTTCCGCCTGCCCCGGACCCCGCGCGTGTCGGCTCACCCCGTACGGGTCACCCCGTGTGGGTGGAGAACATGCCGCCGGTCGGGCCCTGCTTGTCGCCGCCCTGGGCCTTCTTCAGGGCGTTGGCGAGGCTCTCGATGGTGAGCGACTGGAGGATCACCCGGCCGCTGCCCTCCAGGGTGGCCAGGGACAGGCCCTCGCCGCCGAACACGGCGTTCATGATGCCCTGCCGGTTGAGGCCGCCGACGCGCTGGACGCCGTACTGGATGCCCTCCTCGAAGGCCACCACACAGCCGGTGTCGACCTCGATACGGCCGCCGAAGTCGGCCGGATCGAGGTCGATGAAGTTGCCCGCGCCGGCGATGATCACCGTGCCGTGCCCGGTGAACTTCTCCAGGACGAAGCCCTCGCCGCCGCTCATGCCGGTCCGCCCGCCGGCGAAGGCGATGCCGAACCGGACGGTGGACTCGGCGGCCACGAAGGCGTCCTTCTCGGCGAACCACGCGCGCGAGCCGTCCAGCTCCAACGCGCGCATCTCACCCGGGAGCACGCCCGCGAAACCGACCGTCCCCTCCCCGCCCTGGGCGGTGAAGTACTGGAAGGCGAGCGACTCGCCCGCGATCATGCGCTGGCCCACCTGCATGGCGGTGCCCATGGCCTGGCGCAGCAGGCCGCCCATGCCGCCGCCCGGACCGTTCTGCTGCTGTCCGTTGCCGTCCGGGGGCCCGGACAGCCGCGTCTCCATGGCCACGTTCGTCGTCTTGAACAGGAACTTGCCGGCCTCGCAGTACACGGTCTGGCCGGGGTGCAGGTTGACGACCGCCATCTGCATGGCGTTGCCGACGATCTCTTGCTGAAGGGTCACACGCACAGAACGCGGGAGGGGGACGGAAGAGTTCCGGCGGGCGCGAGCAACGCCCGCGCGGGTGACGCGCGGGCGCGTCGCGCCCGCGCGCGAGGTCAGCCGCCCAGCTCCTGGTGGCGGGCGGCGAGGCCGCTCGCGCCCTGCTCGGTGAGGGAGCCGAACAGGCGCAGGCGGGAGATGCCGCCGTCGGGGAAGATGTCGATCCGCGCGTGCGTGCCGGCCACCGGCTCGGGCAGGACGAAGCGGTGAACGGTGTCGGGCTGGAGGCGGGTGCGCGGGAGGATCTCGGTCCAGTCGCCGTCCTCGCCGTCCCGCACGGACACCGACGCCCAGCCGGCGCTGTTGCCCTTCAGGCAGGCGGTGTCGACCTCGACCGCCCGGACGAGGGACTGCGCGGCGAGCCGGTAGCTGATCCAGTCGTTGCCCCGGTCGCGGCGGCGGCGGGTCTCCCAGCCGTCGTCCATCTTGCGGGAGCGGCCCGGCTGGATGGTGTTGGTGGCCGGGGAGTAGAAGCGGTCGGAGGCGTCCTCGACCCGGCCGCCGTTCTCCAGGGCGACCACGTCGAAGGTGTTGAGGGCCGCGAGCCACCGCGGGTCCGGGACGACCTCGCCGTACACGCGGAGGCGGGCGATGCCGCCGTCGGGGTGCTGGTTGACCCGCAGGTGCGTGAAGCGCTGCTCGGCGGTGACCTCGAAGCCGTTCGCCGCGTGGCCGCCGACCGGGGTGCGCGGGACGAGGGTCGTCCACTTCACGTCGTCGCCGAGCAGCTCCCGCGGTGACGGCGCGCCGGGTACGGAGGTGGCCTCCACGGAGACGGCCTGGGGGTAGTTGCCGCGGAAGTGCGCCGTGTCGACGACGATGCCGCGGATCACGCCGGGCGCGCCGAGGCGGACCAGCGCCCAGTCGTGGTCCTCCTCGGTCGGCCAGGGGTGCCCGGAGGAGGCACCGCGCCGGCGGCGGGTCTCCCAGCCGTCCATGATCTTGCCCTTGTGGCCGAAGTGCTCGGGGTCGAACTCGGCCCGCTCGGGCACCAGCAGGTTCTCCCGCTCGGCGAAGAACTCGTCGTTGGCCGCGATGACACCGGCGCCGAGCCGGCGGTCGGCGAGGTCGGCGAGGTGGGTGAAGGGGAGGTCGGCGCTGCGGTAGTCCGCGTACGGGTCGCCGCCTCCGTAGGGGTTCGCGTCGCCGGTGAAGCGGGGCAGGGAGGAGTGGTGCGACGCCGTCACGGTGATCAGGGGTTCCTTCCGGGGTCGGTGAGGTGCGGGAGCGGGGGGTGGCTCACGGGCCGGCTCACTCGGGGCGGGTGAGCAGGGTGCCCTTCGGTTCGGTGAACTCGCCGTCGGCGACGATGCGTTCACCGCGCAGCCAGGTGGACCGGACGACGCCGTACAGGGTCCGGCCGGCGTAGGCGGTGACCCGGTTGCGGTGCTGGAGGCCGGCCGGGTCGACGGTGAAGGTCTCGTCGGGGGCGAGGACGGCGAAGTCGGCGTCGTGGCCGGGGGCGATGGCGCCCTTGCGGGCCTCCAGGCCGGCCAGGGCGGCGGTCCGCGTGGACATCCAGCGGACGACGTCCTCCAGGGTGTGGCCGCGCCGTCGGGCCTCCGTCCACACGGCGGGCAGGCTGAGCTGGAGGCCGGAGATGCCGCCCCAGGCGGTGGCGAAGTCGGCGGTCTTCAGGTCGGCGGTGGACGGCGAGTGGTCGGTGACCACGCAGTCGATGGTGCCGTCGGCCAGCGCCGCCCACAGCAGGTCCTGGTTGGCGGCCTCGCGGATGGGCGGGCAGCACTTGAACTCGCTGGCACCGTCGGGGACTTCCTCGGCGGTGAGGGTGAGGTAGTGCGGGCAGGTCTCCACGGTGACGCGGACGCCCTCGGCGCGGGCGGCGCGGATCAGCGGCAGCGCGTCACCCGAGGACAGGTGCAGGACGTGCACCCGTGCGTCGAGCCGGCGGGCCTGGCCCATCAGGGCGGCGATGGCCGTGTCCTCGGCGTCGCGCGGGCGGGAGGCGAGGAAGTCGGCGTAGCGGGGGCCGCCGTGCTGCGGGGCGGCGGCCAGGTGGTGCGGGTCCTCGGCGTGCACGATGAGCAGCCCGTCGAAGCCGGCGATCTCGGCGAGCGACCGGGCGAGTTGCTCCTGGTCGAGGTGCGGGAACTCCTCGACGCCCGACGGGGAGAGGAACGCCTTGAAGCCGAAGACGCCGGCGTCGTGCAGCGGACGGAGGTCCTTGACGTTGTCGGGCAGGGCGCCGCCCCAGAAGCCGACGTCGATGTGGGCCTTGTCCCGGGCCACGGCCCGCTTGACGCGCAGGTGCTCGACGGTGGTGGTCGGGGGGAGGGAGTTGAGCGGCATGTCGATCAGCGTGGCGATGCCGCCGGCCGCCGCCGCGCGGGTGGCCGTCCAGAAGCCCTCCCACTCGGTGCGGCCCGGGTCGTTGACGTGCACGTGGGTGTCGACCAGCCCGGGCAGCAGGACGTCGTCGCCCAGGTCCGCCAGCCGGGCCGTGGCCTGGACGGTCGCGTCGTACGGCAGGACGGCCGTGATCGTGCCGGCGGACACGGTGACCGTTGCGGCCCGCGTCCCCTCCGGGGTGATGACGCGCGTCGAGCGCAGCACCAGTTCAGCCTCGGACACCCGAACCCCTCTCTGTACCCGCCGTTGCAACAGCCGGGAAACCGGGATGTATGCCCGCACAACGGGCTTCAACGTTCTGTTGAAGGAGTCTTCACTCCCACTTCCCCGCCGTCAAGAGGCACACTTCTGGACAGCGGGCGGCCACCGCTCGCTCTAGACGTTTCCACAAAGCGGAATTAGAATTCCAGCAAGCAGAACGTAGCTACGCACAAGCGGGCAGTCAACCGGCCGCCGGGTAGGCTTCTGCCCTCCCGTCAGTCCCGAAAGGAACGCGCCGTGCCGACGTCCAGCGCCAGCACCACCGACTCCGCCAAGCCTCCCGCCGCCGGCGGTGTGCAGTCCCTGGAGCGTGCCTTCGACCTGCTCGAGCGGATGGCGGACGCGGGCGGCGAGGTCGGCCTGAGCGAGCTGTCCGCGGCCAGCGGACTGCCCCTGCCGACGATCCACCGGCTGATGCGCACGCTGGTCGCCTGCGGTTACGTACGGCAGCAGGCCAACCGGCGTTACGCGCTGGGTCCCCGGCTGATCCGGCTCGGCGAGTCGGCGTCCCGCCTGCTGGGCACCTGGGCGCGGCCGTACCTGGCCCGGCTGGTCGAGGAGACCGGCGAGACCGCGAACATGGCCCTGCTCGACGGCGACGAGATCGTGTACGTCGCCCAGGTGCCGTCGAAGCACTCGATGCGCATGTTCACCGAGGTGGGCCGGCGGGTGCTTCCCCACTCCACCGGGGTGGGCAAGGCTCTGCTGGCCGGCGTGCCCGACGACGAGGTGCGGGCGCTGCTGGCGCGGACGGGCATGCCGGCGGCCACCGACCGGACCATCACCACGCCGGAGGGTTTCCTCGCCGCGCTGGAGGACGTACGGCGGGCGGGGTACGCCGTCGACGACAGCGAGCAGGAGGTCGGGGTGCGGTGCCTGGCGGTGTCCGTGCCGGAGTCCCCGACGGCCGCGGCGATCTCGATCTCCGGTCCGGCGGGCCGGGTCACCGAGGCGGCGACGGACAAGATCGTGCCGGTGCTCCAGCAGGTCGCCGTCGAACTGTCCCAGGTACTGGCGAGTTCGGGCGCCTAGCGGGAGGAGGCGTGACGACCGAACCGCGACCCGGACGTCACCCCGCCCACCTCCCCGGCGGACCGCCGAACAGATCCACCGCGTCCCGGACCTCCCCCAGACCCCGGGCATCGCGCCGGTGCTCCAGCAGGTCGCCGTCCAGCTACCCCAGACACTGGCGAGTTCGGAAGCCTGGCGGGACGGGGCGTGACGACCGAACCGCGACCCGGACGTCACACCGCCCACCTCCCCGGCGCCCCCGGGCACTCACGGCCCCGGCGGACCGCCGAACAGATCCACCGCGTCCCGGACCTCCCCGAGCCCCCGGGCGAGGGCGCTGACCGAGCCGATCGCCGCGGCGACCTGTAACAGGGAGCCGCGCAGGCGCGGGATCTCCGGCGAGCCGCCGCAGGCCATCGCCGCCAGCGCCGCCAGCTCGTCCTCGGCTATCGCCCGGTCGGGGAAATCCGCCGGATGCGCGGCGAGTTCGCGGCGCAGCCGGGAGACCGCGGTGCGCAGTCCCGCCACTCTCGTATCCTCGTCGCTGCCGGTCACCGGCCGCTGCCCCAAGCTCCGCAACACAGCCCTCCCCCTGCCACGCCGTCATGCGCGGGCCAGTAAACGCCACCCCGTACGGGAGCGCCACAGCGCGGACCGAAATTCAGCCCTACGGAATCCGCGCCGCAAAAGCCGTCCGGTTCCGCCGCCGTCGGGTATGCAGGACCCATGACGGACAACCACGATCCGCGGACGGACGTCGCGGGGCTGCTGCTCGCCGCCGGCGGGGGCAGACGGCTCGGCGGACGGCCCAAGGCACTGCTGACGCACCGGGGGCGGCCCCTGGTCGAGCACGCGGCCGGGGTGCTGCGCGCGGCCGGCTGCCGACGCGTCCACGTCGTGCTGGGGGCGCGCGCGGACGAGGTGCGGCGACGTGCCGCACTCGACGGCTGCGTACTGGTGGACAACCCGGACTGGGCCGAGGGCATGGGATCGTCCCTGCGCGCGGGCCTGGCCTCGCTGGCCGGTACGGGGGCGCGCGCGGCGCTGGTGGGCCTGGTGGACCAGCCCGGTATCGGCCCCGCCGCGGTGGCGCGGGTGCTGGGCGCCTACGAGGACGACGGCTCGCTGGCCGCGGCCTGTTATGACGGGGTGCGCGGGCATCCCGTGCTGTTCGGTGCGGCCCACTGGGCGGACATCGCCGGGACGGCCACCGGGGACCGCGGGGCACGGGCGTACCTGAGGGCGCACGAGGACCGGATACGGCTGGTGGAGTGCGCGGACGTGGCCGAGCCGTACGACATCGACACCGAGGCCGACCTGAGCCACCTGGAGTGAACGGGATGGCACCGAGCGCCACCTTCGCTCGACCCGGAGAATCTCGACATCAACAAACCATTGAAGTTCCACGATGAGGAAACTAGTATCCACTGATCAGAAGCGTCCGACCGCACAGTGGGCGCTCACTGTCCTGTTCGTGCCCCTTGGCACGAGGTGCCACCGCTGAAGGAAGTGACAGCTCATGTCCGCACCAGCGCCGTCCTCGCTGGCCATCGTCGACGCCGAGCCCCTGCCCCGGCAGGAAGAGGTCCTCACGGACGCGGCGCTCGCCTTCGTGGCGGAGCTGCACCGGCGGTTCACCCCGCGCCGTGACGAACTCCTGGCCCGCCGGGCCGAGCGCCGCGCCGAGATCGCCCGCACCTCCACGCTCGACTTCCTGCCCGGGACGGCCGCCATCCGCGCGGACGACTCCTGGAAGGTCGCCCCGGCCCCGGCCGCGCTGAACGACCGGCGCGTCGAGATCACCGGGCCCACCGACCGCAAGATGACCATCAACGCGCTCAACTCGGGCGCGAAGGTCTGGCTCGCCGACTTCGAGGACGCCTCCGCGCCGACCTGGGAGAACGTGGTCCTCGGCCAGCTCAACCTGAGCGACGCCTACACAGGGAAGATCGACTTCACCGACGAGCGCACCGGCAAGTCCTACGCCCTGCGCCCGCCCGCGGAGCTGGCGACCGTGGTGATGCGCCCGCGCGGCTGGCACCTGGACGAGCGGCACCTCGTCGACGCCGACGGCCGCTCCGTGCCGGGCGCCCTCGTCGACTTCGGGCTGTACTTCTTCCACAACGCCCAGCGCCTGCTCGACCTCGGCAAGGGCCCGTACTTCTACCTGCCGAAGACGGAGTCGCACCTGGAGGCCCGCCTCTGGAACGACGTGTTCGTCTTCGCCCAGGACCACACCGGCGTCCCGCAGGGCACCGTCCGCGCCACCGTGCTGATCGAGACCATCACGGCCGCGTACGAGATGGAGGAGATCCTCTACGAACTGCGCGACCACGCCTCGGGGTTGAACGCCGGCCGCTGGGACTACCTGTTCTCCATCGTGAAGAACTTCCGTGACGGCGGGGCGAAGTTCGTCCTCCCGGACCGCAACGCGGTCACGATGACAGCCCCGTTCATGCGTGCGTACACCGAACTCCTGGTCCGCACCTGCCACAAGCGCGGCGCGCACGCCATCGGCGGCATGGCGGCCTTCATCCCGTCCCGCCGGGACGCCGAGGTCAACAAGGTGGCCTTCGAGAAGGTGCGTGCCGACAAGGACCGTGAGGCGAACGACGGTTTCGACGGTTCCTGGGTCGCCCACCCCGACCTGGTGCCCATCGCCATGGAGTCCTTCGACCGGGTCCTCGGCGACCGCCCGAACCAGAAGGACCGGCTGCGCGAGGACGTCCACGTCGAGGCCGCCGACCTCATCGCCGTCGACTCGCTGGACGCCAGGCCGACGTACGCGGGCCTGGTCAACGCCGTCCAGGTCGGCATCCGGTACATCGAGGCCTGGCTGCGCGGTCTCGGCGCGGTCGCCATCTTCAACCTCATGGAGGACGCGGCCACCGCCGAGATCTCCCGCTCCCAGATCTGGCAGTGGATCAACGCGGGCGTCGAGTTCGAGAACGGCGAGAAGGCCACGCCGGAGCTGGCCCGCAAGGTGGCCGCCGACGAACTCGACGCGATCCGCGCCGAGCTGGGCGCGGAGGCGTTCGCGGCCGGGCACTGGCAGGAGGCGCACGACCTGCTGCTCCAGGTGGCCCTGGACGAGGACTACGCCGACTTCCTCACCCTGCCGGCGTACGAGCGGCTGCGGTAGCCGGTACGGCCCACCCCGCACCGGCGGCACTCCGCCCGGTTCTGTCAGGTCCCCGGCCCGCCGTGCAGGTCGGGGACCCACTTCAGCCAGTCGGGGCGACCCGCCTGCGTCCTCGCGACGCGGGCGGCCTCCTCGGCCGCGAGTTCGGCCCGGCTCGGGAAGTCGGTGGGCAGCCACTCGGCGGAGAGCCGCGCGCGGGCCAGGAGATGGCCGACGTAGGCGTCCCGGACGTCGTCGGCGGTGGCGAATCCGGCGTCCTCGGCCAGCCACGCGTCCGGCACCTCGGCGACGATCCGGCGCAGCAGCTCCTCGGTGACGCGGGGCGCCAGTTCCGCGTCGGCGGCGCGCACGTCGGGGCCGTACTGGCCGAGGGCGTGGTGCCGGAAGTCGTACGCCCGGCCCGGGGCGGTGGTGTCCCAGCGGTGGTGGAAGACGAGGGCCGCTCCGTGGTCGATGAGCCACAGCCGCGGCGGCACGGTGCCGCGTGTGGGCCACACCAGCAGGTTGGAACTGTGCACCGTGCGGTCGACGTTGGCGGTCAGCGCGTCCAGCCACACGATCCGGCCGGCCTCCAGCGGATCCACCGGGAAGACCCGCGCGATCTCCGGCGTGAGGTCCCGGGCGCCCGGCAGGTAGTCCATGCCGAGGTTGACGCCCGCGCTGGCACTGTGCAGCTCGCGCACCTCCTGGTGCGGTTCGGCGGCGGCGATCGCGGGGTCGAAGCGGACGAGGACCAGCTCGGGGAAGCGCAGACCGAGCGCGCGGGCGAGCTCCCCGACGATGATCTCGGCGACCAGCGCCTTGTGCCCCTGCGCCGCACCGGTGAACTTCACGACGTACGTGCCCAGGTCGTCGGCCTCCACCACACCGGGCACGGAGCCACCGGAGCGGAGGGGTTCGACGTAGCGGGTCGCGGTGACCGTCCTCAACACGCCCGCAGACCCCGTCGCCTGTCCGCCCTGCATCCCACGGCCACCTCCGGGCTGCATAGTAACCGGGCGTGACAGCCGGGGAGGACCAGGATCTTCGCCGGGTGCGGGAACGGCGGAGGCGAACGGGCCGGGGCCCGTCCACGACGGGGGAACAGGGACGGACCCCGGCTGCGGGCGGTGGGCCGGCCGAAGAGCCGGCCGGGGCGCCCTGCGGTCACGACGATACGGACCACCGGCCGGTCCCGGGAAGGGAGTTAAGGAGAGTCCCGAGGTAGTGAAAACTCCACCTCCCCGCCGGACCGGCACGCCCGCGGCTCGGGAGGGCGGTGCCGGGCTCTTCCGGGTACGGCCGTCCCCGGTGGACAAGGCGCCGAGCATCCGGAGGGCCGGCACACGGCTCCCCGGGCGTCATCGAGGCGCGCCGAGGGTCAGCCGGTGGTGGACTCCACGACCCAGCCACGCCGGACCGTCCACACCCGGCCGTCCGGTGTCGCGCCGCGCATCCCGTCCAGCACGCCCGGTCCGGCGGCGGTCACCAGACGGGTGTCCCCCGCGGCGGCGAAGCCGAACGTGCGGCCCGGGTCCCAGTCGGTGCTGTGCCGGAGCCGGCGGCTCAGCTGGATCCAGCCGAGCGGCGCGGCGGCCACCACCCAGGCGTCCGGCTCCACCCGGGTCAGCCGGCGGGCCTGGCGCAGCCAGGAGGCGGCGTCCTCGGGCCAGTCGACCACCACGGCGAGCTGTCCGCCGCGTTCCCGCCAGGCGTCGGCGAACGCCGCGGCGGCGGCCCTGGACGCGGTGTCCCGGCCGTGCCCCAGGGCGACACCGCCGCCGTGCAGGCCGCAGCCCTCCACGAGGGCCAGCAGGCGGGCGAGTTCCGGGCCGGTGTGCGGCCGGGGAGCGGGCCAGGGACCGTAGTCGGCGAGCGCGGCCGGATCCAGCCGGGGCGAGGGGCCGTTCACGACGACCGCCCGTCCCGCCACACCCGGTGGCGCAGGGGCAGGCAGACCGCGCACGGCCGGTACCCGGCGGCGACCGCGGTGGCCTCGTCCGCGAAGAACACCCGGTGGCGGACGTAGTTCCCGCGAGCCAGGTGCCGCAGGGCGGACGGGCAGTCCAGTCGCCCGTAGATCCGTCCGCGCCGGTAGCCACCGAAGCGGCCGGGCACCTCGCTGCGGTACGGCCGGCCGTCGGCGCCGGTCAGCCTGTACCCGCGAGCGGCCGTCGCCGCGGGAGCCGTGTCGTCGAGCCGTCGTGTGTCCACGCAGGCACTCTGCATCATGCCCGGCGGCCGTACCAGCGGTATTCGGACGTCGACCGCACCGCCGCCGGCCCGGCCGCCTTCCCGGGCGGTCCGGTGTCAGCCGGCGCGCAGGGGATTGGGCAGGGGCAGGTAGCGGGCGTCGGCGCCGGCCGCGCCGGTCCAGCGCAGCAGCAGGTTGGTCTTGCCCGGCAGGGTGGGCGCGGTCAGCAGGGCGGGGATCTCGGGCAGGTGGTGCCGGGCCAGCGCGCGGCGGACGGCGGGCCACGGGTCGAGGCCGGGGTGGTGGTCGGCGAGGGCGCCGGCGATCTCGGTGAGGTGGTTGACGACCAGGCAGTACACCAGCCGTTCCCAGCCGGCGGCGCGGGAGACGTCCGGCAGCAGCTTGGCGCCCTCGGCGTCCCGGAACAGGGCCTGCACGGGCGTACCCGAGGCGTCGACGGCCACGAGGGTGTTCTGGAGGTGGGCCTCCAGGACCACCCCGTGGTCGCCGAACGCGGTCAGGGCGGGCGGGACCACCTGTGCCAGGTACGCCTCCCACCAGCCGGCCGGGTCGGCGGTGGCGGCCAGCGGGCTGCCGTCGAAACCCTCGGCGAGGCCCGCGGCGAGCAGCGGCGTGGCGCCCGGCACGAGGTGCCCGCGCAGCCCGTCCCGGACCAGCACGGCCAGCTCCTCGAAGGCGAAGGCGGCGGTGCGGTACCCGCGGTCGCCGAGCCATGCCGCGGGCGGCCCCATCGCCGCGAACGCGCGTCCGGCGGCGTCGTCGGTGCGGCGGAGACGGAGCAGGTCGTGGCGCCACAGCCGGCGGATGTCGTTGGTGATGCGCACGTCCAGGCTGAACTTCAGGAACAGGTCGCGGCCGGGTTCGTACACCGTGCGGACCGCCGCCGTGGGCCAGGCGTCGAACGCACTCGTCCCGAGGCGCAGCAGGCGGCCGTCGGCGAGGGCGGGAGCGAGATCGCGGGCGACCAGGTCGAGCTGCCAGGGGTGGGCGGGCAGCAGCCGGTAGCCGGGCGGGGCCGTGCCGAGGGCGTCCAGGGCGGTCGTGTCACCATCCTCGGCCACCTGGTCCTCGCGCACGCCGAGCAGTACCAGCGGGAAGCGGGCGTGCGCCTCGGGCGCGTACGGCAGCCAGGACGCGGCCGGGCCGCCGCCGCGCGCCTTGGGGGCCGGGTGGTGGGGGTGGCCGGTGAGCAGGGACTGCTCCGAGCACAGATAGGGGTCGGCGGGGGGCGTGGCCCGTTCGCGGGCGGTGAGCAGGGCGGCGACCGTGTCCCGGCTGTCGATCATCTCGGCGGGCAGGTCGCCGCCGGGCAGGCCGGTGTGCCGGCGCAGTTCCTCCGCGACCAGTTTGACCAGTTCCGGGTGGCCGATCCGGCGCCAGGCGCCGGCCGTGCGCACCTCGGGGTCGGCGGGGCGGCGCCCGGCGCGGACCCGCAGCAGCCGGCCGCTCGGGAGCCGGTGGACGCTCCGGCCGCCGGTCTCGGCGAGCGGTTCGGCCACCTCCCGCAGGAGGCAGTTGAGCAGGGGCGCCGCCGCGTAGGCGTCGGCGCGGCGGCCGGTCTCGCCGGTCTCGCCGGTCTCGCCGGTCTCGCCGGCGGAGGGTGTGAGGTCCACGCGTTCTCTTCGTCCGTCGTGTCGTCCGTCGTCGTCCGTGCTCCTCCATGCTCCTCCGTGCTCGTCCGTCGAGCCGTCGTACATGGTCCCGTCGTGCGCGGTGCCGTCGTACGTCGTACGTCGTCCGGAGAGGTACGGGAGGGGTACGGGGGGTGCGGGGGCGTGCCCGCGCACGCCGGTGCGTCCTCCGGGAGCCGGTCGCGATCAGTATGGCTGTCGTCCCCGACAATCGTGCCGTGCCCCGCGTACCCGAGGAGCCGTCCGTGGACCGTCCCCCGACCGCCGAGACCGACGTCGCCGACGAGCTGGCCGCTGTCCGGCCCGCTCTGCTGCCCCGGTACGCGGCCGAGCTGCCGGGTGCCCGCGCCGCCGTGCTGACCCGCCTGTGGCGGGCCCTGGTCCACGAGCCGCTGCCGTGGCTCACCGGCCGGACGCCCGGACCGTACGGACTGACCCTGCGACTCGCCGATGGACGGACCCTGCGCGGCCCGCACGCCGACCCGTACGCCACCGCCGCGTACGTCACGGCGGTCCGCCTCGACCGGGAGCGGTACGTGGACCCGGCGCGTCTGACGGCCGCGCTCGGGGTGCCGCAGGCGGCGTCCTTCGCGGCGGAACTCGCCCACAGCGTCGCTTCGTTGGCGTTGTCCCGGGCCGCCGCGAATCACCCGAAGGAGTGGCCGGCGCGGGACTGGGAGTGGGAGCAGCGGGTCGTCGACGGGCATCCGTTCCACCCCAACTGCCGGGCACGGCCGGGATTCTCGGTGGCGGACCAGCTGGCTTACGGCCCGGAGCACGGGCCGGTGGTGGAGCTGGGGACGGTGCCGGTGCCGGTGGACCGCTGCCTGGTGTCCGGCGACTGGCCGGCCGAACTGCGCGACCGTGACCGACTGTTGGTGCCGGTGCACCCCTGGCAGGCCGCGCACGTGCTCCGGCGGCCGTGCGACCCCTGGCGCCCGGCCCGGCCGCTGATGTCGCTGCGCACGCTGGCGCTGCCCGGCGGTCCGCATGTGAAGACCGCGCTGAGCGCCCGGCTGACGTCGTCGGTGCGGGACATCTCGGTGTACTCGGTGGAGGCCGCCGCGGCCCTGTCGTCCCTCGGCGCGGAACTCGCCGCGCGGACGGACGGTCTGCTGCACGTGACGCGGACTCTCGGCGCGGCCTCCGACGGCTCCTCCGCGCTGGCGGCACTGCTGCGGGAGTCTCCCGAGGAGTACACGGGTCCGGGGGAACGGGTGCTGCCGGTGGCCGCGCTGGCCGGTACCTCCCTGCCCGATGATCCCGCCTGGCTGGCCGCGTTCACCCGGCTGGCGCTCACGGTGGGCCTCGCACTGCTCGGCCTCGGGGTGGCCCTGGAGGCGCACGGGCAGAACCTCCTGGTGATCCTGGGCGCCGACGGCGGCCCCCGGCGGCTGGTCTACCGGGACCTCGCCGACATCCGGATCAGCCCCGCCCGGCTGGCCCGCCACGGCGTCCCGGTGCCGGACCTGAGCGGCCGGCTGATCACCGACGACGTGACCGCCCTGCGCCGCAAGCTGTTCGGCTCCCTGGTGGCGGGGGCGCTGGCGGGCACGGCGGGCTCGGGCCCGGCGCTGGCCGCGGCCCTGCGTTCCGCCCTGCCCGGCCTCCCCGACACCCCGGACCTCGCGGCCCTGCGCGACGACCCGCTCCCCGCGAAGGCGCTGACGCTGATGCGCCTGTCCCCCGGCCGCACCGGAGACAGCTGGACGACCCTGCCCCCGCCCTGCGCCACGACATTCCCGGACCTGAGCTGATTTCACGCCATAGTGGGTGGCGGGAAATCGCGTTGGCCGTCCGCCCGGTGCCGGGCGGTTGTACCCCTGAGGGGTCAGTCCGGACACGAGAACCCCGAGAGCCGCAGATGACCGACGTCGACCGCAGTGACAGCCTGATGTCGCCGATCCAGCCCGAACAGCTGGACCCCGGCGCCGTGATCGCGCAATCGCTGGACAACCAGTGGGTCCCCGCACAGCTCACCAGGAAGATGATCGAACACGGCCGGTCCCTGGACCAGGTCGGCCGCCGGCGCGTCCGGGAGGTCCGGGCCGAGTACTTCCGCAGCCTGATCAACGCCAGCCAGGTCGTCGTCAACCGCGCCTACTTCTACAACAACGACGCGATCAGCCGTGACCTCGTCGAGGAGGGGGAGTCCCGGGCGGCGCACCGCAGGCTCCTCGCCTCCGGAGCCATCGTCCCCTTCCTGCTCAACGAACGGCATCCGGCGGAGGAGCCGCCTGCCCACCTCCACGTGCGGCGCGAGGGGTTCAGCGCCTGGCAGGAGACGCTGGCGGGCATGTCGTCCGGTGACCGGGTGCGCTGTGTGCGCATGTCGTGGGACGACTCCCCGGGCGACCAGGAGAACCGGGACCGCACCATGATCCGGCTGTACCAGCCGTTCACGGAGAAGGTCCAGGGACTCACCGCCAAGGACATCGACGTCCTCGCGGCCCAGGTCGGCGTGGCCCCCGAGGAAGCGGACCGGTTCGGCGAACGGCTGGGCGAGGTGGTCGGTTTCAGCAACAGCCGTCGCGTGCGTCGCGAACAGGTCGTGCGCAACACCCTGTACGAGGAGTTCGTGACCGTCCCCGGGACGAACGTCGCCGAGGGTCGGTACGACCGCGACAAGCCGTTCGCCGCGGAGATAAAGCAGCTGCTGGACCTCATCTACAACGTCAACCTGGCCGACGCCCTCGGGCGTTACCCCCTGACACCGGTCGGCAGCCTGCGGCGGGTGGTGCTCCAGGAGGCCCGGGAGGCACGGGCCTCGACCGTCGGCGTCGTGCAGGACCCGGAGCAGCTGCTGACGTTCCTGCGGCGGCAGTCCTTCGCCGCGGTGCAGGACCGGCTGACGCCCCAGGCGGTGAACGACCTGACCCTGCACGACATCTGGCGGCTGCGGCAGAGCCCCGTGTGGAACTCCTACATCGAGGCGTTCGGCGCGCTGACCGCGGCCCCGGAGACGTTCCACGAGGCCGCCGGGCAGGTCTTCGACCGCTACGTCCGGCTCAACTCGGAGATCCTGAAGCTGGCGCGGGAGCGGCGCCGGGCCCGGGCGGCCGCCTGGCATCCGGTGGTCGAGGTCGTCGTCACGGTCGGCGCGGCCGTGTTCACGGCGGTGAGCGGCAGCGACCTCTGGGAAGTGGCCGGTACGGTGGTGCCGCTGACGGTGAGCGGCTCGCTGACCGGCTCGGTGCAGCTGGTGCTGCGCAACCGCCTGGCCGGACGGCAGGAGCAGCGCTTCGCCCGCGAGATCGCCACGGTACGACTGGCCGGTGAGCGGGAATGGGCGCAGTTCCACGACCTGGTACGGCGGCTGCCCGGTTACCGTGACGAGGGCGGCCCGGCCCGGGCGGGCACCGCGTCGACGACCACGCAGGACAACGAGGACCTGCCCGAATACTGACCCGGAGTACGCCCTTGCACAGCATGCCGAGCCCCCGGACGAACCGGTACGAGGCCCTGCGCCGAGCCGTGCCGGAATGGTTCCGCGACGACCCCGGAGGGGTCCGGATCCTCACGGACCCGGTGGCGGTCCGCGACGCCCGGCGCCGGACGACCACCGTCGGGCCCGACGGTGACCGCGGCCGGTTCGCGGCCCTGTGGGCACGGCTGCGGACCGCGCTGCGGCCGGCCCCGGCCGGTGTGCTGTCGGCCGGACGCTACCTCTGGTACCTGCGGGACCCGGTGCGCTTCCCCGACGGCCGCCTCGGCCTGTATGACCGGATCATGCCGCCCCCGGGTTCCTCGCCCGGCGTAGTGGTCCTGCCGTTGGTCGGCGCCGAGGAGAGGGTGGTGCTGATCGAGCACCACCGGCACGCCACCCGGAGCCGGCACTGGGAGGTGGTGCGGGGGTTCGGGGATCCGGGGGCCACGCCCGAGCAGAACGTCACCCGGGAGCTGCGGGAGGAGATCTCCGCCACGCCGACAGCGGTGATCCCCCTGGGTGAACTGCACCCGGACACCGGTCTGCTGGGTCACAAGGTGGCCCTGTACGCGGCACGGGTGGAGGAGTTCGGGGAGGTCGAGCGGGGGGAGGCGATCCGCCGGGCGATCACGGTGACGGCGGCCGAGGCGGAGGAGATGGTGGCCGACGGACGCATCACCGACGGCTTCACCGTCGCCGTGCTGTACCGGGCCCGGCTGGCGGGAGTGCTGAGGAAGGGCGCGCCGGGCGACGGAGGGTGAAGGCGGCCCCCCGGCGGCGTTTTGGAGTCCGGGCGGTCTGATCAATAGGATCCGGCGATGATCAGAAGACAACGGCTGGCGGCGGGAGTCTGCGCTCTGCTCGCCGCCCTGACGGCCGGGATCGCCTTCCCCGCCGGAGCGGTCGCCGACGAGACCGGGCACGCCGCTCCCAAGGTCGAACTGGTGCTGGACGTCAGCGGTTCCATGCGGACCCGTGACATCGACGGCGGCACCCGGATGGCGGCGGCGAAGCAGGCGTTCAACGAGGTGCTGGACGCGACGCCCGAGGAGGTCGAGCTCGGCATCCGCACCCTCGGCGCCAACTACCGCGGTGACGACCGCAAGGAGGGGTGCAAGGACACCGCGCGGCTCTACCCGGTCGGCCCGCTGGACCGGACCGACGCGAAGACGGCCGTGGCCACGCTGGCGCCGACCGGCTGGACGCCCATCGGGCCCGCACTGCTGAAGGCGGCCGCCGACCTGAACGGCGGTGACGGCACCCGCCGTATCGTGCTGATCAGCGACGGCGAGGACACCTGCCAGCCCCTCGACCCCTGCGAGGTGGCCCGGGAGATAGCCGCCAAGGGCATCGGGCTGACCATCGACACCCTCGGCCTGGTGCCCGACGCGAAGACCCGCGACCAGCTCAGCTGCATCGCGGACGCGACCGGCGGCACCTACACCTCCGTGCGCCACAAGGAGGAACTGACCGACCGGGTCGGTGACCTGGTGGACCGGGCGGCCGATCCGGTGGTCACGCCGGTGGCGACCGAGGGCGCGGCGCGGTGCGCGGCGGCTCCGGCGCTGAAGTCCGGGTTGTACACCGACCGTGAGGAGTTCGGGCAGCAGCGCTGGTACCGGGTGGACGTCGAGCCCGGCCAGGAACTGCGCGCCTCGGTGAGCGTCGCCGACGACCGCGCCGTCCACCCCGACTACGGGGTGCTGCTGCGGGCGGTCACGGTGCACGGGCGCGAGATCGTGCGCGGCGAGGCCGCCGGCACCGGCCGGACCGACACCGTCTCCACGGGCCTGCGCTATCCCAAGCCGGACAGTGACGACGACGGGGCACCGGCGGAGACCGTGTGCCTCCAGGTCACCAACTCCTTCGCGGCCGCCGCGGGCGTCAAGACCACGCCGGGTCTGCCGCTGGAGCTGACCGTCGACGTGGTGGACGGGCCGTCCGGCCACCACGACGTGGCCTCCTTCGGGCTCGGCCGCGGCTGGTGGCTGCTGGGCGCACTGGTGCTGGCCGGCTTCCTGGCCGGGCTGCTGTGGGGCTGGCTGTCGCGCTGGCGGGTCGCCGTCTGGAGGACGAACTGATGCGTATCACACGTGTGCTGGGCGCCGCGCTGCTGGCGCTGGGGGTGGCCGCCGGACCGGCCGTCGCCGACTCCTCGCCGTCCCCGACCGCCTCCGCCGGCGACAAGGCCCCCACCCGCGCGGGCAGTTCCTTCCGCACCGCGACGGAGATCGCGCGCGGGCAGCGGGCCACCGCGTCGGGCTCCACCGGTGACTACCTGTACTGGTCGTTCCCGGCGGACACCGGGGAGCGGCCCACCGTCCACGCGACCGTGAAGCTGCCGGGCACGCACGGCGCGCAGACCTGGCAGCTCGACGTGTACGACGGGCTGCGGCGCCGGCAGGCCTGCCAGTACGGCGCCCAGACCCGCACCGCCGCCGAGGGCACCGGTTCGGTCGAACTGGCCTGTGTGCTGCGCACGGTGCGCGGCTGGGCGGAGCCGTGGGCCAACGACCCGCTGCCGGGCACGTACTACGCCCGGCTGACCGTCGTGGACTTCGGCGCCGCCGACCTCGGACGGCCGGTGAGCACCGAGGTGCGCGTGGAGACCAAGGACATCGGCGGCGCGGCGGCCGTGGACGGCTCGCTGGGCAAGCCGCTCGTCCCCGGGATCGCCGTCAAGTCCGGCGAGGAGAAGGGCGGTTCGGACGCGGCGGTGCTGTCCAGCTTCGGTGCGGACGACGGCTGGTCGTCAGGCCGGTGGTCCGACCGCTGGGTGTGGACGGCGATCGGCGGCCTGCTGGCCGCGCTCGCCGGCATCGGCGGGTACGCGCTGACGCGTGGACCGGGGCGGCCGTCCCGGGTGCCGCCCAACGTGTGACGGTGTGCCCCGCCCACTGTGAAGGCCCGCCCACCGGCGGGCCTTCCGGTCTTCCCGGGGCGTGCCGGGAGGGCGCGGGCGGCGTCCGTCATCCCTTCCGGAGGGCTTCGGCGAGGGGGCCGTCGCCGGTCACCGTCACCCGCTCGTCCCGCACCGCGTCCGGCAGGGCCGTCCCGCCCCGGGCCAGTGCCTCGCAGGTCGCCGCGTCCATCGTCAGCCGCGCCGCGGGCTCGCCGGGCGCGGGCCCGTCGCCGTACACCGGCCCGGTCGCGGCACCGACCCGCAGATGGAACTCGCCCTCCTCCAGGTGCACTTCGACGGTGCCCTCGCCCTCGCCCTCCAGCGCGCGCAGCAGCGGCAGCGCGAACCAGTGGGCGCGGACCGCGTCGGTCGGGCGCCGCTCCCCCAGTTCGGCCTCGCCCCAGCTGCCCAGCGCCTGGAGCACCGGCAGCAGCCGCCGTCCGCGCTCGGTGATCTCGTACACGTACGCCGCGCCCGGCGGGGGCAGCCGCCGCCTGGTGGTGAGCCCGTCCCGTTCCATGTCCCTCAGCCGGGAGGCGAGGACGTCCGTGCTCACGCCGGGCAGGTCCGCGTGCAGGTCCGTGTAGCGGCGGGGGCCGGCGAGCAGTTCCCGGACGATCAGCAGGGTCCAGCGGTCGCCGACGAGGTCGAGCGCGCGGGCCGCGGAGCAGTACTGGTCGTAGCTTCGGCGAGGTGGCATGCGACGCAGTCTAGACATGTGGTTGGACTTTCCAAGCTCTCACTTGGTAAAACCAAGTAACACGAGTTCCCGGAGGGGCGCATGGAGTTCCGGCAGTCGAACAAGCTCAGCGAGGTCTGCTACGAGATCCGGGGCCCGGTGATCGAGCACGCCGACGCGCTGGAGGAGGCGGGGCACAGCGTGCTGCGCCTCAACACCGGCAACCCCGCGGCCTTCGGGTTCGAGGCGCCCGAGGAGATCATCCAGGACATGATCCGGATGCTGCCCCGGGCCCACGGCTACACGGATTCCCGCGGTGTCCTCTCCGCCCGCCGCGCGGTGGCCCAGCGCTACCAGACCCTGGGCCTCGACGTCGGCGTGGACGACGTGTACCTGGGCAACGGCGTCTCCGAGCTGGTCACCATGGCCGTACAGGCCCTGGTCGAGGACGGCGACGAGGTCCTCGTCCCGGCACCGGACTTCCCGCTCTGGACGGCCGTCACCACACTGGCCGGCGGCAAGGCCGTCCACTACCTGTGCGACGAACAGGCCGACTGGAACCCGGACCTCGCCGACATGGCGTCGAAGATCACGGACCGGACCAAGGCCGTGGTCATCATCAACCCCAACAACCCGACCGGCGCCGTCTATCCGAAGGAGGTCGTGGAGGGCATCCTCGACCTCGCCCGCCGGCACGGCCTGATGGTGTTCGCCGACGAGATCTACGACCAGATCCTGTACGACGACGCCGTCCACCACTCGGCCGCCGCGCTCGCCCCCGACCTGGTGGTCCTCACCTTCTGCGGCCTGTCCAAGACCTACCGGGTGGCGGGGTTCCGCTCCGGCTGGCTGGTGGTCACCGGCCCCAAGCAGCACGCGAAGAACTACCTGGAGGGCCTGACCATGCTGGCCTCCATGCGGCTGTGCCCCAACGCGCCCGCCCAGTACGCCATCCAGGCCGCGCTCGGCGGACGCCAGTCCATCCGCGACCTGACCCTGCCCGGCGGCCGGCTGCACGAACAGCGGAACGTGGCCTGGGAGAAGCTCAACGAGATCCCCGGCGTCTCCTGCGTCAAACCCAAGGGCGCGCTGTACGCGTTCCCGCGCCTGGACCCCAAGGTGCACCGCATCCACGACGACGAACGGTTCGTCCTGGACCTGCTGCTGCGCGAGAAGATCCAGGTCGTCCAGGGCACCGGCTTCAACTGGCCCTCCCCCGACCACTTCCGCATCCTCACCCTCCCCCACGCCGACGACCTGGAGGCGGCGATCGGCCGGATCGGCCGGTTCCTCGGCGGGTACCGGCAGTAGCCGCGCGACCCGTCCGCCCGTGGGCGCGGAGATCACGGGCGCTCACCCGGCGCGGCGTCCGTCTGGCGCAGTCCGTCCTGCGGAGCGCGCCGGCCCTGTGACACCGTGCCGTCATGGGTGACCTCCTCCTCGTCCGGCACGGTGAGACCGAGTGGTCCCGGAACGGCCGGCACACCGGCTCCACCGACGTGCCCCTCACGGACCACGGCCGGGACGAGGCGCGCCGGCTGGTACCGCTGATCCGTGCCGAGCGCGTCGCGGCGGCCTTCGTCAGCCCCCTCGGCCGGGCCCGGGAGACCGCCCGGCTCATCGGCGTCCCGGACGCCCTGGTCGACGGTGACCTGCGCGAATGGGACTACGGCGGCTACGAGGGTGTGACCACCGCGGAGATCCAGCGCGACCGGCCCGACTGGTTCCTCTTCACCGACGGCGTGGCACCCGGCCCGCCGGACCACCCGGGCGAGAGCGCCGAGCAGGTCGGGGAGCGCGCCGACCGGGTTCTGGCCAGGGCGGACGCCGCGCTCGCCGGGACGGAGGGGGCCGTCCTCCTGATCGCCCACAGCCACTTCCTGCGCGTCCTCACCGCCCGCCGCCTGGGCCTGCCGGCCCACCGGGGGGCGCTGTTCCGACTGGCCACGGGAACGCTGTGCCGCCTCGGCACGGAGCACGGGCGCCCGGTGGTGCAGGAGTGGAACCTCCGCCCCCCGGAGTAGGAAGGCCCGCCGAGACCGCGGTGCTGCACGCCGACCCCGCCGGGGGCGCGCGGCGACGGCTGCCGCCCCGAGGCGACTCGCACACGTCCGGCACCGGAATCCCCGGACCCCGATGTCGGCGAATTCGGTTCGCGGGATGCGTCCACCGGGAGGTGGATAGTCTGCCGCCATGGGTTCGGACGAGGGGGCCGAGGGCATCGGCGCGGATCTTGACAGCCAGGGCCGAGGTGCGACGCGCTCCTGGGAGCGGCCGCAGCAATGCCGTCCGGCACAGATGCGCAGCCCGTGTCACCCGGGTCGTACGCTGCGAGGAGGCTCGTTCGTCCCGTCGGCCCCGGAAGGAGCGTCCCGTGTCCCGACCGACCACCGCCGCGCAGCGCCGCGTGATCGAGGCCGCCGACCCGGTCACCGGACGGCTGCGCGGTACGCCGGCCCAGCTCGCGGGGCTGGTGCGGCAGGGGCTGGCCTTCCGGCACCCCCGGCCGCCGCACGACCACTTCCTCACCCCGGCCGGTCACCGGGCCCGGGAGGCGGAACCCGAGGCGCCGGCCGCGAGGACGGCCGGGCCCGCGGCCGACGCCGGGGTGTTCGCGGCGCGGGTCGGCGGCGAGGAGGAGCCGCCCGGGTCGGGCCCGGCCCGGCTGCGGGAGGTGCACAGCGCGTGGCAGGGGCTGCTGGAACTTCGCCGGATGACCAGTGCGGACGGTGCGGTGGACCGGCCGTGCGGCTGGGAGCGGGCGCATCTCGTGCGGGCGGCGGCGCTCGCCCTGGAGGCGGCCGGGCACCACCCGGCGGACGCGGAAGCGGACGGGTACCGGGTGCGGGCGACCCCGCAGCCGGAGGCGGTCGCGGTGTACGCACCGGACGCGCGGACCCTGGCGGCCTGCGCGGCCACGCTGGAGCGGGCCGGCTGGCAGACCGGGGAGTACGGGGAGCCCCGGACGGGCGTGCGCTACCTGCTGTCCTCGCCCCGCCGGGTCTGAACGGCGTGCCAGGATCGGTGCGTCGGGGAAGCGAACGTGAGAGGGGGGAGCAGTGTCCGAACCGTTTTCCGTGCGGGTGACCGTCCGCGGCTACGAGACCGATACCCAGGGCCACGTCAACCAGGCGGTGTACCTCAACTACGCGGAGCACGCCCGCTGGTCCCTGCTGGACGCGGCCGGGATCACCCAGACCCGGCTGGTCGGCGAGGGGGTCGGCCCGGTGGCGCTGGAGACGACCGTCCGCTACCGGCGTGAGCTGCTCGCCGGTGACGAGATCGACATCACCTGCGTGTTCGAGTGGGGCGGCGGCAAGACCTTCCGGATACTCCAGGAGATACGCAGGACGGACGGCACGGTGGCCGCCGAGATCACCGCGGTCACCGGTCTGCTCGACCTGGCGGAGAGAAGGCTGGTCGCCGACCCGGCCGGGGTGTTCAAGGAACTGGCGTCCGACCCCGCCGTGTTCGGCCTGTAGCGGGCGAGGGGGTGCCGGCCGGGGCGGGGGGGCGCCGGGGGCGCCCCCCGCGGCCCCCCCCCCGGCCCGGTGACGGGGCGGCCGTCGGGGTTCAGTGCGCCGGGGTTCAGTGCGCCGGGGTTCAGTGCGCGGCGGCGATCTCCTCCCCCGCCTCCATCGGGTGGGTGACATCCTGCGCCTCGTGGCCCTTGCCGAGGTGGTTGAAGAGCAGGTTGAGGACGACGGCGGTGACGCAGCCGGTGGATATGCCCGAGTCCAGGACGATCCGCGCCGTCTGGGGGAAGGCGTGGTAGAACTCCGGCGCGGTGATCGGGACGATGCCGACGGCGAGGGACACGGCCACTATCAGGACGTTGTTGTCCTTCTCCAGGCCGGCCCGCACCAGGGTCTGTATCCCGCTCGCGGCGACCGAGCCGAACAGGACGACGCCGGCGCCGCCGAGGACCGGCCGGGGCACGACGGCGATGAGCGAGGCCGCCATGGGACACAGGCCCATGAGGACCAGGAAGCCGCCGCCGGTCGCGACGACGTACCGGCTGCGGATGCGGGTCATCGCGACCAGGCCGATGTTCTGGGCGAAGGCGCTGCACATGAAGCCGTTGAAGAGCGGGCTGAGCGCGGAGCCGAGGGTGTCGGCGCGCAGGCCGGCCGCGATCGTCTTCTCGTCGGCGGGGCGTTCGACGATCTCGCCGAGGGCCAGCATGTCGGCGGTCGACTCGGTCATCGACACCACCATCACCACGCACAGCGACAGGATGGCGGCGAGCTGGAACCGCGGGGCGCCGAAGTGGAACGGGGTCGGGAAGCCGACGACGTCGGCATGGGCGACGGGGCCGAAGTCGGTGACGCCGAACGGGATGGCGATGAGCGTGCCGGCGACCAGGCCGATCAGGACGGCGATCTGCTTGACGAAGCCGCGGGTGAAGCGGCGCAGCAGCAGGACGATGACCAGGGTGATGCCGGCCAGGGTCAGGTAGGTCGTCGAACCGTAGTCGTGGGCCCGGGGATCGGGGCCCTGGGCCCAGCCGAACGCGACCGGCAGCAGGGACACGCCGATGAGGGTGATGACCGACCCGGTGACGACCGGCGGGAAGAAGCGGACGGCCCTGCTGAAGACGGGGGCGGCGAGGAAGCCGAGGAGGCCGGCGACCATGACCGCGCCGAAGATGATCGGCAGGGCGTCGGCCTTGTCCTCGGTGGAGGCGACGACCGCGGTCATGGGGGCGACACCGGCGAAGGTGACGCCGTTGACGAAGGGCAGCCGGGCGCCGATCTTGCCCACGCCCAGCGTCTGGAGGATGGTGGCGAGGCCCGCGGTGAACAGGCAGGCGCCGGTGAGGAAGGTCAGGTCGGTGGCGGAGAGGCCGATGGCCGCGCCGACGATCAGGGGCGGGGCGACGACTCCGGCGTACATGGCGGCCACGTGCTGTAGGCCGCTGGTCGCCATTTTGAGGGCGGGGAGTTTCTCGTCAACAGGATGGGCGGCCACGGCTGCTCCTCCGGGCGGGTAACACGTCGTCACAGACGCGGGTTTCATGGAGGTGGTGCGTGTGGTCGTGCGGGACCGTGACGGGGGTGGGGCGTGAGCGGTGCGGTGGTGACCGCCCCGGGGCGCGCGCGGGTGCGCGCGTCCCGGGGGCGGCCGGCCGTGGATCCCGCTAGGATCCACGGCTCCGGCCGGAGGCCGTCCCCTCCGGCCGGAGTTCGGTGGCGGGCCGGCCGTGACGGCCGGCCCGGGTGCGGCGGCGGTCAGTCGCCCGCGGCGATCCGGGCCAGGCGCCGGGCCTCCTCGCGGGTGGCGGCGGCGACGGCGTCCTCGTCGGCGGTGAGCAGGCGGCCGTTCTCCACGATCTGCCGGCCGTTGACGAAGGAGGCGGTGACCGGGGCGGCGGCGCCGAGGACCAGCGCCGTCACGGGGTCGGGGATGGAGGCGTGGGCGAGCGTGTCCATCCGCCACAGCACCAGGTCGGCCAGCTTGCCCGGTTCCAGTGAGCCGATCTCGTCGGCCCGGCCGAGGACCCGGGCGCCGCCGTGGGTGCCCAGCCGCAGGGCCTGGCGGGCGGTGAGCGCGGCCTCGCGGTGCGTGCCGAGGCGGTTGATCAGCAGGGCGTTGCGCAGCTCGGTGTGGAGTTCGCCGGACTCGTTGGAGGCGGTGCCGTCGACACCGAGGCCGACCGGGACGCCAGCCCGCAGCATGTCGGGGACGCGGGCGATACCGGCGGCGAGGCGGGCGTTGGAGGACGGGCAGTGGGCGACGCCGGTCCTCGTGCGGGCGAACGCGGCGATGTCGGAGTCGCTCATGTGGACGCAGTGCGCCATCCACACGTCCTCGCCGAGCCAGCCGGTGGACTCGAAGTAGTCGGTGGGGCCCATCCCGAACAGCTCGTGGCAGAACTTCTCCTCCTCCACGGTCTCCGAGCCGTGGGTGTGCAGCCGTACGCCGAGCCGGCGGGCCAGTTCGGCGCCCTGCCGCATGAGTTCGGTGGAGACGGAGAACGGGGAGCAGGGGGCGACGGCGACCTGGGTCATGGCGTCGAAGGAGGCGTCGTGGTGGGCGCGGACGGTCTCCTCGGTGGCGGCGAGGGCGCCCTCCAGGGTCTCGACGGCGAAGTCCGGCGGCAGGCCGCCGTCCTTCTCGCTGCGGTCCATGGAGCCGCGGGCCAGCGTGAAGCGGACGCCGAGTTCGGCGGCGGCCCGGATGATCGAGCCGGACAGGTCGCCGGCGCCGCGCGGGTGGACGTAGTGGTGGTCCATGGCGGTGGTGACTCCGCCGCGGGCCATCATGGCGAGGGATCCCTGCGCGGCGGTGTAGGTCATGCGCTCGTCTATGCGGGCCCAGGTCGGGTAGAGCGCGACCAGCCAGTCGAACAGGTTGTGGTCGGTGGCGAGGCCCCGGGTGATCCACTGGTAGAAGTGGTGGTGGGTGTTGACCAGCCCGGGTGTGGCCAGGTGACCGGTGCCGTCGATGCGGCGCACCACGTTCTCCAGGCCCTCGGGGGCCCGTCCGGCGCCGACCGACTCGATCCGGTTGCCGGCGAGGACGACGTGCCCGTGGGCGTACTCGGTGTCGCCCGCGTCCACGGTCGCCACGGCACAGTTGTCGATGACGGTGCGCTGGGCTGCCGGTGCTGCCATGGTGCTTCCTTGTCTTTCGGTGGCGGCCCGTGGCCGGGGAGGGGACCACGGGGAGGGCACGGCAGGACCCTAGGAGGATTTGAGTGCCGGGGCCGGCCCGCGGCTCCGGGTGCCGAGATGGTGGAAGAACAGGTTGAGCAGGACCGCGACGAGGGCGCCGGCGCTGATGCCGGAGCCGAGCACGGTGCGTGCCCAGGCCGGGAAGTCGGCGTAGAAGGTCGGTGCGGCCAGCGGGATGATGCCGGCGCCGAGTGCCACGGCGACGAGGATGATGTTGGAGCTGTCGTCCAGGCCCGCCTCGGACAGCGTACGGATGCCGCTGACGGCGATGGAGCCGAAGAGCACGATACCCGCGCCGCCGAGGACCGGCATGGGAACCAGGGAGACGACGGCGCCGAGGACGGGGAAGGCGCCGAGGACGAGCAGGGTGCCGCCGGCGACGGCGACGACGTAGCGGCTGCGGACCCGGGTGAGGGAGACGACGCCGACGTTCTGGGCGAAGGCGGAGGTCGGGAAGCCGCCGAAGACGGGGCCGAGCAGGGTGGCGAGGCCGTCGGTGCGCAGGCCGCGGGTGATGGTCGCGGCGTCGGCGCGGCGGTCGCAGATCTCCCCGAGGGCGAGCATGCCGGCGGAGCTCTCGGTCATCAGCACCAGCATCACGAGGCACAGGGAGAGGATGGCCGCGGGCTGGAACTCGGGGGTGCCGAAGGCGAACGGGGTGGGGAGGGCGGCGACCGGCGCGGACCTCAGGCCGCTGAAGTCCGCCATGCCGAAGGGGATCGCGGCGAGCGTGCCGGCGAACAGCCCGAACAGCAGGGCGACCTGTCGGACGAAGCCCCTGCCGAAGCGCTGGATCAGCAGGATGACGGCGAGGGTGAACCCGGCGAGCGCGAGGTGGCGCATGGCGCCGAAGTCGGCTGCGGTCGCGTCGCCGCCCTGCGCCCAGCTCACCGGGACGGGCATCAGGGTGACGCCGATCAGGGTGATGACGACGCCGGTGACCAGGGGCGGGAAGAAGCGGAGCAGCCGGCCGAAGAACGGGCCGAGGGCCAGGCAGAAGGCTCCGGCGACCATCACCGCACCGTAGATGGCGGGGAGTTGGTGTCCGGTGCCGTTGGTCTCGGCGATGGCGAGGATGGGGGCGATGCCGGCGGAGGAGGCGGCGTTGACGAAGGGCAGCCGGTTGCCGACGAGCCCCTTCACGCCGATGGTCTGGAGGATGGTGGCGACGCCGGCGATGAGCAGGCTCGCGGCGATGAGCCGGGTGCGGGCCGCGATGTCGAGTCCGCAGGCCTGGCCGATGATGAGCGGAGGAGTGACGACGCCCGCGTACATCGCGGCGATGTGCTGGAGTGCGGCGGGGACGAGCCGCGTCGGGTGGAGCTTCTCGTCCACCGGGTGCACGGACGTGACGGCGTCCTCGCTGTGCACCGGCGGGGTGGAACACGGGGCTGTGGCGGGCCCCTTCGCAGGCTGTGCCATTTCGTTCCCTCCGGTGTGGCGCGCCCCCGGTCCTGGTGGCCGGGGCGGGGGCGCGCGTCCCGCGTCAGAGGTTGGTCATGTCGACCGGGATCTTCGCCTCGCAGCCTTCCCGGAGGACGGTCGCCTCGATCAGGCCGTAGGGGCGGTCGGCGGCGAAGTAGACCTCGTTGTCGTTCTTGAGCCCGAACGGTTCGAGGTCGACGAGGAAGTGGTGCTTGTTCGGCAGGGAGAAGCGCACTTCGTCTATCTCGCTGCGGCTGTTGATGATGCGCGCGCCCATCTGGTAGAGCGTCTGCTGCAACGACAGGGAGTAGGTCTCGGCGAAGGCCTGGAGCATGTGCTTCTTGACCTGCTCGTAGGACTTCTCCCAGTGCGGCGCCTTCTGCTCGTCGTCGGTCCAGTTGAACCGCCAGCGGCTGGAGACCTCGGTGGCCAGGATGCGGTCGTACGCCTCCTGGAGGGTGGTGTACTTGTCCTTGACGTAGCCCCAGAACTCCGAGTTGGTCGAGTTCATCACGACCAGGTCCTTGAGGCCGGAGATGACCTCCCACCGCTCACCGTCGTAGGTGATCTGGGTGACGCGGGTCTCCTGGCCCTTGCGGACGAAGGAGTGCTTGACCTCGTCGGCGCCGATGAACCGGGAGTTGGCGTCGGAGGTCTCGATCCGCTCCCAGGTGTACTCCTCGATCCGGATGCGCGCGGTCCTGATCGGTTCCTGGGAGGTGACGAAGTGGCGGGCCAGGTGGATGCCGAACTGCTCGGCGGACTCGATCCCGTACTCCTTGGCGAACGCGAACACCGTGTTCTTGGTGGTGTCGGTCGGCAGGACGTTGGCGTTGGAGCCGGAGTAGTGGACCTCCTCCATGTCGCCGCTCAGCGCGACCGACACGTTCAGGTCCTTGATGTGGTGGGTGGCGCCGTCCCGCGTGATCTTGACGACCCGGTTCTCGGCCTTGCCGTACTGGTTCTGTCCCAGCATGACGGGGCGGGCAGGGCGGGAATTGTCGGTCATTAGCTAGCTCCCTCGGTAAACGGAGTAGCCGAACGGGTTGAGCAGCAGCGGTACGTGGTAGTGCTCGCCCGGTACGACGGCGAACGTGATCGCCACCTCCGGGAAGAACACGCCGGGTCCGCTGTCCCGGTTCGCGGGGGCGTCCTGCTGCGCATCGGCTTGCTTCTTCGCGGATTGCTCTTCGAAGTACGGCTCCACCGCGAAGTCGAGCCGTACGTGGGTCGTCCCCTCCGGCAGGGCCGGCAGGTCCTTGCACCGGCCGTCGGCGTCGGTCGCGGAGCCGCCGAGCGTCTGCCAGTCGGCCGTCGCGCCGGCGCGGGCGCCGAGCCGGACGGCGACGCCCTCGGCGGGGCGGCCGGCGGAGGTGTCCAGGATGTGCGTGGACACGGAGGCGGTGGTGCTGGTGCTCATGTGTCAGGCGTCCTCTTCGACGAGTCGGGCCAGTCGGATGCGGTTGATCTTCCCCAGCTCGGTGCGGACGATCTCCCGTTCCCGCTCCGGCCCGTTGCCGATGCGCTCCCTGACCGCGTCGCGCAGCTGCTCGGCGGTCCGGCCGGTGGCGCAGACGAGGAAGACGTGGCCGAACTTCTCCTGGTAGGCCAGGTTGAGTTCGAGCATCTCGGCCTTCAGTTCGGCGGAGGCTCCGGCCATGCCGCGCTGTTCGCGGGCGGAGGTCGGGTCGCCGGGCTTCGGGCGTCCGATGGGCGGGTGCCCGGCCATCGCCTCCGCCAGGTCGGCGGCGGTCAGCTCGGCCGTGGCGGCGTCGCTCGCGGCGTACAGGTCCGCCGCGGTGGCGTAGGGGCGGGCGGCGAGCAGGCGCCGGGCCCACTCGGTGGAGGCGCACGCCTCGTGGAGGGCGGCCAGGGCCGCCGGCTCCTCCAGGGCGTTGAACCGGGCCAGACCCGGGGGCGTGGAAGTCGACGTCACGGAAGCCTCCGTGGCCACGATGGGCCGTCGTGCTGAACGGGCTGCCGATAGCTAACGCCCTCGGAAACATCACGTCAACACTTTGTTGAAAATTCCGCGTAACAAGAGGAGGAGCGGATGCGAGGGACGTTCCGGCGCCCCGCTCCCGGCCCCGTCAGGCGCCCTTCTCCCGGTTGAGGTAGTTGTAGACGGTGAAGCGGCTGACGCCGAGCGCGCCGGCCACCGTCTCCACGCCGTGCCGCACGGCGAACGCGCCGCGCGCCTCCAGGATGCGTACGACCTCCTGCTTGGCCTTGCGGTCGAGGTCGGCCAGCGGTCGGCCCTGCCGGCGCTCCATGGCGGCGAGGATGTGGTCGAGGGAGTCGGCGAGCTGGGGCAGGCGCACCGCGACGACGTCGGCGCCCCGCCAGGCGAGGACGACATCCTCGGGGCCGGCCTCGTCGGGCGGCAGCATCTCCCCGCCCATCGCGTCGACCAGCGGTTTCACGGCCGCGATGAAAGGCTCCTCCCCGGTCACCTCCCGTCCTCCCCGAGCGCGTCGTCGATCACGTTGACCTGGAGGGAGACGCGGGTCGCGCCGGCCTGGAGGGACTTGCGCAGCAGCGCGTCCACCGCGGTCAGGACGCGGTCGGCCCCACCCTCGGCCGTGTTGCCGAACGGGCCGACGTCGACGGCGTCCAGCCCGGCCGTCTCGATGACCTCCCGGGCCACCAGGGCGTGGGCGGGTGCCTCGTCCAGGTCGAAGGGTTCGGTCGTGAACTCCACTCTCAATCGCACGGGCACAACCTAACGCGCGGGGCGGTTCCTGGGCAGTCCGGTCGTCTCCCGCGGCGGGACCCCTCTTGACAAGCGGCGACACACGACGGCAATCTTCCGTTAAGCAGAAACGAACTTCCGCAATACGGAATTATAGAGAACAGATCACGGAAGGGAGCGCGGCCCGAATGCCAGGTTCCGAGTGGAGCACCGCCACAGACCAGCGCTTCAGCGTCAACCTGTCGATCCTCTTCACCGAGCTCCCGCTCCTGGAGCGCCCCGCGGCAGCCGCCGCGGCGGGCTTCTCCGCGGTCGAACTGTGGTGGCCCTGGACCGACTCCCCCACCCCCGAGCGGTCCGCCCTGGACGCCCTGAAGAAGGCGGTCGAGGACGCCGGCGTGCGGCTCACGGGGCTCAACTTCTACGCCGGCCGGCTGCCCGGCCCGGACCGGGGCGCCCTGTCGGTGCCCGGCGAGGAGTCGGACCGCTTCCGCGCCAACATCGACGTGGCGGCGGACTTCGCGGCCTCCCTGGGCTGCGGGGCCCTCAACGCGCTGTACGGCAACCGCGTCGAGGGCGTGGACCCGGCCGAGCAGGACGCGCTCGCCCTGGAGAACCTGGCCCTGGCCGCCCGGGCCGCCCACCGCGTCGGCGCGGTCCTGCTGATCGAGGCCCTCAACGAGCCCGAGTCACCGCTCTACCCGCTGGTGTCGGCCCCGGCCGCGGTCGGCGTCGTCGACCGGGTGAACGCGGCGACGGGACTCGACAACGCCAGGTTCCTGATGGACCTGTACCACCTGTCCATGAACGGCGAGGACCTGCCGGCGGTGATCGACCGGTACGCGTCGAGGACCGGACACGTGCAGATCGCCGACAACCCCGGCCGCGGCGCCCCCGGCACGGGTTCGCTCCCGCTGGCGGAGCTGCTCGACCGGCTCACGAAGGCCGGTTACGACGGCTGGGTCGGCCTGGAGTACAAGCCCGGCGACCGGCCGAGCGCCGGGGCCTTCGAGTGGCTCCCGCGCGCGGCGCGCTGAACCCCGACCCTTGCACAGCAGTTGAGAGAGGCACCCCGAAGATGAGCAACCTCCCGAAGATCGCGTGGATCGGCCTCGGCATCATGGGCTCCCCCATGGCCGAGAACCTGATCAAGGCGGGCTACCAGGTCACCGGCTACACCCTGGAGCAGGAGAAGCTGGACCGCCTGGCCGGCGCCGGCGGTACGGCCGCCCCCTCGATCGCCGAGGCGGTGCGCGAGGCCGACGTGGTGATCACGATGGTGCCCGCCTCCCCGCAGGTCGAGGCCATCGCCTACGGTCCGGACGGCATCCTGGAGAACGCGCGGCGGGGCGCCCTGCTGATCGACATGTCCTCCATCACCCCGCAGACCTCCGTGGACCTGGCGAAGGCCGCCGAGGACAAGGGCGTCCGGGTGCTGGACGCCCCGGTGTCCGGTGGTGAGGCCGGCGCCGTCGAGGCGGTGCTCTCCATCATGGTCGGCGGCCGGCAGGCCGACTTCGACGAGGCCAGGCCGGTCTTCGAGGCGCTCGGCAGGACGATCGTGCTGTGCGGCCCGCACGGCTCCGGCCAGACCGTGAAGGCCGCCAACCAGCTCATCGTCGCCGTGAACATCCAGGCGTGCGCCGAGGCCGTCGTCTTCCTGGAGAAGTCGGGCGTGGACCTCAGGGCCGCGCTGGACGTCCTCAACGGCGGCCTGGCGGGCTCCACCGTGCTGACGCGGAAGAAGGACAACTTCCTGGACCGCGACTTCAAGCCCGGGTTCCGCATCGACCTGCACCACAAGGACATGGGCATCGTCACCGACGCCGCGCGCAACGTCGGCGCCGCGCTGCCGGTCGGCGCCGTGGTCGCCCAGTTGGTCGCCTCGCTGCGCGCCCAGGGCGACGGCGGCCTGGACCACTCGGCCCTGCTGCGTGCCGTGGAGCGGCTGTCCGGCGCCCAGGTCTGAGCGGCCCCCCGAGACTTCCGGGCCGCGGTGCCGCTGACACCTGTCCTGTCGCGCCCAGGCGGTGCCGCGGCCCGGAATCAAGTTCAACAAACTGTTGACGCTTAGATGTCCCACTTCTAGGCTCCACCAAGCGGAAGAAGGTTTCCGCTGCCACCCGCACGGAAGTGCCACCGCACGGAAGGTCCCCGATGTCCAAGCGCGTGCTGACGACAGAGTCCGGCGCCCCGGTCGCCGACAACCAGAACTCCGCCTCCGCCGGCGCAGGCGGCCCGCTGCTGATCCAGGACCAGCACCTGCTGGAGAAGCTCGCGCGCTTCAACCGCGAGCGCATCCCGGAGCGTGTGGTGCACGCCCGTGGCTCCGGCGCCTACGGCCACTTCGAGGTGACGGACGACGTCACCGGCTTCACCCACGCCGACTTCCTCGACCGGATCGGCAAGCGCACCGAGGTGTTCGTGCGCTTCTCCACGGTCGCCGACTCCCTCGGCGGTGCGGACGCCGTCCGCGACCCGCGCGGTTTCGCCGTGAAGTTCTACACCGAGGAGGGCAATTACGACCTCGTCGGCAACAACACCCCGGTGTTCTTCATCAAGGACCCGATCAAGTTCCCGGACTTCATCCACTCGCAGAAGCGGGACCCGTTCACCGGCCGGCAGGAACCCGACAACGTCTGGGACTTCTGGGCCCACTCCCCCGAGGCCACGCACCAGGTGACCTGGTTGATGGGCGACCGCGGCATCCCGGCGTCGTACCGCCACATGGACGGATTCGGCTCGCACACCTACCAGTGGACCAACGCCGCGGGCGAGGCCTTCTTCGTCAAGTACCACTTCAAGACCAACCAGGGCATCCGCTGCCTGTCCGCCGAGCAGGCCCGGGAGACCGCGGGCCAGGACCCCAACTCCCACCAGACGGACCTGCTCCAGGCCATCGAGCGGGGCGTGCACCCGTCGTGGACGCTCTACGTGCAGGTCATGCCGGCGGCCGAGGCGGCCGACTACCGCTTCAACCCGTTCGACCTGACCAAGGTCTGGCCGCACCGGGACCACCCGCTCCAGCGCGTGGGCCGGCTGGTCCTGGACCGCAACCCGGACAACGTGTTCGCCGAGGTCGAGCAGGCCGCGTTCTCCCCGAACAACTTCGTGCCCGGCATCGGTCCCTCGCCGGACAAGATGCTCCAGGGCCGCCTGTTCGCCTACGCCGACGCCCACCGCTACCGCCTCGGCGTCAACCACACCCTGCTCCCCGTGAACGCCCCGAAGGCCGTCCCCGGCGGCGCCCGGAACCACGGCCGAGACGGCCTCATGGCCCTCAACGCCCAGGGCCGGCACGCCAAGAACTACGAGCCGAACTCCTACGACGGCCCGGTCGAGACCGGCCGCCCCCTGTCGGCCCCCTTCGCGGTCCACGGCCACACCGGCACCCACGAGGCGCCCGCGCACACCAAGGACGACGACTTCTTCCAGGCGGGCGAGCTGTACCGCCTGATGTCCCAGGAGGAGAAGTCCCGCCTGGTCGCGAACATCGCCGGCGGCCTCTCCCAGGTCTCCCGCGACGACGTGATCGAGAAGAACCTGGCCCACTTCCACGCCGCCGACCCCGAGTACGGCAAGCGCGTGGAGGAGGCGGTCCGCGCCCTGCGCGAGGACTGACCGCCACCGAGCAGCGTGCGGGTGTGACGGGAGGTCACGACCCGCGCGCGGCCCGCGCTCCACGCCGGACGGCCCTGATGAGGGGTGGTCGCCGGCACGGGCGCGGGCAGGGCGAGGACCGCGGTGGCGTGCGAGCCAGTGCGGTGGTGAAGGACCCGGACGCCCTTCTCGACCAGAGGGAAGCGCATCCGGTTCCGTCGCTCCCACCGCGGTCCCACCCAGCCCCGTCCACGGGGCCCGCCCACCCCGTCCGGCGGCGCGAACGACCTGTCGCGCCCAGCCTCGCGCCGTCGGACGGCCACCACCCGCATCCGGGAAGCGCCCCCTGCCTCAGAGGCCGGGGGCGCTTCTCGCGTTCCCCCGGCCGCCCGGCCGGCCCGGGGTGCGCGGGCGCCGCTTCCGCAGCACGCTGAAGCCATGGGCAATCCGACGCAGCACCCGCACATCGTGGTCCACCCGCCCGCCCTGGACGGCTCCCGGCGCGTGACCGAGGGGGACATCGTCCTCGGGATCGCCTCCCACCTGGACGACGTCGTTGAGATCCTGCGCCTCACCGACCTGGACCGCGTCGAGGTGGAGGAGAGCGACCTCATCGAGTGGCAGGGCGGGGGCCCGGACGACTGGCCCGGACTGTCGGAGCACGGGCCCTGAGGACGGCCGTACGGCGGTGGCCGTACGCCCGCGGCCACCGGGGCCGCCGCGGGCCGCGCAACCTCAAATCAACCTCTGAACACCGTCGCGGGGGCTTCACCCGGGCCTGCCGGCGGGCACATCATCGTCAGCGAGCGGGGCCCGCCGAGACGGGGGCGGCGGACCCCGCAACGGGGAAGCGGCCACGGCGAGTTCGGCCGGGGGCCGTGCGCGGGCACGGGGAAGGGGCGGCCGTCCGGACCGGACGGCCGCCCCTCGCGCGTGCCGGGTGTCAGACCTTCAGCGGCCTGATCGCAGTCGGCGCGTGACCGGGCTCGGTGGCCAGGTCCTCGAACTCGGAGATGTCGCTGATGTCCATGGTGCGGCTCATCGAGATGTTGGTGATCCGCTCCAGGACCGCCTCGACGACGACCGGCACCCGGTACTCGGCGGCCAGCTTCTTCGCCTCCTCGAAGGCGTCCCCCAGCCGGTCCGGCTCGGTGACCCGGACGGCCTTGCACCCCAGGCCCTCGGCGACCCTGACGTGGTCGACGCCGTAGACGCCCAGCTCCGGCGCGTTGATGTTCTCGAACTCCAGGTTGACCTGGAAGTCGATGTCCAGGCCGAGCTGGGCCTGCCGGATCAGACCGAGGTAGGCGTTGTTCACCAGGACGTGCACGTAGGGGATGCGGTGCTGGGCGGCGACCGCCAGTTCCTCGATCATGAACTGGAAGTCGTAGTCGCCGGAGAGCGCGACCACCGGCGAGTCCGGGTCGGCCTTGGCGACGCCGATCGCGGCCGGGATGGTCCAGCCGAGCGGGCCGGCCTGGCCGCAGTTGATCCAGTGACGGGGCCGGTAGACGTGCAGCATCTGCGCGCCGGCGATCTGGGAGAGGCCGATCGTGGTGACGTACCGGGTCTCCGGGCCGAAGGCCTTGTTCATCTCCTCGTACACGCGCTGCGGCTTCATCGGCACGTCGTCGAAGTGGGTACGGCGCAGCAGCGTCGCCCTGCGCTCCCGGGTGGAGGCCACCCAGTCGGAGCGGTCCGGGAGCCGGCCCGCGGCCTTCAGCTCCCTCGCCACCTCGACGAACAGCTCCAGGGCCGCCTTCGCGTCGGAGACGACGCCGTAGTCCGGCGGGAAGATGCGGCCGATCTGGGTCGGCTCGATGTCGACGTGGACGAACTTCCGGCCCCGCCGGTAGACGTCCAGCTTGTAGCCGGTGTGGCGGTTGGCCCAGCGGTTGCCGATGCCGAGGACGAAGTCCGACTCCAGGAAGTTGGCGTTGCCGTACCGGTGGGAGGTCTGGACGCCGACCATGCCGGCGTTCAACTCATGGTCGTCGGGGAGCGCGCCCCAGCCCATCAGCGTCGGGATGACGGGGGTCCGGGTCAGTTCGGCGAACTCGGTCAGCAGGTCGGCGGCGTCGGCGCCGATGACACCGCCGCCGGCGACGATGACCGGGCGCTCGGACTCCAGCAGGAAGGAGATCGCCTTCTCGATCTGGGCGCGGGTCGCGGCGGGCTTGTAGACGGGGAGCGGCTCGTAGGTCTCCACGTCGAACTCGATCTCGGTGAGCTGCACGTCGATCGGCAGGTCGATCAGGACCGGGCCGGGCCGGCCGGAGCGCATCAGGTGGAAGGCCTGCTGGAAGACCCCGGGGACCTGCGCGGCCTCCAGGACGGTCACCGCCATCTTCGTGACCGGCTTGGCGATCGAGGCGATGTCGACGGCCTGGAAGTCCTCCTTGTGGATGACGTGCGTCGGCGCCTGGCCGGTGATGCACAGGATCGGCACGGAGTCGCCGGTGGCCGAGTACAGACCGGTGATCATGTCGGTGCCGGCCGGACCCGAGGTGCCGATGCAGACGCCGATGTTGCCCGGCCGGGTGCGGGTGTAGCCCTCGGCCATGTGCGAGGCGCCCTCGACGTGGCGGGCGAGGGTGTGGCTGATGCCGCCACCCTCCTTCAGCGCCTTGTAGAACGGGTTGATCGCCGCGCCCGGCACCCCGAAGGCGTCGGTGACGCCCTCGCGCTTGAGGATCTCAACTGCCGCGCGGGCAGCGGTCATACGGGCCATCGAGTACTCCTGCTTCGGCTGTCGGATGCGTACTCCCGTCGCGCCCCGCGGTGAGCACAGTCTCCAAGTGGACGACCTTCCGCAATTTCGCATCGCGGAATATTACTTCTACTATCTGGAAGCAATGTAGGCGCGCGGCACAGGGCCGTCAAGGGCGGTCCACACACCGGCGGGCGCCGGGCGGCAGCGGTGGAAGAGGAGGAGGTGCCGGGAACGCGCGGCGGGCCCCGGTCGAGTACGTCGCCGACGGCGTACTCGACCGGGGCCCGCCGCGGAGCACTCGGCGAAGGCTCGCGTCCCGCCGTCTCACCCCCCGTGGGTCTCCCGCAGTTCGACCTTGCGCACCTTGCCCGACACCGTCATCGGGAAGGAGTCGAGGATCCGCAGCCTGCTGGGGATCTTGAAGTGCGCGAGCCGGCCGGCGCAGAAGGAACGCAGCTCCTCCAGGGTGGGCGGGTCGGCGGGGTCGGCCGGGATGACGCAGGCGAGGACCTCCTCCCCGTACCGCTCGTGCGGCACCCCGACGACCTGGACGTCCCGGACGCCGGGGTGGGCGTGGAGGAACTCCTCGATCTCGCGCGGGTAGATGTTCTCGCCACCCCGGATGATCATGTCCTTGATCCGGCCGACGATCTCCACGTACCCGTCGTCGCGCATCACCGCGAGGTCCCCGGTGTGCATCCAGCGGCTCGCGTCGATCGCCTCGGCCGTCTTCTCCGGCTCGTCCCAGTAGCCGAGCATCACGCTGTAGCCGCGCGTGCACAGTTCGCCCGCGGTTCCCCGGGGCCGGGTCACACCGGTGGCCGGGTCGACCACCTTGACCTCCAGGTGGGGCAGGACGCGGCCGACCGTGGCGGTGCGGTGCTCCAGGTCGTCCTCGATCCGGGTCTGCAACGACACCGGGGACGTCTCCGTCATGCCGTAGCAGATGGAGACCTGCTCCATGTGCATCTCGGTGACCACCCGCCTCATCACCTCCACCGGGCAGGGCGAGCCCGCCATGATGCCGGTGCGCAGGGAGGACAGGTCGTAGCCGGCGAAGTCCGGCAGGTTCAGCTCGGCGATGAACATGGTCGGGACGCCGTAGAGGGAGGTGCAGCGCTCGCGCTGCACGGCGTCCAGGGTGGCCGCGGGGTCGAACGCCGGGGCGGGGACGACCACGCAGGCGCCGTGCGAGGTGGCCGCGAGGTTGCCCATGACCATGCCGAAGCAGTGGTAGAACGGCACCGGGACGCAGATCCGGTCCCGCTCGGTGTAGGCGACCGACTCCCCCACGAAGTAACCGTTGTTGAGGATGTTGTGGTGGGAGAGGGTGGCGCCCTTCGGGAAGCCGGTCGTGCCCGAGGTGTACTGGATGTTGATCGGGTCGTCGCAGGACAACGCCGCTTCCCTGGCCCGCAGTTCCGCCCGCAGAGCGTCCGACGGACGGGCGCCGCGCGCGGTGAACCGCTGCCAGCCGGGGTCGCCGATGTAGACGGTCTCCCGCAGCCGCGGGCACGCGTGCCGCACCTCCTCCACCATCGCCCGGTAGTCGCTCGTCCGGTGCCGCGACGAGGCGAAGAGCAGGGAGATGCCGGCCTGCCGGAGGACGAACCGCGCCTCGTGCGTGCGGTAGGCCGGGTTGATGTTGACCATGACGGCGCCGACGCGGGCGGTGGCGTACTGCACCAGCACCCACTCGGCGCAGTTGACGGCCCAGATGCCGACCCGGTCGCCCCGCTCCACCCCGCTCGCCAGCAGCGCGAGCGCCAGTTCCTCGACATCGGCCGCGAACCGCGCGTACGTCCAGCGCCGCCCGGACGCCACGTCGACCAGCGCCTCGCGGTCCGGCCAGGCGGCCACGGTCCGCTCCAGGCTCGCGCCGATGGTGTCCCCGAGCAGGGCGGTGGTGCCCGTCCCGTGGGCGTACGACGGCCGTGGGGTCACCGGAAGTCCTCCTCGCGGTACTCGTGCGGGGAACCCGCCGCGGTGGCCTCGCGCAGCTCGATGCGGCGGATCTTGCCGGAGACCGTCTTGGGCAGCGCGCCGAACTCCAGCCGCCGGATGCGCTTGTAGGGGGCGAGCACGCTGCGGGAGTGCTCGAACAGGGTCCGCGCGGTGCCGGGGCCCGGCTCCCAGCCCGCGGCCAGGACGACGTACGCCTTCGGCACCGCGAGCCGCAGCTCGTCCGGGGCGGGCACCACGGCCGCCTCGGCCACCGCCTCGTGCTCCAGCAGCGCGCTCTCCAGCTCGAACGGACTCACCTTGTAGTCGGAGGCCTTGAACACGTCGTCGGTGCGCCCGACGTAGGTGAGATACCCCTCCTCGTCACGGGAGGCGATGTCGCCCGTGCGGTAGTAGCCGCCCGCCATGACCTCCGCGGTGCGGTCCGGGTCGCCGTGATAGCCGGTCATCAGGCCGACCGGGCGCTCGGTGAGGTCGAGGGCGATCTCGCCCTCGGTGACGCCGGGCGCGCCGGACACCGGGTCGAGCAGCTCCACCCGGAAGCCGGGGCTGGGACGACCCATCGAGCCGGTCTTCAGCGGCTGGCCGGGGCTGTTGGAGACCTGCACCGCGGTCTCGGTCTGCCCGAAGCCGTCCCGGACGGTGACGCCCCAGGCCCGCCGCACCTGCTCGATCACCTCGGGGTTGAGCGGCTCGCCGGCGGCCAGCGCCTCGCGGGGCGGGGTGCGCAGCTGCCCGAGGTCGGCCTGGATGAGCATGCGCCACACGGTCGGCGGCGCGCAGAACGTGGTGACGCCGGCCCGGTCCATCTCGGCCATCAGCCGGGCCGCGTCGAAGCGGGTGTAGTTGAGGACGAAGACGGTCGCCTCCGCGTTCCACGGGGCGAACAGGTTGGACCAGGCGTGCTTGGCCCAGCCCGGCGAGGAGATGTTCAGGTGCACGTCCCCGGGTTTCAGGCCGATCCAGTACATGGTGGCCAGGTGCCCGATCGGGTACGAGGTGTGGGTGTGCTCGACCAGCTTGGGCCGGGCGGTCGTGCCCGAGGTGAAGTAGAGCATCAGCGGGTCGTCGGCGAGGGTGGGGCCGTCGGGCAGGAACTCGGCGGAGGCCGGGTAGGCGTCCTCGTACGGCTCCCAGCCCTCCTCCGGCAGGCCGCCGACCGCGATCCGGGTGTACGCACCGGGCACGTCGGCGAACTTGGCGGTGTCCTGCGCCCGGGCGACGACGTGCTTCACCCGGCCCCGTTCCACCCGGTCGCGCAGGTCGGCGGGGCCGAGCAGCGGGGTGGCCGGGATGACGACCGCGCGCAGTTTCATCGCGGCCAGCGCGGTCTCCCACAGCTCGGCCTGGTTGCCGAGCATGACGAGGACCCGGTCCTCCGCGGCGACCCCGCGTTCGCGCAGCCACCGGGCGACCCGGTCGGAGCGGTCGGCCAGCTCCGCGAAGGAGAGCCGGGTCTCGGTGCCGTCCTCCTCCACGATGTGCAGCGCGGTCCGGTCGTTGCCCTCGGCGATCACGTCGAACCAGTCCAGCGCCCAGTTGAAGTGCTCGGGCCGCGGCCAGGCGAACCCGTCGTAGGCGGTGGCGTAGTCCTCGCGGTGCTCCAGCAGGAAGTCCCGCGCACCCCTGAAGGCGTCGGTCGCCGTCGTCATCTGTCCTCCCAAGTTCCGGACCATTGCCGGGCGGCTCTCCGGCATCGTCTAATCCGTGATGCAGGTCTCACTACCCCCGAACGGGGGTGAGGACTGCCGGAGGGACGGACAAGGTGACGGCGGACGCGACGGGCGGGGTCGAGATCGGGGGCGCGCTGGCCCGGCTGCGGCGCGCGACGGGGCTGCCGGTCGCCTTCGGCGGACTGATGGAGTCCGGCAGGCCGCGCATCCGCATCAGCGAGCTGAGCGGCACGACCACGGCCGCGCTGCACGCGCTCGCGGTGACCTCCGGCAGCGGGCTCGGCGGCCGGGCGGTGGCGCTGGCCCGGCCGTGCGCGGTGACGGACTATCCCAGCTCCCGGCAGATCAGCCACGAGTACGACGCGCCGGTGGCCGCCGAGGGCATCCGCTCGGTGCTGGCGGTGCCGGTCGTGGTCCGACGCCGGGTGCGCGGGGTGCTGTACGGGGCGCTGCGCGTCGCCGAGCCGCTCGGCGACCGCACGCTGGGCGCGGCGGTGGCGGCGGCGCGGGACGTGGAGCAGGCGCTGGTGGTGCGGGACGAGACCCGGGGACTGCTGGCCGCGGCCCGGCCGGCGGCGGCCCGCGCCGGCCGGGGCGCGGAGTGGGAGCAGGTGCGTGAGGCGCACGCCGCGCTGCGGGCCCTGGCGCCCCGGATCGGCGATCCGGGGCTGCGGGCCGAACTGCTCGCCGCGTGCGGACTGCTGACCGCGCCGTCACGAGCCGGTGGCGTGACCCTGGCGCCACGTGAGCTGGACGTGCTGTCCTGGGTGGCGGCCGGCGCCACCAACACGGCGGTGGCCGAACGGCTGGGTCTGCGTCCGGAGACGGTCAAGGCCTATCTGCGCTCGGCGATGCGGAAGCTGGGCGCCCACACACGAGGGGAGGCGGTGACCGCGGCCCGCGGGGCGGGACTGCTGCCGTAGCGCGTGACCGGGAGGAAACCTGCCATTCATGCGGTGGTGCTTTGAATTTCCCTCTGCTTGACCGTTTGTTATTTCCCTCACCACGGCTTCCGTCCGAATTTCCGGGATCGTTGCCTAGTATTTGGCCCGGACACGACACACGAGGGGAGCGGTGACCGTGCGACGGGACTTCAAGGAGCCTGCCAGGTGCCGCCCCGACCTGGTCATCGGCCGCGAGGAGCTGTTCGCGGGCGCCCGCGGGCAACTCGCCTCCGGGGGCAGTGTGCTGCTCCACGGGCCGGCCGGAATAGGGAAATCCACCGTGCTGCGGGCATTGGCCGAGGATTACGGGGCGACCGCCCGCAGGGTCCTGCGCTGCTCGGCGACGGAGTCAGAATCCCATCTTCCGTTCCTGGCCCTGGCCGACCTCCTCGGACTGGTCCTCGACGGGGTCGCCCCGCGGCTGCCGGCCGCCCAGCGCACCGCCCTGGAATCGGCCCTCACCGGCCGCGGCGAGTCCAGCCTCCAGCGCGACGGTCTCGCCCTGCGCCTGGCCGTGCTCTCCGCCCTGCGGGCCCTCGCCACCGACGGGCCGGTCCTCATCGTCGCCGACGACCTCCAGTGGCTGGACCCGGCCAGCGCCGAACTGCTCGGCTTCGCCGCCCGGCGCCTGGACGGCACCCCGGTGCAACTGCTCTGCGCGGTGCGCACGGAAGGCCGCAGCAGCCAGGAGTACGACCGCCACCTCCACGCGTGTCCGCCGGACACCCTCGCCGTCCGGCTGGGCGCGCTCTCCCGCGCCCAGGTCGCCCAACTGCTCGGCCACCGCGGCCACGGCGGACTGTCCCGCTCCACGGTCCGCGAGATCCACCGCACCAGCGGCGGCAACCCGCTGTTCGCCCTGGAGCTGGGCCGCGCCCTCGCCGAGAGCCCCACCCCGCCCCGCCCCGGCGAACCGCTGCCGGTACCGACCTCGCTGCGCGCCCTGGTCCTCAGCCGCCTGGACATGCTGTCGGTGGAGGCCCGCCGCACCCTGCTGGTGGCCAGCGCCGGCGCCCGGCCCACCCCGGCGCTGCTGCACGCGGCCGGCCGGCGCGACGCCGAGGCCGAGTGCGCCCAGGCCGCCGAACTCGGACTGCTCGCCACCGAGCCCGACGCACCGGCCGTACGGTTCGCGCACCCGCTGATATCCGCCGCGCTGTACGCGGAGACCCCCGCGCACGAGCGGCGGGCCGCGCACGCGGCCCTGTCCACCGCGGCCTCCGACCCCATCGAACGCGCCCGGCACCTCGCGCTCGCCACCACCGGCACCGACCCGGAGGTCGCCGCCCGGCTCGCCGAGGCCGCGGCCCTCGCCCGGGACCGCGGCGCGCCCTCGGTCGCCGCCCAGCTCGGGCTGCTCGCCGCCCGGCACACCCCCGCCGACGGCACACCGGGGCCGGAGGAGCGCCGGCTCCAGGCGGCCGAGGACTCGATCACCGCCGGCGACGTCGACCTGGCCCGGGACATCGCCCGCGAGGTACTGACCCGGGCGACCGTGCCCGCCGACCGGGTACGGGCCTGGATGATCGTCATCGACAGCGCCGGCCACACCATGGCCGAGGTCGACGCCGTCTTCCCCCAGGCCCTCTCCGACGCCGGCGACGACCCCCGGCTGCTGGCCCTCGTCCACTACCAGCTCGCCTGGCGGGCACTGATCGTCGAGGGCGACTTCACCGAGGCCCGGGAGGCCGCCGCGCACGCCGCGGGGCTGGCAGCGTCCGGCGGGGACCGCCGCACCGAACTGCTCTCCCTGGCCTTCCAGGCGCAGACGGAGACCCTGATGGGCCATCCGGAGGCACCCCGCACCATCAAACGGGCCCTGCGTGAGCCGCAGGACCCGCGGGTCGCCTGGCACCACAACGGCGCGGGCAGCGCCCGGTTCCGCTGGCTGGTCATGGGCGACCAGCTGGCCGAGGCCCGGACCACCGTCACCGCGCTGCTGCGCGAGGTCCGCCGGCGCGGCTCGGTGGAGAGCGAGGTGCACTTCCTGCGCGGCCTCGCCGAGACGGAACTGCGGGCCGGGCACTGCGGGCGCGCGCTGGACCTGGCCCGCGAGAGCCTGCGGCTCGCCCGGGACTCCGGCATCGGCGAGACCGCCTCCGCGATGCTGACCTCCCTCGCGGAGGCCTCCGGCGGCGACGTGGACCGGGCGCTGGCACTCGCCCGGGAGGCGGTGGAGCACGCCGAGGAGGACGGCGACCAGATGTACCTGTCCCGGGCGTTGGGCGCCCTCGGGTACGCCCAGCTGGTGGCCGGGGACGCGGCGGGCACCGTCCGGTCGCTGCGCCGGGTGCGCCGGCTGGAGCTGGCGCTGGGCATCACCGACCCGGCGCGGGGCCGCTGGCAGGGCGATCTCGCCGAAGCGCTCGTCCGCACGGGTGAGCCCGGTGAGGCGCAGGACGTCATCGACGTCAGCCGTGAGCACGCGCTGCGGCTCGGCCGGGAGAGCGTCCTCGCCGTCCTCGACCGGTCCGAGGCACTGGTGCGGGCCGCGCAGGGCGACCTGGAGGCCGCCCTCGCCCAGCTGACCTCCGCTCAGGACCGGCTCGGCAAGCTGGGCTACGGCCTGGAGGAGGCGCGCGCCGCGTTCGCGCTGGCCCGGCTGCGGGGCAGGCGCCCGGCGGAGGGGGCGCGCCGGACGGGGACGGCCGGCGCCTTCGACGAGGCCGCCCGGATGTTCCGGCGCTGCCGGGCGCTGCCCTGGTTGCGCCAGGTGGACGAGGCCCTCACCCCTCCCGAGCGGGACGCGGTGCCGGCCGTGCCGGAGGAGCTGCGCGCCCTGGACGTGCTGGCCGCGATGGAACGTCAGGTGGCCGCGCTCGTCATGGAGGGCGCCACCAACCGGGAGATCGCCGCGCGGCTGTTCATCAGTGTGAAGACGGTCGAGGCGACCCTCACCCGGGTCTACCGGAAGCTGGGCATCCGCTCGCGCGTCGACATCGTCCGATTGGCGGCGGGTCACCGCGCGAACTGAGCGGCGCCCTTGTTAACTGAACCGGACCGAGGGTTTTCCCTCACCCAACCCCCTAGGGGGTTCCCTCATTGGGAGCCGAGGGTTCCGGGTCCTAGCGTAAAGGGCGTGCCGCTCGCCCGGGCACATGGGGTCGGCCCCCTCCCCGAGTTCCCGACCGTGCTCGAGCAGGGGACCCCGCCCCCATGCACTCCCCACCCGCGCGACCCCCACCGGTGCAACCCCCACTGAGGAGACTCATGTTCGGGACCAGACGTGTGAGAAAGACCGCCGCGACCCTGGTGGCCACCGCCGCCGCCGCTGCCACCGCGCTGCTCGCCGCTCCCACGGCGAGCGCCGTGCCCCAGCCCGTCGTCGGCGGTACGACGACCACGACGACCGCGTACCCGTTCATGATGCAGATCACGGACGCGTCCCAGAACCAGTTCTGCGGCGGCACCCTGGTGGCGCCCAGGAAGGTCGTCACGGCCGCCCACTGCATGGTCGGGGAGACCACGGGCAGCGTCCGCGTCGTCGGCGGCCGGACGTACCTGAACGGCACCAACGGCACGGTCGGCAAGGTCAGCAAGATCTGGATCAACCCGGACTACACGGACGCCACCAACGGTGACGACGTGGCCGTGCTGACCCTGTCCGCGTCGATGCCGTACACCCCGGCGTCGTACGTCTCCTCGTCCCAGACGGGCGTCTACGCGGCCGGCACCACGGCCCGGATCCTCGGTTGGGGCACCACCTCGGAGAACGGCGGCTCCTCCAACCAGCTGCGGACCGCGACGGTACCGGTCGTGGCCGACTCCAGCTGCCGTTCCTCCTACGGTTCGGACTTCGTCCAGTCCGACATGGTCTGCGCCGGATACACATCCGGCGGCGTCGACACCTGCCAGGGCGACAGCGGCGGTCCCCTGCTCATCGGGGGCGTCCTGGCAGGTATCACTTCCTGGGGCGAGGGGTGCGCGGAGGCGGGCTACCCGGGTGTCTACACCCGGCTGGCCACCTTCTCGGACCTGGTGACCGCGCAGGTCAACTCGTGACCCGGAAGACTTCCCGGGCATCCCTCGGGTAACCGCCGGGGGGCGTTGCGGGCCACCACGAGCGGCCCGCAACGCCCCCTCTCCACCTCTTGCCCGCCGCCCGCGCCCGGCGCGCATATCCTGCTGGTAGCCGCGCCGGGCGAGCACGCCCGGCGGGGAGCACCACCGGGAGGCGGCCGATGCCCGAGCGATCCGACGGCAGGAACGGCGGCCGCAGGTCCGGCTGGCGCCGCGCCCCGGCCCCGCCCCCCGCCACCGGGCCGTCCACGCCCGCCCCCGCGCCGGCGGCCCCCGCCGGACCGGCGGAGGTCGTACGGGCCGCGCTCTACCGCGACGGCGTCCGCGTCTCCTCCCCCGCCACCCTCGCCGAGACCTACCACGAGCTGCGCGAACAGCCGAGGGGCATGGCGTGGATCGGCCTCGCCCGGCCCACCGGGAGCGAACTGCATTCCCTGGCCGTCGAGTTCGACCTCCACCCGTTGGCCATCGAGGACGCGATGGAGGCCCACCAGCGACCCAAGCTGGAGCGGTACGGCGACACGCTCTTCGTCGTCCTGCGGGCCGCCCGCTACCTCGACGCGCCCGAGGAGGTCGACTTCGGCGAACTGCACGTCTTCGTCGGCCCCGACTTCGTCATCACGGTCCGGCACGGGGACGCCCCCGACCTGTCCGCGGTCCGCCGCCGCATGGAGGACGCGCCCGAGCTGCTGGCGCTCGGCCCGGAGGCGGTGCTGTACGCGATCCTGGACGCGGTGGTCGACGGCTACGCGCCCGTCGTGGCCGGCGTCCAGAACGACATCGACGAGATCGAGACCGAGGTCTTCCGCGGCGACCCCGAGGTCTCCCGCCGCATCTACGAACTCTCCCGCGAGATGGTCGAGTTCCAACGCGCCACCCGCCCGCTCGTCGGCATGCTGCACGGCCTGATGGCCGGGTTCGCCAAGTACGAGACCGACGAGGAGCTCCAGCGCTACCTGAGGGACGTCGCCGACCACGTCACGCACACCAGCGAACGCGTCGACGGCTTCCGCCAGGCCCTCACCGACATCCTCACGGTCAACGCCACCCTGGTCACCCAGCAGCAGAACGCGGAGATGCGGGCCCTGGCGGAAGCGGGCTTCGAGCAGAACGAGGAGGTCAAGAAGATCTCCTCCTGGGCTGCGATCCTCTTCGCGCCGACCCTCGTCGGCACGATCTACGGCATGAACTTCGACCACATGCCGGAACTGCACTGGCTGTTCGGCTACCCCTTCGCGATCCTGCTGATGGCGGTGGTCTGCACGACCCTGTACGTCGTCTTCAAGCGGCGGGACTGGCTGTAGGCGACCGGGGGGACGACCGGCGCGGTGTTCTCGGCGGCGGGCCGCGCGGTCGGCGTGGGATCATCCGTGCATGAGCGGCGACCTGGAAGTGAGCGCTCTGGCGATCAACGTCACGATCCCGGAGGCGCTGCGCTGGACGGACACACGGCGCGGTGAGGTGTTCGTGCTGACCACACTCAACGTCCGCCTCCTCCCGGACGGTCACCTGGCCGTGAAGGCCTACGGCCGACCGGCCGCCGGCGGTCGCGGCGCCTACGTCTCGTTCCCCGTGCCCGACAGACCCGAACTGGCTGCCCTGGTCTCCGATGCCGCCGGGCGTGCCGGGGTGCTGTGGGCGGCCCATCGCGGTCTCGGCTGATCCCGGTCCGGATCAGTGGCGGACCGGGTCACCGTGTGCGGTCGCAGACCGAGGGGAGCCAGGTCAGGCCCGGGCTGTCGGTGAGGGTGTCCAGGGAGCGCAGCAGGGCCTCCAGGTGGCCGGGGTGGGCGACGTACTCGATGGCCGCCTCGGCGAACGCGTCGCGCACCGAGGGCGGCATCGCGTCGGAGGCGTCGAAGCAGTGCACCGCGTGGCCGTCGCGCAGGACGCGCGCCAGTGAACGGTGCCAGGCGGAGTCCGCCGAGCCCGCGGCGGGCTGTGCCCCGGCGCTGACGGTGAACGCGGACTCCGCGGCGCTCCAGGCGCGTTGGGCCTCGGGGGAGGCGAGGTAGCGGATCAGCCGCTCGGCCTGCGGGGTGGCGTGCAGCAGGGCGACCAGGTCCCCGGAGACCTCCCACGCGTCGCCGCCGGTGGCCCCGGGGATGTGGCGGGCGGAGGGGTCGTAGCGGCCGTCGGCGGCCACCCAGCGGTCCTCCTTGCGGATGAACGTCCCCTGGTGTTCGAGGGTGCAGCCGCGCGGGACGGTCGCGATCGGCTGGGACGCCCGGCCGTACAGCGTCTTCAGGACCCGCCGGACGAGGTCCCGGTCGCCGCCGGCGCCGATCAGCCCGCCCCAGGTCGTCCAGGCCCGCCGGACCGGTTTCGACCGCCACGACAGGTCGCCGCGGGCCCAGCGGGCGTAGAGGCGCGGGCCGGACTGCTGGAGCAGGATGTCCTCGATCCAGTCCGTGCCGGGCCAGCCGCTGGTGGCGCCGGAACCCATGCCGACACACCACTGCGCCGGCCGCTTCGCCGCCTCGGCGCGCTGCCGCGCGTCGACGCCCGCCGGGTACCAGACGAGGCTCTTCACGTCGGCCTTCAGCGGGAACCAGTACACGTGCCCGTCCGCGAGCGGCGTCGCCCAGGAGGGGCCGAAGTCGTCGCGCGCGACGAGGCCGTCCAGGGCGACGAGGTTCTTCTGCCGGGCGTACTCGGCGAGTTCGCCCGGACCGGTGAGCACCACCACGTCGGGCGGTGTCCCCGCCTCCACCTCGGCGCCCAGCACCTGGCTCTCGGCGGAGCTGCCCTGGTAGTCGACCCGGACGTGGTACTTGTGCTCGAACGGCGCGATCACGGCCTCGCGGAAGAGGCGCTCGTCCTTCCCGGTCCAGTTGGCCAGCAGCGTGACGGTGGGCTCCGCCCCGAGGGCGCGCACGCCCACGACGACGGCCGCCGCCAGGACGGCCAGGCAGGTCGCCACCAGGGCCAGCCTGCGGACGAGGCGGCGCGAGGGGCCGCCGCGTCGGCGCGTGGGGACGGCCGGTGCGGGGCCGCCGTGCCGCGCGTTCACCGGGGCCTGAACCGGTAGTCGTCGATGTGCCGCCGCAGTCCCGTCCCGGCGAGTGCCATGAGCAAGATGCCCCCTATCAGGATCCACACCGTGGCCGCCGCGCGGAAGCCGGTGTGCGCGAGGTACGAGGCGGTGTCCCGCTCCGCGTCGGTGATGTCCGGCCCGGTCAGCCGGCCGGCGAGGAGGGCGCGGGTGTCCGCCATCCCCTGGTGCGTCCACACGGTGAACAGCACGGTGACGGCCACCCCGCCGAGCAGCAGGGCGCCGGCCGCGAGGAGGTGACGGTTGTAGCGGCGCCGGAAGCGGTGCCGGAGGAAGAGCTGGGTCTCCACCAACGCGGCGGCGAGGGCTGCGGCCAGCAGCAGCGTCACCGTCCAGGACAGCCGCAGCAGCGGGCCGAACGACGTCTGCCGTCGCACGACGTGGAACTGCTGCCGCTGGAGGGCGGTGAGCCGGGCCCGTATCCCCGAGCCCGGCTCGGTCAGGATGTCGGTGGCGTAGCTGCGGTAGACGTCGCGCAGCACGTCCCCGTCCGGCTGGAGCTGCGACTGCTGCACCTTCACGGCGTACATGGTGATGAGCCCGGCGATCGTCTGGAGGGCCTGCTGGCCCGCGGCCCCGCCCACGTCCTCGCCGGCGGCCGCCGCGAGGCTCTGCGCGGCGACCGAGATCTGCTTCTGGAAGTCGCTGTTCGGCGCCGCCGATCCGGCGTCCCGCTCGGCCTGGGTCAGGGCGTACTGCGCCGTGTCGAGGCGCAGCAGGGCCGGGGCGCCGGCGGTGCGCAGCGGGTCGGCGTCACCGTGCACGCCCTGGTACGACAGGAACAGGGAGAGGGTGAGCAGCGCCGACAGGGCGAGCAGCAGACGGCGGCGGACCGTGAGGTCGCGCGCGGTGGTGCTGCCACCGTCCGGTGGGCGCCGGCCCGCGCCGAGGAGCCGGGCCAACGGGGCGCGGGGCACCCGGGTGGCCGTCCGGTGACCGGCCGGTTCCGCGCCCCGGCGCGGCGTCCGCGCTCCCCCGGGCGCACCGGCACCCGGGGCGGCGCCCGCCCTGGTGACCTCGCCGCTCCTCACGCCGGAGCCTCCCTCAGCCGCCGTCCGCAGTCGCCCCCGCAGTACACGGACTCGGCCGGCCCCAGCCAGCGGCAGCCCGGGCACTCCACCAGCCCGTCGGGGCGCACGGGCACACCGGACGCGCGGGGCGGGGAGGCGTGGGGGCCGCCCGGTGCGGGGGTGCCGGTGCTCGCCGGGGCGCCGCTCCCCGGTGGCGTGGGCGGGTCGGTCGCCGGGTGCTCGGGGGCGTCGGCGCCCGGGGGCGCGTGCCGGGCGTCGTCCGGCCGCCCTCGCGTCCCCGTGTCCGCCGCCGCCCCGCGGGCGGGCGGGTCGGAGTCGTCACCGGGCGTGCCGCTGAGGGATCCCGTGTGGCCGCCGGCCCCGGAAGCGCCGTCGTCCCCGGTCGGGCGGGCGGGCGGGGTGGTCAGGGCGCTGGAGAGGATCAGGTGTTGCCAGTCGACGTCCTTGAGGCCAGGGCGCACCCGGCCCGAGCCCGGCGCGGCCTCGATGCGCCGGAGCGCGTCGCGGAGTTGGGCGTCGCCCAGCTCCTCGGCGAGGGCGAGCGCCTGGGTGAGGGCGCGGTCGGCGGTGGCACTGCCGTCCGTGCCACGCAGCCAGGCACGGTAGGCGCGGGCGACGGCGGCGCCGGCCTGCTGGTACCGCTCGTGCCGGCGCACGCCGGGATACTGCCGGGAGGCGTCGCGCGGGTTGTCGGTCCAGTGCACCAGGACGGGCTGCGGCGGAGGCAGCCGCACCGGCCGGCCGAAGGCGGGCAGGACGACCTCCACCGCGGCGAGCTGGAGGTCCTCGCCGGTCTCGCGTCCGGTCGGGTCGGCGCCCAGTACGACCTGGAAGTGCCGTACCTCCTCGCCCCAGGCCCGGGTGACGTACTCCACGGCGCGCCCGCCGGACCCGGCCGGGACGGCCGGCAGGTCCTGCTCGACCGGCACGACCTGCTTGACCTGGCGGACCGCCGTGCCGGGGGTGGGAGTGAGCCGGATGCGGAGTTCGGGTACCGCGGTGCCGAGCAGGCCGGCCACCAGTTCCTCGTAGGCGGCGGTCAGTTCGGACTCGGCGCGGACGGCGCGGGCGCGGCCGTGCAGCCGCCGGGTGATGCGCAGCAGCAGTTCGGCGTCCCAGTCGTCGCCGATGCCCCATGCGTCACAGACGAACCGGCCCTCGCAGGCGTCGAGCGCGGTGTCCAGGGCCATGGCGGCGCGGTGGTCGTGCTCGTTGCGCCCGTCGGTGAGGAGCAGGACGTGCTTGACGGGCGCGGGGTGGTCCTTGAGCAGCCGCCGGGCGAGGTCGAGCCAGGTGCCCAGGGCGGTGCCGCCGTCGGCGTCCAGGATGCGCACGGCGCGTTCGGCGGCCTCCCGCTCGGCGGGCCCGGCGACGGCGAGCACGGGGCGGCCGGGCCCGGGGTGGACGAGGGTGGCGTCGAACCGCCCGGAGAGCACGGCGAAGGCGGTGCCGTCGGGCAGCATCCGGACGGCCGCCGCGGTGGCGTCCTTCGCGGCGCGCAGTTTCGCGGCGGGGTGGAGCATGGAGCGGGAGGTGTCGACGATCAGCACCTCGGCGAGGGCGGGCCCGGTGCCGGGCGCGGGCGCGCCGGTGCGGCGCGGGCCGGTCCCGCCGGTGACCCCGATCTCCAGGATGGCGTGCATCTCCTGCTCGGGACGGCGCCCGGACGCGTCGGGCACGGCGGGCAGTTCCTTGTGCTGGCCGACCGCGAGCGTCACCTCGGTGCCGTCGGGGTCGTCGGGCTTCTCGGTCTCGGTCATCGCTGCCTCCTCCCGGGGGTGCGCGTGGGTGCGAGTGGGTCAGAAGGTGGTCATCGGCCGCACCGCGTGGGCCAGGTCGAGCAGCCGGCCGTGCTCGCCGGCGGTGCGGGCCTGCGCGGCGAGCTGGCGGAAGGACTGTTCCAGCAGGGTGCGCAGGCTGTCCTCGTCGCCGGGTCCCAGGAGTTCACCGGCGGGGAACTCCGGGCCCCAGCCGGGTGCCGGGCGGCTGTGCAAGGTGTTCTCGCGGACCTCGGCGAGCAGCCGGGCCCGGGACTCGCCGGCCGCGGCCCCGCCGTCGAGGCGGAGCCGGGGCAGCCGCCGGGCGGCGTCCCGCAGGCCGGCGGGGGTGGGCGGGGTGCCGTGCAGGACGCCGGCGCGGACGCGTACGGCCGCGATGCGGGCGGCGTCGTGGTGGCGGGAGGTGGCGGGGACCTCGTCGAGGACGCGGACGGCGGCGTCCCGGTCGCCGCCGGCGAGGTGGCCGCGGGCCAGGCCGAAGGCGGCGGCGGTGTGCGCGGAGTCCCGTTTCCAGACGGCCTCGTAGAACCGCATGGCCCGCGCCGGGCCCGGGCCGCCGGTGTGCTCGGCGCAGTAGCCGAGGGCGAGCTTGGGCACGTACTCGCCGGGCAGCGCGCGGTGGACGGCGTCGAACCGGGCACCGGCCAGGGCGACCTCGCCCCTGCTGAGGTGGAGGACGCCCCGGTGCCAGGCGATGCGCCAGTCGTGGGCGGCGGCGCGGTCGCCGAGCTGTGTCTCGGCCTCGGAGAGCCAGCTCTCCGCCGCGCGCTGTTCGCCCTTCCTGAGGTAGGCGCGGCACAGCCACAGCGCGGTCTCGGGGGTGCCGAGGCGGGATTCGCGGGGCCACTGCCGGGCGACCCGGTCGGGGGCGTCGGGCGGGAAGGTGTCGAGCAGCAGGGCGGCCCCGTCGTCGGGGTCCGGGATCGGTTCGGGCAGGGCGCCGGCGACCTCGGCGGCGGGGGGCGGGGAGGTGTCGAGAGCGGCGGGCCGCTCCCCCGGGCGGTCGGTCCAGTGGCCGAGGGCGGGGATGGCGCCGAGCCCCGCGTCGAGGCTGGCGCCGGTGGCCCGGAACCGGGTGGAGCTCTCCGGGAGTTGCTCGCCGAACTGGAGCGAGCGGTACTCGCGCAGCACCTCCCACAGCTGCCGGGACATCTCGGCCGCCGAGCGGAACCGGGCCCGGGGTTCGGCGTGGGTGGCGCGGTCGACGAGCCGGCGGAAGGACTCGGAGGCGAGCCCGCGGGCGGGTTCGGTGGCGCGGGCGAGGGCCTGGAGGGTCATGCCGACGGTGTAGAGGTCGCTGTCGACGTGCCAGCCCCGGCGGTCGATCTCCTCCTGGGGCGGGGCGAAGCCGGCGGTGTGGACGTAGGCGGAGGTGCGGTCGTCGATGGCGCGGACCGCGCCGAGGTCGACGACCTTGACCGCCCGGCCGAAGTGGATGACGTTGGCGGGCTTCATGTCGCAGTGGAGCAGGCCGCGTTCGTGCATGTACTGGAGGGCGCCGAGAATCCTGCACCCGTAGGTGAGGACGTGGTCGAGGCGGGGGCGGCCGTGGAAGATCCGTTCGGCGTCGTCGGCGTCGAAGAGCTGCTGGAGGGAGCGGCCGCCGATGTAGTCCATGACCAGGTAGCCGCTGGGCGGGTGGCCGGGACTCCGGTGCTGGGCGTAGGTGATGATGCGGACGATGTCGGGGTGGTGGAGCGCGGTGAGCGAGCGGCGTTCCTCCACGGCGGCGTGCCGGGCGAGGTCGTCGCGCACGTTGATCTGGCCCTTGAGGACGACGCGGTGCCCGTCGGCGTCCGTGTCCTCGGCGAGGTATATCCAGCCGAGGCCGCCGTGGGCCAGGCAGCCGAGGACCCGGTAGTGGCCGGCGACGACGTCGCCCGGGGCGAGCTGGGGCAGGAAGGAGTACGGGGTGCCGCAGCGCGGGCAGCGGCCGGTGGCGCGGGCGGGCTGGCCGCCGTAGCCGACGCCGACGGTCATGGTGCAGCCCTCGGCGCCGCAGCGGCGGCCTCCGGTGGGCGGGCGGGGGTCCTTGACGAGCACGTCGTCGGGGACGGGCACCTCGGGCAGGACGACGAGTCCGTGCTGGTCGAGGCCGCCGATCCCGGCGACGGCGTGCACGGCCGCCGGGCCGGCCGTGTCCTCGGCGGTGGTGACGGGGGGCTGCTCCGGTGGCGCGGTGCGCGGCTCGGCGTGGCGGTGGCCGCACGTGCCGCAGTAGCCCGTGGCGGTGATGCGGCCCGCGCAGCCGGGCCGCAGGCACGAGGTCATGACGCGCCCTCCTCCTCGGGTGCGGGGGCGGAGCAGAAGCCGACGAACGCCTCGACGGCGCCCTCGGCCCGTTCGATGTCGCAAGGGGTCTGCCGCAGCAGCGACAGGGCGTGCTCGTAGAGCCGGTAGGCCTCCACGACCCGGTCGCCGTGGGCGGTGGCCCGTTGCCGGCACAGCGGCCATTCGGCGCCGACCCGGCCGAGGAGCTCCTCGCGGCGGCGCAGCCGGGCGTCGAGCATGGCGACGGCCTGTTCCAGGCGTCGCCGGCGGCGTCCGACGGCGTCCTCGAAGGTGAACAGCAGGTCGGCGCGGCCGGGTTCGCGCTCGTGTTCCGGGGTGTGGGCGACCCAGGCGCGCAGCATGCGGGTGCGCCGTACGCCGGACTGGGCCCGGTCGAGCAGGGGCCGGGTGCCGGGGGCGGGCAGCACGCGGTCCTGGCCGATGTCGAGCGCGGGCCCCAGTTCGTCGGTGATGCGGCGCAGTTCGGCGTGCAGGCGCGCCCAGCGTTCGCGCAGCGGGTGGTGGACGAGGAGGTCGGCGGCTTGGCCGGCGCGGTCGCCCGGGCCGCGGAACACCAGCAGCAGCCGGGCCCCTTGCCGGGCGAGCCGGTCCAACAGGGCGAGCAGGGAGTCGGGTTCGGCGGCCAGGTCGACGCCGACGAGGACGGCGGCGAGCGGGAGGCGCAGGGTGCCGAGCCGTTCGGGCCGGGGGTCGTCGCGGATGCCGAGGCGTTCGGCGATGCGGTCCATGACCTGGGCGGTGGTGAGTCCGGTGACGTCCAGAGCGAGGTCGTGGGCGCCGGCCGGGGGCACGGTCTCGGGCGGGTCGTGGCTGACGGCGCTGGTGTTGCGCTGGGTGCGCAGTTCCCGGTCGGCGAGGGTGACGGCGCGCCGCAGGGTCCAGGCGCGGTCGCCCGCGGCGGGGACGACGGTGACGAGCACCGGCCAGCCGACGCCGCGGAACCATGCGGTGAGCTGGGTGGCGAACGGCAGGTCGAGCCGGCCGGCGGTGGCGCCGGCGGTGCCGCGCAGCCGCGGGTCGACGGCTTCGGCGCCGTCGGTCCAGGCGGCGACCTGCGGGAGGTGGCTGAGGATGGTCTCGGTCGGGCTCATGTAGCTGAAGGCGTAGCCCGGCCCCTCGTCCACGCTGAGGACAACGCCGATGACCTGGTCGGTGGCGTGGTCGACGACTCCGCCGCCGCTGAAGCCGGGGGCGGCGAGTTCGCCGGGGGTGAGCGGGCGCAGCTGCACCTGGCTGTCCCGGCCGCGGGCGGCGACCAGGGTGGCGCCGTGCCAGCGTCCGCCGTCGTCGCCGTCGGGGAAGCCGTACATGCTGACGGGTCCGTGCGGTGCGGCGAGCCGGTAGAGCCGGGTGGCGTGTTCGGCGGGCAGCGGTGCGGCCAGGCGCAGCAGGGCGAGGTCGCCGCTGCGGTCGCCGAAGGCGTCGTGGCGCTGGGGCACGTGCTCGTCCGCGCGGACGGTGGCGGCGACCGCGGCGAGGCCGGGTACGCCGACGAGGCGGACGGTGTAGCGGGGGCCGGGGTCGACGACGTGACCGGCGGTCAGCACCCGGTCGGGCGCGAGGAGTACGCCCGCGCCGAGGACCCGGCCGTCCGGCGCCTCGATGCGCGCGATCCAGGACGGTGTCCGTAAGCGCGATGTGACGACTCGCTCCCCCGTGCGCGTCATGCCCACGAGGTTACTCCGCGTACCCGCCCGGTACCACTGGTGTGCGCGGGGTCGTTGCACCGGTGCGGGGTCCATGGCCGGGGTGCGGTGGTGACGGCCGGACCGGTGTGTTCCGCGCCCGGATATTCGTACAGGTGCGCTATACACGCAGTGTATAGTCCGCGCATGCCTCTTTCGACCGACACGATCTCCACGCCCGACCCCGCGACCAGGAAGATGCGCGTGGCGGGCCGGAGGTTCCGTCTTTCCGCCCTCGCGTCCGCCGCCGCCTGCCTGGCCCTCACCCTGTCCGGCTGCGCCCAGGTCGACACGACCGCGCCGAGCACCGCCCGCGCCGCGGCCGCGCAGGGGGCGCCGGCCCGGTTCGGCACCGTGGACTGCCGCCGGGCCAAGTGCATCGCGCTCACCTTCGACGCGGGGCCCAGCGAGAACTCCGCCCGCCTGCTGGACATCCTCAAGGAGAAGAAGGTCCCCGCCACCTTCTTCCTGCTCGGCAAGCGGCACATCGAGAAGTACCCGCAGCTGGTCCGGCGGATGGCGGCCGAGGGCCACGAGGTGGCGAGCCACACCTGGGACCACAAGATCCTGACCCGCATATCCGACGCGCAGATACGCGAGGAGCTCAAGCGGCCCGACGACGCCATCGAGCGGCTCACCGGGCACAAGCCGACGCTGATGCGGCCGCCGCAGGGCCGCACCGACGCCGACGTGCACGCCATCACCAAGGAGATGGGGCTGGCGGAGGTGCTGTGGAGCGTGACCGCCAAGGACTACACCACCACCGACTCCGCGCTCATCACCAAGCGCGTCCTCGACCAGGCGTCCCGGGACGGCATCATCCTGCTGCACGACATCTACCAGGGCACCGTGCCGGCCGTACCCGGCATCATCGACGCGCTCAAGGCCCGCGGCTACGTCTTCGTGACCGTCCCCCAGCTGCTGGCACCCGGCCGGGCCGAGCCCGGCAAGGTCTACCGCCCCTGAGCCCGCCGGCCGGCCGTTGCTCCGGACAGGTGACCCGCGCGTGAACACGCAGGTGGACGCCGCCGGTTGCCTACGATCGTGCCGTGCCCTTCTTCTCTTTCGAACGCACCGTGCCGCTCCCGCTCGAGGAGACGTGGCGCCGGCTCACGCAATGGCCCCGCCACGCCGACGCGGTCCCGCTGACCCGGATCAGGGTGCTCACGCCCCCGCCGACCCGCGAGGGCACGCGCTTCGCGGCCCGCTCCGGCGTCGGCCCGCTCGCCTTCGACGACGTGATGGAGGTGACGGTCTGGCGGCCGCCCGCCGCCGACGAGGGCGGCCTGTGCCGGCTGGAGAAGCGCGGCCGGGTGGTCCTCGGCTGGGCGGAGATCGAGGTGCGTCCGGGGCCCGGTGGGCGCAGCCGGGTGGTCTGGCGCGAGGAGCTGTGGGTGCGTTTCCTGCCCCGCGCGTGCGACGGCGTCCTCGGTGCGGTGTCCCGCCGCATGTTCGGCAGGGCCGCCAACCGGCTCCTCCGGCAACCGTGACCCCACGCACGCGCCCCCGGACCGCCGCCGGGCGCGAACCGGCGGGTGCCGCCGGGGCGTTGCGGCCCCCCGCCACGGCGGTCACCGGCGGACCGACCACGACCACCGACCGCCCGGCGGGGAACGGCGGTGACAGGCGGCCGCGGCGACTCCCGGGCGTCGGCCCGGCCGGACGGTGGTTGCCGCACGGCGGCTCAGGCGATCGCTGCGATACGACGAGCCTTGCCGCGTGTTGCCTCACGGGTGCGGAACCCGATGCGGTCGGCGCGGCCGCGTGGTGGCTTTCAGGCATCCGACTCGACGCCACCGGGCCGGCGCGCGATGGCTCAGGCCGACGATCCGACACGGTCGGCACCCGCCCTGCGATGGCGCCCCGACGCGGCCCCCGGTCCGACCGGTCTGCCGCAGGACGGCTTCCGGGCGCCGGTCCCGACGCGGCCGAACCCTGCCGCGCGACCGGCCCCGGACCGGCATCCCACGGGACCGGCCCGGCTGCCGCGGTGGCTCTGGGCTGTCGGACCCCCTTGCCGACCGGCCCACCGCACGGTGACGCCCGGATGCCCGACCCGACCCCGCCGGGCTGCCGCGCACCCGACTCGGGCGGGCGTTCGAGGCGCCCGACACACCGTGCGGTGACTCGCAGGCGCCGAACCCGACGCGACCGGCCTTGCCGCGTGATGACTCACGGGTACGGAACCCGATGCGGCTCCGCTGTGACCTTTGGGCCCGAGGGGGCGAACTCTGCCGGGCGGCAAGTTCCGGACGGGCGCCCGGCTGCCGATGCCGCCGGGTTGGCGCGTGGTGGCTCAGGCCACTGATTCGATGTGGCCCGGTCGGCGTGTCGTGCCGTCGTGGTGGATCGGGGTGTGTGCGCCGGTCAGGGAGACTCCGCTGCCGCCGCGCCGTTCGGCGACGATCTCCGCCGCGATGGACAGGGCCGTCTCCTCCGGTGTCCGCGCGCCGAGGTCGAGCCCGATCGGGGAGCGCAGGCGGGACAGTTCCAGCTCGGTGACGCCGACCTCGCGCAGCCGCGCGTTGCGGTCCAGGTGGGTGCGGCGGGAGCCCATCGCGCCGACGTAGGCGACCGGCAGCCGCAGCGCCAGCCGCAGCAGGGGGACGTCGAACTTGGCGTCGTGGGTCAGGACGCACAGGACGGTGCGGCCGTCGACGTCGGTGCGTTCGAGGTACCGGTGGGGCCACTCCACGACGATGTCGTCGGCGTCCGGGAAGCGGGACGCGGTGGCGAACACCGGGCGGGCGTCGCACACCGTGACGTGGTAGCCCAGGAACTTGCCCACGCGGACCAGCGCCGACGCGAAGTCGATCGCGCCGAAGACGATCATCCGGGGGGCGGGTACCGAGGACTCCACGAGGACCGTGAGCGGGGAACCGCAGCGCGAGCCCCGCTCGCCGATCTCCAGGGTGCCGGTGCGGCCCGCGTCCAGGAGGGCGTGGGCCTCGGCGGCGACCGTGCGGTCGAGTTCGGGGTGGCCGCCGAACCCTCCGTCGTACGACCCGTCGGGCCGCACCAGGAGGGCTCGGCCCCGCAGTTCGGCGGGCCCCTCGGCGATCCGCGCGACGGCCGCCGCCTCCCCGCGCGCGGCGGCGGCCAGCGCGGCGGCGGCCACCGGCCGGGCCGGTGAGTCCGCCCGGACCGGGGTGACGAGGATGTCGATGACCCCGCCGCAGGTCAGGCCGACGGCGAAGGCGTCCTCGTCGCTGTAGCCGAAGCGTTCCAGGACGGTCCGCCCGCCCGCGAGGGCCTGCCGGCACAGCTCGTACACGGCCCCCTCCACGCACCCGCCGGAGACCGATCCGACGGCCGTGCCGTCGGCGTCCACCGCGAGGGCGGCGCCGGACCGCCGCGGGGCGCTGCCGCCCACGGCGACGACGGTGGCGACGGCGAAGTCACGGCCCTGCTCGACCCACCGGTTCAGTTCCTCGGCGATGTCCAGCATGTCTCGGTCTCCTCACGGGGTTGCGGGCGGGTGCGGGGGCGGACGGCTAGTGGACGCCCAGCCAGCTCTCCAGGGGGTGGAGGGCGAAGTAGACCAGGAAGACGACGGTCAAACCCCACATGAAGGCGCCGATCTCCCGGGCCTTGCCCTGGGCGGTCTTGATGGCCACGTACGAGATCACGCCCGCGGCGACGCCGGTGGTGATGGTGTAGGTGAACGGCATCAGGACCACGGTCAGGAAGACCGGGACGGCGGTGGCGCGGTCCGCCCAGTCCACGTGCCGGGCGTTCATCAGCATCATCGCGCCGATGACGACGAGCGCGGCGGAGGCGACCTCCTGCGGGACGATCGCGGTGACCGGCGTGAAGAACAGGCAGGCCGCGAAGAACAGACCGGTGACGACGGAGGCCAGGCCGGTGCGGGCCCCCTCGCCGACGCCGGTCGCGGACTCGATGAACACGGTCTGGCCGGAGCCGCCCGCGACACCGCCGATCGCGCCGCCGGCACCGTCGATGAACAGCGCCTTGGACAGGCCCGGCATGCGCCCCTTGGCGTCGGCCAGGCCGGCCTCCGTGCCGACGCCGATGATGGTGGCCATCGCGTCGAAGAACCCGGCGAGCACCAGGGTGAAGACGATCACGCCGACCGTCATCGCCCCGACCTTGCCCCAGCCGCCGAACTCGACGTGCCCGAAGAGCGAGAAGTCGGGCATCGAGACCGCGCTGCCGGGCAGTTCGGGGGCGCCGTTGGCCCACTGGCCGGGGGCGACGACGTCGAGGCCGTTGAGGACCGCGGCGACGACCGTGCCGGTGACGAGCCCGATGAGGATCGCCCCGGGGACGTTCCTGGCCTGGAGCATGAAGATCAGCAGCAGGGTGCCGGCGAAGAGCAGGACCGGCCAGCCGGCGAGTTCACCGGCCGGGCCGAGGGCGAGCGGGGTGGCCTTGCCCTGGTGGACGAAGCCGGACTTGTAGAAGCCGATGAGGGCGATGAACAGGCCGATGCCCATCGTGATGCCGTGCTTCAGCGCGAGCGGGATCGCGTTCATGATCATCTCGCGGAGGCCGGTGACGACCAGCAGCATGATGACGACGCCGTACATCACGCACATGCCCATGGCCTGCGGCCAGGTCATCGCGGGGGCGACCTGGGAGGAAAGGACGCCGGAGACGGACAGGCCGGCGGCGAGGGCGAGCGGCACCTTGCCGACGAAGCCCATGAGGAGCGTGGTGAAGGCCGCCGCGAACGCCGTCGCGGTGATCAGCGCCTTCTGGCCGAGCGTGTCCCCCGCCGCGTCCTTGCCGGACAGGATCAGGGGGTTGAGGAGGAGGATGTACGCCATCGCCATGAAGGTGGTGATGCCGCCGCGGACCTCTCGCGAGAGAGTGGATCCTCGTCTGGATATGTGGAAGTACCGGTCGAGCCAGGACCGACCTGCCGGGACGCGGCTGCCATCGCCCGCGTCTTCGGCTGCGGTCCTCGGCTCCACTGACTGCTGGGTCATGGGCCAACTCCCAAGGTTCACAGGGGCACCCGTGCGACGCCTTGCCGGACACGGGATTTGGGATTGGACGACCCGGGGGACGGCCCGAGACGAACAGTGGGGGCCTGGGGGGACGGGGGTCCCGCCAGGAGATCACCGGTGGGGACCCGGGAGGGTCACGTTCCCGTCAGATGCTCGGGCCGTACCGGAGTGCGGTTCAGCTCCAGCCCGGTCGCGTTCCGGATCGCCGCGAGGACGGCCGGCGTGGACGACAGGGTCGGGGCCTCGCCGATACCGCGCAGCCCGTACGGGGCGTGGTCGTCGGCGAGTTCGAGCACGTCGACCGGGATGGTCGGCGTGTCGAGGATCGTGGGGATGAGGTAGTCCGTGAAGGAGGGGTTCCTGACCTTCGCCGTCTTCGGGTCGACGATGATCTCCTCCATCACCGCGACGCCCAGGCCCTGGGTGGTGCCGCCCTGGATCTGGCCGATGACGGAGAGCGGGTTGAGCGCCTTGCCGACGTCCTGGGCGCAGGCCAGTTCGATCACCTTGACCAGGCCCAGCTCGGTGTCGACCTCCACGACCGCGCGGTGCGCGGCGAAGGAGTACTGGACGTGTCCGTTGCCCTGCCCGGTGCGCAGGTCGAAGGCCTCGGTCGGCCGGTGCCGCCACTCCGCCTCGACCTCCACGGCCTCGTCCTTCAGGACGTCGGCCAGGTCGCCGAGGACCTCGCCGCCGTCGGTGACGACCTTGCCGCTCTCCAGGAGGAGTTCGGCCGTGGCCCAGGCCGGGTGGTAGGAGCCGAACCGGCGGCGCCCGATCTCCAGGACCTTCTCGCGGACGAGCTCGCAGGCGTTCTTCACGGCGCCGCCGGTGACGTAGGTCTGCCGGGAGGCCGAGGTGGAGCCCGCCGAGCCGACCTGGGTGTCCGCCGGGTGGATGGTCACCTGGGTGACGCCGAGTTCGGTGCGGGCGATCTGCGCGTGGACGGTGACACCGCCCTGGCCGACCTCCGCCATCGCGGTGTGCACGGTGACGACGGGCACGCCGCCCACCACCTCCATGCGGACCTTGGCGGTGGAGTAGTCGTCGAAGCCCTCGGAGAAGCCGACGTTCTTGATGCCGACCGCGTAGCCGATCCCGCGGACGACGCCCTCTCCGTGCGTGGTGTTGGACAGGCCGCCGGGCAGCTGCCGTACGTCGGCGCCCTCGCTGGACTCCCACTGGCGCTCCGGCGGCAGCGGCATCGCCTTGACCCGGCGCAGCAGTTCGGCGACGGGGGCGGGCGAGTCGACGGGCTGGCCCGTCGGCATGAGCGTGCCCTGCTCCATGGCGTTCAGCTGCCGGAACTCCACCGGGTCCATGCCCAGTTCCTTCGCCAGCTTGTCCATCTGCGCCTCGTAGGCGAAGCACGCCTGGACCGCGCCGAAGCCGCGCATGGCACCGCAGGGCGGGTTGTTGGTGTAGAGGGCGATGGCCTCGATGTCGACGTCCTCCACGACGTACGGCCCGACGCTCAGCGAGGAGGCGTTGCCGACGACCGCCGGGGAGGCGGAGGCGTAGGCGCCGCCGTCCAGGACGATCCGGCACTTGAGGTGGGTGAGCTTGCCGTCGCGGGTGGCGCCGTGCTCGTAGTACAGCTTGGCCGGGTGGCGGTGGACGTGCCCGAAGAAGGACTCGAACCGGTTGTAGACGATCTTCACCGGCTTGCCGGTGCGCAGCGCGAGCAGGCAGGCGTGGATCTGCATCGACAGATCCTCCCGGCCGCCGAACGCGCCGCCGACGCCGGCCAGCGTCATCCGCACCTTGTCCTCGGGCAGGCCGAGGACGGGGGCGATCTGGCGCAGGTCGGAGTGGAGCCACTGGGTGGCGATGTAGAGGTGGACGCCGCCGTCCTCCTCGGGGACGGCGAGGCCGGACTCGGGGCCGAGGAAGGCCTGGTCCTGCATGCCGAAGGTGTACTCGCCCCGGACGACGACGTCGGCCCGCGCGGCGGCCGCGGCCGCGTCGCCGCGGACGATCGGCTGGCGGTGGACGATGTTGGGGTGGGGGACGTGGCCGATGTGGTGGTCGTCGCGGTTCTCGTGGACGAGGATCGCGTCCGGTGCGGTGGCGGAGGCCTCGTCGGTGATGACGGGCAGCTCCTTGTAGTCCACCTTGATCTTGGCGGCGGCGCGGCGGGCCGTCTCCGGGTGGTCGGCGGCGACGATCGCGACCGGCTCGCCGTGGTGGCGTACCTTGCCGTGCGCGAGGACCGGGGTGTCCTGGATCTCCAGGCCGTAGTTCCGCACCTCGGTGGGCAGGTCGTCGTAGGTCAGGACGGCGTACACGCCGGGCAGCGCGAGGGCCTCGGAGGTGTCGATCGACACGATCTCGGCGTGCGCGACGGTGGAGCGCAGGATCTGGCCCCACAGCATGTCCTCGTGCCACATGTCGGAGGAGTACGCGAACTCGCCGGTGACCTTGAGGGTGCCGTCCGGGCGGAGCGTGGACTCGCCGATGCCGCCCCTGGTCGGGGTGGCCTGCGTGATCTTCGTGGGTGCGCCGTTGGCCGGCATGCTCAGACCCCCTCGGACTGGCGGGCGGCCGCGAGGCGGACCGCGTCCATGATCTTCTCGTAGCCCGTGCAGCGGCACAGGTTGCCCGACAGGGCCTCGCGGATGTCGGCGTCGGACGGGTTCGGGTTGCGCTCCAGCAGTTCGTCGGAGGCGACCAGCAGGCCGGGGGTGCAGAAGCCGCACTGCACGGCGCCGGCGTCGATGAACGCCTGCTGGACCGGGGAGAGCTCGCTGTCCTCGCCGGCGTGCGGACCGGTGCCCTTGGCCTGCCACTGCCGGGCCTCGTCGAGCGAGGTCGTCGCCGTGCCGCAGGCGCCGGTGGCGCAGCCGCCCTCGGCGCGCCGGGCGGCGTAGTCGGCCAGGCCCTCGACGGTCACGACCTCGCGGCCCTCGGCCTGGCCGGCGGCGACCAGGCAGGAGCAGACCGGCACGCCGTCCAGCCGAACGGTGCAGGACCCGCACTCGCCCTGCTCACAGGCGTTCTTCGAGCCCGGCAGGCCGAGGCGTTCCCGCAGCACGTACAGCAGGGACTCGCCCTCCCAGACGTCGTCGGCCTCCTGCGGGCGTCCGTTGACGGTGAAGTTGACGCGCATTACGCAGCTCCCTCGGATGCGCGGCGGGCGCCGCGGTAGGACTCCCAGGTCCAGGTGAGCGTCCGGCGGGCCATGACGCCGACCGCGTGCCGGCGGTAGCTCGCGGTGCCCCGGACGTCGTCGATCGGGTTGCAGGCGCCGGAGCACAGCTCGGCGAACCGCTTGGCGACCGACGGAGTGATGACCTTCCCGTTGTCCCAGAAGCCGCCCTCCTCCAGGGCCGCGTTCAGGAACTCCTCGGCGGTCCTGGCCCGCACCGGGGTGGGGGCGGCGGAACCGATGCCGGTGCGCACCGTCCGGGTCCGGGGGTGCAGGGCGAGACCGAAGGCGCACACGGCGATGACCATGGCATTGCGGGTACCCACCTTGGAGTACTGCTGCGGTCCGTCCGCCTTCGCCACGTGCACGGCGCGGATCAGCTCGTCGGGCTGGAGCGCGTTGCGCTTGACGCCCGTGTAGAACGCGTCGATCGGGATGAGCCGGGTGCCGCGGGCGGCCGACTCCACCTCGACCTCGGCGCCGGCCGCGAGGAGCGCGGGGTGGGCGTCGCCGGCGGGCGACGCGGTGCCGAGGTTGCCGCCGACGCCGCCGCGGTTGCGGATCTGCGGGGAGGCCACGGTGTGCGAGGCGAGCGCCAGGCCCGGCAGCTCGGCCCGCAGGTCCTCCATGATCCTGGTGTACGGGACGGAGGCACCCAGCCGTACGGTGTCCTCGCCCACCTCCCACTCGAAGAGGTCGCCGACACGGTTGAGGTCGAGGAGGTATTCGGGCCGGCGGTGGTCGAAGTTGATCTCGACCATCACATCGGTGCCACCCGCAATCGGCACAGCGGTGGGGTGCTCGGCCTTCGCGGCGAGCGCCTCCTCCCAGCTGGCGGGGCGAAGGAAGTCCATGACCGGCTCTCTTCTTCGTCTCGTGAGTCGTACACATTGAGCCAATCCGTGTGCGGCGGTCCCGGCTCGTTCATGTCCTGTTTACGCGGAGTGGACTCAGTACACCGCTCCGTGCTCCGACGGGGTCAGTCACCGAAACCATGAAGGAGTTGGCTGGCCAGGCCAGGCATCTTGTAGATTCGTATGAACAGAGGTCATCGGTAACCTCTCCGTTTTCCTGGGGAAACGCAGGAAACAGCGCGGAGACCGCGGCGCACGCGCCGTGCGCGCCCCACCGGGCGCGTCCCGTGCCACCCTCCAAGATCCATCGTAGGTTTCGAGACAGAGAACGGCGGCGACGAGATGCGGCTGCGCGCACTGCTGGACACGGACGCGCTGGGCCTGCGGCTCCTCGGCGGCGAGGACGAGCTGGACCGCGCGGTCCGCGGGGTCATGACCACCGACCTGCGCGACCCCAGCCGCTACCTCGCCGGCGGCGAGCTGGTGCTGACCGGCCTGGCCTGGCGCCGGGACGCCGACGACTCGGAGCCCTTCGTCCGCATCCTGGTGCAGGCCGGGGTGGCGGCGCTCGCGGCCGGCGAGGCCGAGCTGGGCGATGTGCCCGAGGACCTGGTGCGGGCCTGCGCCCGGCACCGGCTGCCGCTGTTCGCGGTGCACGAGTCGGTGGCGTTCGCCACGATCACCGAGCACGTCGTGCGGCAGGTCTCCGGCGAGCGCGCCGGCGACCTGGCCGCGGTGGTGGACCGGCACCGGCGGATGATGACGTCGGGCCCGGCGGGCGGCGGCCCCGACGTCGTCCTCGACCTGCTCGGCTCCGACCTCGACCTGCGCGCCTGGGTGCTCTCCCCCACCGGCCGGCTGATCGCCGGCTCCGAGGTCGGGGGCCCGGCGCTGCCCGCCGAGACCTGCGCCCGGCTCGCCGCGGAGCACCTGGCAGCCACCCGCACCGGCCGCCGCGGCCCGCACCGGGTGCTGCTCGACGGCTCCACCTACTCGCTGTTCCCGGTCCGCTCCGCCGGGCGCGCCCCGGCCTCCCGGGACGTCCGCGAGACGGTCCTGGCGGACTGGCTGCTGGCCGTGGAGGCGGACGCGGGCGACTGGCCCGCGGAGCGGCTGGACCTCCTCCAGGGCGTCACCCAGCTGATCGCCGTCGAACGCGAGCGCCGCGACGCGGCCCGCACGGTGCGGCGCCGGCTCGCCCAGGAGGTGCTGGAACTGGTCCAGACGGGCGCCGCGCCCGCCGAGATCGCCGCCCGTCTCCGGGTGGCCGCGCCGGTCCTGCTGCCCGGGCTAGGGGCGGCGCCGCACTGGCAGGTCGTGGTGGCCCGGGTGGAGTGGGAGGGCGAGGAGGCCGGCGGCGGCTCGATCGCCCAGTCCGTGCTGGAGGAGGTCCTCGTCGACCCCCGGGCGAGCGGCCCCGAGCCGTCCGACCGCATCGCCGTCGCGCACCTCGGCGACGAGGCGATCGCCCTGGTCCCGCTTCCGGCGGTCGCCGCCGAGCACGACGGCTCCGAGACCGGGCTGCTCGCCGACGCCCTGCTCCGAGCGGTGCGGGAGCCGCTCTCGGCCGGCCTGGACGGGGACGGGCGGCTCACCCTCGGCGTCAGCGCGGCCGTGCACTCGGCGGAGGGCCTGCGCGGGGCCCTGGAGGAGGCCCGGCACGCCCGCCGGGTCGCCGCGGCCCGCCCGGGCCGGGTCTGCGCCGCCGGCCACCAGGAACTGGCCAGTCACGTCCTGCTGCTGCCCTTCGTCCCGGACGACGTCCGCCGCGCGTTCACGGCCCGCCTCCTGGACCCGCTGACGGACTACGACCGCCGGCACCGCGCCGAGCTGATCCCGACGCTGGAGGCGTTCCTCGACTGCGACGGCTCCTGGACGCGCTGCGCCACCCGGCTCCACCTGCACGTCAACACGCTGCGCTACCGGGTCGGCCGGATCGAGCAGTTGACGGGGCGGGACCTCTCCCGGCTGGAGGACAAGCTCGACTTCTTCCTGGCCCTGCGCATGAGCTGACGCCGGCGGGGGCGCGCGACGGCCGGAACCGGCCGCGTCCGCGCCCCACCACTTTGTGAAATCTTTCACCCACCCTCTTGGCCCGGCCCCGCGATCGGTGCTGGAATGCCGCCACCACTCAACAGCTCGATGGCGTGCTCGGGGAGGGCAACGTGGCGCATACCGCCATGTCTGGTAACGGAACCACCGGTGACGATCCGCTCCAGACCGCGGTATGGCGGTTGCGCAGCCGCGCCTGCTGGGCCGACGCCGCGGCCCTGCTCCCGGCCGACCGGCCCGGACCGGCGCTCCAGCGGGCCGGCCTCCTGGTCGAACGGTGCCTGTACACCGAGCGCGGCTGGCAGGACGCGGAGGACGCGCTGCGGACGGCGGAGGCCCTCGCCCACGGCGACGAGGAGCGCGGAGCCGCCGCCTGCGAGCGGGGCCAGCTCGCCTACGCCGCCACGCTGCACGGGGTCCGCGACCGGGCCGACGAGGCGCGGGCGGCGCTCGGCCGGGCGGCGGCGCTGATCCCTCCGGGGGCGGCCGGCCGGCCCCTGCTGGACTTCCGCCGGGGCCTGCTCGCGGAGAACCTCACCCGCTCGCCGCAGGCGGCCCGGGCCGCCTACCGGCGCGCGCACGCGGGCGCCACGGCCCACGGGGACCCGCTCCTGCTGTCGTTCACCTGGCGGCACCTCGCCGGACTCGCCCTGCGCGAGGGCGAGGTGGCGGAGGCCCGGCACGGCTTCACCGAATCCCTGCGCATCCGCGAGGAGTTGGGCTACCTGGTGGGCACCGCGCCGGCCCTGGCCTCCCTGGCGGACGCGGAGTCCGAACCGGAGGCGTCCCGCCTGCGCGAGGAGGCCCGCCGCCTGTTCCGGCTGCTGGGCGGCGTCCCCACCTGGCTGGCCCACCACCTCACCCCCCCGGCCCCGGGAGCGGCGACGGCGTAGCACCCCACGGTCCCCCCGAGGGGCGCCCCCGGAAGCGCTCAGCAGCCGCCGGGAAAGTGTCCGCCCGCCAGTCGCCGTACCCCGTCGCGGTCGCCGGTGGTCAACGCGTCCAGGAGGGCGAGGTGTTCCGCCGCGTCCGCGACCAGTCGGGCCCGTCCGTGCCGTACCGGCGGCCACTGCGACCGCCGGTGCAGGTCCTCGGCGGTCCGGACGAGCTGCTCGTTGCCCGACAGGGCGAGCAGCGCCAGGTGGAAGGCCCGGTCGGCCTCCGCGTACGTCGCCGGGCAGCCGCACGCGGCCGCGCGGACGGTCTCCTCGGCGAGGGGCCGCAGGGCCGCCCACCGTTCGGCCGGCACCGTGCGGGCGAGCCGCAGGATCACCGGTACCTCGATGAGCGCGCGGACCTCGGCCAGTTCGGCCAACTCCCGCGCCCCGCGCCGGACGACCCGGAACCCCCGGTTCGGGACGACCTCGACGGCGCCCTCGAGGGTGAGCTGCTGCATGGCCTCGCGCACGGGCGTGGCGGAGACGCCGAAGCGGTCCCCGAGCGCCGGCGCCGAGTAGACCTCGCCCGGCCGCAGCTCGCCGGTGACGAGCGCGGTGCGCAGGGCGTCCAGGACCTGCCCGCGCACGGAGGAACGCCGTACCGCGACCCGTGGTCCCGGGTGCGGCCCTTCGCCGTGGGTGTGCTCGCCGCGCGCGGCGCCGGACACCGTGTCGTCCCGTTCCCGGGCGGGGGCGGCCTCGGCGCCGGCCGGGCGCTGCCGGACGGGCACCCGGGCGGCGCGCGCGCCCGTGGAGCCCTGCGCGCCCTGCTTCACGGGTCCTCCTGGCGGCTTGTCGGTACTTGGGTCATTAACGACGGGTTGTCACTGGTCCGTCAAGCACCTTAGGCGCACCGGGCGGCGGCGCAAACTCCGGCAGGATGGGTAAGGTAAGGCTTACCTGTCCGCCAGTCCTCGCCGGGGACATGACGAAGGATCGGTGGTTCCGCCATGCCCGCTGCGGCCTCGCCGCTCACCGCCGCGTACGACCGCCTGCGCGCGGCCCTGCCGGCCCTCGCCGTGACCGAGCTGGGCCCGGACGACCCCGCGCCCGCCGGCGACGGCTGGACGCGCGCCGCCGGGCTCGCCGCGGGCGGGGCGGAGCTGGACGCGTTCCTGGCCTGGGACGCCGCCCAGGTGCTGCGCGACCACGGCCGGCCGGCCCGCCCCGACGTCGTGGCCGGGTTCGGCCTGCACCGCTACGCGTGGGCGGCCTGCCTGCTGATCACCGTGCCGTGGTTCCTGCACCGCAGGGTGCCCCGGCTGCCCGTGACGCACGTCTCCTACCACCGCACGACCGGCCGACTGGCCGTGCGCCCGCCCGTCTCCCTCGCCTGCCTGCCGGGCGATCCGGCCGCCGCGCTGCCCGGCACGGTCGTCGTCCCCGACGAGGAGGCGCTGCGGGCCCGGGTGCGGGCGGCCGTGGCCGAGCACCTGGAGCCGCTGCTGGACACCTTCGGACCCCGGGCCCGGCGGCGCGGACGGGCCCTGTGGGGCATGGCGACCGACGAGGTCGTGGAGGGCCTGTGGTACGTCGCCGGGCTGCTCGGCGAGGACGAGGAGCGACGGGCCGTGCGGGAGCTGGAACTGCTCCTGCCCGGCGCGACCCGGCCGTACGCCGGCGCGGCGGCCTTCCGGACGGCCGCGGCCCCGGACGGGGCGCCCCGGGTGACGCGCACCCGGACGAGCTGCTGCATGTTCTACACCGTCCGCCCCGAGGACACGTGCGCCTCCTGTCCGCGCACCTGCGGCACCGCTTCGACCGTCAAGGTCACCTCCATGGCGGCTGCTTGATGTCCCGTCAGGCGCACACCGGTGCTCCGCGTCCACTAAGATCGGCACGACGGGGCCGCCCGGCTCACGGAGCATCCCTCGAACAGGTGCGGACAGATGTTTCACTCTTTCCTCACCCGTCACGGGAACTTTCCGGGGGACCACCCGTACGGGTAGTCTTATTCGAACTCAACTCCCGCCCCTCATGCGGCAGTTCGAGCAGAAAGCCGTCTTTGGGCATCCCCTTGCACCTCGTTGGCGGCCTCTTGCCCCGAAACCCCCTGAGGGCCGTCGGGCGTGGGCCACTATGGCGGGCGTTACGCCCTATCCCAATGCAAGGGACCCCTGATGAGATTGACCGACATATCGCTGAACTGGCTGCTTCCGGGCGCCGTGCTGCTCCTGGGCATGCTGGCGGCGGTGGCGGTGCTCGCGCGCGGCAAGCGCACCTCCGGGGAGAACGCGAGCGCGGACGACTCGTGGGAGCGCAGCGAGGAGCGGCGGCGACGCAAGGAGGCCTTCTACGGCACGGCCTCCTACGTGCTGCTCTTCTGCTGTGCGGCGGTCGCGGCCGCCCTGTCGTTCCACGGTCTCGTCGGCTTCGGCGAGCAGAACCTGGGGCTGACCGACGGCTGGCAGTACCTGGTGCCGTTCGGTCTCGACGGCGCGGCGATGTTCTGCTCCGTGCTCGCGGTACGCGAAGCCAGCCACGGTGACGCGGCCCTGGGCTCACGGCTGCTCGTGTGGATGTTCGCGGCGGCGGCGGCCTGGTTCAACTGGGTGCACGCACCCCGGGGCGCCGGGCACGACGGCGCGCCGCAGTTCTTCTCCGGCATGTCGCTGTCGGCGGCCGTGCTGTTCGACCGGGCGCTGAAGCAGACCCGCCGGGCCGCGCTGCGCGAGCAGGGCCTCGTACCGCGTCCGTTGCCGCAGATTCGCATAGTCCGCTGGATGCGCGCGCCCCGCGAGACGTACCGCGCCTGGTCGTTGATGCTCCTGGAGGGCGTACGCAGCCTGGACGAGGCGGTCGAGGAGGTCCGCGAGGACAAGCGGCAGAAGGAGGCGACCCGGCAGCGGCGGCGTGACCAGCAGCGGGTGGAACGCGCCCAGCTGAAGGCGATCAGCCGCGGCCACCGCGGGTTCGCCGGCCGGGTCGGCCGACAGGTCGAGGTGCAGGCGGTGGAGCGTGGTACCGCCCCGGCGACCGCGGAGCCTGCCATATCGACCGCGGAGCAGCTGCCCGTCCGCGCCCGGCCCTCCCTCCAGCCGGTCCGCAGCGGTGCTGAGCCGGTGACCGTCGACCTCACCGCGGAGGACGACACGATGGCTCTGCCGCGCCTGGACTCCCTGGAGCGCAAGCTCAAGGACCTGGAGCAGCAGTTCGGCTGACGGCCGGGCCGCGGGTGACCGGGCGACGGGGGGGGGGGGGGGGCCCCCGCGGGGGCCCCCCCCCCCCCCCCCCCCCCCGTCCGCGCCCGTCCTCCGCACGCCCTCTGTCGTGCGCGCCCCGCCGGCCGTCACGCCGCCTCGGCGCCGAGTTCGAACCACACCGACTTGCCCACCCCGTGCGGTCGCACCCCCCAGGCGTCGGCGAGTGACTCCAGCAGCACCAGGCCACGGCCGTGCGTGTCGTCGTCCGGGCGCGGAGCGTGCGGCGCGGGTCTGCGGGCCACGAAGTCCCGCACCTCGACCCGCAGTCCGCCCGGTTCCACGACTGCCGTGAGGACGGCGTCGTCGTCGGTGTGGACGAGCGCGTTGGTGACGAGTTCGCTGGTGAGCAGCTCGGCGATCTCCGAACGGCCCGGTTTCCCCCAGTGCCGCAGCAGTTCGCGCAGCTCCCGGCGGGCCTCCGGCACCGCCCTGAGGTCCGCCCGGTCCAGCCTGCGCCTCAGTCGCCGCGCGTGTTCCGTGATGGTGCCGGCCCTTTCCCCCGCCGTGTCCCCCGTCTTCGGCGAGGAGGCCCCGATGGTCGCGGGACCGCCTCCTCGTGCCTGCCTCTTCATGACCCCCGCCCGCACGCCGCCGGTCCCCTGCCCTTCCTGGTCGAACACTTTCACGGGGGGATGCTTGCCCAGCGGGCTGCCGGGCAGTCCTGGGGTGTGCCCGATGACCGGTGGTTCGGCCACATCCGTACCCGGTCCCGGCCACCCGGTGGACCCGGTCGCGGACGCGCCCCGGGCTTCCCGTACGTCGCTGGGCGCCACGGACGCCCCGCGACGCCGGTCCGACTCCGCCCGGCACCAGCTGTCGGCACGCCGTCACGCGGCGTGAAACTGGCCGAAAGCCGACCACCGAAGCGTCAAGGACGGGGCACGTTACGCAGGTTGGAGCGGGCCATCTGGAGCATCCGGCCCACGCCGCCGTCAAGGACGATCTTCGACGCGGACAGGGCGAACCCGGTGACCATCTCCGCGCTGATCCGGGGCGGGATGGACAGCGCGTTGGGGTCGGTGACGACGTCCACCAGGGCCGGCCCCTTGTGCCGGAACGCCTCCTTGAGGGCGCCGGCGAGCTGCTTGGGCTTCTCCACCCGCACCCCGTGGGCCCCGCAGGCCCGGGCGACGGCGGCGAAGTCGGGGTTGGTGTTGGCGGTGCCGTACGAGGGCAGGCCCGCGACCAGCATCTCCAGCTCGACCATGCCCAGCGAGGAGTTGTTGAACAACACCACCTTGACCGGCAGGCCGTACTGCACCAGCGTCAGGAAGTCGCCCATCAGCATGGCGAATCCGCCGTCACCGGACATGGCCACCACCTGCCGGCGGCGGTCGGTGAACTGGGCGCCGATCGCCATCGGCAGCGCGTTCGCCATCGATCCGTGCGAGAACGAACCGATGATCCGGCGACGCCCGTTGGGCGTGATGTAGCGGGCCGCCCAGACGTTGCACATGCCGGTGTCCACCGTGAACACCGCGTCATCGGCGGCGACCTCGTCCAGGACGGCGGCCACGTACTCCGGATGGATCGGGACGTGCTTGTCGACCTTCCGGGTGTACGCCTTGACCACGCCCTCCAGCGCGTCGGCGTGCTTCTTCAGCATCTTGTCGAGGAAACGCCGGCTGGTCTTCTCCCGCACCCGCGGGATCACGCAGCGCAGCGTCTCGCGGACGTCGCCCCACACGGCGAGGTCGAGCCGGGAGCGCCGCCCGAGCACCTCGGGCCGCACGTCCACCTGGGCGATCCGCACGTCGTCGGGGAGGAAGGCGTTGTACGGGAAGTCGGTGCCGAGCAGGATCAGCAGGTCGCACTCGTGGGTGGCCTCGTAGGCGGCACCGTAGCCGAGGAGTCCGCTCATACCGACGTCGAACCGGTTGTCGTACTGGATGAACTCCTTGCCGCGCAGAGCATGGCCCACCGGCGACTTGATCCGCTCCGCGAACCGCATCACCTCGGCGTGGGCGCCGGCCGTACCGCTGCCGCAGAACAGGGTGACCTTGCCGGCCGCGTCGATCATCTCCACGAGCCGGTCGATCTCGGCGTCGCCGGGCCGGACGGTCGGCCGGGAGGTGACGAGGGCGCTCTGCGGGGCCTTGTCCGGAGCCGGTTCACCGGCGATGTCACCCGGTAGCGCCACCACGCTCACGCCGCTGCGTCCGACCGCGTGCTGGATGGCGCTCTGGAGCAGCCGGGGCATCTGCTTCGGGCTGGAGATCAGCTCGCAGTAGTGGCTGCACTCCTGGAACAGCCGGTCGGGGTGGGTCTCCTGGAAGTAGCCGAGGCCGATCTCGCTGGACGGGATGTGCGAGGCGAGGGCCAGCACGGGGGCCATGGATCGGTGGGCGTCGTACAGCCCGTTGATGAGGTGCAGGTTACCCGGGCCGCAGGACCCGGCGCAGGCGGCGAGGCTGCCGGTGAGCTGCGCCTCGGCGCCCGCCGCGAACGCGGCGGTCTCCTCGTGGCGTACGTGGATCCAGTCGATGGCCGCGTTGCGGCGGACGGCGTCCACGACCGGGTTGAGGCTGTCCCCGACAACACCGTAGAGGCGGCGCACACCGGCGCGAACGAGGATGTCGACGAACTGCTCGGCGACGTTCTGTTTGGCCATGGCGCGTCCGCCCCTTCGCTGTCCCGGGAGAGGGCCGGGAGGGGGCCCTCCCGTTCCATCAATCCACAGGGACCGCGGTCACGCCTCCCACACGGCCGCCGCCGTACGGTCGTCGGCGTACCCCTTGACCCGGACCTGGGCGTCGGCGAGGAACGCGGCGAGGCCGGGCGGGGTGCGGCCGGACCAGCGGCGGGCCAGGTAGGCGCAGAGCGCGGGCTCGCCGCGCAGGGGCTCGGCCAGACCGGTGGTGCACATCACCAGCGTGTCACCCGGGCGGGCTACCGCGGCACGGAAGCGGAACGGCTCGCGCGGCGGCTCGGGGACGATGCCGGCGACGGGCTGGAAGGGGCTCGGCGGGGCCGGGATGCCGAGGTCCGTCACCGGCCGGTCGCCCTCGGGGGGCCGCTCGGTCGGCGAACCCGCGCGGGCGACCGGGCCGGCGCCCGGGGTGTCCGCGGCGTCCTCGGGCGGTACGGCCGGCTCGATGTCCTGCCACACGCCGTCCCGCAGCCGGAACAGGCCGCCGTCACCGACCCCGAAGAACACGCGTGTACGGCAGTCGGGGTCGGCGGGCAGCAGCAGACAGCGCAGGCTCGCCGTGTACTCGTCGGGATCGGCGCCGCGTTCGGCGGCGCTCGCGCGCAGCCTGCCCAGACCGCGGTCGGTCAGCCGGTGCAGGCCGGCCTTCAGGTCGGCGCGCCGGGCGGTGCGGATGTCCTCCGCGAGCCGCTGGTGGCTGCGGCCGACGGCCCGGCCGATCCACCGGCACGCCTCGGCCGCCGCGAGGTGCGCGTCGGGCGCGGACCGCGCGCCGGTGGCCATCGCGACGAGGACCAGGGCGTGCTCGCCCGCCCCGAAGCGCGCGGTGAGCAGCGCGTCGCGGCGCGGCTCACCCCGGTAGCGCGCCGAGTCCCCGCGCAGCGACACCGCCCGCAGCGTGCAGGTCCCGTACCGGGCGCCGTCCAGCACGGTGTCCGCGACCAGCTCCTCCAGCCCGTCCGGGTCCGCGAGCGGGAGAGCGGTGGGCTCGGGGTCGTAGGTGGGCGGCCCCGATCCCACGTAGTCGACGGAGGGGGCGGAGGTGGGAGGTGTGGGCGGCGCCGGGGGTGCGGGGGGTGCCGGCGGGGCCGGTGGTGCGTCAGCGGCGATGGCTTCGGGCGCCGGGGGTGTTGGGGGTGCCGGGGGCAGCACGGGTGCCTCGGTCGCTGGAGGAATCGTGGGCGCCGGGGGTGCCTCGGGCACCGGGGGCGCTGTCAGGGCCGGGGGTGCCTCGGGCACCGTAGGAGCCGGGGGTGCCTCGGGCACCGGAGTCGGAGGAGACACCACAGGCGGGGCCGGGTCGGCGGGCACGGCCGGGTCGGCGGGCGGAGGAGACGCCGTGGGCGCGGCCGGGTCGGTGGGGGCCGTGCGTTGTGGGGGGACCGGGGTCGGGCGTGGGGTCGGGGGGTCGCGTCGGGCCACCGTGTTCCTGGCCGAGGCGAAGCGGTCGTCCAGGGAATCGGGCGCGGCCGTGGGCCCCGTGTCGCGGGTGGTGTCGTCGTACAGCTGGCCCCACCAGTCGTCCTCGGAACGGGCGGGACGTCCCCCCTGCTGGCTCATGCCGCCGATTGTCCACCGTCCGGGTGGTCGCAGGACGGGGCATCGGGAGAATTCGGTCCGGCCGGTCCGCGCCGGACGGCGTGTCGAGTGAGGGGGTGAACAGCCGTACGAGGGAAGGCGGATGGTCAGTGGGGCAGCGCCCGGTGGACCGTGCCGGCGAGGACGTCCATGCCCGCGTCGTCGAAGTGCAGGTGGTCGCCGGGATCGTAGGCGGGCCGGAGTCGGGCGGGGGCCGCCGGATCGCGCAGGGCGGCGTCGGCGTCGGCGACCGCGTCGAAGATGCGGCCGCCGCGGATGAGGGCGTTGACCCGCTGTCGTACGGCCTCCCGGGCGGCGGTCCAGGAGGGGTGGCCGCCGTACGGGGTGAGGGTGACGCCGACGACCCGGACGCCGCGGGCGTGGGCCCGGGCGACGAGGGTGCGGTAGGCGGCGGCGTAGGCGGCCGGATCGTTCGCCTCCGGGGTGCCGTTGATGTCGTTGACGCCTTCGAGGAGGACCAGGACGCGTACCCGGGGCCGGTCCAGGGCGTCGGCGGCCAGCCGGGCGAGGGCGCTGGGGCCGGTACCGTCGCGCAGCAGCCGGTTCCCGGCGACGCCCGCGTTGAGGACCCCGTACCGGTGCGGGCCCAGCCGTCGGGCGAGCCGGTCGGGCCAGCGGCGGTTGGTGTCGGGGGTGGAGCCGGTGCCGTCGGTCAGCGAGTCGCCGAACGCGACGATGCTGCCCCGGGCGGTGCCGCGGACGTCGACGCCGGTGACGTAGTACCAGTGGGCGGTGGTCGCGGTGTACGCGGTGCCGTCCTCGTCGGCCGCGTGGCCGGCGCCGGCCCGGGCCAGGTAGCTGGTCTGGAGGGCGGTGCGGTGGTAGGTGGCGGGCCCGTCGTCCCGCGGGGTGTGGACGGTGACGAGCAGGTCGGCCCCGGCCCGCACCGGCAGCGGCACCGGGTCGGTGACCGTGTCCGCGCCCGGCGGGACGGTGGCGCGCGGGGAGCCGTGGAAGGTGGCGGCGCGCAGGGTGCCGGGGACGGCGGCGGGGCCGGCCGCCCGGCGCAGCGCGACGGTGACCGCGCCCAGGTGCAGCGGCCGGGTGCCGAGCCGGTTGCTGAGCCGGACGCGCACGGCGGTGCCGCCGATGCCGAGGTGGACGACGTCGCGGACGGCGGCGCCGGGCAGCGGGGCCGCCGTGCCGGAGGGGGCGGTCTCCCAGGCGCCGGTCCAGGGCAGACCGGCCGGTGCGGCGGGGGCCGGGGCCGTCAGGCCCGGCACCAGCGCCGTACAAGCGACCGCGAGGACCCGTACCACCGTGCGCATGTGCCGTCCGCCCTTCCCCGTGCCCGCCGGAGGCGACCGTGCCACACGGCCGGGCCGCGCCACGGGACCGACGACGCGGGTCCACCCGCTCGGCGCAACGGGGTTGGGGTCCACCGGCTCGCGGCCGGGTGTCCGCCTAGGCGTGGTGCGCGGTGCTCACCACGGCAACTCGCCTGCCACGCGCAGGTGTTGCACGGCGTACGAGCGCCACGGCCGCCAGCCGCCGGGGATGTCGGCGCCGGGCGGGGCCACGTCCGGATCGCCGAGGGCGCGGACGCGCAGGGTGGCGACGACGGCCGGGTCCATGCCCGGCAGGGCGAGCAGGGCCTCCTCGGTGTCGTCCCGGTCGGCGCCCGCGTCCAGCCGTACGGTGCCGTCGGCGAGGGCGGCGGCCAGCGCGCCGAGCGGGCCGGCGGGCTCAGCCTCGGCGAGGACGGCGGGCTCGGGGAAGAGGTGCGTGAGGCTGCCGCTGGGCGCGTCCAGGGCCTTGCCGTACCGCCGCACCAGTTCCTGGGCGCCCCGGACTCCGGCCAGCGCGCGCACGGCGGGTTCCAGCGGGTCGACCGCGCCGGGCGAGCGCAGTCCGGGCCGGGCGGCGACGAGCGGGGCGAGCCGCGGGGCGGCGCCGAGGCGTTCGTCGACGGCGTACGGATCGGCGTCCAGGTCGAACAGCCGGCGCAGCCGCTGCACGGCGGTGGTGAGGTCGCGGGGGTCGGTGAGGTGCAGTCGGGCCTCGAGCCAGCCGCCGGGCCGGGTGCCGGCTCCGGGCCGCTGTGCCCGGACGCGTTCGTGGACGGCGACGAGCGCGGTGCCGTACGGCAGCCGCAGACCGCGCCGGTAGGTACGGCCGCCGGGGCCGCCGGTGACCTCCTCGACGCCGGGCACGGCCTCCCGCGCGAGCTGGTCGAAGACGGCGGTGGCCTGGTAGGGGCCCCGGTGGGCGAGCCGCAGCGGGATGCCGGCGCCGGCCGTGGCCCGGCGCAGGGCCCGGTCGCGGGGGGCGGCGGCACGCACCTCGGTCGGTGTCGCGTCGTACACCTCGCGGATGGTGTCGTTGAACTGCCGCACGCTGGCGAACCCGGAGGCGAACGCGATCTGCGTGACGGGCAGGTCGGTGGTGCGCAGCAGCACCCGCGCGGTGTGCGCCCGCTGGGCCCGGGCGAGCGCGACGGGCCCGGCGCCCAGTTCGGCGGTGAGTTGCCGCTGTACCTGCCGGGTGCTGTAGCCGAGCCGCGCGGCGAGCCCGGCGACGCCCTCGCGGTCCACGACGCCGTCGGCGATCAGGCGCATGGCCCGGCCGACGACGTCCGCGCGGACGTTCCACTCCGCCGAGCCGGGTACGGCGTCCGGGCGGCACCGCCGGCAGGCGCGGAACCCGGAGCCCTGGGCGGCGGCGGCCGTCGGGAAGAACCGCACGTTGTGCCGTCTGGGTGTCACCGCCGGGCAGCTGGGCCGGCAGTAGATCCCGGTGGTCTCGACGGCGAAGAAGAACGCGCCGTCGAACCGGCCGTCCCGGCTGCGTACCGCCTCGTACCTGGTGTCCGCGTCCATCACGTGTCCCAGTGTGCGCCGGGGCACCGGAGCCGGCCGGCGGAAATCGGACACGGACGCGGCCCCGGAGCGCGGGCTCCGGGGCCGGTCCGGCGCGGGCCGGTCAGTTCCAGGACCGGCGCTTGGCCTCGCCGGCGGCCTTGCCGGCCAGGCCCCGGCGCCGCCAGTCCTTCTTCAGCTCGGACCGCAGCCGCGCGTTCGACTTGGCCACGGTCCACTGGTTCTCCCGGACGAGCTTGCGGTAGCTCTCCAGCCGGCGGTCCGGGAGGACGCCGTCCGCCACGGCGGTGCGCACCGCGCAGCCCGGCTCGGCCTCGTGCGCGCAGTCGTGGAACCGGCACCCTGCGGCCAGTTCCTCGATGTCGGCGAACACCTGCCCGACCCCGTGTCCGGCGTCGTACATGCCGACCCCGCGCAGTCCGGGCGTGTCGATGAGGACGCCGCCGGAGGGCAGGGTGAGCAGGTTGCGGGTGGTCGTGGTGTGCCGGCCCTTGCCGTCGCTGTCACGGGCGGCCCGCACCTCCATGACGTCGGTGCCGGCCAGCCCGTTGGCGAGCGTGGACTTGCCGGCGCCGGACTGGCCGAGCAGCACGCTGGTGCCGGTTCCGACGAGCGCGGCGAGGGCGTCGACGCCCTCGCCGTGCAGGGCGCTGACCGGGATGACGGGCACGCCGGGCGCGCTGGTCTCCACGTCCTGCACGAGGTGGGCCAGGGTGACCGGGTCGGGCACGAGGTCGGCCTTGGTCAGGACGACGACGGGCTGCGCACCGGATTCCCAGGCGAGGGCGAGGAACCGTTCGACGCGGCCGAGGTCGAGTTCCACGGCGAGGGAGACGGCGACGACGGCGTGGTCGACGTTGGCGGCGAGGATCTGTCCCTCGGACCGCTTGGAGGAGGTGGAGCGGACGAAGGCGGTGCGGCGCGGCAGGTACGTGCGCACGTAGCGGGGGTTGCCGTCGGGGTCGACGGCGGCCCAGTCGCCGGTGCACACGACGCGCAGCGGGTCGTGCGGGGTGACGAAGGCGGTGTCGGCGCGGACGATCCCGTCGGCGGTGACGACGTCGCACTGGCCGCGGTCGACGCGGACGACCCGGCCGGGCAGCAGTCCGTGGGCCGCGTGGGGGGCGAACGCGTCGGCCCAGTCCTCGTCCCAGCCGTAGCGGGCGAGGGCGGTTTGGGCGGAGGTGGAAGTCAAGGGAGACCCTTCACAGGGGTGGCCCCGGGCGGGCGCGTCGGACGCGCGGTGGGTTCAGCCGGTGGCCACGGAGGTGGACTCGAGAAGTTCCTGGGGGAGGGCAGTGCCCGGCACAGTCACCGTCATCGTCGACACCTCCTGGTCTCTGTCGGCTCTCACGCACGCCACCTCGGCGTGTCCGGTAACTCTAGCCCACGGGCAGGGACATGGGTCAAAGGGTTTTCACCGGCGCCGGTCCGCCGGCCCGCCCGCTCCGCCCGGCCGCCCGCCACGACGTCAGCTCACCGTGCAGGCGGCCCCGTCGAGGGTGAAGGCGGACGGTGTCCGGTTGGCGTCGCGCCAGGAGCCGATGAAGCCGAAGGAGACGGTGCCGTGCGCGGCCACGGTCCCGTTGTAGTCGGCGGCGGTGGCGGTGACGCGGGAGCCGTCCTGGTGGACGGTGGCGTCCCAGGCGTTGCCGACCCGCTGGCCGTCGTCGAAGGACCAGGACACCCGCCAGCCGGTGAGCGCCCGGTCGGTGGTGACCGTCACGGTGGCCTGGAACCCGTCGGGCCACTGGCCGGCCAGGTGGTAGGCGATCCGGCAGCCGGTGCTCCGCGGGGTGGCGGGGGCGGCCGGGGGGCGGGACGAACGAGGCGGATGGGACGGCCGGGGCGGGCGGGTGGTGGTGGCGGTGCCCTGGGGTTCGGGGCCGGGGTTCTCCCGGGCGGTCGTGGTCACGGTGCCGGCCGCGGAGGGGGTGGCGGACGGCGTCGGGGAGGGGGCCGGGCGGACGGTGGCGCGGGGGGCGCCGCGGTCGGCGACCGGCTGCCGGTCGTCGCGGGCGGCGGCGACGCCGTCGCCGGAGCCGCCGAAGGGCATCATCGACGCGCCGAGCGCCAGCGCCGACAGCAGGACCGCGGCGGCGACCAGGCCGCCGCGCAGGACGCGATTGCGGCCCGCGCCCTCCTCGGGGTCCGCCGCGCCGGGTGCGGGCGGGCCGGGGCGGCCCGCGCCGAGGCGGACCTCTGCGGCGCGGCGGCGGCGTTCCAGGTAGGCGAGGCCGCCCCAGCCGATCACGCCACCGGCCAGCGCGGCGGGCAGGCCGCCGCCGTGCAGGCGCAGGCAGGCGGCGGCCTCGGCGCACCGCACGCAGGTCGCGAGGTGCCGGGAGAGGTCGGCGGGGGTGTCGGCGACGGCCGAACGGGTGACCGCGTCGAGCAGCCGGGCGTAGGAGCGGCACTCCGCGTCCGTCAGGGCGTCGAGGTGGGCGCGGTGGCAGCGGTCCCGGAACAGGGTGCGGACCTGTTCGAGTTCCGCGGCGACGGTGGCCGGGTCCAGGCCGAGCCGGCGGGCCACGGCGGGCAGCGGGAGCGCCTCCACCTCGGCCAGCCACAACAGCGCGGAATCGGCCTCCTGCATGTCCCGCAGGCCGCGCAACGCGACCGGACGGCACAGCGGCGGTCCGGTGAAACGGGTCGCGCCGGGCGAGTTGAGCCACAGCCTCAGGTCGGGGTCGAGCCGGTGTCCCTGCCCGCCGGTCTCCCAGGCCGCCGCGGTGTCGCGTACGGCGGTGAGCAGCGCCGGGATCGTGGGCAGCCGGGGGGTGCGGCGGCCGGCGCCGCGTACCTGCGGGCCGGCGGCGGCGCGGACCTCGCGCATGCCGAGCGTGAAGGCCTCGGTCGCCAGCTGGTGGGCCGTCAGGGACCCGGAGGTGCACAGGTCCGCGTACGAGAGCACCGCGTCCCAGTACTCCGCGAACAGCGCGGCCTCGGTGTCGTCCTGGGGGGTCGGCAGGTCGGGCATGGGACTCCTGCATCCACGTGCGAGTCAACTCACCGGAGGGAAGGTGGAGTTGTAGGGGCCTCGCGGGAGGAGACAGAGCTTTTCACGCCCTCGACACAACTGACAAGCTGCCTGTTCACATCCGGTTACCGAAGGTCATCGCCCCGGGGACCGGTGGGTCAGACCCCGGCCGGCGCCTCCGTCCCCTGCGCCGACGGTTCCCGCGCGGGCAGACTGTCCATGAAGGAGCTGACGGAGAACACCGCGCGGCCCGGTCCGGGCGGGCCGTAGCCGGGCGGGGAGGAGAGGCCGAAGTCGTCCATCGTCTGCCGGTAGGCCTGGAGCAGCCGGATGTGGTACTCCAGCGGCGCGCCCTGCGGGTTGGCCTTGCCGAGCGGGGTGGTGGGCTCGGGGCACCAGGTGGTGAAGCGGGGCGTGATGCCGTGCGACATGAAGAAGCGCAGGCCCTCGGTGGTGGAGGCGATCGCCTCGTCGACGGTGGTGAAGCCGAAGGGCTCGGCCATCTCCACGCCGGCCACGAAGTTGGGGATGACGTTGCGCGCCCCGAAGACGTCGGCGGAGTCGAGGATCCGCTTGTGCCACTCGTCGCGGCCGACGTAGCGCTCCTTGCCGGGGCAGTACAGCTCGAACAGCCGGCGGTCCCACACCTCGAAGTTGGGGTGGTAGATCTGCACGCCGTAGTCCTTGAACCGCTGCACGTCCGGCTTCGGCAGCGCCTGCGCCACGACCTTGCCGATCCAGCGGCCGGGGAAGCGCTCCTCGATGGCCTTGGCGTAGTGGCCGTAGAAGTCGGCCTCGTCCCGGCCCGCCACCGTCTTGGTGATCGCGCCGCCGGTGAGGGTGTACGCGGTGGACGCCTTCTGGGTGTCGTACCGGTCGATGATCTCCAGCGCCTCCAGGACCTCCTCGCCGTCCTTGACCCCGGTGTACGGCCGGCCGGCGGCCTTGTGCTGGCGCCAGTTGTGGTTGATGTCGCAGTACTGGCACTCCTCCTTGGCGCCGAAGTACTGGCACACCCGGAAGACGGTCAGATAGATCAGGTAGCCCCACTGGATGGTCGGGGCGACCTCCATCACGGACTTCCCGTTGGACAGCTTGTGCCGGTAGTACTCGGGCATCGGCGGGACGCCCACGTCGGCGATGCGCCTGCCGTCCAGGTACAGCCCGAGCAGCCCCTCCTCGTCGGCGGCGACCCGGTAGGGGGAGGCGGGGTTCACCCGTACGGAGACGACCGTGCGCCTGAGGTCGTACGGGCCGCTCGTCAGGATGATCTCCTCCGGGGGCCGGCGCAGCGCGGCCTCGCCCAGTTCGGGCAGGGTGCCGTGGTCGAAGGAGAAGATGAAGTACGACTTCGGCTTGACCTCGCCGTTCTCGTTGTCGCTGAGGGCGGACGGGTCGAAGGCGACTCCGCCGCGGAGCAGGTCCTCCTTGAAGACGGCCTCCCGCGGCACGTGCGGGAAGCGCTCCATCAGATCCTCGACCAGCGCGGTGCGACTGCCCATCCGTCTGTCTCCTCCCGGTTCAGGCGTACACCCCTCACCGTATGCCCCCGCCTCCGGCGGCCCCCTGCCGGGTCCCAGCCGGGCGCGTGCCGTGTCCCGGTGGGAGCGGCAGGGACGGACGGCCGCCCGCGTGGTTCAGGCCGTCCGGTCCAGCGCCGCGGGGTCGACGGCGTGGCGGAGGCCGGCGCCCGACACCAGCCGTTCGGCCTCCTCCACCACCGTGCGGCCGAGGCGGGCCACCTCGTTGCCCTGGGAGCCGGCCAGGTGCGGGGTGACGAAGGCGTTCGGCAGGTCGTACAGCGCGGAGCCGGCGGGCAGCGGCTCGGGGTCGGTGACGTCCAGGACGGCGCTGAGGCGGCCGGCGCGCAGCTCGCCGACGAGTGCCGCGTGGTCGACCAGGGCACCGCGCGCGGTGTTGATCAGCACCGCTCCCGTCGGCATCAGGGCGAGCTCCCGGGCGCCGATCAGACCGCGCGTCCCGGCGGTGTCGGGGGCGTGCAGGGTGACGGTGTCGCAGGTGCGCAGCAGTTCGTCCAGGGGCAGCAGCCGCACGCCGAGGCGGTCGGCCTCCGCCGCGTCCACGTAGGGGTCGGTGAGCGCGACCGCGAGGTCGTGCGGGCGCAGCAGTTCGATCAGGCGGCGGCCGACGCGGGAGGCGCCGACGATCCCGACGCGCCGGCCGTGGTTGCCGATGCCGGGGACCACGCCCTCGTGGGGGAAGGCCCGTCGGGCGCGCATCAGGTCGCCAAGGCCGAGGGCGTCCTTGCCGGTGAGCAGGATCATGGCGAGCGTGTACTCGGCGACGGGCAGGGCGTTGGCGGTGGCGGCCGAGGAGACGAGCACGCCCCGCCGCCAGAGGTCGGGGGTGGCGAAGCCCTTCACCGAGCCGGCCGCGTGCAGCACGGCGCGCAGTCGCGGCGCGGCGTCCAGGACGGCCGGGTCCAGGCGGGGGCAGCCCCAGCCGGTGACGAGGATCTCGGTACGGGCCAGGGTCCGGCGCACCTCGGGTGCGGTGAGGTCGTGCGCCACCAGGGCGGGGTCGATCTCCACGCACGCGCGCAGCCGGGCGAGCAGCTCCGGCGGGAAGAGGTGCGGCAGGTTCTCGGCGGCCATCGCGAACAGTGCCTGGGGACGCTCGGGCACGAAGGGCACCTTCCGGCTCGGTGGCACGCGGACGGCAAGCGTTCTCTACGGTAGGTCGCGGCGGACCAGAGGGTCAACGAAGGACGCGACTTCCCGGGAGGGGTGCGGAGATGACGGAGAGCGCGGGGCCGGCCGAGCCGGCGACGGCGGGTACGGGTGCGGGTGCGGGGGGCGTGCTGTCGGGGCGGCGGGGGTCCGCGGAGGTGGTGACCAACTGGGCGCGCACGGTACGGTACTCGGCGCGGGCGTTCCACCGCCCGCGTACGCCACAGGAGTTGTCGGCGCTGGTCGCGGGCAGCGCGCGGGTGCGGGTGCTGGGCAGCGGGCACTCCTTCAACCGGATCGCCGAGCCGGGTCCGGACGGTGTCCTGCTGTCCACCGCCGGCCTGCCGCCGGTGACGGAGGTGGACACGGCGGCGCGCACGGTCCGGGTGTCGGGCGGGGTCCGGTACGCCGAACTGGCCCGCGCGGTCCACGCCCGCGGTCTGGCGCTGCCCAACATGGCGTCCCTGCCGCACATCTCGGTGGCCGGTTCGGTGGCGACCGGCACGCACGGGTCGGGTGTCGCCAACGGGCCGCTGGCGTCGGTGGTGCGGGAGGTGGAGCTGGTCGTCGCGGACGGCTCGGCGGTGACGATCGGCCGGGACGACCCGCGGTTCGACGGGGCCGTGACCTCGCTCGGCGCGCTCGGTGTCGTCACCGCGCTCACGCTGGCGCTGGAGCCCGCCTACGGGGTGGAGCAGCGGGTGTACACCGAACTGCCGCTGGAAGGGCTGGACTTCGAGACGGTGGCGGCCGCCGGGTACAGCGTGAGCCTGTTCACCGACTGGCGGGCGCCGGGGTTCCGGCAGGTGTGGGTCAAGCGGCGCACGGACCGGCCGGCGGTGGACTTCCCGTGGGCGGCGCCCGCGGCCGCGGCGCTGCACCCGGTGCCGGGGATGCCCGCGGCCAACTGCACCGCGCAGCTGGGCGTGCCGGGGCCGTGGCACGAGCGGTTGCCGCACTTCCGGGCCGAGTTCACGCCCAGCAGCGGCGAGGAGATCCAGTCGGAGTACCTGCTGCCGCGGTCGGCCGCCCTCGACGCGCTGCACGCGGTCGACGGGATACGGGACACGGTCGCCGCCGTCCTCCAGGTCTGCGAGGTGCGGACGGTCGCCGCCGACCCGCAGTGGCTCGGCCCGTCCCACGGCCGGGACTCGGTGGCGCTGCACTTCACCTGGGTGCGCGACGAGGCGGCCGTCCTGCCGGTGGTGCGCCGGCTGGAGGAGGCACTGGACCCGTTCGATCCGCGTCCGCACTGGGGCAAGGTGTACGCGGCACCGCCGGCCGTGGTGCGCGGGCGGTACCCGCGCCTGCCCGACTTCCGGGCCCTGGTCCGCTCCCTGGACCCGGGCGGCACCTTCACCAACGCCTTCGTACGGGACCTCCTCGACGGCTGACCGGCCGTCCGCCCCTCTCACCCCCCGGGGCTCTTGTCGTACGTCCGCCGCGGCCCATAGCCTGACGGCCGCGGCGGCGCCCCGGCCCGGCCGGACGGCGCGTCGAGGACGGCCGCGCGCGGCCCACGTCACCGACCGCCCCGCCCCGAACCGCGCGGTGCCCCGCCCGGCCGCCGCCGGGTCCCGCGCCCGCACTCCGCCCGTCCCCCCGACCGCCCCGGTGCCTTGCGGAGCGGTCACGGAGGACGCACCCGTCCGGACCGCACCGACGGCTGAGCCAGGAGACCGATGTCATCGCGCACCCGCACCGCCGACCACGTCGAGGACGTCTCACCGGGTTCCGGGGCGCTGCCGCCCCGCGCCTGGTACGCCTCCTCCGACGCCCCCTCCCTCTCCCTGAACGGAAGCTGGCGCTTCAGACTGTCGCCGACGGCCGACGCCGAGGACGACTCCTTCGCGGCGCCGGGGTACGACGCCGGTGACTGGGCGCAGATCGCCGTCCCCGGCCACTGGGTGCTCCAGGGCCACGGCTCCCCCGTCTACACCAACCACCGCTACCCGTTCCCGGTCGACCCGCCCCGGGTGCCGACCGAGAACCCGACCGGCGACCACCTGCGCGTCTTCGACCTCCCGGCGGACTGGCCGGCGCCGTCCGGCGGCGGTGCCGTGCTGCGCTTCGACGGCGTGGAGTCGTGCGCCCGCGTCTGGCTGAACGGCACGGAGCTCGGCCACTTCAAGGGGTCCCGGCTGCCGCACGAGTTCCCGGTCGGGCCGCTGCTGCGCAGCGCGGGCAACGTCCTCGCGGTCCGGGTCCACCAGTGGTCGGCCGGCTCCTACCTGGAGGACCAGGACCAGTGGTGGCTGCCGGGCGTCTTCCGGGACGTCACCCTGCTGCACCGGCCGGCCGGCGCCGTCCGGGACTTCTTCGCGCACGCCGCCTACGACCACACCACGGGCGAGAGGACCCTGCGCGTCGACTCCGACGTGGCGGGCCGGGTGACCGTCCCGGAGCTGGGGGTCGACGTCGCGACGGGCGAGCCGGTTACCGTGCCCGTCGCCCCGTGGTCCGCCGAGTCGCCCCGGCTCTACGACGGTGTCCTCGCCACCGCGGGCGAACGGGTGCCGCTGCGGATCGGCTTCCGCACGGTGGAGGTGGCGGACGGCCTGCTCCGGGTGAACGGCCGCCCGGTGCTCTTCAAGGGCGTCAACCGGCACGAGTGGCACCCCGAGCGGGGCCGGGCCCTGGACGCGGAGACCATGCTCCGGGACGTGCTGCTGATGAAACGGCACAACGTCAACGCGGTCCGCACCTCGCACTACCCGCCGCACCCGGCCTTCCTCGACCTGTGCGACACGTACGGCCTGTGGGTGATCGACGAGTGCGACCTGGAGACGCACGGCTTCGCCGAGCAGGGCTGGCGGGACAACCCCGTCGACGACGACCGCTGGACCCCGGCCCTGCTCGACCGGGCGGCCCGCATGGTCGAACGGGACAAGAACCACCCGTCGGTCGTCGTCTGGTCGCTCGGCAACGAGGCCGGCACCGGCCGGGGCCTGACGGCGATGGCCGGCTGGATCCGTGCCCGTGACGCCTCCCGCCCCCTCCACTACGAGGGCGACCGCGACTGCCGGGACACGGACGTCTACTCACGGATGTACACCGGTCACGCCGAGGTCGAGCGGATCGGCCGCGGACTGGACGGCGGCCCCCGCGGGCGGCGCGCGCTCCCGTTCCTGCTGTGCGAGTACGCGCACGCCATGGGCAACGGTCCCGGCGGACTCGCCGACTACCAGCGGCTGTTCGAGGCCCACGACCGGCTCCAGGGCGGTTTCGTCTGGGAGTGGATCGACCACGGCATCGCCCATCCCGGCCTGGGCTACGCCTACGGCGGTGACTTCGGCGAGGAGCTGCACGACGGCAACTTCGTCTGCGACGGCCTGCTGTTCCCCGACCGGCGGCCCTCCCCCGGCCTGACCGAGTACCAGAAGGTGATCGAGCCGGTCACCCTCGTCGCGGGGGCGTCCGACCGGGCGGAGCGGGACCGGCGGCCCGGGGCGGCCCCGCACGCCTCGGTCCGTGTCACCAACCGGTACGACTTCACCGACCTGTCCGCGCTGGCGTTCACCTGGTCCTACGAGGTGGAGGGCGTGGCGGTGGGGTCCGGCACCCTGTCCGTGCCCGCGCTGGCCCCCGGTCGGAGCGCCGAGGTGGAGCTGCCCCCGGTGCCGGCCGGGGCGCCGGCCGGCGAGGCCCACTGGACGGTCCGGGCCGTACTGGCGTCCGCCACCGCGTGGGCGCCGGCCGGCCATGTCGTCGCGTGGGGCCAGGTCGCGGTGTCGCCGCGCCGGGTGCCGCGCGTCGCCGCCACCGCCCGGCCCGCGCGCGGGGACGGGCGCGTCGTCCTCGGGCCCGGTGTCTTCGACGCCCGCACCGGGGCGCCGCGCACGATCGGCGGGGTGGCCCTCAGCGGCCTGCGCCTGGACGTGTGGCGGGCGACCACCGACAACGACGACGGCGCGGTCTGGCAGGACGATCCTCGCCCCGGGCCGCTGTGGCGCGGGCTGGGCCTGCACCGGATGCGGCACCGCGTGGACGCGGTGGAGGTCGGCGACGACGCGCTGACGGTCCGCACCCGGGTGGCGCCGGCCGGCGGGGAGCTGGGACTGTCGGCGGTGTACCGGTGGACGTCCGACGGGGAGCGGCTGCGGCTGACCGTGTCGGTGACCCCGGAGGGCGACTGGACCGTCCCGCTGCCCCGGCTCGGCGTCCGCTTCGCACTGGCCGGCGCCGACCGGGTGCGGTGGTACGGCGGCGGCCCGGGGGAGGCGTACCCGGACACCAGGTCGGCGGCGGCGGTGGGCCGCTGGGAGTCGACCGTGGACGACATGCAGACCCCGTACGTCCGCCCGCAGGAGAACGGCGCGCGCATCGACGTCCGGTGGGCGGAGCTGGGCGGCCTGCGGGTGGACGGGGACCCGGTGTTCCTCCTCACGGCCCGCCGCTGGAGCACCGAGCGGCTGGACGCCGCCGCCCACCGCACCGATCTGGTGCCGGACGGCCCGGTGTGGGTCCATCTGGACCACGGCCAGCACGGCATCGGGTCGCAGTCCTGCGGTCCGGGCCCGCTGCCCCGCTACCACCTGCGGGCCGAACCGGCGGATTTCTCGTTCGTCTTCTCCGCGCCCGCCGGCGGCGGCCCCGCCTGATCCCGGCCCCTCGCCGCCCCCGCCTTCCTAGGGGGTCTAGGATCATTCCTAGCGAACCAAGGGAGGTGGGCGCGTGGCCCGCGTGGGTCTCACCGTCGAACGGCTGGTGGCGGCCGCCGCCGACATGGCGGACGAGGTCGGCCTCGACCGCGTCGGCATCTCCGCGCTGGCCCGGCGCTTCGGCGTCCGGGACGCCAGCCTGTACTCGCACGTCCGCAGCCTGGACGACCTGCGGACGCGGCTCGCACTGCACGCGGGCGCCGAACTGATCGACCGGATCGCCGTGGCCGTGGCCGGCCGCGCGGGCAAGGAGGCGCTGACCGCGTTCGCCGGCGCCTACCGGGCCTACGCCCTGGAGCACCCCGGCCGGTACGCGGCCACCCAGATCCGGATCGACCAGGACCTCGTCGTCGGCTCCCCCGCGCTGCGCCGCACCGCCGAGATCACCTACGGCATGCTGCGGGCCTACGGCCTGGACGAGCCGGACCTGACGGACGCGGTACGGCTGCTGCGCGCCACCTTCCACGGCTACTGCGTCCTGGAGGCGGCCGGGGGGTTCGGCGCGGCCCGGCCCGTCGCCGAGTCCTGGGACAAGGCGGTCGACGCACTGCACCTCGCCCTCGAACACTGGCCCCGGGAGCCGAAGAACGATGACTGACACCCCGTACCACGACGTCACCGGCCGTGGCCCGGTCCTGCTGCTGGTGCCGGGCGGCGCCGGGCATCCGATGGGCCTCGGCCCGCTGACCGAGCGGCTGGCGCGCCGCTTCACCGTGGTGACGTACGACCCGCTCGGGCTCGCCCACGGCCGGCTCGGGCTGCCGGTCGCCGAGCAGCAGGTGGCGGACTGGGGCGACGGGGCGCACCGGCTGCTGGAGGAGGTGCTGCCGCCCTGCGGGACCGCGTACGCCTTCGGGACCAGCGCGGGCGGGATCGCGGTCCTCGACCTGCTCGCCCGGCACCCGCAGCGGCTGGCGCACGTGGTCGCGCACGAACCGCCGTGCGTCACGCTGCTGCCGGACGGGGCCGGGCGGCGCCGGGAGCTGATCGACGCTCTCGACGGCCCGGAACGCCCGCCCGCCGAAGGGGAGTCGGCGACACCGATGGGTGTCTTCCTGGCGCACGTCCTGCGTCCGTTCACCGCCTGGACACCGCCCCGGTCCGCCACCGGCCGCCTCACCGTGGCCGCGGGAAGCGACTCGCGCGGACAGCTCCTCCACGACACGGCCCGTCACGTGGCCGGACGACTCGGCGCCGCCTTCGTGGAGTTCCCGGGCGGGCACCTCGGCGCCCTCGACCACCCCGACGCCTACGCGGAACTCCTCGGCGACCTGTTCCTCCCCGACGGCGCGTGACGGCGGGTACGCGCGTCCTCCCCGTCCCGGTCCGCCACGGTGACCCCGGCTCCCGCGGTGTCCAGCCGTACCCGCAGCCGGGCCGGGGCGCCCGTGGCCCAGTGGACCTCCAGGACGCCGGCACCGTCGGCCCGTACGGACACCAGGTCCGCCAAGGGCGGTGGAGGAGCCGGCTCGGCGGTCAGTCTGGACAGGGCGGCGAACAGGGTGGGGCCCTCGCCGGTGGTGCCGGTGAGGGTGCCGGACAGGCCGACGGCGGGCAGCAGTTCGGCCCGCTGCCCGTCGCGGGCCGCCCAGCCGGTGAGCCGCACCGGCGTACCCGGCCGGGCGCCGGTGACCAGGTGGGCGCGGACCTCCGCCGCCCCGCGCGCCAGCACGACGCTCGTCACCCGCGCTCCCCCGCCGGCCGTGTGCCGCGAGGCCGCCCAGCCGTCCCCGACGCCCAGCGGTTCGATGCCGGTGCGGCCCGGATCCCCGCCGACGAACACGCTGTTGTCGTACGACGGTGACGGCGCGGTCGCCGTCGAGTAGGCGAGCCGGGTGTAGTACGGGTCGTAGCGGACGTCCTCGCTGCCGTGGTTGTGCAGCCGGACCACGCCGTCCGAACGGGTGCTCTGGAGCAGCCAGTTGGGGCCGGGCAGCGGCCGCACCACGTCCGCGCGGTCGGCCGGGCCGGGTTCCTCACGTGCCGTCCACACCTCGTGCCCGGCCGGCAGCAGCAGGCCGAGGAAGCCCTTGCTCGCCCAGTACGGGGAGGCGGGACCGGAGTAGGCCTGCGCGACCGACTCGTCGCGGCCGAGCCAACCGAGCGGCAGCAGGCCCCGCCGGTCGACCGCGCCGCCGTCGAGGAAGTACCGCAGGGCGCCGGAGGCCAGGCGCCGCGTCTCCCCCGGGGGCAGCGGGGTGTGTCCGGTCAGGGCGCCCAGCCAGAGCGGGGCCGCCGTCGCGAAACGGTAGGTCAGGGAGCGGCCCTGGTGCATCGGGGCGCCGTCCCCGCCGAACAGGTGGGCGTAGTCGGCGAGATGGCGCGACAGTCGTGCGCCGTACCGGGACAGCAGTTCGCGGTCGTCCGCCAGCCGGGCGTGCAGGACCGTGTACAGGTGGATGGCCCAGCCGTTGTAGTGATCGAACTTCCGGCCGTCGCCGTCGGTGTACCAGCCGTCGCCGGCGTACCAGCCCTCGATCCGCTCCAGCCCCCGGTCGATCGTCCGGCGCGCCTGACGCTCCCGGTGGCCGATCTCCGCGAGGAAACCGGCGACGGTGACCGGGAACAGCTCCCAGTTGCACGGCCAGGGCCGCGCGGTGAGCGCGTCCGCCAGCCAGTCGGCGGTGCGCCGGCGCACCGGGTCGTCCAGGCGGTCCCAGAGCAGCGGCCGGGTCAGCCGCAGGGCGAGCGCGACGGACGCCGCCTCGACCAGGGGCTGGCTGCGGTCGGTGATCGGCGGCCAGACCCCGCCGGGCCCGGCCGCGAGGCCTTCGGCGTACCGGCCGAGCACGTTCTCGTCCTGCCGGAAGGCGGCCAGCAGCAGGGTGCGCGCGTACCCTTCGAGGCCGTCGGAGAGCCGGCCGGCGTGGCTCGCACGGCCGCCGGGCAGCTGGTAGAGGGCGCCGCCGGCGGTGGCGTGGGGCTCGACGGCGGCGAGCAGGGCGTCGGCGGCGGCTTCCCAGTGGGCGCGGGTGTAGCCGGTGCGGGGGCTCGACTCGCGGTCGTCCGCGGGCAGGTGCAGCACAGCGGTGGCCTTCCTTCCGGGCGGGAGTTCACCCCATCCGTACCCACGGGCCGCCGTGCCGGCGCCTCGCCGCACGCGCCGCCCCGCGCGGTGCCGGCGACGGGGACGCCGAAGGTGTGCGGGTGGCGGGCGCCGGTGGCCTCCGGTCCGTGCGGTGTCGTCGCCGCCCACCTGCTGGACGCCGGCGGCCGCGCGGATTCCGTTTCGACTAGCGTCATGACATGACCAGCGACCACCTCTCCCCCGGCCTCGCCGACGCCCTCGCCGGCGGCACGGTCGTGCTCGACGGCGGCATGTCCAACCAGCTGGAGGCGGCCGGACACGACCTGAGCGACGAGCTGTGGTCGGCGCGGCTGCTCGCCGAGGAGGCGGAGGCGGTGACCGAGGCCCACCTCGCCTACTTCCGCGCGGGCGCCGACGTCGCCATCACCGCCAGCTACCAGGCCACCTTCGAGGGCTTCGCCCAGCGCGGCACCGGCCGCGAGGAGGCCGCGCGGCTGCTGGCGCTCAGCGTGGAGCTGGCCCGTACGGCGGCCCGGCGGGCGGCCGGCGCGGGCGTGCGGCGGCCGCTGTGGGTGGCCGCGTCGGTCGGGCCGTACGGGGCGATGCGCGCCGACGGTTCCGAGTACCGGGGCCGGTACGGGCTGAGCGTGGCCGAGCTGGAGCGGTTCCACCGGCCGCGCGTCGAGGTGCTCGCCGGGGCCGCGCCCGACGTCCTCGCGCTGGAGACCGTCCCGGACGCCGACGAGGCCGCCGCCCTGCTGCGGGCGGTACGCGGCCTGGGGGTGCCGGCGTGGCTGTCGTACACCGTCGACGGCCCCCGGACACGGGCCGGACAGCCCCTGGAGGAGGCGTTCGCGGTCGCCGCCGACAGCGACGAGGTGATCGCGGTCGGCGTCAACTGCTGCGCGCCCGAGGACGTCGAGGCCGCGGTGCGGATCGCGGCCCGCGTGACCGGCAAGCCGGTCGTGGTCTACCCCAACAGCGGCGAGACCTGGGACCCGCGGGTCCGCGCCTGGGCGGGCCGCACCACGTTCACCGCCGAGCGGGTCACGGCCTGGCGGGCGGCCGGCGCGCGGCTGATCGGCGGCTGCTGCCGGGTGGGGCCGGACACGATCACCTCGATCGGACGGGCCCTGGGACGGACCTGAGGGAGGTGGGAGACCGGCGCGCGGCTGACCGGCGGCTGCTGCCGGGTGGGGCCGGATCGGGTCCGACGGGACCCGCGGGTGCGCCGGGCATCGGCCGGGTCCGTGCGTCGCTCAGCGGCGTGGGGTGTTCGCCGAGCGGCGCAGCCGGCGCAGCGTGGCGGCGAGTTCGGCGCCGGGGGCGCGCGGGACGGCGGTGCGTACGGGCCGGGGACCGCCCTGCGCGGCCGGCCACAGACCGATCTCGGCGTCCCGCGGCCCGTACGCCGTGTACGGCTCCCCGTCGCCGAAGACCCGCACGGGATGCGTGGCGTCCCACGCCGGCCACCCGGGGCCGGGGTCCCCGTTCGTCACGAACCCGGCCCAGGCGGAGTGCATCACGTCGCACAGCTCGCGGGGCGCGCCCGGGCCGGCCAGCCTCACGGCCTCGGGCGCGTCCCCGGTGCCGAACACGAAGCCGAGTTCCAGCGCGTGGCAGGCGCCGAGGCCGGGGAGGCGGGACGGCCACGCGAACTCGTAGAGGTACGAGCTGCCGGGGCGGGCGTCGGCGACGCGGTGCAGCGGGACGCGCAGCAGGTGGTCGGTGACCATCTGGCCGACGATCTCCGCCGTCCCGGCGCCGGGACGCAGGGCGCGGTAGCCGCGCGGCACCTCGTGGCCGGTGTGACAGCGGGCCATCGCCCCGGCGAGGGCGACCGGGCCGAGCCGGTCCACGTGCTCCGACAGTCCGCCGGGCACGAACCACAGCCGGTGCTCGTCCCGGGTCCAGCCCAGCAGCAGTTCCACGCCCGGGACGGCGCCGGGTCCGGTCAGCGCCGCCAGCGGGTCGCCCGGCACCAGGTCGCCGTCCATGACGATGCCGAACGCCGGGCCGCCGAGGACCGGGCCGCTGAGCCGGCCGGTCTCGGCCTGCGTGCGCAGCAGCAGGTCCCGGTCGACGGCGGCGAACGCCTCGGCGGTCGCGGGGATCCGCAGCCGGGTGGCCATGCGGCGCACCATCCGCCGTACCTTGTCCCGGTCGCTCACCTCGGGCGCGCCGCTCTGGAGGATGGCCCGCCGGACCAGACCGCGGGTCGCGGGCGCCGCGAGCAGGACGCCGACGCTGATCGCGCCCGCCGACTGACCGGCCAGGGTGATCCGGTCCGGGTCGCCGCCGAACGCCCCGATCGCCTCGTGGACCCAGCGCAGGGCGGCGAACTGGTCGCGCAGGCCCGGGTTGGGCGGGGCGTCCGGGAAGAGTCCGTAGCCCTCCACGCCCAGCCGGTAGTTGACCGAGACGCAGACCACCCCGGCACGGGCGAAGGCGGTGCCGTCGTACACCGGTACCGCCGAGGAACCCCTGGTCAGGGCGCCGCCGTGCAGCCAGACCAGCACCGGGAGCCGGGCCCCGGGACCGGGTTCGGGGGTCCACACGTTGAGGTTGAGGCAGCCGTCCCCGGGGATCACCGGGTCGGACAGGTACGGGGTGAACGCCTCCGAGTACGGCGGTTTCGGCGCGGTCGGCCCGAACTCCCCGGCGTCGCGCACCCCCTCCCAGGGTTCGGGCGTCGCGGGCGGGCGGAACCGCAGGGGACCGAAGGGCGGGGCGGCGTAGGGGATGCCCCGGAACACGGCGACTCCCCGCTCGTACCGGCCGCGTACGGCGCCGTGGGGCGTCGCGACCACGGGGTCCGTCCGGTCCGCCGTCATCGCCCACCAGCCTTTCCCCGCGCCCGCGTCCCGGCGGGGCCGCGTCGTCCCTTCCAGAGCATCACAGTGCGCGGACGTATTCCGGTGCACGGGCCCCGCGCTGGGCCGTTCGGCGTACGTCCGGGGAATTCGCGTGGGCGCCCGGGAGCGGTGTCGGCCGCGCGTCCCGGGGCCGGCCGATCCCGGAGGGGACGGCAACGGCCGGGCACCGCCCGCACGGGGTGCCCGGCCGTCGTCACGCGCGCCGCTGGTCGGTCCGGCTTCCCTGCCTCCTCAGTCCGGTTCGGCGTGGGCGGTGGCACCGACGAGCGCCTCCACCACGTCCACCGCGCTGCCGTCGTGGTCGCTGCCGGCGGTACCGCTGCCGACCTGGACGTTGGCCGCGCGGTCCACCTCCAGGATCGAGTCGGCGTGGGAGTTGTCGAGCACGGTGAGCAGGCCCCCGGTCTCGGCCCCGGCGGCGGCAGCGCTGCCGGCACCGGCGCCGAGGAGGACCGCGGTGACCGCCGCGACCAGGCCGAACCGGGGTACGGCGCCGGTCACACGCCCGCTCCCTCGGGGGTGAGCCGGCCCGGGGCGATGTTGCGTTCCAGCAGGCTGGTGGCGGCCCGCACGCCGACGCCGCTGGTGGGATCGACCTCCGGCAGCCGGCCGTCGGCCGCCTTCAGACCGGTGAGCGCGGAGTCCACGGCCTGGTGCGCGGCGAACAGGCACGGGGTGCTGTAGATGGCGACGTCGACGCCGAGGTCGGACAGCTCGCCGAGGGAGAGGCGCGGCGACTTGCCACCGGCGATCTGGTTGAACAGCAGCGGCTTGTCGCCGACGACCTCCCGGATCCGCCGGATCCACGCGACGCTGCGCACCCCGTCGACCAGCACCACGTCCGCGTCGGTGGCCGCCAGCCGCTCGGCGCGGTGCAGGATGTCGTGCTCGTCGGTGGCGTCCGTCCGGGCGACGACGACCAGGTCCCTGCGGGTCTCCAGGACCCGGTGCAGCTTCTCCAGGTACTCCTCCAGCGGTAGCACCTGCTTGCCGTCGGCGTGGCCGCAGCGGCGGGGCCGCTTCTGGTCCTCCAGGATCACGCCGGAGGCACCGATGCGCTCCAGGCCCTCGACGACGTGGCAGGCGACCTCGGGGTCGACGTAGCCGTCGTCGATGTCGACCAGCAGGTGGTGGTGGGGGAACGCGCCCCGCAGCCGCTGGACGAAGGCGACCATGTCGGGCCAGGCGATGAATCCGATGTCCGGCAGTCCGTAGTACGAGGCCGCGAAACCGAAGCCCGAGACGAACATCCCGTCGTAGTGCTTGGCCGCGATCGACGCCGAGTACATGTCGTACACGCCGATCAGCGGGGTGGTCCCCGGCCCGGCGATGCGCTCGCGCAGCTTCTTACCGTAAGTCAAGGTCCGGCTCCTCGTGTGGGTGGGTGACGCGCACGGAGAGGGCCGCCGCGTCTCGACGCCCTTTGCCAAGACAAGAGCATCTCTAGAAACTCACCTGACCTTCCGCCTACGCGCGCTTTACTCACCCTATTGGGGGAACGGGTTCACCGCAGAAACGTCACTCGGCCGACCGTGCCGCCCAGGTGAGCCCGCCGATGAGGTGGCCGAGGAAGACGGGGTCCCGGTAGGCCTCGGCCGTGTGGCCCAGCGCCGTGTAGAACATCCGTCCGCCTGCCCGGTCGCGCTCCCGGCACCAGGCCAGCGGATGGTCGGCGCCCATGCCGCCACCGTCGTACGACGCCTCGTCGGCGCGCAGCAGCACCCGGAACGCATCGCGCGGGGCGCGGTCGAAGTCGTACCACTCGTCGGTGAGGCCCCAGACGGCCGGCAGCCCCTGGGTCGCCGGGTGGCCGGGGTCCGCGACGAGGGCGCGGCCGGGCTGGCAGGCGGGGTGCCGGGTGAAGCGCGCGCCGAGGAGGTCGCCGAACCACGGCCACCCGTACTCGGTGCAGGCCGCCGCGTGCACCCCGGCGAAGCCGCCGCCCGCCGCGACGTACCGCCGCAGCCGCTCGCGCCCGTCCGGGGTCAGCACGTCGCCGCTGGTGGAGAGGAAGACGACGGCCGCGAACCCGTCGAGGGAACGTTCCAGGTCGGCGGGGTCCTCGGTGTGCTCGACCGCGAAGCGGCCGTGCGTCCGGACGGCGGCGACGGCGTCCGGGATGGAGTCGTGCCGGTAGTCGGCGGTACGGGTGTAGAGGAGCAGACGGGGGGACATGACGGGAGCCTCCACGGGGCGTCGCCGGCCGCGGAGCCGTCGTCACCGCTGGTCGGGGTGCGGGGTGTCGCCGTTGTTCTTGTGGACGTGGTGGTGGGGGTTCTTCGCGTGGGTGCGCAGGCGGGCCGTCACGTCCTCCGGGGGGAGGAAGCGGGACCAGCGTTCGGGGAACTCGGAGGGCATGCCGGGGTCGTCCGGGTCGGCGTCCAGGGCGGCCGCGGCGCGGGCGACGTACTCGGCGACCTGGGCCTCCAGCATCCGGTCGTTGGCCTCGCGGGCGGCGGCGGTGGCCGCGGCGGGCCAGACCCGGTCGATGGCCGCGTTCACGGCCGCGCCGACCAGCACGGCGAAGGCGGACACGCCGATCCACAGCAGGACGGCGACGGCGGCGGCCAGGGAGCCGTAGATGGTGGCGCCCTCGATGGTGCTGGTGAGGTAGATGCGCAGCAGGAAGCTGCCGAGGACCCACATCGCCAGGGCGACCAGCGCGCCGGGCACGTCCTCGATCCACGGTGAGCGGACCGGCACCGAGACGTGGTACAGGGTCGTCAGGAAGACGATGGAGAGGACGATCACCACCGGCCAGTACAGGACTTGGACGACCGTCGCCGACCAGGGCACGATCCGCACCACCGCGTCCGGGCCCGCCACCATCAGCGGCAGTGCCACCGAGCCGATCAGCAGCGCCACCACGAACAGCAGGAACGCCATGATCCGGGTCTTGACGATGCCCCGGACGCCGTCGAGGCCGTACATGACTGTGATGGTGTCGATGAAGACGTTCACCGCGCGCGACCCCGACCACAGGGCGAACAGGAAGCCTATGGAGATGACGTCGGGCCGGCCGCCCCGCATCACGTCGTGCAGGATCGGCTGGGCGATCTCCTTGACGCCCTTGTCCGACAGCACCGTGCGGGAGGCCTCCAGGAGGTTGCTCTCCAGGCTGTGGATGGTGTCGGCGCCGGTCCAGTCGTCGACGTAGCCGAGCAGGCCGATGAGGCTCAGCAGCAGCGGCGGCACCGACAGCAGCGTGAAGAACGCCGCCTCGGCCGCGAGCCCCAGGATGCGGTACTCCATGCAGGAGTTGACGGTGTCCTTGAGCAACAGCCAGGCGGTCCTGCGCTTGGAGACGTTCCGGTAGAGGGCTCTGGCCCGGTGGAGCCGGCCGGCGGGCCGCTCGGGGGGTTCACTTGCTGGCTGCACGTCCTAACGGTATCCGCCGAGCCGGGCCCGCCTCACCTTTCGGGGGCGGTCACCCGTCCGGGGCACCGGGATCGCGGTGCCGGGGCGGGCGGTGGGGGCCATCAGCGCCGCCGTCCCGGGTAGGTTCCCGTCATGGCAGGCACCTCCACGCACACCGTGACGCACCAGCCGCCCCCGCTCGTCGGGTACGACGTCTTCACCGCCGACCGGGCCCTCACCGAGGCCGTCGGCCGCCACACCGCCCCGGACGTCCGGGAGGAGGTGCGCGCCGAGCTGGCCGCGCTCGGCCGGGCCGCCGGCTCCGGGCAGCTCCAGGAGTGGGCGGCGCAGGCGGACGGGCAGCCGCCCAGGCTGCGCACCCACGACCGCTACGGCCACCGGATCGACGAGGTCGAGTTCCATCCGGCCTGGCACCGGCTGCTCGGCAAGGGCGTCTCGGCCGGGCTGACCGCCGCGTGGACGCGGCCGGCCGGGCACCTGCGCCGGGCGGCCGGGCTCCTGGTGTGGACGCAGGTCGAGGCGGGCATCTGCTCCCCGCTGTCGACGACCCACGCGGCCGTGCCCGCGCTCCGCGCCGACCCCGGCCTGGCCGCCGAGTGGGAGCCGCGGCTGACCTCCACGGTCTACGACCGCGCCCTGCGGCCCCCCGGGGAGAAGCCCGGCGCGCTCTTCGGCATGGGCGTGACGGAGAAGCGGGGCGGGAGCGACGTCCACGCCACCACCGCGGCGCGGCCGCTCGCGGAGCCGGGGACGTACCTGCTGACGGGACACAAGTGGTTCTGCTCGGCGCCCATGTCGGACGCCTTCCTGGTGCTCGCCCGGGCCCCGGGCGGACTGACCTGCTTCCTGGTGCCGCGGGTCCTGTCCGACGGCAGCCGCAACGTCTTCCTGATCCAGCGGCTGAAGGACAAGCTGGGCAACCGCTCCAACGCCTCCGCCGAGATCGAGTTCGACGCCACGTGGGCGCGCCGGGTCGGTGACGAGGGCGACGGGGCGCGGATCGTCACCGGCATGGTCGCCGCGACCCGGCTGGACTGCGCGGTCGGCTCGGCGGGCCTGATGCGGCAGGCGGTGGCGCAGGCCGTGCACCACTGCGCCCACCGGGAGGCCTCCGGCGGGAAGCTGGCCGACCGGCCGCTGATGCGCAACGTCCTCGCCGATCTTGCGCTGGAGTCGGAGGCCGCGACCGCGCTCGCGCTGCGGCTCGCCGCCGCCCACGACGACGGCGGCGAGCAGGAGCGCGCCCTCCTGCGGCTCGCGGTGCCGGCCGCGAAGTACTGGATCACCAAGCGGTGCGCGCCGGTGGCGGTGGAGGCCGCCGAGTGCCTGGGCGGCGACGGGTACGTCGAGGAGTCCGGCCTGCCCCGGCTGGTGCGCGAGTCACCGGTGAACTCCTTCTGGGGAGGCGCCGGGAACGTGCAGGCGCTGGACGTGCTCCGGGTGCTGCGGGGGGACCCGGGCGCGCTGGACGCCTGTCTCACCGAGATCGGCCGGGCCCACGGCGCCGACCACCGGCTGGACAGGGCGGTGAAGGACCTGTTCACCGAACTCGCCGACCTGGAGGGCGTGGAGGGGCGGGCGCGGCGGCTGGTGGAGCGGCTGGCGCTGGTGCTCCAGGGCTCGCTGCTGGTGCGGCACGCGCCGCCGGAGGTGGCCGACGCGTTCTGCGCCTCCCGGCTGGGCGGCGACCACGGCGCGTCCTTCGGCACCCTGCCGGCCGGCCTGGCCCTCGGACCGGTGGTGGAACGCGCCCGGCCGGTCTGACCCGGCGCGGGGGCGGCGGGGCGGCCCGGTCCTCCGGTCCGCCGGGCGCGGCGGCTGGTGGAGCGGCTGGCGCTGGTGCTCCAGGGCTCGCTGCTGGTGCGGCACGCGCCGCCGGAGGTGGCCGACGCGTTCTGCGCC
>NZ_JBIVZV010000008.1:0-17154 GCF_044759735.1 Streptomyces sp. NPDC100445 | reverse complement strand
CCTCCCGGCTGGGCGGCGACCACGGCGCGTCCTTCGGCACCCTGCCGAAAGGCCTGGCCCTCGGACCGGTGTTGGCGCGGCTGCCCGGACGCGCGGTGGCCGTGGATCGGGACGGCTGGACGGCGACCGTGACCGGGATGCCGTACGTACGGCGGGTGGCGCTGCCGAAGGGGATCGCGCCGGGCCGACACCGGCTGCCGGCGCTCGGCACGTGCGCGGTGGAGCCGCTGGCCGGGGGCTGGCTGCTGCGGGCGCGGGACGAGCCGCTCGCCGTCCCGGCGGCGCGGATCGTGCTGGACCTGGCCCGGCCGGACCGTCGCACGCTGACGGTCGTGGCACCGTCGGCCTCCTGGACCCGGGAAGTCAGTCCCCGGCACGCCGAGTTGCTGTTCCTGCTCGCGGAGCACCCCGCCGGGCGGGGGGCGGCGGGGTTGGCCGAGGAGCTGTTCGGGGACGCCTCCAGGACGGTGACCGTGCGGGCCGAGATGTCCGGGGTCCGGCGGTACCTCGGGGGGTTCCTCCAGCACCGGCCGTACCGCTTCCACGCGGAAGCGGACGTCGAGGTGCTGCTCCCCGGCAACTCCCGTGACCTGCTCCCCCGGTCCGCGGCGCCGGCGGTGGCCCGCAGGCGCCGTGACCTCGGGAACGGCCACCCCGGCCCGGCCCGCGGAAACGCGCCGGCGGGCCGGACGGCACTCCCCTGAGCGGGTGTTTCCGTCCAAGTGCGCGGTCTTTGCCCTACGGGACCCGTTCCTGCCGTAGCATCCCGTACGGGCCTCCCCATCTGCTCCTCGCGTCAACGTACGGACCATCAGGCGCAGTTGGCCCGCCTTCTGGAGGAGAGATGAAGCATCGCGGCAGACACCGCCGGCGCAGGCGGGGCGCGGCACTGCGCGGCGTGCTGGCCGGGACCGCGCTGGCGCTGACCGCCGCCGCGACCCTGATCAGCGCGTCACAGGCCCAGGTCGCCGAGAACCCCGGCGCGCTCAAGCCGCTCACCTCCCCGGCGGACACCGGCCCGCTCCGGCTCCAGGAGCACCTGGTGCCCGCCCCCACCCTGGACCGGCTCGCCGCCGGCATGGGCCGCCCGGTCGGCGTGGACGCCGTGCTGCGCAGCGCCGACCGCACCCTGCGCGGCGCCGCCCACTGCTCCTCCGACGAGCGTGCCTCGCTGCCCGTCGCCCCGGCCCCCGCCCGCGGCTACTGCTGGGACCGGGCCGACGGCCCCGGCGAGGGCTGGCGGCCCGCCTCGGTCACCACCTCCGGCGACGCCGACGACGACGGCGTCTGGGGCACCCACCGCGTCGTCCTGGCCGGCTGGACGCACCCCGCCGGCACCGGCCGGCCCGCCGGACGGAGCCTGGCCCGGGTCGCCTTCGTCGACGCCGACGACCCCGCCCACCTCGCCTACCGCTGGGTGCTGCTGGTCGTGCCGGCCCGCGGCGGCCGGGACTACCGGCCGCTGGCCTCCGGGATCTCCGGCATGGTCTGGTACGAGAACAAGCTGTTGGTCACCGCCCGGACGGGCAGCGCCGACGCGCTCTACGTCTACGACCTGGACCGCGTCCAGCGCACCACGGTCGACGGGCCCGCGATCGGCCGGGTCCCGGGCGGCTGGTCCGCCGACGGGTACCGCTACGTGCTGCCCGCGGTCGGCTCCTACCGGTTCGCCTCCGGCCGCTGCGCCGCCTCCGGGCCGCCGTGTCCCGGCGCGCTCTCCCTCGACCGCGGCACGGCACCCGACAGCCTGGTCGCCGCGGAGTGGACCGAGCCCGGCGGCGACCGGCACACCCGCCTGTGGCGGTACGCGTTCAGCACCGACCCGGCGCGTGCCGGGCTGCTCGCCACAAACGCCGCGGGACGCGTCGACGCGGTGGAGGCCTACCGCACCCGGGCGACCGGCGTCCGGGGCGTGCTGTCGTACCGGAAGGCGGGGGCGGACCACCCGTCCTGGTATGTGGGACGCCTGCCCGGCTCGCGGGACGGGCGCGGGGGCATGTGGCGGCAGGACACCGCGGGCGCCGACGCGGCCCGGTGCGGCCCGGACTCCTCGCACCGCTGCTGGGCGCGGGACGCGGGCTCCCTGTCCTACTGGCAGGAGACCGGCGAGGTGTGGTCGCTGTCGGACCGGATGCTGTTCGCCCTGCCGCTGGCCGACCTCGACCGCTCCCTGGGCTGACCCGGAAGCCGATCGACAGACCGGGCGGCGGGATGATTCCCTGACCCGCATGAGCAGCCACCCCGTCACCACATGGTCCCTGGAGCAGACCTCTCCGGCCGACCTCCTGCCCGCCGCCGCGCCCGACGGCGACGTCCGGATCGTCCGCGCCGAGGTGCCCTCCCCCGAGTTCAGCCGGTTCCTGTACGCCTCGGTCGGCGGCGACGTCCACTGGACCGACCGGCTGGGCTGGACGTACGCGCGGTGGCGGGAGTACCTGGACCGGCCGGGCGTGGAGACCTGGGTGGCCTACGACCGGGGCACCCCGGCCGGCTACGCGGAGCTGGACCCGACGGACGGGGGCGTGGTGGAGATCGCCTACTTCGGGCTGCTCCCCGCCTTCCGGGGCCGGCGCATCGGCGGCGCGCTGCTGTCGTACGGCACGGCCCGCGCCTGGGACCTGGCCGAGCGGTGGCCGGAACTGGCGCCGACGAAGCGGGTGTGGCTGCACACGTGCAGCAAGGACGGCGAGTTCGCGATGGCCAACTACCAGCGCCGGGGCTTCAAGCTGTTCGACACCAAGGTGGAGCTGGAAGCGGAAGCGGTGACACCGGGCCCGTGGCCCGGCGCATACCCCTCCTGACCTGCCGGGACAAGACCGTGCGCGGCGTATGTGAGCGACGACACGCTCGTCTCGTATAGCGGGACGAAGATGTCCGGATGATGGACGAAGCTGGACTGTGTCCAGATCGCCGTGACACGCTTCCGTCATGTCCGGAACTGGAGTTGCCTTGGTGAGTCGGCGGCACGTCGACCTCGGCCGCATGTCCAGCGCCATCTGTCCGGCGGGCTGACAGCACCAGCACCGCCGACCCCTCTCGCACCGATTCCTGCCGCGCAAGGACGCGCGCGTCTGCCCGCGTGCGCACGCATGCGCAGGTCAGAGCCGATTTCCGCCTGTCCCGAAGGACGTAGAACCATGGCCGCCACCCCACAGGACCCCGCCGCCTCCGCGCCCCGCCGCAAGGTGAGCCGTCACCGCGGTGAGGGTCAGTGGGCGGTGGGACACCACACCCCGCTCAACGGCAACGAGCAGTTCAAGAAGGACGACGACGGTCTCAATGTGCGGACACGCATTGAGACGATCTACTCCAAGCGCGGTTTCGACTCGATCGACCCCAACGACCTGCGCGGCCGGATGCGCTGGTGGGGGCTGTACACCCAGCGCAAGCCCGGGATCGACGGCGGCAAGACCGCGATCCTGGAGCCGGAGGAGCTGGACGACGAGTACTTCATGCTGCGCGTCCGCATCGACGGCGGCGCGCTCACCACGCGGCAGCTGCGGGTGATGGGCGAGGTCTCGCAGGAGTTCGCGCGCGGCACCGCCGACATCACCGACCGGCAGAACGTGCAGTACCACTGGATCCGCATCGAGGACGTGCCCGCGGTCTGGGAACGGCTGGAGGGCGTCGGCCTGTCCACCGTCACCGCCTGCGGCGACACCCCGCGCGTGATGATCGGCTCCCCGGTGGCGGGCATCGCCGAGGACGAGATCATCGACGCCACCCCGGCGCTGGAGGAGATGAAGCGCCGCGTCCTGAACAACCCGGCCTACTCGAACCTGCCGCGGAAGTTCAAGACGGCCATCTCCGGCTCGCCGCTGCTGGACGTCGTGCACGAGATCAACGACGTCGCGTTCGTCGGCGTGCGCCACCCCGAGCACGGGCCGGGCTTCGACGTGTGGGTGGGCGGCGGCCTGTCCACCAACCCCAAGCTGGGCGTGCGCCTGGGCGCCTGGGTGCCGATCGACGAGGTGGCGGACGTCCACGAGGGCGTCCTCTCGATCTTCCGTGACTACGGCTACCGCCGGCTGCGCACCCGCGCCCGCCTGAAGTTCCTGGTCGCCGACTGGGGCCCGGAGAAGTTCCGGCAGGTGCTGGAGGACGAGTACCTGCACCGCAGCCTCGTCGACGGGCCCGCCCCCGAGCAGCCGGTGCGGCAGTGGCGCGACCACATCGGGGTGCACCGGCAGCGGGACGGCCGGTTCTACGTCGGGTTCGCCCCGCGCGTCGGCCGCGTGGACGGCGCCACGCTGACGAAGATCGCCGACCTCGCGGAGGCACACGGCTCGGGCCGGGTGCGGACCACCGTCGAACAGAAGATGATCATCCTCGACGTCGAGCAGGACCGGGTCGAGTCGCTGGTCGAGGGTCTGGAGGCGCTGGACCTCTCCGCGCGGCCGTCCTCCTTCCGGCGCGGCACGATGGCCTGCACCGGTATCGAGTTCTGCAAGCTCGCCATCGTCGAGACCAAGCAGCGCGGCTCCCAGCTGATCGACGAACTCGAGCGCCGGCTGCCGGACTTCGACGAGCCGATCACCATCAACCTCAACGGCTGCCCGAACGCCTGCGCCCGTATCCAAGTGGCGGACATCGGTCTCAAGGGCCAGCTGGTCCTCGACGACCGGGGCCGGCAGGTCGAGGGCTACCAGGTGCACCTCGGCGGCGCGCTCGGCCTGGAGGCGGGCTTCGGCCGCAAGGTGCGCGGCCTGAAGGTCACCGCTGACGAACTGCCCGACTACGTCGAGCGGGTGCTCAAGCGCTTCCAGGCGGAACGCGCCGACGGCGAGCGGTTCGCGGCCTGGGCGGCGCGGGCCTCCGAGGAGGCGCTGTCGTGAGCGAGCGGGCCGCCCCCTTCCACTGCCCCTACTGCGGCGACGAGGACCTGCGTCCCCATGACGAGGGCCACGGTGCCTGGGAATGCGGGGCGTGCAACCGCGCCTTCCGGCTGAAGTTCCTCGGGCTGCTGGCCCGGGGACTCCGGCGAGCCGACCACGAAGGGGACGAACGCATATGACGACGGCTCAGGAAGGCCGTACGGACGAGGATCTGAAGGCACTCGCCGAGCGGGCGGGGCGCGAGCTGGAGGACGCCAGCGCACTGGAGATCCTCCGGTGGGCGGTGGACACCTTCGGCAGGGAGTTCTGCGTCACCTCCTCCATGGAGGACGCCGTGGTCGCCCATCTCGCCTCCCGGGTGCTCAAGGGCGTGGACGTCGTCTTCCTCGACACCGGCTACCACTTCCCGGAGACCATCGGCACCCGCGACGCCGTGGAGGCCGTGATGGACGTCAACGTCATCACCCTCACCCCGCGGCAGACGGTCGCCGAGCAGGACGCGGAGTACGGCCCGAAGCTGCACGACCGGGACCCCGACCTGTGCTGCGCCCTGCGCAAGGTGCGCCCCCTCGAAGAGGGCCTCGGCGGCTACCGGGCGTGGGCGACCGGACTGCGCCGCGACGAGTCCCCGACCCGGGCCGGCACCCCGGTCGTCGGCTGGGACGACAAGCGCCGCAAGGTCAAGGTCTCCCCGATCGCCCGCTGGACCCAGGACGACGTGGACGCGTACATCGCCGAACACGGCGTGCTCGCCAACCCGTTGCTGACCGACGGCTACGCCTCCATCGGCTGCGCCCCGTGCACCCGCAGGGTCCTGGCGGGCGAGGACGCGCGCGCCGGCCGCTGGGCGGGCCGCGGCAAGACCGAGTGCGGACTGCACGGATGACGGACGACCAGATACAGGAGAACCACGTGACCACGGGAGCCACCGTCTGGCTCACGGGCCTGCCGAGCGCCGGCAAGACCACCATCGCGTACGAGCTGGCCGGCCGGCTGCGCGCCGGCGGGCGGCGCGTCGAGGTGCTCGACGGCGACGAGATCCGCGAGTTCATCTCGGCGGGCCTCGGCTTCTCCCGCGAGGACCGGCACACCAACGTGCAGCGCATCGGCTTCGTCGCCGAACTGCTCGCCCGCAACGGCGTCACCGCGCTGGTCCCGGTGATCGCGCCGTACGCGGACAGCCGGGACGCGGTGCGCAAGCGGCACGAGGAGAACGGGACGCCGTACTTGGAGATCCATGTCGCGACCCCGGTCGAGGTGTGCAGCGTGCGCGACGTGAAGGGGCTGTACGCCAAGCAGGCCGCGGGCGAGCTGACCGGGCTGACCGGCGTCGACGACCCGTACGAGGAGCCGGCCGCACCCGACCTGCGGATCGAGTCGCAGCACCAGACGGTGCAGGAGTCCGCGGCGTCGGTGTACGCGCTGCTGAGCGAGAGGGGATGGGCATGACCGCGGTCGTCACGGTGGAAGAGGGCACGCACAGCCCGTACGCCCTGTCGCATCTGGACGCCCTCGAGTCCGAGGCCGTGCACATCTTCCGCGAGGTGGCGGGCGAGTTCGAGAACCCGGTGATCCTCTTCTCCGGCGGCAAGGACTCCATCGTCATGCTGCACCTGGCGCTGAAGGCGTTCGCCCCGGCCCCGGTGCCGTTCTCCCTGCTGCACGTGGACACCGGGCACAACTTCCCGGAGGTCCTGGAGTACCGGGACCGCGTGGTGGCCGCGCACGGGCTGCGTCTCCACGTGGCCTCCGTCCAGGACTACATCGACCGCGGTGTGCTCCGGGAACGGCCCGACGGCACCCGCAACCCGCTCCAGACGCTGCCCCTCACCGAGCGGATCCAGGGCGAGCGGTTCGACGCCGTGTTCGGCGGCGGACGCCGGGACGAGGAGAAGGCCCGCGCCAAGGAGCGCGTCTTCTCCCTGCGCGACGAGTTCTCCCAGTGGGACCCCCGCCGCCAGCGCCCCGAGCTGTGGAACCTGTACAACGGCCGGCACGCCCCCGGCGAGCACGTCCGGGTCTTCCCGCTGTCGAACTGGACCGAGCTGGACGTCTGGCAGTACATCGCCCGGGAGGGCATCGAGCTGCCGCGGATCTACTTCGCGCACGAGCGCGAGGTGTTCGCGCGCGGCGGCATGTGGCTGACGGCCGGCGAGTGGGGCGGCCCGAAGGACGGCGAGAGCGTCGAACTGCGCCAGGTGCGCTACCGCACCGTCGGTGACATGTCGTGCACCGGCGCCGTCGACTCCGACGCCACCACGCTGGACGCCGTGATCGCCGAGATCGCCGCCTCCCGGCTCACCGAGCGGGGCGCGACCCGCGCCGACGACAAGATGTCCGAGGCCGCGATGGAAGACCGCAAGCGCGAGGGGTACTTCTAAGGATGAGCACGACCACCACCGAGGTCCTCCCGGAGACCACCCTGCTGCGGTTCGCCACGGCCGGTTCCGTGGACGACGGCAAGTCCACCCTCGTCGGCCGGCTGCTGCACGACTCCAAGTCGGTCCTCACCGACCAGCTGGAGGCCGTGGAGCGTGTCTCCGCGAGCCGCGGCCAGGAGGGCCCGGACCTCGCGCTGCTCACCGACGGCCTGCGCGCCGAGCGGGAGCAGGGCATCACCATCGACGTCGCCTACCGCTACTTCGCGACCCCGCGCCGCCGGTTCATCCTCGCCGACACGCCGGGCCACGTGCAGTACACCCGCAACATGGTCACGGGCGCCTCCACCGCCGAACTGACGGTGGTCCTGGTCGACGCCCGCAACGGCGTGGTCGAGCAGACCCGCCGGCACGCGGCCATCGCCGCCCTGCTCCGGGTGCCGCACGTCGTCCTGGCCGTGAACAAGATGGACCTGGTCGTGTACGCGGAACCGGTGTTCGCCGCCATCGCCGAGGAGTTCACGGCGTACGCGACCGAGCTGGGCATCCCCGAGGTCACCGCCGTCCCGATCTCGGCGCTCGCCGGGGACAACGTGGTGGAGCCGTCGGCGAACATGGACTGGTACGGCGGCCCCACCGTGCTGGAGCACCTGGAGACCGTGCCGGTCAGCCACGACCTGGCGCACTGCCACGCTCGGCTGCCCGTGCAGTACGTGATCCGGCCGCAGTCCGCCGAGCATCCCGACTACCGGGGGTACGCGGGCCAGATCGCGGCCGGCACGTTCCGGGTCGGCGAGGACGTCACGGTGCTGCCGTCCGGCCGGACCACGCGGATCGCCGGGATCGACCTGCTGGGCGAGCCGGTCGACGCGGCCTGGACGACGCAGTCGGTGACGGTCCTGCTGGAGGACGACATCGACGTCTCGCGCGGCGACCTGATCGTCCCGACCCAGGACGCCCCGGCCACCACGCGGGACGTGGAGGCCACCGTCTGCCACGTCGCCGACGCCCCGTTGACCGTCGGCCACCGGGTGCTGCTCAAGCACGGCACCCGCACGGTCAAGGCGGTCGTGAAGGACATCCCCTCCCGGCTCACGCTCGACGACCTGTCCCTGCACCCGCATCCGGGCCGGCTCGTCGCCAACGACATCGGCCGGGTGAAGATCCGTACCGCCGAGCCGCTGCCGGTGGACTCCTACGCCGACTCGCGCCGCACCGGCTCCTTCATCCTGATCGACCCCGCCGACGGCACCACGCTCACCGCCGGCATGGTCGGCGAGTCGTTCGCGGCGCCCGAACCGGTCAAGGACGAGACCCACGACGACGGGTGGGACTTCTGACCATGACGACGACCGATTTCTACTCCACGTTCGCGAAGGAGGGCGGCCGCGTCGGCAGCGGCGCCCTCGGCAGCGGGCAGGGCGGGGTCGCCCGATGTGTGTGATGACGTACGCGCACCGCCTGCGCGCCCCGTCCCCCCACCCGACGCCCCGGACACGACGAAGACCGAACGCCGATTTCCCGGCCACGACCTGAACGACCGTGACCGCCGGGCCAACGAGAGGAACACCTCCCGTGCCTGCCAGCCGCTCCACCCCGCTCCGCCGCGGCATAGCCGCCGTCGCCGCGCTCCCCCTGCTCACCCTGGCCGCCTGCGGCTACGGCTCCGAGTCCAAGGACGACGCCCCCGCCAAGGTCGCCGCCGGGTCGAAGAAGACCGACGGGCTCGACTCCGTCCGGATCGGTTACTTCGGCAACCTGACCCACGCGACCGCCCTGGTCGGCATGGAGAAGGGCTTCTTCCAGAAGGCCCTCGGCGCGACCGAGGTCAAGCCCGCGATCTTCAACGCCGGCCCGTCCGAGATCGAGGCCCTCAACTCCGGTTCCCTCGACATCGGCTGGATCGGCCCCTCCCCGGCGATCAACGGTTACACCAAGTCGAACGGCCAGAGCCTCAAGATCATCGGCGGTTCGGCCGCCGGCGGCGTGAAGCTCGTCGTCGACCCGAAGAAGATCAAGTCCCTGAAGGACGTCGAGGGCAAGCGGATCGCCACGCCGCAGCTGGGCAACACGCAGGACGTGGCGTTCCTCAACTGGGCCGCGGAGCAGGGCTGGAAGGTCGACGCGCAGAGCGGCAAGGGGGACGTCACGGTCGTCCGCACCGACAACAAGGTGACCCCGGACGCCTACAGGTCCGGGTCCATCGACGGCGCCTGGGTGCCCGAGCCCACCGCGTCCAAGCTGGTCGCCGAGGGCGGCAAGGTGCTGCTGGACGAGTCGTCGCTGTGGCCGGACAAAAAGTTCGTGATCACGAACGTCATCGTGTCGCAGAAGTTCCTCAAGGCGCACCCGAAGGCCGTCGAGGCGGTGCTGAAGGCGTCCGTCGAGACGAACAAATGGATCAACGCCAACCCCGACGAGGCGAAGGCCGCGGCCAACAAGCAGCTGGCGTCGGACTCCGGCAAGGCGCTCCCGGCCAAGGTCCTGGACCCGGCGTGGAAGTCCATCCAGATCACCGACGACCCGCTGGCCGCCACCCTGCGCACCGAGGCGCAGCACGCGGTCAAGGCCGGTCTGCTGGAGAAGCCGGACCTCAAGGGGATCTACGACCTGACGATCCTAAACAGGGTCCTCAAGGCCACGGGCGGCAGCCCGGTCGACGCCGCCGGTCTCGGCGTCGGCTGACCCCGGGTCCGCGACGAGTCCCCAGGAGGTGACGACCATGGCCACGACCCTCGCCACGGCCGACCGGTCGGTCGAGTACGCGGCACGCCTCGAGCACGTCTCGAAGTCCTTCGCGACACCCGGTGGGCAGCAGCTCGTCCTGGACGACATCACCATCGATGTCGCTCCGGGCGAGTTCGTCACCCTCCTGGGGGCCTCGGGCTGCGGCAAGTCCACACTGCTCAACCTGGTGGCCGGCCTCGACCGGCCGTCCGCCGGCGCCATCCACACGGACGGCCGGCCGGCGCTGATGTTCCAGGAACACGCCCTCTTCCCGTGGCTGACCGCGGGCAAGAACATCGAACTCGCCCTGAAGCTGCGGGGCGTCGCCAAGCCCGAGCGGCGGGGCAAGGCCGAGGAACTGCTGGAACTGGTCCGGCTGAAGGGCGCGTACGGCAAGCGCGTGCACGAACTGTCCGGCGGCATGCGCCAGCGCGTGGCGCTGGCCCGCGCGCTGGCGCAGCAGAGCGGCCTGCTGCTGATGGACGAGCCGTTCGCGGCCCTCGACGCCATCACCCGGGACGTGCTGCACGACGAACTGACCCGTATCTGGCAGGAGACGGGCCTGTCCGTGCTGTTCGTGACGCACAACGTGCGCGAGGCGGTGCGGCTCGCCCAGCGGGTCGTCCTGCTGTCCTCCCGACCGGGCCGGGTGGCCCGCGAGTGGAGGGTGGACATCCCGCAGCCGCGCCGCATCGAGGACGCGCCCGTGGCGGAACTGTCCCTGGAGATCACCGAAGTACTGCGTGGGGAGATCCGCCGCCATGGCCAGCACTGAGACGACACCGGTCAAGGACGCCGGGAGCGTCGAGGCCGGCCTCGACGCCCTGGAGACCTCGGCCACCAGCCGCCCCTCCCTGCGGCGGACCCTCCTGGACAAGGTCCTGCCGCCGGTCAGCGCGCTCGTCGTGGTCCTGGTGGTCTGGCAGGGTCTGATCACCCTGGGGATCGCCGACGACCCGACGAAACTGCCGTCCCCGTCGGCGGTCTGGCACGCGGTCGAGGCCGACTGGCTGGGCGGCAGGCTGCTCGACTACATCTGGACCAGCGTCTCCCGGGGTCTGCTGGGCTTCTTCTTCGCACTGCTGATCGGGACCCCGCTGGGGCTGGTCGTGGCGCGCGTGCGGTTCGTGCGCGCGGCCATCGGCCCGATCCTGTCCGGGCTCCAGTCACTGCCGTCGGTGGCGTGGGTGCCGCCGGCCCTGATCTGGCTGGGCCTGAACAACAAGATGATGTACGCGGTCATCCTGCTCGGCGCGGTCCCGTCCATCGCCAACGGGCTGGTGTCCGGCGTCGACCAGGTGCCGCCGCTGTTCCTGCGGGCGGGGCGGACGATGGGCGCGACCGGCCTGCGGGGCGTCTGGCACGTCACGCTGCCGGCCGCGCTGCCCGGCTACGTGGCGGGACTGAAGCAGGGCTGGGCGTTCTCCTGGCGCTCGCTGATGGCCGCGGAGATCATCGCCAGCTTCCCCGACCTGGGCGTGGGCCTCGGCCAGTTGCTGGAGAACGCGCGCACCGCCAGCGACATGGCCATGGTGTTCGAGGCGATCCTGCTCATCCTGTTCGTCGGTATCGCGATCGACCTGCTGATCTTCAGTCCGCTGGAGCGGTGGGTGCTGCGCAGCCGCGGTCTGCTGGTGAAGAGCTGACGTCCCGTGCGCAGTGAACCGGTCCTCCTCGTCATCGCCCACGGCAGCCGTGACCCGCGGCACGCCGCGACCGTGCACGCCCTCGTGGAGCGGGTACGGTCGCTGCGGCCCGGCCTGCGCGTGGAGACCGGGTTCCTCGACTTCAACGTGCCCTCCGCGTCCGGGGTGCTGGAGTCGCTGGTGGCGCAGGGGGTGCGGGACGTGGTGGCGCTGCCGCTGCTGCTCACCCGGGCCTTCCACGCCAAGGCCGACATCCCCGCGGTGCTGCGGGAGGCGCCGGCGCGGCTGCGGATCCGGCAGGCGGACGTATTGGGCCCGTCACCGCTGCTGCTGTCCGCGCTGGAACGGCGGCTGTACGAGGCGGGGCTGACGCCCGCCGACAAGGCCTCGACCGGGGTGGTGCTGGCGTCGGCGGGGTCCTCCGACCCGGAGGCGATCGCGGGGATCTCCTCCGTCGCGCGGCAGTGGTGGCGCACCGGCTGGGGCGCCGTGCGGCCCGCGTTCGCCTCGGCGGCCCTCCCGCGCACCGAGGACGCCGTACGGGAGTTGCGGGCCCTCGGCTGCGAGCGGGTGGCTGTCGCGCCGTACGTCCTGGCCCCCGGTTTCCTGCCGGACCGCATCGCGCACGGCGCGGCCGGGGCGGACGTGCTCGCCGGTGTGCTGGGGGCGGCGCCTGAGGTGGCGCGGGTCCTGCTGCACCGGTACGACGCGGCGCGCCGCCCGGCCGTGGCGGCGCTCGGCGCCTGACGGCCGGCCCGGAAGTGCGGGGCCGGGACCCCGTGGCGGCGGGGTCCCGACGGCTCACAGACCGAGGGCGTCGGTCAGCTGCTGGGTGAAGATGAGGCTCGCGGTGCCGGCGGCCGCGCCGATGGCGACGTTCTCCAGTGCGGTGCGGATGCGGCCCCGGTTGGGCGGCAGTCCGTCCTCCGCCGACCGCGCCAGCTCCCGCTGGACGACCTCGCCGTTGCTCACCAGCCGGGGGTACTCCGCGTGCAGCGCCTCGGTGAACCGGTCGGCGACGTGCATGAGCGCGGGGAGGTCCACATCGGCGTAGGGGGTGCGGGTGCGACCGCGGCCGCCGGGGCCGTCCGGGCCGTGGTCGGGTCCGAAGTGGTAGCTGCTCATGTCCTGTCCTCGCTTCTGGGGCGGCGGCTCGGGCCCGGGCCGCGGGAGCCGTCGGATGGCTGGGGACGGCCGTTCCCGGCGCGCTGTCCGCCCGGGAGGACCGTCCCGTGGACGCGGAAGGCGCCGGGGCCGCCGACGTCACCGAGGTCGCGGGTCCGCGCGCCGGTGACGGACGGGGCCGTGGCGGAGGGGCGGGCACCGGTGGTCCACGCCCACGGCGGACGGCCGGGCACGCCCGGCACGCCCACGGGTACGCCGAGTGGGCCGAAAACAGCCACTCGTCCGGGTGACGCGTGTCGGTTGACCGGCACCCGGGAGCCGGCCGTCCGGTGGCCGGGGGCGGCGGCGCGGACGACCGCGCGCGCGTCCCGGGCGCGGGACGGCGCCGAGCGCGCCGGCCCGCGGACGGGGCCGCGCCCCGGTGTGCGGCGCGGTGGTGCGTCCGGCACCGTCGTGAGTCCCCTCAGACCTTCCACGTGTTTCACCCTAGGGACGGCGCGCGGTGGGTGTCGCGAGGTTCGGTGAGGCGGCCCGCCCGGGGGCGGATGTGTGCTATCGGCCGCCGCGGTCCGGCGTTCCCCTGTGACGTCGGACCGCGGCGGCATTCTGTTCTGCGCCGGGCCGTGCGTCCGCGTCACAGGGGCGCCGGGGCCGCCGCCCTCCAGGGGCGGTTATCGGCCAACTCGCCCTGGGGTCGGTCGAAGTGGAGGACACCGGCGCGCGTCGATGAGTTCGTCGTGCCCGGCGCGGACCCCGGTGAAGGGGCCCGCGCATCGGGTCAGGGAGCGGGGTGCGGACCGGGCCGGGGGACGGGGCCGGGCGAGCGGTAGCTCCCGGGTCGACCGTCCTGGTGTGCCGCCTCGTCGGCCAGCCGGACCAGTTCGGCGACGGGCAAGGAGCCGGCCGGCCTGCGTTCGCGGGCGAACCGGTTCGCGAGGCGCTGCATCAGGGCGTTGAGCGGTGTCGGCACACCGTGCAGCCGGCCCAGCAGGACGATCTCGCCGTTGAGGTAGTCCGCCTCGATGGTGCCGGTGCCCCGGGCGAGGGACTGCCAGGACGAACCACCGCCGCGCGGGGCCCCGTCGAGCGGGACGAGGGTGACCTTGTCGCCGCGGGCCGCGCGCTGCTCCTGGGTCCCGGCGTACGTGATCCCGGCGGCGTCGAGCACAACCTCGCCCTCGGCGCGCACCCGCGCGTACAGCGCCTCGGCGTCCGTGCCGGCCACCGGTCCGCTGAGCGCTTCCAGCGCGTTGCCGAGGTTGCCGAGCAGTTTGGCGTACTGCCAGCGGGCCACGTCGGGGACGACCGGCACCTCGAAGCGGGCGTCCGTCAGGTCGGCGGCGATCCGGCGGGCGGTGTCGTCGATGCCGTGCGGGAGCCGGCCCAGGTGGAGGATGCCGGTGAGCGGTGTGCCGGCGGCGGAGACGACACCGGGTTCCACGAAGGTCGACGGCAGCCAGACGCAGACGCCGTGGACGTGCCGGAAGCGCCGCAGTGCCAGCCGTCCGCTCTCGACGCCGTTCTGGAGGCAGACCAGCGGCAGCACCTCGCCCGCCGTGCCGCCGCCGGCGACGGGTGCGCCGGCCCAGGCGTCCAGCGCGGCCACGGTGTCCTGGGTCTTGACGGCGAGGAGGAGGACGTCGTCGGCACGCAACTCCCCCAGCGGGCCCGGTCCGTCCACGGCGGGCAGCCGGTGGACGGACTCGCCCTCGGGGACCCGCAGGCGCAGTCCGTTCTCGCGCAGGGCCGCCAGGTGCCGGCCACGGGCGACGAGGACGACCTCGCGCCCGGCCCGGTCCAGCCGCCCACCGACGGCGCCCCCGACCGCTCCCGCCCCGATGATGACGTAGCGCATGCCGCAGAGCCTCGCACACGCGCCGCCCCCGAGCCGTACCCCCGGGGCCCGTCCCCGAGCCCCACCCCCGAGAACCGGCGATAGATGTAAGGGGCCGCCGTCCTCCCCAGCGGTGAGCCCGGCCTCGCGCACCTCACCGGGCAGTACGACGGAACCCCTCGCTCCGGCGCCTACCGTCGAACCGGAGCAAGCACGGAGGTGGCGGCAGGGGGCCGTCACCGCACACGAGGGGGCAGACCCGTCATGGGGAACACAGAGCGGGTGCGGGGGCTGGCCGCCCGCGCCGGGGGATGGAGCGCCCGGCACCGCTGGGCCGCCGTCGGCGTATGGGTGCTGTTCGTCGTCCTGGCGATGGGACTCGGTTCGGCGGCGGGCCGCACCGACGTCGACGAGGGCGACCAGCTGAAGGGCGAGACGCACACCGCCGCGCGGATCATCGACGAGGCCGGGATCAAGGAGCCGGCCTCCGAGACGGTGCTGATCCAGTCGAGGAACGGCTCCACCGGGGCCACCGACGCCGCGTTCCGCGCGGCCGTCGCCGACGTCGTCGAGACCCTGCGCGGCACCCGCGGGGTAACGGACGTCACCTCGCCGTACGACACGCACACCATCTCGCGCGACGGGCGCAGCGCCCTCGTCCGGTTCGACCTGCGCGGGGACGCCGAGACCGCCGCCGACCGGATCGAGCCGGCCCTGGACGCCGTCGCCGGGGTGCGCGCGCACCACGGCTCGCTGCGGATCGAGGAGATCGGCGGCGCCAGCATGCAGAAGCAGTACAAGGACGCCTTCGGCAACGACTTCCAGCAGGCGGAGCTCTCGGCGGTGCCGGTGGCGCTCGGCATCCTGCTGATCGCGTTCGGCGCCCTGGTGGCCGCGCTGCTGCCGGTGGCCCTGGCGGTCACCGCGATCATGGCGACGATGGGCCTGATGGGCCTGGTCAGTCACCTCCAGCCGATGAGCGACACCGCCAACTCCGTGATGCTGCTGGTCGGCATGGCCGTCGGGGTCGACTACTGCCTGTTCTACCTGCGCCGCGAGCGCGAGGAGCGGGCCGCCGGGCGGGACCCGGCCACCGCCCTGCGGATCGCCGCGGCCACCAGCGGCCGGGCGGTCGTCGTCTCCGGCGTCACCGTGTGCGTGGCGATGGCCGGGATGCTGTTCACCGGGCTCGCCGAGTTCGAGGCGATGGGCCTGGCCTCCCTGATGGTCGTGGCGGTCGCCATGGTCGGCTCGGTGACCGTGCTGCCGGCGCTGCTGTCGCTGCTCGGCGGACGGGTGGAGAAGGGACGGCTGCCGTTCCTGGGCCGCCGTGCCGCGCGGCCGCGCGGCACGGCCGGCGGCAGCCGGTTCTGGACGGCCGTGCTGCGGGTCGTGCTGGCCAGGCCGCTGGTGTCGGTCCTGGTAGCGGCCGGCGCGCTGCTCGCGGTCGCCGCGCCCGCGCTCGGCATGAAGACCCAGCAGCTCACCCTGGACCAGGAGTTCGGTGACTCGCTGCCCATCGTGCAGACGTACAACCGCCTCAACGACGCCTTCCCGGGCGGCACCGCGCCGGCCCAGGTCGTCGTCAGCGCCAAGGACATCGACTCTCCCGCGGTACGGCGGGCGCTGGCCGACTTCCGTGAGCGGGCGGTCGGCTCGGGCGCCTCGCGCGGCCCGGTCGACGTCAAGGTGTACGGCGCGCACGACGTCGCCCTGGTCTCCGTGCCGCTGGTCGGCGGTTCCGACCTGGACCGGGCGACGAAGAGCCTGGAGAAGCTGCGCGACGAGGTGCGGCCCGCCACGCTCGGCCGGGTCGACGGTGTGCGGGCGCCCATCACCGGACAGGTCGCGGGCAACCACGACTTCAACGACCAGCTGATGGGCTCGGTCGTGCCGGTCTTCGCGTTCGTGGTCGTCTTCGCCTTCCTGCTGATGCTGCTGTCGTTCCGCTCACTGACCGTCGCCGTCACCTCGATCGTGCTCAACCTGCTGTCGGTGGCGGCCGCCTACGGCATCCTGGTCGCCGTCTTCCAGCACGGCTGGGGCGCCTCCCTGGTGGGCGCGGAGGGCGTCGGCGCGATCGTGACCTGGCTACCGCTGTTCCTCTTCGTGATCCTGTTCGGACTGTCCATGGACTACCACGTGTTCGTGGTCTCCCGGATCCGCGAGGCCCACGTGCGGGGCCTGTCCACGACGGACGCGATCCGGCACGGGGTGGTCACCACGGCCGGCGTGGTGACCAGTGCCGCGGTCATCATGGTCGCCGTGTTCGCGATCTTCGGCACGCTGTCCATGCAGTCGATGAAGCAGATGGGCGTGGGCCTGGCCGCGGCCGTGCTCATCGACGCGACGGTCATCCGCGGGGTGCTGCTGCCGGCGGTGATGGCGCTGCTCGGCGAGCGCAACTGGTACCTGCCGAAGTGGCTGCACCGGCTGCCGGACCTCACCCACGACGAGGCCCCGGAGGCGGTCGCGGCGCCGGTGCCCGACCGGGGCGAGCGGCTGACCGTCTGAGGCGTCCGTCGGCAGGCGTGGGGGGGGGGGGGGGGGGGCCCGGGGCCGCCCCCGCGCCCCCCCGCCCGGCGGGGGGGGGGGGGGGCGCGGGCGGG
>NZ_JBIVZV010000007.1:0-405115 GCF_044759735.1 Streptomyces sp. NPDC100445 | reverse complement strand
CCGCCCCATCCACCCCGCGAACACCTCCGACTCCCCCAACAACTCCACCGCCATCCCCACCCACTGCGCCCCCTGACCCGGAAACACGAACACGGCCTGCCGGGGGTGGGCGGCCGGGGTGGTGTCGGGGGCGGTGGCGAGGTCGGCGAGTCGCCGCACAGCTTCGTGGTGGGTGGAGGCGACGGCGACGCCGCGGTGCGGGAACCGGGTGCGGGTGGTGACGAGGGAGAGGGCGACGTCGGGCAGGGGGGTGTCGGGGTGTGCGCGCAGGTGGTCGGCGAGGCGGGCCGCCTGGGCGCGCAGCGCGTCGGGGGTGGCGCCGGAGAGCGTCAGCGGCACGAAGCCACGGGGGGCGGTGCCGGCCGGGCGGGGGTCGTCGGCGGTCTCCTCGGGCCGGGCCTGTTCCAGGATGACGTGGGCGTTGGTGCCGCTGATGCCGAAGGAGGAGACGCCCGCGCGGCGGGGGCGGCCGGTCTCGGGCCACTGCCGGGCCTCGGTCAGCAGCTCCACCGCGCCCTCGGTCCAGTCGACCTCGGGGGTCGGCTCGTCCACGTGCAGGGTCCTCGGCAGCACGCCGTGCCGCATCGCCTCCACCATCTTGATCACACCGGCGACGCCCGCGGCGGCCTGCGTGTGCCCGATGTTGGACTTCAGGGAGCCGAGCCACAGCGGCGTGTCGCCGGTGCGGGTACGGCCGTAGGTGGCGAGGAGGGCCTGGGCCTCGATCGGGTCGCCGAGGGCGGTGCCGGTGCCGTGCGCCTCGACGGCGTCCACGTCGGCGGGCGTCAGGCCCGCGTTGGCGAGGGCCCGGCGGATGACGCGCTGCTGGGAGGGGCCGTTGGGGGCGGTGAGGCCGTTGGAGGCGCCGTCCTGGTTGACGGCGGTGCCGCGGACGACGGCCAGCACCTCGTGACCGTTGCGGCGCGCGTCGGACAGGCGCTCCAGGAGCAGCACGCCGACGCCCTCCGCCCAGCACGTTCCGTCCGCGGCGGCGGCGAAGGCCTTGCAGCGGCCGTCCTGGGCGAGGCCGCGCTGACGGGAGAACTCCACGAAGGCGCCCGGTGTGGACATCACGGCGACACCGCCCGCGAGCGCCAGCGAGCACTCGCCGTTGCGGAGCGCCTGGGCGGCCAGGTGGATGGCCACCAGCGACGACGAGCAGGCGGTGTCCACGGTGACCGCGGGACCCTCGAAACCGAAGGTGTAGGCGATGCGGCCGGAGACGACGCTGCCGGCGCCGCCGGTCAGCACGTAGCCCTCGATCTCCTGGGAGCCGGTGCCCATGCGGGGGGCGTACTCCTGTCCGGCGACGCCCGTGAAGACGCCCACGTCGGCGCCCTTGAGGGTGGCGGGGTCCAGCCCGGCGCGTTCCAGGGTCTCCCAGGAGGTCTCCAGGAGGAGGCGCTGCTGCGGGTCCATGGCGAGGGCCTCGCGCGGGGAGATCCCGAAGAAGTCGGCGTCGAAGCCGGCCACGTCGTCGAGGAAGCCGCCCTCACGCACGTACGACGTGCCGGACACGTCCGGGTCGGGGTCGTAGAGGGCGTCGAGGTCCCAGCCGCGGTCGGCCGGGAAGGCGCTGATCGCGTCGGTCCCCTCGGACACCAGGTGCCACAGTCCCTCCGGCGAGGTCACGCCGCCCGGCAGCCGGCATCCCATGGCCACGACGGCGATGGGTTCGGTCCGCCGGTCCTGTTCCTCGCGCAGGGTCTCCCTGGTCTGGCGCAGCTCGGCCGTGACCCGCTTGAGGTAGGTGAGCGCCTTCTCGTCGGTGGTCATGGAACCTGGTCTCCTTGTCCGGTGGGCGGCGGGTCAGCCGAGTCCGAGTTCGTTGTCGATGAAGGCGTAGACGTCGTCGGCGGAGGCGTCGTCGAGTCCGTCCGCGGTGGCGGCGGTCTCCGCGGGCGTGCCGCTCAGCGCGGCCTCCTGGAGGCGCGTGACCAGGGACCGCAGCCGGGAGTGGACGCCGGAGTGCGCCAGTTCCTCGGTGAGGAGGGTGTCGAGTGCGCTCTCCAGGGCGTCGAGTTTGGCGGTGACCGGGTCGGTCTCCTGGTCGAGGGTCTTGAGCAGGTACTGGGCGAGCGCGGCGGGCGCCGGGTAGTCGAACACGGCGGTCGTCGGCAGCCTCTTGCCGGCGGCCTTGCCCAGCCGGTTGCGCAGTTCCACCGCCGTCAGCGAGTCGAAGCCGGCTTCCTTGAAGGCGCGGTCGGGCAGGACCAGTGAGGCGTCGGCGTGCCCGAGGACGGCGGCGGCCTCCCTGCGGACGAGGTCCAGGACGAAGTCCGCCTTCTCGTCGGCCGGGAGCGCGGCGAGGCGTGCGGCGAGGGTGCGGCCGGTGGCCGTACCGGTGGCCGCGGCACGGCGCGGTGTGCGGACCAGTGCGCGCAGCATGGGGTGGAGGCCGCCGGAGGCCGCCTGGGCGCGCAGGGCGGACGGGTCGAACCGGGCCGGGACGAGGGCCGGTGTGTCGGCGGTCAGGGCGGTGTCGAACAGGGCCAGGCCCTCCGCGGCCGTGAGGCCGAGCATGCCCGCGCGCTCGGTGCGACGCAGGTCGGCCGCGGCGAGCCCGCCGGTCATGTCGCTGGCGTGCGACCACAGGCCCCAGGCGAGCGACACCGCGGGCAGTCCCTGGGCGTGCCGGGTGCGGGCGAGTGCGTCGAGGAAGGAGTTGGCCGCCGCGTAGTTGGCCTGTCCGGGGTTGCCGAGGACGCCGGCGGCCGAGGAGAACAGCACCCAGGCGGCGAGGTCCAGGTGCCGGGTCAGCTCGTGCAGGTTCAGGGCGGCGTCGGCCTTGGGGCGCAGGGCGGTGGCCATCCGCTCGGGGGTGAGGGCGGAGAGCACGCCGTCGTCGACGACGCCGGCGGTGTGGATCACGGCGGTCAGGGGTGCCCGGGCCGGTACGGACTCCAGGAGCCGGGCCAGGGCGGCGCGGTCGCCGGCGTCGCAGGCCACGACGCGTACCGACGCCCCGAGGGCGGTCAGTTCGGCGGTGAGTGCGGCGGCGCCGGGCGCGTCGGGGCCGCGCCTGCTGGTGAGCAGGAGGTGGCGGACACCGTGCTCGGTGACGAGGTGGCGGGCGACGAGCGCGCCGAGCGATCCGGTGCCGCCGGTGACGAGGACGGTGCCCGCGGGGTCTGGGCGGCGCGGCAGGGTGAGTACGGCCTTGCCGGTCCGGCGGCCCTGGCCGAGTTGCCGGAAGGCGTCCGGGGCGCGTCGTACGTCCCACGCGGTGACCGGCAGTGGGTGGAGCACGCCGCGTTCGAAGAGGCCGGCGAGTTCGTCGAGCAGTTGCCGCACCCGGTCGTCGTCCGCCTCCGCGAGGTCGTAGGGCCGGTAGCGCACGCCGGGGTGGTGCGCGGCGACGTCGGCGGGGTCGCGCAGGTCGGTCTTGCCCATCTCCAGGAAGCGGCCGCCGCGCGGCAGCAGGCGCAGGGACGCGTCGACGAACTCACCGGCCAGCGCGTCGAGGACGACGTCGACGCCGTGGCCGCCGGTGGAGCGGAGGAAGTGCTGCTCGAAGCCGGTGGTGCGGGAGTCGGCGATGTGGGCGTCGTCGAGTCCGACCGCGCGCAGGGTGTCCCACTTGCCGTGGCTGGCGGTGCCGAACACCTCCGCGCCCAGGTGGCGGGCGATCTGGACGGCGGCGCTGCCGACCCCGCCGGCCGCGGCGTGGACGAGGACCTTCTCGCCGGGGCGCAGGCCGGCCAGGTCGCGCAGTCCGTAGAGGGCGGTGAGGAAGGCGACGGGTGCGGCGGCGGCCTGCGCGAAGCTCCAGCCGGCCGGGACGCGGACGAGCCTGCGGTGGTCGGTGACGGCCTGTGGTCCGAAGGCGCCGCCGGGGAAGAGGCCCATGACGCGGTCACCGGGCGCGAGGCCGGTGACGCCGGGCCCGGTGTCCAGGACGACGCCGGCGGCCTCGCCGCCGATCGCGGCGCGGCCCGGATACATGTCCAGGGCGATCAGGACGTCGCGGAAGTTGATGCCGGCGGCGCGTACGGCGACCCTGACCTGGCCGGGTGCCGGCGGGCCCGGTTCGGGGTCGGGCACGAGGGCGAGGTTGTCCAGGCTGCCGGGGCCGGTGGTGTCCAGGTGCCAGGTGCGGGCGCCGTCCGGGATCGGCAGGCCGTCGTCGGCGGCCGGGCCGAGCCGGGGCGCGAGGACCTCTCCCTCGCGGAGCGCCAGCTGGGGTTCCTCCAGGGCCGTGGCGGCGGCCGGGACGCCGGTGAGGATGTCGCGGGAGGCGGCGTGGGCGTCGAGGTCGACGAGGAGGATGCGGTCGGGGTGCTCGGACTGGGCGGAGCGCACCAGGCCCCAGACGGCGGCGCCCGCCGGGTCGGTGACCGTCTCGCCGTCGTGCACGGCGACCGCGCCGCGGGTGAGCACCAGCAGCCGCGCGGTGTCGTCGCCGGGGTCCGCGAGGAACGCCTGGAGGTCCGCCAGCACACGGGAGGTCAGCTCCCGTACGGCCGCCGCGCCGGTGTCCGTGCCGTTGGCGGTGGTGGTGTCGAGGACGCGGATGCCGTGGAGTCCGTCCGCGCGCGCCTCGGCCGGCAGCGGTGTCCACACGGTGCGGAACAGCGCGTCGTGGTGCGGTGCGGCGGCCGGGCTCAGTTGCTCGGCGGCCACCGGGCGCAGGACGAGGGAGTCGACGGCGGCGACGGGGGCGCCGGTGGTGTCGGTGATGCGCAGGGACACCTCGTCCGGGCCGGTCGGTGCCATCCGGACCCGCAGGGCCGTGGCTCCCGCGGCGTACAGCCGGACTCCCTGCCACGCGAAGGGCAGCAGGCGCCGGCCGTCGTCCGGTTCGGTGACGGCGCCGAGGGCGCTGGGGTGCAGGGCGGCGTCGAAGAGGGCCGGGTGGAGGCCGAACAGGGCGGCGTCCGCGTGGAGTTCGTCGTCGAGGCCGACCTCGGCGAAGACCTCGGCGCCGCGGGTCCACACGGCGCGCAGGTTGCGGAAGGCCGGGCCGTACTCGTAGCCGGCCGCGGCGCGTTCCCGGTAGAAGTCGGTCACGGGCACGGCGGTGGCGTCCGTGGGCGGCCACAGGTCGGTGCCGGTGTCGGTGTCGGTGGCCGTCCGGGTCAGGAGTCCGCCGGCGTGGCGGGTCCACGCGGTGTCGCCGCCGTCGGGCCGGGAGTGGACGGAGACGGGCCGGTCGCCGGTCCCGTCGGGCGGTCCGACGTGCACGCGGACCTGTACGGCGCCGCTGTCGGGCAGGATCAGGGGGCTGGCCAGGACGAGTTCGCGCAGGGTGCCGTGGCCGACCTCGTCGCCGGCTCGGACGGCCATCTCCACCAGGGCGGTGCCGGGCAGCAGCACCGCGCCGGCGACGGCGTGGTCGGTGAGCCAGGGTTGGGCGGCCGGGGAGAGGCGTCCGGTGAGGGTGACGGCGTCGGCCTCGGGCAGGTCGACCGTGGCGGTGAGCAGGGGGTGGCCGGTGGCGGTGATGCCCGCGGCGTCGAGACCGCCGCCGGCGCCGGGGCCGGAGGCGTCCAGCCAGTAGCGCTCGTGCTGGAAGGGGTAGGCGGGCACGGTGGTGCGGCTCGCGCCGCTGCCCGTGAACAGCGCGGACCAGTCGACCCGGGCGCCCCGGGTGTACGCGCGGGCGACGGCGGTGAGCAGCGTCCTCGGTTCCGGCCTGCCGTCGCGGAGCCCGGCCACGCAGTCGACGTCGTCGGGCAGGCAGTCCTGGGCCATGGCGGTCAGGACCCCGCCGGGGCCGAGTTCGAGGACGGTGCGGGCGCCCTGCTCGCGCACGGTGCGCAGTGCGTCGGCGAAGCGGACGGTGCCGCTGACGTGCCGTACCCAGTACTCGGGGGTGCACAGCTCGGCGGGGTCGGCGAGGGCGCCGGTCAGGTTGGACACGACCGGCAGGGCGGGGGTGCGGAAGGTGAGTCCGGCGGCGACCTCGCGGAAGGCGTCGAGCATCGGTGTCATGCGCGGCGAGTGGAAGGCGTGGGAGACCCGCAGCCGCTTGGTCTTGCGGCCGTCGGCCTCGAAGCGAGCGGCGACGGCCTCGACGGCGGGGGCGTCGCCGGAGAGGACGACGGCCTCGGGGCCGTTGAGCGCGGCGATCGCGACGCCGTCCCCGAGGGCGGGGGCGATCTCCTCCTCGGTGGCCCGGACAGCGATCATGGCGCCGCCGCCGGGCAGCCGCTGCATCAGCGCACCGCGGGCGGCGACGAGGGCGGCGGCGTCCTCCAGGGACCAGACGCCGGCCACGTGGGCGGCGGTGAGTTCGCCGATGGAGTGCCCGGCGACGAGGTCGGGCCGCACGCCCCAGGACTCCACCAGGCGGAAGAGGGCGACCTCCACCGCGAACAGGCCGGCCTGGGTGTAGGCGGTCCGGTCGAGCAGGTCCGCGTCCGGGGTGCCGGGTTCGGCCAGGACGATGTCGCGCAGCGGGCGGTCGAGCCAGGGGTCCAGGGCGGCGCAGACCTCGTCGAAGGCCCGCGCGTACACGGGGAAGGCGGCGTGGAGTTCGCGGCCGGTCCCGGCGCGCTGGGCGCCCTGCCCGGCGAAGACGACGGCGATTTTGCCGTCGGTGGCGGTGCCGGTCGTGCCGTCGCCCTCGGCGAGGGCCGTCAGGTCGCGCTGGGCCTCCTCCGGGGAGCCGGCGACGACGGCCGCGCGGTGTTCGAAGGCGGCGCGGCCGCTGAGCGTGAGGGCCACGTCGGCCGGTGCGGGAGCGTCTTCCTCCGCGAGGAGCGCGGCGACGCGTGCGGCCTGGGCACGCAGTGCCTGCGGTGACCTGGCGGACAGGACGAGCGGGACGAGTCCCTCGGGCAGGGCGCGCTCCCCCATGTCGCCGGGGGCGGTGCCGGCGGGGGCGGGTTCGTCGGCGGCCTGTTCCAGGACGACGTGGGCGTTGGTGCCGCTGATGCCGAAGGAGGAGACGCCCGCGCGGCGGGGACGGCCGGTCTCGGGCCACTGCCGGGCCTCGGTCAGCAGCTCCACCGCGCCCCGGGTCCAGTCGACCTCGGGGGTCGGCTCGTCCACGTGCAAGGTCCTAGGCAGCACGCCGTGCCGCATCGCCTCCACCATCTTGATCACACCGGCGACGCCCGCGGCGGCCTGCGTGTGCCCGATGTTGGACTTCAGCGACCCCAGCCACAGCGGCTCGCCCGTCCCGTCCCGCTGCCCGTAGGTGGCGAGGAGGGCCTGGGCCTCGATCGGGTCGCCGAGGGCGGTGCCGGTGCCGTGCGCCTCGACGGCGTCCACGTCGGCGGGCGTCAGGCCCGCGTTGGCGAGGGCCCGGCGGATGACGCGCTGCTGGGAGGGGCCGTTGGGGGCGGTCAGCCCGTTGGAGGCGCCGTCCTGGTTGACGGCGGTGCCGCGCACGACGGCCAGCACGTCGTGGCCGTTGCGGCGGGCGTCCGAGAGCCGTTCGAGCAGGAGCAGGCCCACGCCCTCGGACCAGCCGGTGCCGTCCGCCGCGGCGGCGAACGCCTTGCAGCGGCCGTCGGGGGCGAGGCCTCGCTGGCGGGAGAACTCCACGAAGCTGCCCGGTGTCGCCATCACCGCGACACCGCCGGCCAGCGCCAGGGAGCACTCCCCCGAGCGCAGTGCCTGGGCGGCCAGGTGCAGGGCCACCAGCGACGACGAGCAGGCGGTGTCCACGGTGACCGCGGGACCCTCGAAACCGAAGGTGTAGGCGATGCGGCCGGAGACGACGCTGCCCGCGCCGCCGACGCCGAGGTAGCCCTCGATCTCCTTCGCGGGCCGCACGGCCCGCGCGGTGTAGTCGTGGTACATGACCCCGGCGAAGACACCGACGTCCGCGCCGCGCAGGGCGGTCACGTCCAGACCGGCGCGTTCGAGGACCTCCCAGGAGGTCTCCAGGAGCAACCGCTGCTGCGGGTCCATGGCCAGTGCCTCGCGGGGAGAGATCCCGAAGAAGCCGGCGTCGAAGCCCGCGGCGTCGTCCAGGAAGCCTCCGACCTCGACGTAGGAGGTGCCGGCGGCGTCGGGGTCGGGGTCGTACAGCTCCGCCAGGTCCCAGCCGCGGTCGGCCGGGAACGGGGAGAGTCCCTCCGCGCCCTCGGCGACCAGCCGCCACAGCTCCTCGGGCGAGGTGACACCGCCCGGCAGCCGGCAGCCCATCGAGACGATGGCGATCGGTTCGTCGGAGACCGCGCCGGGCGTCGCGGGCAGGGGCCGGGCGGCCCCGTCGTCGGGTTCGCCGAACACCTCGCCCAGCAGCCGGCGCGCCAGGGCCGCGGGCGTGGGGTGGTCGAAGGCGCTGGTGGCGGGGAGCCGCAGTCCGGTCGCGGCACCGAGCCGGTCGCGCAGGGCGACGACCATGACGGAGGTGAAGCCCAGTTCCTTGAAGGCCCGGTCGGCGGGGACGCCGTCGGTGCCGGTCCGGCCGAGGACGGCGGCCGCCTCGGCGCGCACCAGCCGCAGCAGTGTCTCCTCGCGCTCCTCGGCGGGCAGGTCCGCCAAGCGGTCGCGCAGGTCCGCGGCTTCCGCGGGGGTCCGCCGGGCCGTGGTGTCGACGAGGCCGCGCAGCGGGGCGGGGACGGGCCCGCCGAGCAGGGCGGCGTTGTCCAGGCGCATCGCGACGAAGGCCGCCTCGCCGGCGGCGTGCGCGGCGTCGAACATCACCAGGGCCTGCTGTTCGGTCAGTTCACCGGCCGTGCGGGGGGCCGCGTCCCCGGCGCTCCCGGTCGCGCCGTCCCGCCAGGGGCCCCAGGCCAGGCAGAGCGCGGGCCGGCCGTGGGCACGCCGGTGCTGTGCCAGCGCCTCCAGCGCGGCGGACTCGGCCGCGGCCTCGCCGGCGCCGGGAGCGCCGAGGACGCCGACGGGCGAGGAGCACAGGACGAACGCGGCCAGTCCGACGCCGGCGGTCAGGTCGTGCAGCAGGTGTGCCGCCCGGACGGAAGCGCCGGTGCCGGTGCTCTCCTCGGCGTGCACCACGGCCGTCAGCGGTGGCCGGTGGCCGTCGGCGAGCAGCGCGGCGAGCGCGCCGGGTTCGTCCGGGTCGCAGGCCACGGCGGTGACCCGGGCCCCGGTCGCGGCGAGTTCGGCGCGCAGTCCCTGCACGGTCTCGTCGCCGTGCCCGGGGGCGGAGGTCAGCAGCAGGTGCCGGGCGCCGTGCGCCGCGACGAGGTGCCGGGCGAGCGCGGTGCCCTGGGGGGTGGCGGCGCCGGTGACCAGTACCGTGCCGGCCGGATCGAGCGGCCCGGGCGGCGGTTCCTCCCGGTCCGTGGAGACGCGGGCGAGGCGTGGCAGCAGGACGACGCCGGAGCGGACGGCGAACTGCGGCTCGCCCGCGGCCACGGCGGCGGTCAACGGCCGCGCCCCGTGCTCGCCGAGCCCGTCGACGTCGAGGTCGGCGAGGACCAGCCGGCCGGGTTGCTCGGTCTGTAACGCGCGTACCAGGCCCCACAGCGGGGCGTGCGCGAGGTCGTGCACGTCCTCGCCGTCCCCGGCGGCCACGGCGCGCCGGGTGAGGACGACGAGGGTGACGTCCGCGGTGCGGTCGTCGGCGAGCCAGTCCTCCAGGGCGGCGGCCGTCCGCCGCACGTCCGCCCCGAACGGGTCCGCCGGGCCGGGCGCGCCGGACGTCCGGTCCACGAGGAGGACGCCGGGGCCGCCCTGCGCCGGGGGGCGGGCCGCCGCGTGGGCGGCGGCCAGGTCGGGGTGGACGTCGCACGGCAGGCCGGCGTCGGCCAGGGCGGCGGCCAGGCCGAGGGGGTCGGGGCCGGCCAGCGCCCAGCGGACCGGTGCGCGCTCACGGCCCCCGAGGGACAGCGGGGAGCTGGGGATCCAGTCCACGCGGAACAGCGAGTCGTACAGGCCGCTGCTGGTGGCGCGCAGCCGGGCGTGCGTCTCCAGCAGCCGATGGCGCATGATCTTGCCGGAGGCGGTGCGCGGGACCGACTCGATCTCGTACAGCTCCTCGGGCACCTTGAAGTAGGAGAGCCGCTCGCGGCACTCGGCGAACATCCGTTCCGTGTCGGGTCCCTGGGGGCCGGGGACGATGAACGCGACCGGCACCTCGCCCAGGACGTCGTGCGGCTTGCCGACGACCGCGACGTCGGCGACGCCGGGCACGGTCCGCAGGACCTCCTCCACCTCGCCGGGGTGGATGTTCTCGCCGGCCCGGATGATGAGTTCCTTCTTGCGGCCGGTGATGGTGAAGTAGCCGGCGCGGTCGCGGCGGGCGAGGTCGCCGGTGCGGTACCAGCCGTCGTGGAAGGCGGCGGCGGTGGCCTCGGGCTGGTTGTGGTAGCCGGCCATGACGCCCGGCCCGCGCACCCACACCTCGCCCTCCTGGCCGTCGGGGACGTCCTCACCGCTCTCGGTGTCCACCAGCCGGACGCCCAGGCCCACCACCGGCAGCCCGCAGGAACCCTCGGGTCGCTCGCCCGAGGGCCAGTTGACGGTGATGGAGCCGCAGGTCTCGGTGGAGCCGTAGGCGTCGATGAGCGGGACGCCGAAGACGCGCTCGAACGCCTGGCGCAGCGAGGCGGTGGTGACCGCGCCGCCGACCAGGGCGACCCGCAACCGGGGTGCGGCGAAACCGCGTTCACGGGCGGCGTCGAGGAGGTAGTGCAGCAGCGTGGGAACGCCGGCGAGCAGGGTGGCGCGCTCCTCGTGCAGCGCGGTCAGCACGTCCTCGGCCGAGAGGCCGTCGACGATGCGGGCGCTGGCGCCCACGGCCACGACGGAGAGCACGCAGGCGATGTGCGACAGGCTGTGGAAGAGGGGCAGCGGCCACACCACGCGGTCCTCGGGGCCGAGTCCGGGCACCGGCACGTAGCAGGCGGCCACCGACCACAGGCAGTTGCGCTGGGTGGAGAGCACGCCCTTGGGCCTGCCGGTGGTGCCCGAGGTGTAGAGCATCCACGCCAGGTCGTCCAGGCCGAGGTCGTCGCGGGCCGGGGTGGCCGGGTCGCGGGTCGCGAACGTCTCGTACGGCAGGAAGCCGGACGGCACCCGTTCGTCGCCGACGAGGACGACCGTCAGGTGCGGGCGCTCCGGCAGCAGCCGCCGCAGCTGCTCCACGTGGAGGTGGTCGGTGATGACGATCCGGGCGCCGCTGTCGTCGAGGATGTGGGTGAGTTCCACGTCGCTGCTCTGCGGGTTGACGGGGACGCCGATGGCGCTGGCCCGGGTGATCGCGTGGTAGCTCTCGACGGTCTCCACCCGGTTGCCGAGGCAGATGGCCGCGCGGTCGCCGGGTTGCAGTCGCAACTCAGCCAGGTGGCCGGCCAGCCGGCGGGTGCGCAGCTCCAGCTCGGCGTAGGTGACACTCCGGCGGGCATCGCTGTAGGCGACCTTGGTCCCGAAGCGACGGGCCTGAAGGGCCAGCAGTTCGGGAAGCGGCCGGATCAGCTCCGTGCGCAACATGTGGCGTCATCCCTCCGGGGCGACAGCGGACGGGCAGCCCGCAATGGCAGATGGTTCGCCCTACCCGAAATTGTTGTGCCGGTCCGCACTGCCCGGCAGCCCCCTAACCCCCCCTACATTTCTCGGTCGGATGGGGGCCAGAATTCACCGCGGAGAAGTTTGGGGCGACGGACCGCCGGAAATAGGCTCCACCACCCCACGACCAGCCATTACGTTATCTGCCGTCCGCCCGAATACGCCCGTTGTAAACGGCCGGTGATTGCCGGGGGCTTTCGGGGAGAATAAATGTCGTCCGGGTCTTCCGTCGGCGGCGGGACGGGCGGAGAACGGACTCGGACGGACATGACACATTCGGCGCGTCGGTACACCCGGGTCCGGGTGGATGGGCCCGGGTGGATGGGCCCGGGTGGATGGGCCCGGGTGGATGGGCCCGGGTGGATGGGCCCGGTGGATCGCGGTGGGCGTGGCACGCGGGGCGCGGATCGCCTCCGGCGGCGCAGTGGTGCTGGCGTGGGGACCGGCACCGTGTCCCCGGGCGGCTCGCCCGGACGCCGAGCCGGACCGGCGGGCGGCCGGGGCGGCGCGGGCGGCAGGGTCGGGGCCGGGGGCCGTCCGGGACGGCGGCCCTCCGGGACGGGAGCCGTCCGGGACGGGAGCCGTCCGGGGCGGGAGCCGTCCGGGACGGGAGCCGTCCGGGGCGGGAGCCCTCCGGGGCGGGAGCCCTCCGGGGCGGGAGCCCTCCGGGGCGGGGGCGGGGCCGTCCGGGGCGGGGCCGTCCGGGGCGGCGGGCTTCGGGGGCGGCGGCGGGCTTCCCACGCCCCTCGCGCGCCACGGCCGCCCGGCGCGACCCGGGAGGGTCTCGGGGGCGGCGCGGGGGCGCGCGGGGCGGGGACGCCGCGCTTCCCGGCTCGTCGCCGCGCCCCGTGGCACACCCGCCGCCGACCGGGCCGGCACCGGCCCGGTCGGGGTGCCCCGCGAGGCCCCGGTCAGTCCCTCAGGTGCTCGGTGACGATCGCGGCGGCCCGGCGCAGCACCCGGGGACTGCTGAGCATCTCCTCGTGTCCGCAGCCCAGTTCGTGACGGACGATGTCGCCCGCGACGTAGGGCGCCCAGGCCTCGCTGGAGGCCGTCTCGGCGACCGGGCTGGGGTCGGCCGCGAACAGGTGCATGGTGCCGCTGTACTTCTCCGGCCGGTGGCCCTTCCACGCGCCGAGGTCGGTGAGCATGGTCTCGACGAAGGTCTCGGCCGCGCTCTTCCGGCCGTGCCAGGCGTAGTTGGTCGCCATGTCGGCGAACTCGGCGATGTCCTCGTACCGGAGCGGACGCTCGTAGCCGGCGAGGTCCTTGCCGTTGATCAGCAGGATCAACTCGATCAGCCCCTGCTCGTCCCGGTCCTCCTTGTCCGTGATGTGCGGGTTGGTGTTGAACACGCCGAGGAACTCGACGTCATCCCCGCGCTTCTGGAACTCGGTGGCGACGGCGTGGGCCAGGACGCCGCCGAAGGACCAGCCCAGGAGGCGGTAGGGGCCGCTGGGCTGCACGGCGCGGATGCGGTCGGCGTAGTCGGCCGCCATGGCCGCGATGCTGTCGACCGGGGTGTCGAACTCCTGGAAGGTGTGCGACTGGAGGCCGTAGATCGGGTAGTCCAGGTCGAAGTGCTGGGCGAGGACGCCGTAGCACCAGGCGGTGCCGCCGAGGTGGCGCAGGCAGAACAGCGGCCGCGCGGAGCCCTTCGTCATCAGCGGCAGCAGCACGGCGAACGAGTCCTCGGGTGTCTCACCGGTCAGCTGCCGGGACAGCTCGGCCGGGGTCGGCGACTCCACGAGCATCCGGATCGGGAGTTCCAGGTCCATCTCGGCGCGCACCCGCGCCATCAGCCGGGCCGCGAGCACGGAGGAGCCGCCGAGGTCGAAGAAGCTGTCGCGCGGGCCGACCTGCTCCACGCCGAGGACCTCGGCGAACAGCCGGCTGAGCAGCAGCTCCGACTGGGTCAGGTGGGTCTCGACCATGGCGGTGTGCTCGACGACGGGCGCCGGCAGGGCCTTGCGGTCGAGCTTGCCGTTGGGGGTGAGCGGGAACTCCTCCAAGGCGACCACGGCGGACGGCACCATGTACAGCGGCAGGGTCCGCGCCACGGAGTCCCGCAGCTCCCTGACGTCGGGCGCACGGCCCGTCGCGGCCGTCACGTAGGCCACGAGGCGCCGGTCGCCCGGCCGATCCTCGCGGACCGTCGCCGCGGCCTGGTCCACGTCCTCGGAGCGCTCCAGCGCGGCCTCTATCTCGCCGAGTTCCACCCGGAAGCCGTGCAGCTTGACCTGGTGGTCGGCGCGGCCGACGTACTCCAGGTCGCCGTCGGGGCGCATCCGCACCACGTCGCCCGTGCGGTACATCAGGGAGGTGCCGTCACCGGCGGGGTCCGGCAGGAAGCGCTCGGCGGTCAGTTCCGGCCGGTTGAGGTAGCCGCGGGCCACGCCGGCGCCGGCGATGAACAGCTCGCCCTCGGTTCCCGGCGCGACGGGCGCGAGGTCCTCGTCGAGGACGTACAGCCGGGTGTTGCGCAGGGGCTTGCCGATGACGGCCGCCGACCCGGGCCCGGTGACGGGGTGCACCGTGGACCACACGGTGGTCTCGGTGGGGCCGTACCACTGGACGACCTCGGCGCCGAGGTCGAGCAGGGTCGCCGCCAGCTTCTCCGGCAGCGCCTCGCCGCCGATGAGGACGCGCAGGCCGCGCAGTGCCCCGGGGCTGACGGTGGCCAGCATGTGCCAGTGGGTGGGGGTGGCCTGGGCGGTGCCGATCCGCCGGCGGACGATCAGGTCGCCCAGTTCCCGCGGGTCCTGCCCGGTGGCGCGGGGCGCGACGACCGCGCGGGCGCCCGTGTAGTACGGCAGGAACAGTTCGGGGACCGACATGTCGAAGGTGGCGGTGGTGACCGACAGCATGCGGTCGCCGGGTCCCAGCGACAGCCGTTCCCGCATCGCCTCCAGCAGGTTGTGCAGGGCGCGCACGGGGATCTCGACGCCCTTGGGGGTGCCGGTGGAACCGGAGGTGTAGATGACGTAGGCGAGGTCCTCGGCTCCCGGCGGGGCGGTCCGCTCGGCGTCCGTCAGGTGACCGGCGGGCAGCGCCGCCAGCGTCCCGGCGGTCTCGGGATCGTCCAGCACGATCCGGGTGGGGCCGAGGTCGGTGCGGGCCGGGTCGATGCGGGCCGACGTCACCAGGACGGCCGGGGCGGCGTCACGGACCTGGAACGCCACGCGCTCGGCGGGGTGTTCCGGATCGAGCGCGAGGTAGGCCCCGCCCGCCTTGAGCACCGCCAGCAGCGTCACCAGCAGGTCCGTGGAGCGGGGCAGCATCACCGCGACGACGCTGTCCGGCCCCACCCCCAGGGAGACCAGGTGGCGGGCGAGGCGGTTGGCCCGCTCGTGCGCCGCCCGGAACGTCACTTCCTCGCCCTCGCATTCGAGGGCGATGTGGTCGGGAGCGGTGTCGGCCCGCTCTTCCAGCGCCTTCACCAGCATGTTCACTCCACGGGGCTCGTACGGATGGTCGCCACGGTGCGGTCAGACGGCCGGGGTGCGCACCCAGCGGTTCCAGTACGGGCGCCAGCCGAGGCGGTGCCAGAACGGCATGGAGACCGGATTGAACATGGCGTGGTACCCGACCGCCGCGCCGATGCCCATGGCGTCCAGCTCCTTGTGGACGTGGTTGGCGAGGGAGGTGCCGACGCCGAGGCCGCGGTACTCCTCCTTGACGGCCTGGCAGACCAGGTGCGCCACCGGCGTGGCGGTGATCTTCGTCGCGAGCCAGGCCTGCTGCGGGTCGGAGGGGTCCTCGCCGCGGTGCATGCCGACGATCCCACCCTGGTACTCGGCGACCCAGATCAACGGTTCGTCGAGCGCGAGCGACTCGGCGAGCTGGGCGCGCAGCAGCTCCTCGGTGTTGGCGCGTTCGACGGCGCCGCTGACGGCGGCGTCGAAACGCGTCTCCACCATCTGCAACGCGAACACCTCGTCGCTGTCCTCGGTGGTGGCCCGGCGCACACGGACGTTGCCCGGCTCGGCCACGAGGTCGTTGCCCTTGAGCCGGCCGATCATGACGAAGTCGGGGACGAACCCCGAGGCGCGCAGGACGGCGGTCATCGCGACGTCGCGGCTGGGCCATTCGACGGCGGCCATGGAGTCCCCGCCCGGGCGTTGGGGATGGCCCGCCAGGTACTCGTCCAGCCGGGCCAGCAGCGCGGCCATCGCGTCGGGTCCATCGACCCGGGGGGTGAGTTCCCAGCGGTCCAGCGGGCCGAGCACGGCCTCCAGCTCGTCGGCGGCGACCCGGGTGTGGGTCAGCAGGCCGTGCGCGCCGTCGACCTCCAGGATGTCCTGGCCGTCGGCGGGCTCCGGCAGCGGATCGGCCTCGGGGATCATCCGGTCGACGGGGCGCAACCGGTCGCGGTGGGCGGCCAGTACGGAGTCCGCCGTCTTTCCCTGGTGCATCGTGTGCTGTCCTCGGCTTTCGGTCGTGTCCGTGGCGTCGGCGCGCGGGCGCCGCGCCGCCGGGCGGGGGGGTCGTGGCGCCTTCGCCGGGGTGCGGGCGCCGCGTCAGCTGTCGGTGACCTTCTCCAGCAGCGCGCGGGCCGCGAGCCGGTAACCCGTGGCGCCCAGGCCGAAGATGACTCCGGAGGCGAGCGGGCCGGTGACCGACTCGTGGCGGAACTGCTCGCGCGCCCAGACGTTGGAAAGGTGGACCTCGATCCACGGGCGCGGATAGTCGGCGAGCGCGTCCCTCAGTCCCCAGCCGGCCATCATGAGGGCCGCCGGGTTGATGATCGCGCCCACGGTGTCGTAGTGAGTCTGGATGGTGCGGATCATCTCCGCCTCACCGTCGTGCTGGAACGCCTCGACTTTCCAGCCGCGGCCCGCGACTTCCTCGGCGACCCATCCTTCGATGTCGGCGAGCGTGTCCGTTCCGTAGATCTCGGGCTGACGGCTACCGAGTATGCCGAGATTCGGCCCGTTCAACAACAGGAGCCTGCTCAATGCGCACCTCGCCCTATACGGGTCTGCTCGGGAAGTTTTTTTTATAGCACGGCATCGGCGCGTGAACCTCGGGGTCACAGGCAGCAAGGGGACACATAGGGGGGTGCCCAGGGGAATACGCCGTTTCGGCCACTGGGTTAGCGTGCCGATCGCGGCGACCGGGCCGGGGCGGCCGCCGAGGGCGTCCTTTGCCACCGGCGCCGGTGTGGACACCGGTACGCCGGAGGCGGGCGCTGCCGTACCTCCGTGACGACCGACGCGGAAGTGATTCGCATGCGCACAGACCGAGGAGTAGGGGACAGCATGAGCAGTGGTGTGCGACTGGGCTCGGACCTTCCGGCATGGCCGCAGTACGACGACGCGGAACGCACCGGGCTGATCCGCGCGCTGGAGCAGGGGCAGTGGTGGCGCATGGGCGGCGGTGAGGTCGACGCCTTCGAGCGGGAGTTCGCCGCGTACCACGGCAGCGAACACGCGCTGGCGGTCACCAACGGCACGCACGCCCTCGAACTGGCCCTGGAGGTCATGGGTGTCGGCCCCGGCACCGAGGTGATCGTCCCGGCCTTCACGTTCATCTCCTCGTCCCAGGCCGCGCAGCGCCTCGGCGCCGTGGTGGTGCCGGTGGACGTGGACCCGGACACCTACTGCATCGACCCGGTGAAGACCGAGAAGGCGATCACGGCGAGGACCCGCGCCATCATGCCCGTCCACATGGCCGGCCAACTCGCCGACATGGACGCCCTGGAGAAGCTCGCGGCCGACTCCGGCGTGCCGCTGATCCAGGACGCCGCGCACGCGCAGGGCGCCACCTGGAACGGCCGGCGCGTCGGTGAGCTGGGCTCGGTCGCGGCGTTCTCCTTCCAGAACGGCAAGCTCATGACCGCGGGCGAGGGCGGGGCGGTGCTGTTCCCGGACGCCACCACGGCGGAGCAGGGCTTCATCCGGCACAGCTGCGGCCGTCCCCGTGACGACCGCGGGTACTTCCACCGCACCTCGGGCTCCAACTTCCGGATCAACGAGTTCTCCGCGGCCGTGCTGCGCGCCCAACTGGGCCGCCTGGACGGGCAGATCGCCACACGTGAGGAGCGCTGGCCGCTGCTGTCCTCGCTGCTCGCCGAGATACCCGGCGTGGTGCCGCAGCGGCTGGACGGCCGCTGCGACCGCAACCCGCACTACATGGCGATGTTCCGGGTCCCCGGCATCACCGAGGAGCGGCGCGCCCGGGTCGTCGACACCCTGATCGAGCGTGGTCTGCCGGCCTTCGTCGCGTTCCGTTCGGTCTACCGCACCGACGCCTTCTGGGAGTCCGGGGCGCCGGACCTGTCCGTCGACGAGCTGGCCCGCCGCTGCCCCCATTCCGAGGCGCTCACCTCCGACTGCCTGTGGCTGCACCACCGGACCCTGCTCGGTAGCGAGGAGCAGATGCACGAGGTCGCCGCCGTCATCGCCGACGTGCTCGGCTCATGAGTGCCGCGCGCCCCGGCGGCCGGCCGGTCCGCACCGCCGTGGTGGGCCTCGGCTGGGCCGCACGGTCCATCTGGCTGCCCCGGCTGCGCCCGCACCCGGACTTCACCGTGCGGGCGGTGGTGGACCCCGATCCGGTCTCGCGGGCGGCCGTCGCCGCGGACCACGCCGGCATCCCGGTCCTGGCCGCCGTCCACGACCTGGACCCCGCGCAGGTGGACCTGGCGGTCGTGGCGGTCCCCAACCACCTGCACTGCGCGATCGCGAGCAGCCTGCTCCGCAAGGGCATCCCGGTCTTCCTGGAGAAGCCGGTGTGCCTGACACCGGCGGAGGCGGAGCTCCTCGCCGAGGCCGAACGGGCCGGCGGCGCCCGGCTGCTGGCGGGCAGCGCCGCCCGTCATCGCGCCGACGTCGGGGCGCTCCTGGCGAGCGTCGCCGGACTGGGCCGTGTCCGGCACGTCGAGCTGTCCTGGGTGCGCGCCCGTGGCGTGCCCGACGCGGGCGGCTGGTTCACCCAGCGCCGGCTGTCCGGCGGCGGGGCCCTGCTGGACCTGGGCTGGCACCTGTTCGACATCGCCGCGCCGCTGCTGGGCCGGGCGGAGTTCGTCCAGGTCGCCGGTGCGGTCTCCGGCGACTTCATCGCCCGGGACACCGCGCGGGTGTCCTGGCGTGCCGAGGAGGGCGGGGCGGACGGCGGCACGCCCGCCGGCCCCGTCGACGTCGAGGACACCGCACGCGCGTTCCTCGTCACCGGCGACGGCATCTCGCTGTCGCTGCACGCCAGTTGGGCGTCGCATGAGGAACTCGACGTCACCCGGGTGCGGGTCGACAGCAGCGAGGGCAGCGCGACCCTGCGGTGCACGTTCGGTTTCAGCCCCAACCGCCTGGCCCGCTCGGAGCTGACCGTCACCCGTGACGGCGGCACCCACAGGCTCCCGGTGCCCGAGGAGCCCGTCGGCACCGAGTACGACCGCCAGCTCGACGAACTGGCCGCCCGGTTGCGGGACCCGTCCGGGCCGGGCCGGGTGATCGAGGAGGTGCGCCGCACCGTCGGCGCCATCGAGCGGGTGTACTCCGCGGCCCGCGCCGGGCGGGAGACCGCACCGCCGACGCGGGTGTGACCGGCCGCCGGGTTACGCCGGTGTCCCTGCCCGTACCGCCGCGGCAACGGCCCGTCGCCGCCCCGCCGTCCCACGAGAGAGAGCGCCACAGCGCCATGGACAGTCTTGTCACCAGTCAGGACCACGCCGCCACCGGCACCCGCGCCCACCGGGCGGGGCCCGTCGGCGCGGTCGTCTTCGACCTCGACGGGGTGCTCGTCGACAGCTTCGCCGTGATGCGCGAGGCGTTCCGGACCGCCCACGCGGAGGTGGTGGGGCACGGCGAGCCGCCGTTCGAGGAGTACGAGCGTCACCTGGGCCGCTACTTCCCCGACATCATGCGGATCATGGGCCTGCCGCTGGAGATGGAGGCCCCGTTCGTCCGTGAGAGCTACCGGCTGGCACACCTCGTCACGGTCTTCGACGGCGTGCCGGAGATGCTGAGGGAGCTGCGGGCGCACGGGATCGGGCTCGCCGTGGCCACCGGCAAGAGCGGTCCGCGGGCCCGGTCGCTCCTGGAACAGCTCGGTCTGCTCGACCTGTTCACCGTCGTCATCGGCTCCGACGAGGTGGCGCGCCCCAAGCCGGCACCGGACATCGTGCTCAAGGCCCTCGACGTGCTCGGCTCCGACCCGGCGCGGACGGTCATGATCGGCGACGCGGTCACCGATCTCGCCAGCGCGCGGGGCGCCGGTGTCGCCGCGATCGCCGCCCTGTGGGGCGAGGGCGACGACGAGACCCTCCTGGCCGAGCACCCCGACGTCGTCCTGCGCGCCCCCTCGGAGCTGCTGGGGGTGTGCGTCGGCCCGTCGCGCACCCCCTGACCGACCGGTCCCCCGAAGACCCCGCCCACCAGGGCGGGGTCTTCGCGTTTCCCGCCGGCCCGACTGCCCGGGACGGGCCGGGGCCCGAGGCTCACCTGGACAGCACACCTAGGGGGGACGTAGGGGATCCCCAGGGGATTGGGGCGGCGGCTACATCGGTGAGAGGGTCGGACAGAGCCATTCGCGGGGCGCCGGACTTCCGACCGGGCCGTCGCGAGGAAAGGGTTCCGGCCCCCTGGGAATCACCGCTCCACCACCCGGGGGCGGAGCTCCGGTGGCGTGCACCGGCGGGGGTCACCGACCGTCCGTTCCCGGCCCGTCGCGGCGCCCGGCAGAGGCTGCCGAAGGGCCTTCGAGGACCGTCCGCCCATGAGCGCAGTCATATCCCGACCGACCTTTCACCGGAGACCCGACGTGGGAAAAGCCGTCACGGAATTGCGCAAGCCGGCCGAGCAGCAACCCGAGTGGGACGACCCGTCACAGGTGCGGCGCATCCGCGAGGTGCTGGCCGGCCGCCCGCCGCTGGTCGAGGTGGCGGACGTGCGTCGGCTGCGGGCCTCGCTGGCCCGGGTGGCCCGCGGTGAGACGCTGGTGATCCAGGCCGGGGACTGCGCCGAGGACCCGGGCGAGTGCGGCGCGGAGCACGTGGGACGCAAGTCCGCCGTGCTCGCCCTGCTCGCCGGGACCCTGGAGGCGGCCACCGGCAAGCCGGTCCTGCGGGTCGGGCGCATCGCGGGGCAGTTCGCCAAGCCCCGCTCGAAGCCGGTGGAGCGGGTCGGTGACCTGGAACTGCCCGTCTACCGGGGGCACATGGTCAACGGCCCGGAGCCCGACCCGGAGAGCCGCCGGCACGACCCGGTGCGCATCCTGACCGCCTACATGGCGGCGAGCGACGCCATGCGGCACCTGGGGTGGCGCGGCCCGGCGGTCCACGGTGCCGGGCCCCGGGTGTGGACGAGCCACGAGGCGCTCGTCCTGGACTACGAACTGCCCCTGATCCGGGACCTGGGCGACGGGCGCCGCTGGCTCGGCTCCACCCACTGGCCGTGGATCGGCGAGCGGACCCGCCGGCTCGACGGCGCTCACGTCGACCTGGTCGCCGGCGTCGTCAACCCCGTCGCCGTCAAGGTGGGCCCCACCACCACCGCCCAGGAGGTCACCGCCCTGTGCGAGCGGCTCGACCCGCTGCGGGAGCCGGGCCGGCTGACCCTCATCGTCCGTATGGGTGCCGACGTGGTCACCGACCGGCTGCCCGCGCTGGTCGAGGCGGTCCGGCTGGCCGGGCATCCGGTGATCTGGCTCAGCGACCCCATGCACGGCAACACGGTCGCCGCCCCGGGCGGCCACAAGACACGCCTGCTGGGCACCCTGGCCCGGGAGATCCGCGGCTTCCGCCAGGCCGTGGCCGCCGCCGGCGGTGTGGCGGGCGGGCTCCATCTGGAGACCACGCCCGACGACGTGCTGGAGTGCGTCACGGACCTGTCCGCGCTCGACGGACCGGCCGTCCGGCGGACCAGCCTGTGCGACCCGCGCCTCAACACCGAGCAGGCGGTCGCGCTGATCTCCGCCTGGTCCGGCCCGGAGGCGCCCGCGGCCCGGGACCTCTCCGAGGCGCGGCTGCCCCGGGCCCGGCAGCGATGACCACGCGGCCGAAGACCCGGATCCCCATGGCGTTTCCCCCACCGGCGCGGCGAGTCACTGATTCTGCGGTTATGTCATCGGCCACGGCAGGTCGGCTTCCGGTTCTCGCGCCCGCGTGTCCGGCGTTCCCGCGCCGGGGCGCGGCGCGTGACCGAAGCGGTTCCCTTTCCTGTTCCGGCCACCTGTCCACGGTCAGGGAGTAGCGGGTCCCCATGCATCTTCTGGTCAACGGAATCCGGCGCCGGGTCACCGGTGAGATTCTCGTCCCGAACTCGAAGTACCACGCGCACCGCGCGCTGATCCTCGCCTCGCTGGCCGACGGCGTCAGCCTCGTCCACGGGCTGTCCGACGCCCGGCACGTCGGGTACACCGTACGGCTGCTGCGCGACCTCGGCGTGCGCATCGCCAAGGACGGCGACACCTATGTGGTGCACGGTCTCGGCGGGCGCTACAGGCCGCGCCGGGACACCGTCTCCGCGGGCAGTTCCGGCACCACCCTCTACTTCATGATCGGCCTGGCCTCGCTGTCCGACCGTGCCGTGTCGGTGACCGGGCAGAAGTACTTCCGGCGGCGTCCGGTGGGCCCGCTGCTGCGCGCGCTCGAACAGCTGGGCGTCGGCCTGGAGTCGAAGGACGACTGCCCGCCCGTCCACGTGCGGGACCGGCTGCCCTCGGGAGGGCGGGTACGGATCGCGGGGACCCTGTCGCAGTGGATATCGGGTCTGATCCTGCTGGCGCCGTTCGCCACGGGGCCCACCACCATCGAGGTGGAGGGGGAACTGAACGAGCGCTCCTACCTGGAGCTGACCGTGGCGATGATGCGGCGGTTCGGCCTCAGGGTGACCGTGTCCGCGGACTGGCGGCGCTTCGACGTCGAAGGCGGCCAGCGGGCGCGCGCCGTCGAGCTGACCCTGCCGCCCGACATCGGTTCGGCCGCGTTCGGCATCGCGGCCGCCGCGCTGCACCCCTGCGACGTACTGCTGCGCGGCGTGACGTCCCTGCGGGGCGGGCCGGCCGACCACCCCGAGTTCCACTTCCTGGACATCGCGCGCTCCATGGGCGTACCGATGGAGGTGGACGAGGGAGCCGGCGGCCTGCGCATGCGACAGGACGCGCCGCGGCTGACGGCGGTCGACGTCGACTGCCGCGACGTGCCGGACATGCTGCCGATCCTGTCCACGCTGGGCACGTTCGCGGACGGCGAGTCGGTGTTCCGCAACATCGCGCACACCCGGCTCAAGGAGTCCGACCGCGCCGCGGCCATGCTCCAGCTCAACGCCATGGGCGGCCGCCTGGAGCTGTCGGCCGACGAGTTACGGGTGCGGGGCGTTGAGGGGCTGGCCGGCACGAGGCTGTCGTCGTTCAACGACCACCGGGTCCTGATGTCGCTGGCCGTAGCGTCGTCCCGGGCGCGCGGCAGTTCGACGCTGACCTATCCGAACGCGTACCGCATCTCCTACCCGACGTTCCTCGACGCGATGAACACCCTCGGTGTCCCGATGTCGGTGGAGAGCGGCCCGGTGGGTCCCGCCGGGGCGGGCGGGCGCGCCGCACGTCCGGGGCGCGGGGCCGGCGACCCGGAGGCGGAGTCGCGGATCACGCTGACGGAGCGGCTGCGCCGGCACGCCGCCGGCCGGCCCGACGATACGGCGGTGGTGGACGTACGCTCCGACCACGACGAGGTGGTCACCTGGCGCGAGCTGGCGGACCAGGTGGACCGCGCGGCGGCCCTGCTGCTGCGTCTCGGGGTGCGGCCCGGCGAGCACGTGGCCTACCAGCTGCCGAACCGCGTCGAGTTCGTGGTGCTGTCGCTGGCGGCGCTGCGCGTCGGGGCGGTGTGCTGTCCCGTCATCCCGTTCTTCCGGGAACGCGAGGTCGGGTTCGTGCTCCGGCGGTCCCGGGCCCGGGTGCTGGTGGTGGCGGACCGGCACCGCTCGCGCAGGCCCGCGCAGGAGGTGCTGGACCTGGTCGCCGAGGACGGCGCGGACACGCGCCTGGAGCACGTGGTGGTGCTGGCCGCGTCGGGCGGCGCCGCCCAGCTGCCCGAGACCTCCGTGCCCGGCACGACCGTGCACGACTGGCTGCGGGCCCTGGAGACGACCGAGACCGACCGCGCGGCGCTCGACGCGATCGTGCCGACGCCGGACATGACGGCGCAGCTGTTGTTCACGTCGGGCACCACCAGCGAGCCCAAGGGGGTCACCCAGCCCACGCGCAATCTGGTGCGGGCCGCCTCGATGGAGGTGCGGCACCTCGGGCTCGGTGCGCGGGACGCCGTCTGGGTGCCGTCGCCGCTCGCCCACCAGACGGGTTTCCTGTACGGCATGGTGCTGGCGCTCGTGCTGGGCGTGCCGCAGATCCTCCAGCCGGACTGGGACGCCAAGCGGGCGCTGCGCTCGCTCGACGAGCACCGGGCCACGTTCGTGCAGGCGGCGACGCCGTTCCTGTCCGACCTGGTCAAGGCGGTGGAGGAGAGCGGTGAGACACCGTGCCACCTGCGGATCTTCGTCGCGACGGGCGCGATGGTGCCGCGTGCTCTGGCCGAGCGGGCGGGGCAGGTCCTCGGCACGGAGGTGTGCGGGGCGTTCGGCACCACCGAGACGTGCCTGGGCGCCCTGTCGGCGCCCGGGGACGAGCCGCGGCAGCGCTGGGGCTCCGACGGCCGTGTGCTGGACGGCGTCGAGCTGCGGATCACGGACGACGAGGGGCGTGTCCTGCCCGCCGGTGAGGAGGGCAACTTCGAACTGCGCTCCCCCACGGTCTTCGACGGCTACCTCGACCGTCCCGACCTGACGGCGCAGGCGTTCACCGACGACGGCTGGTACCGCACGGGTGACCTGGCGACGATCGACGACGCCGGCTACCTGCGGATCACCGGCCGGGTGAAGGACGTGATCAACCGCGGCGGGGAGAAGATCCCCGTCGCGGAGATCGAGCAACTGCTGTTCGGGCACCCGCTGGTGGCGGACGTGGCCGTGGTGGCCATGCCGGACGAGCGGCTCGGCGAGCGCGCCTGCGCGTTCGTGGTGCCGGCCGGCGCGACCGGGCCGACGTTCGAGGAGATGCGGCGCCACCTGGACGGACACCAGGTGGCCAAGCAGTACTGGCCGGAGCGCCTGGTGCCGGTCGACGCGCTGCCGCGCAACCCGATCGGCAAGGTGAAGAAGTTCGAGCTGCGGGCCCTGGCCCGAGGGCTGCGGCCGCAGGACGAGGACACCGTCTGACACCCCGCCCGCCCCGCCGCGGCGACGGACGGGGCGGGCGGACACCACACCGCGACGAGGAAGAGGACAGAGGCAGCAGATGACGGACGAGGAGCGGTTCCACGCGTTGCGCGCCCAGGTGGAGCACTGGGTGGAAGGACCGGGCGAACGCTGGGCCGAACGCATCGAGGAGACCGGGGAGGTCCCCGATGAGTTGTGGGCCGAGCTGAACGGCCTGGGATTCCTGCGGCTGGCGGCCCCCGGGGAGTACGGCGGCCACGGCCTGGGTTTCACGCGCTGGATGGAGCTGATGGAGATCTTCTCCCGCTCGCACGGCTCCGTGCGCATGATCGTGCACGTCGTCAACGGCATCTGGCGGGCCATGGACGGCCACGCCGACGACGACCAGCGCAAGCGCTTCGTCATCCCCTCCGTCACCGGCGACATCAAGATCGCCTTCACGCTCACCGAGCCGGGCAACGGAACCGGCGCGGACATCACCACCTCCGTGGTCCGCGAGGGCGACACCTACCACCTGTCGGGGCGCAAGCACCTGATCACCTTCGGGGTGCGCTGCGACTACTACCTGCTGGCCGCCCGGGTCGCGGGCAGCACCGGTCACGCGGGCACGGTGGCGCTGCTGGTGCCGCGCGACGCCCCGGGCGTCACCGTCGAGGACACCTCCCGCACGATGGGGGTCACGGGCACCGAGCACGCGTCGCTGACCTTCGACCGCACCCCGGTGCCGGTGGACCACCGGCTCGGCGCGGAGGGCGAGGGCCTGGAGGTGTTCCTCGGCGGGTTCCTCACCCCGTCGCGGATCTCCGTGGCGATGAGCTGCGTCGGACTCGCCCAGCGCGCCCAGCAGCTGGCCGTCGGGTACGCCCGGGACCGGGTGACCTTCGGCAAGTCGCTCACCCAGCGCCAGGCCATCCAGTTCATGCTGGCCGAGAACGCGGCGGACATCGAGGCCGCCCGGCAGCTGACCCTGCACGCCGCCCGCCGCTTCGAGGAGGGCGCCGACGACGCGTCGATGCAGTCGTCGATGGCGAAGATGCACGCGGTGACGATGCTGACGACCGTCACCGACAAGGCGCTCCAGGTGCACGGCGGGCTCGGTTACTGGAAGTCGCAGAAGATCGAGCGGGTCTACCGCGACGCCCGTGCGCAGCGTTTCGAGGAAGGCACCAACGAGGTGCAGAAGGCAGTGGTCTTCCGCGAGTTGCTCCAGCGCGCCGCGGCCCGTGACGGGGAAGGGACGATCCGATGAACGACCGGCGGGACGAAGCGGACCGGCAGCCGTCGGAACGCGAGCGGGTGTCGCTGATCACCGGCGCCTCGCGCGGCATCGGCCGCGCCCTGGCCCTCACCCTCGCCCGGCAGGGCGGCACCGTGGTGGTCAACTACAAGAAGAACGCCGACCTGGCGCAGAAGACGGTCACGGACATCGAGGAGGCCGGCGGCCGCGGCTTCGCCGTCCGGGCGGACATCGAGACCACCGAGGGCGTCACTGCGCTCTTCGACGAGGTGGCGCGGCGCTGCGGGCGGCTCGACCACTTCGTCTCCAACGCGGCGGCGAGCGCGTTCAAGAACATCGTCGACCTCGGCCCGCACCACCTGGACCGCTCGTACGCGATGAACCTGCGGCCGTTCGTGCTGGGGGCGCAGCAGGCCGTACGGCTGATGGACGACGGCGGGCGGATCGTCGCGCTGTCCTCCTACGGTTCGATCCGCGCCTACCCCACGTACGCGATGCTCGGCGGCATGAAGGCCGCCGTCGAGTCGTGGGTGCGGTACATGGCGGTGGAGTTCGCCCCGTACGGCATCAACGTCAACGCGGTCAACGGCGGACTCATCGACTCCGACTCGCTGGAGTTCTTCTACGGCATCGAGGGCATGCCGCCCATGCGGAGCGTCCTGGACCGCATCCCCGCGCGCCGTCCGGGCACCGTGCGGGAGATGGCCGACACCATCGCCTTCCTCCTCGGTGACGGGGCCGGCTACATCACCGGGCAGACCCTCGTGGTCGACGGCGGGCTCAGCGTCGTGGCGCCGCCGTTCTTCGCGGAGGCGGGCGACGCGCTCGCGCTGCCGCCCCGGCCGGTCCGCGACGTCTGAGCCGAGTCAGCGAGGAGGGGGACCGCGGGTGTTCGATCATGTCTTCAGGCCCTGCGACATCGGCGGTCTCACCGTGCCGCACCGCATCGTCATGGGCGCCATGCACCTGAACCTGGAGACCCTGGACGACGGTGGTGCGGCCCTGGCCGCCTTCTACACGGAGCGCGTGCACGGTGGCGCCGGGCTGATCGTCACCGGCGGCACCGCCGTGAACCGGGAGGCTGCCGGCGGACCCGGCTACGGCGTCATCGACGACGCGGGCCACCGGTCCGCGCTGCGCCGGGCGGCCCGCGCGGTGCACGACGCCGGCGGCCTCATCGCCCTCCAGCTCTTCCACGCCGGGCGGTACGCGCTGCCCGGCGGGGACGGCGGTGCGCCGCTCGCGCCGTCCGCCGTGTACAGCCGGTTCTCCCGTGCGGTGCCGCGGGAGATGACCGGGGAGCGGATCACCGCGACCACGGCCGACTTCGCGCGGGCCGCGGCGACCGCCCGCGAGCTCGGCTTCGACGCCGTGGAGGTGATGGGCTCCGAGGGCTACCTGCTGAACCAGTTCACCGCACCGCTCACCAACCGGCGTGAGGACGGCTGGGGCGGTGACGCCGAGGGGCGCCGCCGGCTGCCCGTGGAGGTGCTGCGGGCCGTACGGGCGGCGGTGGGTCCGGGGTTCCCGGTGCTGTTCCGGATGTCGGGCGCCGACCTCGTCGCCGACGGCACCCCGTGGCAGGAGACGGCCGCGCTGGCCGTCGCGCTCGCCGGGGCCGGTGCCGACGCGCTCGCGGTGGGCGTCGGCTGGCACGAGTCGCCGGTGCCGACCGTGCAGGCCCAGGTGCCGCCGGGGACCTGGGCCGGGTACGCCGAGGGGGTCAAGCGGGCGCTGCGGGAGGCGGGCCACGGCGGGCTGCCCGTCATCGCCTCCAACCGGTTCAACCAGGTCGCGCAGGCGGAGGAGGCGCTGGCCAGGGGTGACATCGACCTGGTGGCCATGGCCCGGCCGTTCCTCGCGGACGCGGCCGTCGTCGCCAAGTCCCGCGCCGGCCGCGCCGCGTCGGTGGACCTCTGCGTCGCCTGCAACGAGGCCTGCATCGACCGGTCGTTCGGCACCGAGCGGGTGTCCTGCCTGGTCAACCCGCGGGCCGGGCACGAGCGCGAGTTCCCCCGCCCGCCGGCCCGCCGCCCGACCCCCCGCCGGGGCCGGTACGCGGTGATCGGGGCGGGACTCGCCGGGCTGGAGGCCGCCCGCACCCTGGCGGGGCTCGGGCAGGAGGTCGAGGTGTACGAGGCGGCCGACGAGCCCGGCGGCCAGTTCCGGATGGCCGCCCGGGTGCCGGGCAAGGCGGACTTCGGCGAGACCGTACGGCGGCGGGTCCGGGAGTTGGCCGAGCTGCGCGTGCCCGTACGTCTGGGCCACCGCGTCGGGGTCCGGGACGTGCCCGCGTTGCGCGCCCTGGACGGTGTCGTGGTCGCCACCGGGGTCCGTCCCCGCCGGACGCGGTTGCCCGGCCACACCCTGCCGCACGTCCTGGACTACGCCCGGGCGTTCGCCGACCCCGACGCGCTCGGCCCGCGGGTCGCCGTCATCGGTGGCGGCGGGATCGCCGTCGACCTGGCCCACCTCCTCACCGAGCCCTCCCTCGCCGCCCCTACCCCGGAGGAGTTCCTCGCCTCCCACGCCGTCGTGATGCCGTTCCGGGCGGCCCCGGCCGGCGCGGCGGACGCGGTGGACGGCCCGCCGGCCCCCGGGTCCCGCCAGGTCACGGTCATGCGACGCGGCGGCAGGATCGGCGCCGGCATCGGTCCATCCACCCGGTGGGTGGTGATGGAGCGGCTGCGCGCGGCCGGGGTGTGTCTGCTCACCGGCGTCGCGTACCAGGAGATCACCCGTGACGGTGTGATCGTCGTCGGTGCCGAGGGCGACCGGCGGCTCGTCGCCGCCGACCACGTGGTCCTCGCCACCGGCCAGGAGAGCGAACGGGACGTCGCCGCCGTACTGCGGCGGGCCGGCGTCCCCTTCGAGACCGCTGGCGGCGCCGCCGGCACGGACGGCCTCGACGCGGTGCGCGCCACCGCGCAGGGGCTGCGTGCCGCTCACCGCGTCGTCCGGGACGCGGCGCTCCCGGAGGGGCGGCGCGCACTGCCGTCGCCCGGGCGGCCGCGGCGGTGACCGCCGGGCCGCGCGCCGGACGAGCGGGAGTCGCCCGGTGCGGACCGGCCGGCGCCGGTGGGTCAGCCGGCGTCGCTGCGCAGGTAGCCCGGCAGGCTCTGCCGGTTCTTGACGGCCAGCTTGCGGTAGACACGTGTCAGGTGTTGCTCCACGGTGCTGGGGGTGATGAACAGCTTCTCCGCGATCTCACGGTTGGTGTAGCCCTTGACCGCCATCGAGGCGATCCGCCGCTCGGAGTTGGTGAGCGACGCGAGGGCCGTCGTCCCTTCCGCGTCCTCCGCCGGCCGCGCCTCGCCGCTCATGTCCGGCAGCAGTTCCTGGCACAACGGTTCCGCCTTGCACAGGTGCGCCACGTGCCAGGCCCGCCGTACGACCACCCGTGCCCGGCGGTGCTTGCCCAGCGCGTGGTGGGCCCGGCCCAGGTCGGAGAGGGTCCGGGCCAGTTCGTAGTAGCAGTCGGCCCCCTCCAGGATGTCGGCCGCCTCGCCGAGCAGCCGGGGGCGCTGCCCCAGCGAGCTGAACACCGCCATCAGCCGCAGCGCGAGGGCCCGGCTGACGGCGTCCTCCGGTCCGGGGATGGCCAGTTGGTCCTTGACCAGGCGCTTGGCGCGGTCCCGGTTGCCCTGGAGCAGCCACGCCTCGGCCGCGCTGGTCCGCCACGGCACGATGCCGGGCAGGTCCAGGCCCCACTTGCGCATGAGTTCCCCGCACGACAGGAAGTCCCCGAGCGCGGCTCGCGTACGGTCGGTGGCGAGGTAGTAGTGCCCGCGCGCGTGCAGGTAGTGCAACCCGTACCGGCTCTGGAACATGTCGTCGGGGACGCTGCGGGTGACCAGCGCGGTGGCCTCGTCGAACTCGCCCATGCGGGAGTGGGCCAGGATCAGGGTGCCCAGGGGCAGCCCGACGGCGGTGCCCCAGCCCTGGGCCGGTATGTGCTCCAGGGCCGACCTGGCGCGTTTCACGGCCTCGGGGAACTCGCCCCGGCGCAGCCGGATCTCCGCCTCGGCCGCGTCGAAGACGCCCTGCCACGTCGGGGGGGCGGACCCGGTGCGGCGCTCGGCCAGGCCGCGGCACCGGTCGGCGGCCTCGCCGAGCCGGCCGCTGTACACCAGCGACATCAGCGCCAGGAGGGTGGCCTCCTCGGCCCAGGGGGCATGGTGGTCGAGGTCGAGCTGCCCGAGTGCGTGCGAGGCCCATTCCTGGGTCTCGCCGCCGCGCCTGCGGATGAGCCCGCCGGAGAGCGCGCCGATCGTCTGGAGCCAGAAGGTCCTGCCCCGGGTGGTCGGCGCCCCCTCCGGGCCGACCGGCGCGGCCCCGACCGGCACCCGTCCCGCGAGCGGCGGGTAGGTGCAGGCGAGCCAGAGTTCCATGTCGTGCAGCTCGGCCGGTACCTCCGGGGCGCCGGGCGGGGCCGGGACGGTGGCGGACTGCTGCCGTACCGCCCGGGTGCGCAGCAGTGCGAGCACCTCCGTGGCCTCGTGCGCGCGGTTGAGCCACAGCAGTTGCCGTACGAGGAGGATCGCCTCGTAGTGGTCCAGCCGGCCGGCGCGCGCCGCTTCCGTGAGGGCCATGAGGTGCCGCAGCGACGCCAGGGGGTTGAGCTGCCATTCGGCCTGGGCGAGCTTGGCCTGGATCGTCGAGCGGTCCTCCTCGCTGGTGCAGGACCGCTGGGCCGAGTCCAGGTACCGCACGGCCCGGTGCACCTCGTCGTGGAGCAGTGCCTCGGAGGCCGCCTCCAGCAGCGCGCGCAGCGCCCACGGCTCCGGTATCCGGCCGGCCTCGGCCAGGTGCGGGGCGATGTCGGCCGCGGGGGCGCCCTGCCCGCGCAGCAGTCCCGCGGCCCGGTGGTGCAGTTCCGCGCGGTCCGGGGCGAGCAGGTCGTCCAGCACGGTGCGCGGGGCCAGGGCGTGCCGGAAACGGTCGAGTCGCAGCAGTCCGGCCTCCGTCATGGAGCGCAGGGCCCGCTCCACGGTCGCGACGTCCGTGTCGACCAGCGTCCCCAGCTCCTTCGGCGAGGCGTCGTCGCCGTAGACCGCCATGGCGCGCGCCACCCGCAGCGTCTCGGGTCCGCCGCGGTACAGGCAGGCCAGCAGCGCCCGGCCGTAGCCCTGCTGGCGCACCTGGCCGTACAGCCGCTCGTCGTTGATCAACGCGTCGAGCAGCAGCGGGTTGCCCCCGCTGTACTCGGTGAAGCCCTCGCACAGCCTCCGGGCCGCCTTCTCGCCGAGACGCGAGGCGATGACCGCCCGGGTGCCCTCCGGTGAGAGCGGCGCGAGCCGTGTGGAGACGAAGCAGGACTGGCGCAGGAGTTCGGCGTGGAACGGCGAGTGGGTGCGGCGGGGCTCGGCGAGTTCGGTGAGGACCATCAGCAGGGGCGCCGAACTCATCCGGCGGACCAGGTGCAGCAGGCACTGCTGCGACGCCACGTCCATGTGGTTGATGTCGTCGACGCACACCACGAGCGGGGTGGTGGCGGCCAGCTCGGTGATCGGCGGGAAGAGGTCGTACAGGATGGTGGCCCTGTGCTGCTCCACGGCCTCACGCATGTCCTCGGCGCGGGCCGACTCCATGAGGCCCCGCAGCACGGGCGCCACGCGTTTGCGCACGTCCGCCGGCAGCGACGGGCTGTCGAACAGCTGACGGAGGATGCCGAACGGCAGGTCCCGCTCCTCGGGCGAGCAGACGGCGTGCAGCAGGGTCGCGCCGGCCGACAGGACCCGGTCGGTCACCGCGCGCAGGTACTCGGTCTTGCCCACGCCCACGGTTCCCTCGAGCAGGAGCACCTGCCCGGTCATGCGCTGGGGATCGGCCAGCCACGCCCGCACCGGCGCGATCTGCTCCTCGCGTTCCATCAGCACGGGGTCCCACGACGGATCGGGGCCGGGATCGACGGCCGGACCGTCCGACGACCGTCCCGGGGTTAAGGACTCCGCTGCTGTCGCCTCCAGGACAGCGCCGCCGGCAGGGCGGCCTTCTCCTCGCGTCACATCTCCCCCCGCGCCGTATCCGGGCTGTCGACACACCCACACAACACCGAAATGAGGATCATGAATCCAATATAGCCAGAGCTTCTGTCCGGCCCGTTGTCGCAATTTCCCTGCACGGCCGTCACCCAGAGACAATGAGTTCACACCGAACGTGGAGCCGCGCCCCTCGGGGCGACGAGCGGACGGCAACTCGTCCGCGATATCCACGACATCGACGGTTAAGTTTCGGACGATGTTTCGTCAGCTCCGCGACGCTGCGGAAGACAGGGGTACGAAAAGATCTTTGAATGACCGGAACCTACGCAGCAAGCCGAATTTCGGCCACGCCTTCCCCTCCCACCTGCCCGTCCGGCCCGTCGAACCCGTGTCCCACCATTCTTACGCAGCGCGTGCCTTCCTCTCTCGAACAATTCCGAGTCGATCAAAAGCGGATCGACGACACGGCGTCTCGTCGACGCCGCCAACACCCCGCGAGAGGCCGCCGGTTCGCTTGTGCATCAAGTTTTTGTCAGGTCTTGGCGGCGTGTTGTCGAGCCCCCCGGTCCGCACCCGCCGCAAACCGGCACAGACATGCTCGTCGGCCACGACGGCTGAGCGACATGGCCGGAATCTCCTGCCGCTGTCCGCTCGCGGACGACTCACGGCCAGATCTCTGCCCAACTGCGCGGCGTCTAAGACCCCGAGGTGTCGAAGACCACTTTTCCACGACCTTCGGCGAGGCCGTCGGCGGCAGCACCGGAGCCCGGCCCGCCGCCTCGGCGCGTCCGCCGCGCCCGGGGCCCGGGCCCCGCCCCGCCCGGCGTCCACCCGCCTCCCCGACCGTGTGACCTGCGGGGCGGCGGGAGGCACGGCCCGGCCGTGACGGCTCGGGCCCGACACCGGCCGGCCCGGCCCGCGCATCCGGGCAGCCGGCCTCCGCCGGGCGGGGTGGGACGGCACCGCCTGCGCCGGCCGCCCCGCGAGCACCACCGGACCCTCGCGGTACCGTACTTCCGGCCTTTCTCCCCCGCGCCGGGGACGGCGTCCGGCCGAGGGCTCAGCGCGGCTGCCGGTGGCTGTTCCACGGGGTCTCCGCGCGCTGGAAGGTCGCGTAGAGCAGCCACAGGGCGGGGACCAGCAGCAGCGCGCCACAGGCGCGCGCGATCAGACAGGCGGAGAGGACGGCCGGCTGGGAGGCGCTCCGGGCGACCGTGAGACTGCCGACGAGCATGGCCGGGTACTGGGCGACGCCCCAGGACCACAGGATCGCCGCCACCGCCGGCGCGGCTGCCGCGCGCGCCGCCAGATAGCGCCGGGTCGCCAGCAGTCCGAGTCCCGCCACGCCGCTGACCGCGCTGAGCACCACGAGCGGCAGGGCCCGGTGCGTGAGGCCGTGGAACAGCTCCGGGGCGTCCGCGTGCGGCACGGCCGTGCCGGCCAGCGCCACGGCGCCGCTCGTCGAGACCGGTGACGACCGCCCGCCGGGCGAAGGTCCGGGCCAGCTCCGGGTCCCCCTCGCGGGCCACGTCCGCGCACAGGTAGACGGCGGCGAGGTGGGCGCAGGTGAGCACGGCGAGGACGAGCACGGATGTCGGGGCAGGGAGAGCCCGTCGGGCACCTCCAGGCCGTACTCCAGGTCGTACTCCAGGCCGTTCTTGCCCGCGACGCCGCCGACGGTCAGCGGGATGTGCGAACCGGTGCGGTAGACGCCCTCGATCGCGGCGAGCTTTGCGGGCCGGTAGTCGGCCAGGAACCGGGCCGCCCAGTCGCCGGCCGGGATCTGGAAGGGGGCCGCCACCGCGCCCAGGACGAAGGGGATCGCGAATCCGGCCCGGTGGTAGTGGTCCCGGCAGCCCCGCAGCAGGGCGACCGCGTGGACGGAGGCGGTGAGGAACGACGCCACCATGAAGGCGGCCGGGATCATGTGCACCGTCTGCGGCGGGCTCGCCGGGTTGAGCATCGCCGCCCAGGGGTCGACACGGACGACCGTCCCGCGAGCCGCGCGACCCGCACGGCGGTGTCCAGGGTGGAGCGCGCGGGGTCGACCGCCAGGTCGTAGGTCTCCCCGGTGCCTCCGGCACCGGTCACGGTCCTCAGCGTTCTGGGCTGCTCCACGCTCATGCGCCCTCCTTCTCGCGTGCGTCGGTGACTCGGGCGGAGCGGACGTCCGGGTGCGTATGACAACTCCTTGTCAGTCATGTGTACGGAGGGCTGTTGACGGACTCCGCGGACACCCTAAGATCCTGCTGCTCGAAGTACCGATCGCTGTTCGAAATCACGGACGAGGTCAGCTGACAGCTCGGACAGGCTGCCCCGTTCCCGCCGGTACGCCCCACAACGGTCTGTCACAAAGGAATGAGCCGCATGCCTTCATCAGCCGGAGTGCCACGCAGAACCGTCCTCGGTGTCCTGGGCGCCGCCTCCCTCACCGCGACCTTCGCCGCCGCTCCCGCCCGGGCCGCCGGGCCCCCCGGCATCGCCGCGCGCGCCGCCGCCGCGGACCTCCCCGCCGCGGCCGTCCACTGGACCTTCGACGAGGGCTCCGGCACGTCCGCCGCCGACTCCTCCGGCCACGGCCGCACCGCGACGCTCCAGGGCGCGGCCGGCTGGGGCACCGGCAGGGCCGGCACCCACAGCCTGGACCTCACGGCGGGCGGCAGCGCCACGGCGTCCGGGCCGGCCCTCGACACCTCCGCGGCGTTCTCCGTGGCCGCCTGGGTCAACCTGGCCCGGCCCGGCGGCTACCAGACGGCCGTCAGCATCGACGGCAAGGCCGTCAGCTCCTTCTACCTGGGGCTGCGCGACGACACCGGCACCCTGGCCTTCGCCCGGCTCCCCTCGGACGCCGCCCAGAACGCCGCGGTGGCGGCGGCCGCCTCGGCGCCGGCCACCGGCACCTGGACCCACCTGGCCGGCGTCAGCGACCCCGCCGCCGGGGTCATCCGCCTCTACGTCGACGGCGTACTGGAGGGGGAGACCGCCTGTCCCGCGGGCTGGGCCGGCGGCGGCGACACCGCGATCGGCCGCGGCCTCTACGGCGGTGGGCACGTCGACCAGTGGCACGGCCTGATCGACGACGTACGGCTGTTCCCGGCCGTCCTCACCTCCGGCCAGATCGCCGCGCTGGCCGGGGTCCCCGTGGAGAACACCACACCGCTGCTGAGCGTGGACGTCGCCAACCCCGCGCACGCCGTGTCCCCGATCCTCCCCGGCCTGATGTTCGAGGACATCAACCACTCCGGTGAGGGCGGCATCTACGCCGAACTGGTGCAGAACCGCTCGATGATGGCCGACGCCACCTCGCCCGTCCACTGGTCCGCCGTCGGTGGCACGACCCTCGCGCTGGACCGGACCACCCCGCTCAACGCCGCGCTCGACCGCTCCCTCAAGGTGGTGCTGCCGGGCGGCACCGGTGCCGGACACCGGGCGGGCGTCGCCAACGACGGCTTCTGGGGCATACCCGTGCGGCCCCGGACCACCTACACCGCCCGGCTGTTCGCCAAGGCGTCGCGACACCTCGGCCCCCTCACGGTGGCCGTCGAGTCCGCGGACGGGGCGACGGTCTACGCGTCCGCCCGTGTGCCGCACATCGGCACCGACTTCCCCGGCCGCCCGTTCGAACTGACCCTGCGCACCGGTTCCCGCACGCCGGTGGACGGCGACGCGAGGCTCACCGTCACCACGGCGGACCCCGCCGCGGCGGGTGAGACCCTGTGGCTCCAGCACGTGTCGCTCTTCCCGCCCACCTACCGCGACCGTCCCAACGGCCTGCGCGTCGACCTGATGGAGAGACTGGTCGCGCTGAAGCCGAAGTTCCTGCGCCTGCCCGGCGGCAACTACCTGGAGGGCGACACCGTCGCCACACGGTTCGACTGGAAGCACACCATCGGTCCGGTCTGGGAGCGCCCCGGCCACGCCGACGACGCCTGGGGCTACTGGTCCACCGACGGCCTGGGGCTCCTCGAATACCTTCAGTGGGCCGAGGACATGCACGCCCAGCCGGTCCTCGCCGTCTACGCCGGCTACTCGCTGAGCGGCGAACACGTCACCGGCGACGCCCTGCGGCCCTTCGTCCAGGACGCGCTCGACGAGATCGAGTACGTCACCGGTCCCGTCACCAGCACCTGGGGCGCACGACGCGCCGCCGACGGGCATCCGGAGCCGTTCCCGCTGGAGTTCGTGGAGATCGGCAACGAGGACTTCTTCGACTCCTCCGGGTCGTACGAGGAGCGGTTCGCGGCCTTCCACGACGCGATCAAGGCCAAGTACCCGCGGCTGAAGCTGATCGCCACGACGTCCGTGACGAGCCGGACCCCGGACCTGATCGACGAGCACTACTACCTGGCGCCGTCCGCCGCCCAGGCCTCCACCCACAAGTACGACAACCGGGACCGCGCCTCGACGAAGGTGTTCGTCGGGGAGTGGGCCGCGCAGGAGGGCCGCCCCACGCCCGACCTCGACGCGGCACTCGGCGACGCCGCCTGGCTGGCCGGCCTGATCCGCAACTCCGACCAGGTCCTCATGGAGTGCTACGCGCCGCTCTTCTCCCACGTCGAGAACAACGTCTGGGCCACCAACCTGATCGCCTACGACAACCTGACCAGCTACGTGTCACCGAGCTACTGGGCCCAGCACATGCTGACCAGCAGGCTGGGCGACACGGTGTTGCCGGCCACCGCACGGGCGCTGCCCGGCCTCGCCGCCGTGGCCACCCGCAAGGGGAAGCGGCTCTACCTCGCCGTCGTCAACTGCCGTACGGAAGAGATGAGTCTGCCGATCGAACTGGCGGGACTCGCCAAGGGGGTCAGGAAGCACGCCACCGCGACGGTCCTCACCGGCCCCTCGCGCGACACGACCAACACGCTGACGGACCCCGACGTGCTGGTGCCCCGGACGACCACCGTGACCGGCGCGGCAGCGTCCTTCACCCGCGTCGTGCCGCCCCTCTCGGTCACCGTGCTGGAACTGATCCTGACCTGACCGGTCCGGCCTGACCGGTCACCGCGCGCCGCCCCGGCCGCCGGCATCCCGGCCTGGATCCGCCCCGGCCGACCCGGCCGTCACCCGGGGCGGATCCAGGTACGGGCGAGGTCCGCGACCCAGGCCGCCGCCGCGTCGGGCGCGGCCGGAGGCGCGCCTACGACGACCAGTTCGGTGACGCCCGCCGCGTCGAGTCCGGGGAGGTGTTCCGGGTCGCCGTCGCTGAGCGCGACGGCGACGGTGAGCTCCTCCGGCGCGCGACCGTGGCGGACGCACTCGTCGGCGAGGACCGCGATGCGCGCCGGCACCTCGGCCACCGGGACGCCGAAGCCGTACCAGCCGTCGGCGAACGTGACCGCGCGGCGCAGGGCGGCGTCGCCGTTGCCGCCGACCACGACCGGGAGCCGGCCACCGCGCGACGGCTTCGGGTTGACCCGGATCGCGTCGAACCGGGTGAACTCTCCCGCGAAGGAGGCCGGGTCCCGCGTCCGCAGGGTGCGCAGCACGGCGAGGTGCTCCTCCGTGCGCCGTCCACGCCCGGCGAAGGGGACACCGAGGGCCGCGAACTCCTCGGCGGACCAGCCGATCCCCACGCCGAGGGCGAACCGTCCGCCGGAGAGCACGTCGAGGGTGGCGGCCTGCTTGGCGACCAGGACCGGGTTGTGCTCGGGCAGCAGGAGGATGCCGGTGGCGAGTTCGATGCGGCTGGTGACGGCCGCATCGAACGTCAGGGCGAGCATCGGGTCCAGCCAGTCCGCGTCCGGGGCCACGGCGATCCGGCCGTCCGGCGAGTACGGGTAGCGGGAGACGGGCGCGTCCACGAGCACCACGTGCTCGCCGCACCACAGCCTCGCGAACCCACACGCCTCCGCCGCGGCGGCCACCGCGCGGATCACCTCCGGGCGAGCACCGACACCGATACCTAGCGCGTGCAGACCCACTCGCATCCCGCACCTCCAAGCGCCACCCTAGGGTCATGAAGATCTTGGTGAGGGGAACGCTCGCGCCGTGGCGACATGCGCGCCCGGCCCGGATCACCGGCCGGCCCTCCCCCGGGTGCGCGGGCGAGCCGGCTGACGTACGACGCGGTGGCGCAGGTGGACGACTCCCGAACCGAAGGCGCGGGTCTCGACGAGTTCCAGGTCCACCCGCCGCTCGTCGCGGGGGAAGAACGGGATGCCGCCGCCGACCAGCACCGGGTGGACCCTGGTCCGGTACTCGTCGATCAGGCCCGCCGCGGCGACCTCGGCGGCCAGGGTCGCGCCGCCGATCGCGATGTCGCCCTCCCCCGGCTCGGCGCGCAACCGCTCGATCTCCTGTGCCGGGTCACCGGAGGCCAGACGGGCGTTGCCCCGCACCGACGACAGCGTGGTGGAGAACACCACCTTCGGGAGCGGCTTCCACAGCGCGGTCCACTCGCGCATCGGGGCGTCGAGCGACGGGTCCTGGTCGGCGGTCTCCCAGTACAGCATCGTCTCGTACAACCGTCGCCCCATCAGGTGGACGCCGACGCCTCGGATCTCGTCGGTGACGAAGCGGAAGAGTTCCTCGTCGGGCGCCGTCCAGTCGAAGCCGCCGTCCGGCCCGACGATGTAGCCGTCGAGCGACACGCCCATCGAATAGGTCACGCTGCGCATCGGAGGTCCTCCTCGGTCACGGGTTCGCGACACTACGACCGCCGGACACCGCGGAACTCATCGCCGCTCGCGGGACCGCACGGTCCCCGCCCACCCGGCTCCCCGGCACGTCCGGTGGCGCCGGCCACCCCCGGCGTGATGAGAAGCTGGTCGGGGCGGACGCGGGGCGCCGCCCGCCACCTCACCTCCGCGCGACCAATCCGCGGCCGACCCGGACCCGGATTACCCGGGGCTGTTCCGCCTCGCCGCGCCCATGGGAGAGCCATTGTGAAGGAACCTGTACATATCGGCGCCAGTAGTCCGACCGCCCGGCCCGATCTCCAGCAGCTGGTCCACGAGGTGGCGCTGGGTGACCAGGAGGCCTTCGCCGCGCTCTACGACGCCGTGGCCGGCTCCGTCCTCGGCGTCGCCCGGGCGGTCCTGCGCGACCAGGCCCAGTCGGAGGAGGTGGCACAGGACGTGCTGGTGGAGGTGTGGCGCACGGCCCCGCGCTACCGGCCCGACCGCGGCACGGCGATCAACTGGATCCTGACCCTCGCGCATCGGCGGGCGGTCGACCGGGTCCGGTCGGTGGAGGCTGCGGCGGCCCGTGACACCAAGGCCGCCCTGCTCGACCATCGGCCCGCCTACGACGAGGTGACCGAGCAGGTCGAGAGCCGACTGGAACGGGAGCAGGTGCGGCGCTGCCTGCGCACCCTGACCGAACTACAGCGGCAGTCGGTCACCCTCGCGTACTACCGCGGCCTGACCTACCGGGAGGTCGCCGAAGCGCTGGCGCTGCCGCTCGGCACGGTCAAGACCCGCCTGCGCGACGGACTCATCCGGCTCCGCGACTGCCTGGGGGTGACCGCATGACCACGATCGACCCGCACACCCTGACCGGCGCCTACGCGGTGCACGCACTGCACGGCGAGGAGCGCGCCGCCTTCGAACGCCACCTGGCCGGGTGCGCCGCCTGCGCGCAGGAGGTCGCCGAGTTCACGGCCACCGCCGGGCGACTGGCCCTCGCCGCCACGGTGCCCACCCGCCCGGTCATGCGGGAGCACGTACTGCGGCGCGTCGGCACCGTACGCCAGGTCTCCCCCGGCATCGCCCCCCTCCAGGAGGTACGCCGCGGCGTGCGGCGCGGACGGAGCCTGGCCCGGTGGTCGCTGGCCGCCGCCGTGGCCGTCGCGGCCGCTCTCGGCGGTACCGCGGTGTGGCAGTACGAGCGCGCGCAGGACGCCCAGCACCGGGCGGCGCGGGCGGAGCGGCACGCCGAGGACGTGGCGGCAGTGCTGGCCGCGCCCGACGCCAGGTCCCGGTCGGCGCGGATGGCCGGTGGCGCGGGCACGCTGGTGGTCTCCGCCGGGCGTGACCGGGCCGTGTTCGTGGCGTCCGGGATGGCCGCACCGCCGCGCGGCAAGGTGTACCAGCTGTGGTTCGCCGACGGCGGGAGGATGCGCCCGGCCGGCCTGCTGGACGCCGGCCGCTCCAGCCAGGCCGTGCTCATGCGCGGTGCGGTCGACGGCGCCTCGGGCATCGGTGTCACGGTGGAACCGGCCGGCGGATCGAAGCGGCCCACCTCGGCACCGATCGCCCTGCTCGGCGTGCCGGCCTGAGTGGGCGCGTGGGGGCCCACCGATCGGCGGGCCCCCACGCGGCCGTCCGTCCCGCACGGTCGAACGGCGACAGCGCGGTGCCGGCGCACGGCCTTCCAGGGCCGCGTGCCGGCACCGCGCACGGGTGTCAGCTCTTGGGCATGAGGACGGTGTCGATGATGTAGACGTCGGCGTTGGCGGTCCTGACGTTGCCGCAGACCACCTTGGCGGTGTCGTCGACGGTGTAGGACTCGCCCGAGCCGGACGTCGTCACCCTGGACTTCTCCAGCGTGGTGAAGGAGCCGTTCTCCAGGTCCTTCGGTGTCAGTTTCCGGCCGACGACGTGGTGGGTGAGGATCTTCGTGAGGGTCGCCTTGTCGTCGAGGACCTTGGCCAGGGCGGCCTTCGGGATCTTCTTGAAGGCGTCGTCGGTGGGTGCGAACACGGTGATGTCCTGTGCGTTGTTGAGGGTGTCGACCAGGCCCGCCTTCTTGACCGCCGCCACCAGGGTGGAGAGCGCCGGGTTGTGCGAAGCCGCGGTGGCGACCGGGTCCTTGGCCATGCCGTCGAAGGAGCCGGCGCCGTTGCGCGGCACGGCGGAACAGGCCGGACCGAACGGCTGGTTCACGCTCTCGGCGCCGCTGTTCGAGCCGTCCACGTCGTTGCCGGCGGTCGCCGTGGCCGACGACTTGTCCGACGCGTCGGACTTCCCCGAGTCACCGCTGTCACCGGAGCAGGCGGTCAGGGCCAGGGGCAGGACGGCGGCAGCGGCGAGAAGGCCGGCGGTACGACGGATACGGTTGTTCATCTCGTTCTCCTGAGGGGACGGCGCAGCGCCGATGCGGCTGCGTGCGGGGCGTTGCGGGAAGGTGGTTCGGGTAGGTCCGGGGGCCGTTGTGGTGGCGCGGTGGGTGATCACTCGACGGTCACGACGACGGAGTGCCGGCCGGCGGCGCCGTCGGGGATCGTGCGGGTCCGTCTGCCGGTCTGCACCGCGCCGGTCCGGTCGGTGGCGCGGACGGTGAGGGTGTGGCTCCCCTTGGTGGCCTGCCAGGGGAAGGACCACTGGCGCCAGGTGTCGCGGGTGTCCTCGGCGGCCAGGTGCGCCTGTCGCCAGGGGCCGTCGTCGACACGGACCTCGACCGCGTCGATCCCCCGGTGCTGGGCCCAGGCGACACCGGCGACCATCACCGTGCCGGCCCCGAACCGGGCGAAGGGCCCCGGCGTGTCGATGCGCGACCCCGTCTTGACCGGGGCCCGGGGGGCCCAGCCGCGCCTGACCCAGTAGGGGTCGTAGGAGTCGAAGGTGGTCAGCTCGATGTCCTGGATCCACTTGCAGGCCGAGACGAATCCGTACAGCCCCGGGACCACCATCCGCACCGGGAAACCGTGGGCGAAGGGCAGCGGTTCACCGTTCATGCCGAGGGCGAGCATCGCGTCACGGCCGTCCATGACGTCCTCGACCGGGGTGCCGATCGTCATGCCGTCCACCGACCGGGACACCAACTGGTCCGCCGGGCCCCCGCGGGACGGCGGCTCGACCCCGCACTGAGCGAGCAGGTCGGCCAGTCGTACGCCGGTCCAGCGGGCGTTCCCCACGTACGGGCCGCCGACCTCGTCGGAGACGCAGGTCAGCGTGATGTCCCGCTCGATCAGCTCCCGGCGCAGCAGGTCGTCGTAGGAGAGGACCACCGGACGGCCGACGCCCTTGCCGTGGAGGCGCAGCCGCCAGGTGGTGGCGTCCACCTTGGGCACCACGAGCGCGGTGTCCACCCGGTAGAACCGGTCGTTCGGGGTCAGGAAGGGACTGAGGCCGGCCACGCGCGGCGCGGCCCTCCCGGGCACCGGTTTCGCCGGTGACCCCGGACTCGGCAGGACGACCCTCTCGCGTGACGCGACCGCGTCCCGGCCGTGTGCGGCGTTCAGTGACCGGCCGACCGCGCCCACCGCGGCGGAGGCCGCCGCGGCCGACGCGGCCGCCACGATGAAGCCTCTCCGGTCCCGGTCCTCGCGGCCGGGCGGGCCGTCCGTGGCCTCCCCGGTGGCGGCTTCGTCCGCCGGGGCCGGGGGCCGCCTCCCCGCGGTCAGGCAGCCGACGAGCAGGTACAGGAGCGAGGCCCCGGCGACGGCTCCCACGACGGCGGGCAGTGCGTCGGTGACAGAGGTGGAGTCGGGACGGCTGACGGCGGCCGCCGCCCCCACGCCCCCGAAGAGGAGGAACCCGGCGGCCCCCACCCGCCGCGCCCGCACCGCCGACATGCCCGACGCCACTGCCAGCAGCGCCAGTACGGCGAGGATGCCGAGCTGGAGCACGAGCTTGTCGTCGGTGCCGAAGTGACGGATCGCCCAGTCCTTGACCGGAGCGGGCGTCGCGTCGATGGACGCGCCGCCCACCGCGATGACCGGGCTGGCCTGCGGACGCACCGCCGCCGAGGCCAGTTCGGCCACCGCCAGCGCGGCGAAGCCGGCCAGCGCCCCGCTCAGCGCCCCCAGCGCCGGCCGTGACCGACCCGGCCGTACCCGCGGTTCCTTCTCCTCGTTCCTCACGCGGGGAATCCGGTTCTGCGCCACCGCGCGGATTGGTCTCACACCTGATCAGGTGAGAAGAGTTCCGGGACCAATCCTCCCCACATTCCGCAACGGATTACCCAGTTGACCGCCGACGACCACCACCCCCGGGCGCTCCACCCTCGCCCCGCACCGCGAACCCGCTGGTGCCCACCGGCGCCCGAGCCACCACGGTCCCGGGCGGGCGGCACACCCTCCGGGTGCGGATGACGGGTGAGCACGACGGACCGTCGCAGGTGTCGTTCGTCGCCGTCGGCCGCGCGGAGGTGTGGGTGGACCGGCGGCGGCCGGGTGGCCCGGAGGTGGTCCTCGGTGGGGCCGACCGGCCCTTCGAGGGTGCCGAGTGGCCCGTGGTGTCCGGGGCAGGCCGGGCGGAGGCTGGAGTCGGCGACAGCCGCCCGCACCTCTCGGCCGGAGAGCGGCCGCCCGAACGGAAGGAGTCGGTCCGATGACCTCCACCACCACCCTGACGGCGGCGCTCCCGGTCGATCATCGCGAGCGGCTGATGCGGCTCGCGCGCGAGGTCTCCTTCCCCGTGGACACCCGCCTGTTCGAGGAGGGCCGGCGCGCCGACCGCTTCTGGATCGTCCGGACCGGGACCGTCGCCCTGGACCTGCACGTGCCCGGCCGCCGCGCCGCCGTGGTCGAGACCCTCGGGCACGGCGAACTCCTCGGCTGGTCCTGGCACTACGCGCCCCGCACGTGGCAGTTGGGCGCCGGGACCACCAGTCCCGTGCGCGCCTGGGAGTTCGACGCGGAGGCCGTGCGGGACCTGTGCGCGGACGACGCCGAGTTCGGCCGCGCGGTCGCCACGTGGGTCGGCCGGGTGGTGGCCCACCGCCTGTACGCCGCGCGTGTCCGGCTCCTCGACCTCTACGCCCCGTACGGCAGCGGCTGCCCGTCGTGACCGTGTCGCCGCCCACCGCCCGGGCTCCCCATCGGTGGGCACCCGCCGGCACCCCTTGCCGTCCGGCGGCTCACCCGGCCACCGCGTCCTCGCAGCTCTCCAAGACCCTGACCACGCCGAAGACCACCGGGTGCCCGGTGATCCGCTGGTTCGGCCCCGGCTGCGAGGTGCAGATCTTCCACAGAGCGAGGTGGTCCACCGGACGGCCTCGTCCGCTCACGTCCTTGAAGGTCATCTCCAGCCCGGAGCGCATCTGTTCGCGTGCGCGCCCGGCGTTGCCGCCGATGACGTCCGGCATGGTGGCGGTGACCGGCGCCGAGTTCGCGGAGTGGCGCGTCACGGCGGGCCGGGAGGCGGTCGCGGTGCTCGCCGGGGCGCCCGGCGCGGACGACGCGCCGCAGGCGGTGACCGGGGCGAGGAGTGCGGCGGCGAGGGCGGGTGCCCAGAGCTTGGTGACGGTCAAGTCTCCCCCGGCGTGACGGCGGTGCGCTTCCTGGTGCGGCGGGCGTCCGATGACAAGGACACCGGCTCGGTGCGGTACCGCGTGGACGTGTCCTCCAGGGCACCGCCGACAGGAAGTACGGATCATAGCGGCGCCACCGTGCGCCGCCCGCCACCCACCGGATCGGACTCCCCCGCCGCCGGCCGTGTCACGGCTCGCGTTCCCACGGCCCGAGGTCCACTCCGTGGAGAGTCCGCCCGGCCACGAGTTCCTGCCCGGTGACCAGCTCGGCGTCGACGCGGACGAACACCTCCTCGACGGACGGCGCCCAGGAGCGCGGACCGGTCCGGGTCAGTCGTTCCCGCTCGGCGGGGTCGTCGACGACCGTCGCCCGGCCGGTGACCACGACGCTCCACCCCGCGGATCTCCCGGTGTCGATCTCGTCCGCCTCGAAGGCGACGACCGCTCCGTCGACCGCGCGGGCCAGCTCGGAGGCCGCCGAGGTGCGCAGCAGGACCGCGCCGTCGCCGTCGAGGCAGAAGTTCACCGGGAGCACCGCGGGCAGGGCGTGCCGGGTGTGCACGATGCGGCCGACCGGCACCTTCGCCAGCAGACGGAGGCACTCGTCGCGGTTCAGCTCGCGAAAACCGTCATTCGGATACATCGCCGGTCCGCCTTCCCTCGTGTACCGCGGTGTCCCCACATCGCCCGGCGGGCCACCGGGCCGGGAAACCGTTCAGTCCTGCCACGTCCAGTCGACGACCTCGGGCAGGTCCGTGCCGTGCTCCCGGATCCAGAGGTGATGGCGCTCGCGGGTGTCCACCATCCGCTGCCGGACGCCCGCCGCACGCACCGCGAGCCCCGGAACACGGTCGATGACGTCGATGACGAGGCGGTAGCGGTCCAGGTCGTTGCGGACCACCATGTCGAACGGGGTGGTCGTGGTACCGATCTCCTTGTAGCCGCGCACGTGCAGCTGGCGGTGACCGGTGCGGCGGTAGGCCAGCCGGTGGATGAGCCAGGGGTAGCCGTGGTAGGCGAAGATCACCGGTTTGTCCGCGGTGAACAGCCCGTCGTACTCGAAGTCGCTCATGCCGTGCGGGTGTTCCTCGCTCGGCAGCAGCCGGGCGATGTCGACGACGTTCACCACCCGCACCACCAGCTCGGGGAGGTGGCGGCGCAGCAACCGGGCGGCGGCCAGCACCTCCTGGGTGGGCACGTCGCCCGCGCAGGCCAGGACCACGTCCGGTTCGCGCGTCCCGTCCTCCGTGCCGGCCCACTGCCAGACGCCGGCGCCGCGGGCGCAGTGGACCTTCGCCTCCTCCATCGACAGCCAGTCGAAGCAGGGCTGTTTGCCGGCCACGACGACGTTGACGTAGTCGCGGCTGCGCAGGACGTGGTCCGCGACGGACAGCAGGGTGTTGGCGTCCGGCGGGAAGTAGACCCGCACTGCCTCGGGGCTCTTGTTGAGGATGTGGTCGACGAAGCCGGGATCCTGGTGGGAGAAGCCGTTGTGGTCCTGGCGCCAGACGTGCGAGGTGAGCAGGTAGTTGAGGGAGGCGATGGGGGCCCGCCAGGACAGACGACGAGTGGTGCGCAGCCACTTGATGTGCTGGTTCACCATCGAGTCGACGATGTGCGCGAACGCCTCGTAGCAGGAGAACAGTCCGTGCCGGCCGGTGAGGAGGTAGCCCTCCAGCCAGCCCTGACAGGTGTGTTCGGAGAGGATCTCCATCACGCGGCCGTGCCGGTCGAGGTGTTCGTCCACGTCGAGGAGGTCGGCCTGCCATGCCTTGCCGCTGGCCGCGTAGACGGCCTGGAGCCGGTTGGAGGCGGTCTCGTCGGGGCCGACGAGGCGGAAGTCCCGGCGGTCGGTGGTGGCCCGCATGACGTCTTCGAGCAGATCCCCCAGGACCCGCGTGGGTTCGTGCAGGGTGGCGCCGGGCTTGTCGACCGCGACGGCGTACTTCTCCAGGGGCGGCAGGGGCAGTTCCCGCAGCAGGAGACCGCCGTTGGCGTGCGGGGTGGCGCCCAGCCGGCGGTCGCCCTTGGGAACGCAGGCCAGCACGTCCGCGCGGGGTGCGCCGTGCTCGTCGAACAGCTCGCCGGGCCGGTAGGAACGCAGCCACTGCTCCAGTTGCCCCAGGTGCTCGGGGTTGTCCCGTACGGCGGACAGGGGCACCTGGTGGGCGCGCCAGGTGCCCTCCACGGGCAGTCCGTCGACTTCCGCCGGGCCGGTCCAGCCCTTGGGCGTGCGCAGCACGATCATCGGCCAGCGGGCCCGCTCGGTCGCGCCGTCCTCGCGGGCCGCGCGCTGGATCGCCGCGATGCGGTCCAGGGCGGTGTCCATGGCTCCGGCCATCGCGCGGTGGACGGCCATGGGCTCGTCGCCGGTGACGTGGATCGGGTCGTGGCCGTAACCGCGCAGCAGCTCGTCGAGCTCCGTCTCGGGAAGCCGGGCCAGCACGGTCGGGTTGGCGATCTTGTAGCCGTTCAGGTGCAGGACCGGCAGGACCGCGCCGTCGTGCACCGGGTCGAGGAACTTGTTCGAGTGCCAGGAGGCGGCCAGCGGCCCGGTCTCGGCCTCACCGTCGCCGATGACGCAGGCGACGAGCAGGCCGGGATTGTCCAGGGCGGCACCGTAGGCGTGGGAGAGCGCGTACCCGAGTTCACCGCCCTCGTGGATCGACCCCGGCGTTTCCGGAGCGACGTGGCTCGGCACCCCGCCCGGGAAGGAGAACTGCCTGAAGAGCCGCGCCATGCCCTCGGCGTCCCGGGTGACGTCCGGGTACGTCTCGGTGTACGACCCCTCCAGCCAGGAGTTGGCCAGCACGGCCGGCCCGCCGTGCCCGGGGCCCCAGACGCACAGCGCTTCCACGCCCCGGGCCTTGATGACACGGTTGAGGTGGGTGTGGACCAGGTTCAGGCCCGGAGAGGTGCCCCAGTGACCCAGGAGGCGCGGCTTGACGTGCTCGGGGCGCAACGGTTCGGTCAGCAGGGGGTTGGCCATCAGGTAGATCTGCCCGACGGCCAGGTAGTTCGCGGCGCGCCAGTGGGCGTCCAGCCTCCTCAGCTCGTCCTCCTCCGGCCGAGCGGGCGCCTGCTGCGTGTCGACGGACATCCGGGTTCCTTTCCGTGCCGGGACAGCGTTCACGGTGTCGTGCGCGCCGGCTGCTGCACGACCCACCCTCCCCCGGCGCGCCGGGGGCCCGACAGGGCCGTTCGGGCCACCCGGCACAGCGGATCGGCCCACCGGGCGCGGTCGGGTGACTCGACGACCGGGGCGGCCGCGGCCGTCGCCGGCCGTGCCCGCCCGGAGCACGTGGCCTGCCGCGGGGAGCGACCGCGTCCGTGCTCCGATGGTGACCCGGACCCGTCGGCACCGCTCCCGGAACGACCGTGGGGCGCTCCGCGTGGTGTGGTGCGACCGTGGGGCGCTCCGCCTGGTGTCGTGCGACCGTGGGGCGCTCCGCCTGGTGTCGTGCGGTCCGGCGTGCGCTGCGACCGGGGCCGGCCGGTGTCGCAGCGGCCGCTCTCCGGGCCGAGCCGCGGCTGGGCGCCGTGGACCCCGTTCGGCGACCGGCGGCGGCCTCCGAGTACGGCCTCACACCGGCGTACGCCCACGCACATCGGCCGCATGTGGGCGCCCCCGGTCTTCCGGACGGGTTCCGCGTCCATAGCCGGTCGCGGTCGTCCACGGACATCCCGGTTCGGGACCGGGCGCCTGGGAACTCGGCCCGACATGATCCAGAGCATTGTGCGCGGCGGCGTGGCAGGTGCCGCCGGAACGACCGTACTGAACGCCGTCACCTACGCCGACATGGCCCTGCGGGGCAGGCCCTCCAGCCAGGTGCCGGCTCAGGTCATGGACACACTCGCCCAGGAAGCCGGGCATCCGGTCCCGGGGGAGGGAGAGACACGCGACAACCGGCTGTCGGGTCTGGGCGCGCTGTCGGGCATCGCCGTCGGATGCTGCACCGGAGTCGCCGTGTCGCTGCTGCGCCAGGCCGGCGTCCGGCTGCCCTGGTGGCTCGGTGGGCCGGCCACGGGCGCCCTGGCCATGGCGGCGACCGACATACCGATTGCGCGACTCGGCGTGAGCGATCCGACGACCTGGTCGGCGAAGGACTGGGGAGCGGACGTGGTGCCGCACCTGGTGTACGGGATGACGACCTACGGGATCGTGACGGCCCGCGACTGCGCGGCGTGACACCGACGGTGCCGGGGTCCGGAGCGTGGGCGCGCTCTGTCCGGGGTCCCCGCGGGTGAACCCGGCGGATGGATCAGCGCGCCCGGCTGGGCGGTCATGCGAAGGGGCGCCGGTCGCGTCCGCGGAGCGTGCGTACCCGCGCGGGCCGCGCCATGGTGCCGTGGCCGTGGCCCTCCTTCCCTCCCCCCACGCCGCTATTGCGGCGGACCCCCGGGCCGCCGTGCGCCCGGGACCAGCAGGACGGCCGTGTCCCCCGGCCGGGCCCGTGGCGTGCCGCCTTCCGTCACCGGGTCGAGGCGGCCGTCCCCGCGCACGAGGAACAGCAGGTGGCTGTCCGCCGGCGGGACGTCGGCGCCGGGCCGTCCCAGAACGGCTGCCCCGGCCTCGTAGGCGCGGGAGAACGCCGGCCGGGTCAGCTCCGCGCCGAACAGCACCTCGCCGCCGATGAACGGTGCCACCACGCCGTGGCTGTCGGCCGGTGCGCCGAGGCGGTGACCGGGCCCTCCACGCTGCCCCGCAGGAGCATCGCCGCGAGTGCGTTGAAGTCGTCCTCGGCGGTGAGGAGATACACCGCCGTGATGCCTTCCAGCTCGGCGGCCCCACCCGTGGCGGCGCCGAGCAGCTCACCGGGGGCGAGCTCGATCCCGGCCCGCCCGATGTCCTCGCGTTGCGCCTCCTCCCCCGCCCACATCAGGACCTCCAGCCCCGCCGCCCTGAGGGCCACGCCCAGGTCGACCACCCAGGGGTCGCCGCCGACCAGCAGGGGCCGCGAGCGGGACGGGCGCACGACGCCCAGGCGCCGGGCGAGGGGCGCGGCGGTCAGCCCGTAGAGCGTCACCGTCGCGACGATGACCACGAACGTGGCGGGGAGGATCTTCGGCGCGCCGCCGATCCCCGCGGCCACCAGGTCGGCGGAGAACGTCGAGGCCGTGGCGGCCGCGACGATGCCGCGCGGCGCCATCCAGCCGATGAAACCCCGCTCGCCGCGTGACAGTTCGGTGCCCAGGGTGGACACGACCGCGACCAGCGGCCGGACGACCAGCACCAGGAAGGCCGCGAGTCCCAGCGCGGGGAGCCACACATGGCGCAGCGAGTGCGGGGTGACGGTGGCCGAGATCGAGATGAACAGCAGGCCGAGGATCAGGCTGACCAGGGTCTCGAAGAACGGCCGGCGCGCGGGTGCGTCCATACCGGGGAGGTTGGCGACGGCCAGACCCATCACCACGGCGGCGAGGAGGCCCGTGTCGTCGCGCAGGACGTCGCAGCACGCCGCCACCCCGATCACCGCGGCGAGCTGGGCCGTGGTGCCGAGGACCTCGCCGAGCCGCAGCACCCGGAACAGCACCCACAGCAGAGCCGCCCCGACCACTCCCCCGGCCGCTCCGACACCCACGCTGACGAGGAAGCGCGCCGTCCCACCGCCGAGGTGGTGGCCCGAGCTCGCGACGACCGCGTGGAAGACCAGCGCCCCCAGGACGCCCCCGACCGGGTCGATGAGGGAGCCCTCCCAGACCAGGATGTGCTGGAGCCGGCCCTTCGGTCGTACGAAGCCGAGCAGCGGCCCGACGACCGTCGGACCCGAGACCACGAGAATCGCGCCGATCATGACGGCCGCCGGAGCCGACATGCCCAGCAGCGGCGCGGCGAGGAGCGCGCCCACCAGCCCGGTGAGCGGCACCCCGACGCCGATCAGCCGGACGACGACGCGGCGGATGTGACCCTTCAGCCTCGCCAGGTCCAGCCCCAGGCCGGCGTCGTAAAGGATCACGGCGACGGTCAGCGACACCAGCGGCGAGAACGCCGTGCCCAGCAGTCGCGCCGGGTCGACGTCGCCGACCAGCGCGCCGGCGGCGAAGCCGACCGGCAGCAGGACGATGAGGGCGGGGACCCGGAGGCGGGCGGCCAGCAGTTGCGATCCGACGGCCAGTACCAGGATCAGCCCCACGCCGATGAGCACCTGGTCCGTGGTCACCCGCGGCCCCTGGAGGCGGGGCGGTGGGCGAACGGGTGCTCCGGCCGGCCGGGCCGGACGTCCGCGGACCGCCGCGGGTCTGCCGCGCCCCGTGGAGGCGTCACTCCTCCCACGGTGTGATGCCCCAGCGGACCGTGTGCCGCTCGCCGGGGCCGAGGCTGATCAGGCCGGTGCCGCTGCGGAAGGCGTCCGGCGGGCAGGTCATCGGCTCGACGGCGACCGCGCGACGGCGCTCCCCGGGCGGGAGGGTGTCACCGGTGTAGAGCTGCACGAAGTCGACGCCCTCCCCGAGCCACAGGTCCGTCCCGGACGCACCGGACGGCTGGGCCAGACGGACCACGGCCCGGCCGTCGGCGTCCCGGTCGAGGTCGGTGTAGGGGGTGTCCAGCCGGAGCGCGCCGACGGCTCGTGGCGTGCGCAGGTCGTACTCGGTGCCGTCGACCGGCTCGGCGGCGACCGGCAGACCCCGCTCGTCGGTGCGCAGCCGGGTCCGGGCGGGGACGGTAAGTACCGTCTCGTCGATCAGGGCGGTGCCCGCGGTGAGGTAGGGGTGCTGGCCGAAGCCGTAGGGCGCGGCGCTCGCGTCGAGGTTGCGGGAGGTGACGGTGACGTCGAGCCCGCTCTCACCGAGGGCGTACTCGGCTCGGACGTGGAGGTGGAACGGGTAGCCGGGCTGCGGCCACAGCGAGACCTCCAGGACGGCGCGACTGTCGCTCGCCTCCACGACCTGCCACGCCACCCAGCGGAGCAGCCCGTGCATGGCGTTGCCGCCGGCCGGCTCGGTGAGCGGCAGCTGGAGGTCCTGTCCGCCCCAGGGGTAGCGGCCGTCGCGGATCCGGTTGGGCCACGGGACCAGGATCTGGCCGCGCCCTCCGGTGATCGTGTCCTGTTCGGCGAACCCGTCGATCACGGTGCGCCCACCGAACGTGTACGACCGCAGTGCCGCGCCCAGCTCGACGACGACGGCGGTGTGCGGTCCGTGACGCAGGGTCAGCCGGCGTCCGGTGCGGCTCCCGTGCACGCGTGGTCCCCTCGGTCGGCCCGGCCCGGCGCCTCGGACGCCGGCGTGGTGGTGGCCCGTCTCTCCGGCCCTCCCGTCGGGAGCATGCGACCCCTGGTGGGCCCGGTCAAGCACGACACGTCACTGTAGGAGCGATCATCGGGCAGGTTCGCCCGCCGAGGGCGCCAGGGAGCCTTCCGCGCGTGCGGGACCGCGGCACATGGGCGCGCCCGGCTGCCCCGGCCGCGGACGGCGTCGGCTGCGGTCCGGGTGCGTCAAACACTGCCGCCGCTGAGGCCGTCGGACCGGGTGTCGGCGTCCGTGAGGGGCTCCAGCTCACCCCGTGTGTCGAGCCGGAAGAGGATCACCAGCGCGGGGCCGACCAGCACCACCGCGATCAGCGTCACGATGCCCAGCCAGCGCAAGGTGTGTGCCGCGCCCGCCGCCTGGGAGACCGTCATCGAGGTCGGCAGCAGATAGGGGCGCTGGGCGAAACCCCACGCCACGACGGCCGGCGCGACCGTCGCCGCCGCGGTGTACCGCACCCAGCGGTGGGCCCGCCGCAGCACCAGCAGCACCGTGGCCCCACCGCACAGCGCGGCGAGCACCACCAGCAGCAGGCCCAGTCCCCTGGTGAGGCCGTGCCAGACGTACGGGGCGTCATGGCGGGTGAGCGGCAGCGCGACCAGGGCCAGGACGACGACGGCGCAGAACGCCAGCACCGCCCGCGGCCGGAAGTAGTCCACGAGGTCGTGCGCGTCGTACCGCCGGGCATCGGCCATCAGGAAGACCGCACCGAGGAACGCGGTGGCCGCGATGGCCAAGAGCCCCGCGAGGATCGACGTGGCGCTGGTCCACACATGCGTGGCGGCGGGCGTGCCCACCGCCACGCGGCCCGAGGCGATCGCACCGAGCACCGTGCCGAGGAAGTACGGCGTGAGCAGCGAGGCGACGGCGAACACCGCTCCGTAGACGCGTCGTCGGGCCAGCCGACGGGTGGGCTTGCGCAGGGCGAAGCCCGCTCCGCGCAGGACCATGCCGACGGCCGCGAGGGCCAGCGGCAGCCACAGCGCGGTGAAGACGGCCTGGAACATCGTCGGGAACCCGGTCCACATGAGGATCAGCACGAAGATCAGCCAGACGTTGTTGACCTCCCACACCGGTGCCATCGCGTGGTCGATCAGCCAGCGCGGCCGCCTGCCGCGCTCGGCACCGCCCGCGAGCAGGTCCCAGAAGCCCGCCCCGTAGTCCGTTCCCCCGCCGGTGGCGTAGGCGGCGACGGCCACCACCATGGCCCAGGCGATCAGGTCGGCCATCACCGGGCACCTCCGGACGGACGGTCGTGGTCGCCGGCTGCCGCACCGGCGGTCGCGGGCTCCGGCTCGCCCCGGGGGCCGTACGGCGTGTCGACCTCGGGACCGGTCACGGCACGCCCGGCCGCGGCGGCCTCGTCGGCGGTCCGCCACCGGGTGCGCATCTTGAGCACCACCGCCAGGAAGGAACCGAACACGGCGACGTAGACGGCGAACACGATCCCGAGCATGGCCCAGATGCCTCCCGCCCGGGTGGTGGTGACGGCCTGGGCCACGCGCATGTTGCCGTAGACGATCCACGGCTGGCGTCCCACCTCCGTGGCGATCCAGCCGCATTCGACCGTGACCAGGCAGGCGACGCCGGCGACCGCCGCGCAGCGGTAGAACCAGCGCGTGCGCGGCAGGTCGCGGTGGCGCAGCCATGACCAGGCGTACCAGAGCGCCAGCAGGATCAGCAGGCTGCCGATGGTGGCCATGATGTCGAAGGCGAAGTGCACGATGGTCGCCTGGACCGGGGTCGGACGGTTCGCGGCCGGTACCGAGGTCAGGCCGGTGACCTTGGTGCTGGGCCTGAATCCGGCGAGGATCGAGTCCAGTTGCGGGATCCTGATGCCGCCGGCGATGGTCCCGTTGCCGTTCAGCCGTCCGAAGACGTACTCGGGCACGTGGGTCTCGGTGTTCCAGACGATCTCCATGGCGGCGAACTTGACGGGCTGCTGATGGAAGACGGCCCGTGCCGCGGAGTCCCCGAGGACGAACTGGACGGGCGTGAGGACGGCGGCCACGGTGAACGGCACGGTGAAGCCGAGCTTGTGGTACCGGTCACGGCGGCCCCTCAGCCAGCCGACCGCGTAGACACCGGCGACCACGTATCCGGCGGTGAGGAACATCGCCACGACGAAGTGCCAGTACTCCGGCCCGAACATCGGCGTGAACACGGCCTGCCGCACGTCGACGTCGACGGGGTTCCCCCGGGCGTCCAGGCGGAACCCCTGCGGGGTGTTCATCCAGGAGTTGGCCGCGATGATGCCGAAGGCGCCCATCAGCGCGGCGAACGGCAGCGGCACGGCCAACCAGAAGTGCGTACGGGGCTCGAGCCGGCGCCAGCCGTAGAGGTAGATCGCGATCAGGACGGCCTCGAGGAAGAACGCCCACGCCTCCACACCGAAGCCGAGACCGAACACATCACCCCAGCGGCCCATCATCCCCGGCCAGAGCAGGCCGAACTCCAGGGACAGCACGGTGCCGGTGATGATGCCGATGGCGAACTGCACGGCCATCACCGCCGACCAGCGCCGGGCCAGCAGCAGGGCGACGGGGTCGTCGCGGCGCAGCGCCCGCCGGTGCATGAGCAGCGTGATGAACGGCAGTGCGACGCCGAACGGGACCAGCAGGATGTGCGAGGCCAGGGTGAAGGCCATCAGCTCGCGTGCGGGCAGCAGTTGGGCCGGGGTGCTGTTCCCCAGGAGGGTTGCGGTACTGAGCATGTGCGCCTCGTTGGTCTGCCCTGCGCCGGGGCGGCGGGCTGCGGAGGGACGGGATGCGGACGGGCACGTCCGGGGGACCGGCCACCCGTCCTCAGGAGGGTGTGGGTGGGTGTCCTGGGCCCGGGCTCCGAGCCGTCCGGCGGAGGACGGGATGGGGAGGGCGGAGTGGGAGGGCCGGGGCGGCCGCCCCGTGCGGCCGGACACGTCGGCCGCGGGCGTTGCGGGCGGCGCTACCGACAGCCACGTACGGGGAGGACGCCCGCCGCTTCGCCCTGCCTCCCACCCGGCCGGCAGCGGGCCCGGCCATGCCGTCCCCGACGTACTCGAACGCCGTCCGCGTCACGGCCGGGGCCGGGATCGTGGCAGGGACGACCTCGTCCCGGGGTGGCCGTCACCGTCTCCCGCCACCACGACCTCTCCTTCCACGGTGCGGACGGAACGCCCGCGACGATCGACGCGGTGCAGGAGAAGAGCTGGACACCGGCCCGCCAGGACAGACACAGGAGCCGTCGCACACCTGCCCCCCGGACGAAAGCACCTCGCGGCGCGAAGGAGCCGGACCGACCCGCCAGCCGGCCGTACATCGGCCGGTACGTCACCCGGTCGGTCCACCACCGGCTGTCCGGGGCCGGCGCCCCGTGCCGCCGTTCCGGCCCCCGGCGGCCCGGGAACCTGGCGGGAGAGCACACCTAGTGCGCATCCGTCCCGTCGTGTGCGGCTCGCAGGTCGGGGTGGACGGTGAAGACCTGGCCGATGCCGGTGATGTCCGGCATGTGCGTCACGCGCGGACTCGGCGCGATCAGCTCCAGCCGTCCGCCGGTGCCGGTCACCGCCCGTTGGGCCTGAAGCAGGCAGGTCAGGCCGGTGGAGTCGATGAAGGTCACACCGGACAGGTCCAGCAGGACGGTCGGCGCGGGCGTCCTCGGTACCGATCGCAGGCAGTCGGTGAGCCGGGTGGTGGTGTGACGGTCGAGGTCACCCGTCACCGTGATCGCGAACCCCCCTTCGCCCCACCGTTCGGTGCGGGTGGTGAGCTGCCCGACGGTGGCCGGCGACGGGTCGTGGTCCTGGTGGTCGGGCATCGTCTCGCCTTCCTGGTTGCGCCGCTCCGGCCGTGCCGGGTGAGCGATCAGGGCGTGAGGTCTTCCTGGTCCGGGTCGCGCCATTCGACGAGCAGGACGGTGGCGTCGTCGTCGAGTCGTCCGTCGTGGTGGCCGAGCACGGCGTGGACGAGCCGGCGCAGCGTCTCGTGGACGGTGAGACGGTCGGCGTGATGGCGCACGAGGTAGTCGACGAAGCGCTCGCGGCCGAACTGCGCGCCGTCGGCGTCGCGGGCCTCGACGACGCCGTCGGTGTAGAGGATGACCCGGTCACCGGGCTGGAGCTGTTCCTGGCGGACGGTCACGGGCAGTCCGAGGTCGACGCCCATCGGCCCGGCCGGCGGGCACCGCAGCTCGCGCGACCAACGTCCCGCTCTCAGCAGCAGCGGGAGGGGGTGGCCGCGGTTGATCCAGGTCAGCCGGCCGGTGTTCATGTCGAGGTCGGCGAGGATGCCGGTGACGTAGCGGCTGGTGCCGAACTGCTCGATGAGGGTGTTCTCCACCGCCCGGGAGACCTCGACGAGGTCGGCGCCCTGACGGCGGGCGTTGCGGCAGGCGGCGACCGCGAGGTTGGCGGTCAGGCCCGCCCGCGCGTCGTGACCCATGGCGTCGAACACCGACAGGTGCAGCACGTCGTCGGCCACCGCGTAGTCGAAGGCGTCCCCACCGACGTCGTAGGCGGGCTCCGACAGCGCGGCGACGGTGGTGGTGCGGCCGGCGAACGCCGACGGCGGAGTGAGGTGCCACTGCATCTCGGCGGCCACGCTCATCGGCGCGGTCCGCATCAGGCGGGCGTAGGAGTCGCTGAAGTCGCGCTTGCTCAGCAGCAGCAACGCCACCATCGACGCAAGGCCGCGTAGCGCGCCGCGGGTGGCGTCGTCCTCCTGTTCGGTGTCCGCGCGCAGCATGCCCAGGCGTTCCACGCCGTCGGTGACGGGCACCCACCACCGGCAGCGCTCCCGCGTACAGGACGCGTCCGGCTCCACGACCGGCTCCACCCGCTGGAAGGCCAGGCCCGCCACCGTCGTGTCCACGGCGAGCCGCGTGCCGCCCGCCCCGGCGTCCAGCCCCTTGCCCGTGATCTCGTGCAGCACCTCGCCCTGCATGTCGACGAGGAACACCGCCACGTCGTGGAGGCCCACCGGCTCGGTGTGGTCGGCCACCATCCGCGGCAGATCCTCCAGCGTCGCGACATGGCTGTCCATCATCAGCTCGGTCAGCGCGCGGCTCACCTTCGCGGGATCGATCACCGGACGTGCTTCCCCTCGTCCTCCGCACCCCGGCCATCCGCGGGGACGGCAGCGGACCTACCGTCTACCCGCTCCGTGGTGAGTGCATCACGGGACCGGCGCCGAGGACTGCCCACCTCGGCCGGGCCCGGGGGCGTGGGAAATCTCTGTGTCGATATGGCCACACGCTGTCCAGTGTCGACAATGCCCACTTGTCTTAATTAGCACAGCTTCATATAAGTCCAAACAATACCTGACCAGGTGCTAGTCGGGCCGGTGAGTCACCCATTCGCCCCCGCATCCATCACCGAATAGCGGCGTTATCTGCGTTATGATCAAGGCAACCAGAGCACGGGCACTCGAAATCGCCACAGGGTGGTCCCACTCGAGTCTCAGGCGACCCGCACGACTGGGCTCCTACACCTACGTGCCCGCGTCGAAGCTGACCGGAGCCACCAAGGGAGTCCTGGTGAAGGGCGGACTCCCCGTCACGCTCGAGGTCATCGAGGAAACCCTCCAGGACTTCATGGACGCCATGAGTTCCCTGGAAACGGACATGTCGAGACGCTGGCCGAGTCCGGAAACCGGATCCCGTGTGCCGACGGAATGATCGGGCGGCGCTATGTACGGTGAATATATGGGGCATTATCCCGACCCTCCCGCCGACTTCTCGGACGGTTATCAGGACGACCTGGGCCGGTATCGGACGGTCGGCGACGACTTCCCGTCGCACCTGACACCGCCTGATGCGAACTGGGACCCCGCGGAAGAGCTGGCCTTCATGCTGCGGGACGCCGTCGGGCAGCAGCCGACGATCCCGGCGGCACGCCATGAGGACGTCCCCCCCGGTCCGGGTCCCATGGTCTTCGGCGAAGCCACGGTGGAAGTCACGACGGAAGCACCGCCGGCGAAGCCCGCGTCACAGGGACATCGCAGGGTGCGGGCACGGCAGCGCCCGAGCAGTATCCGGATCACCACGCGCTTCATCGCCGCGCTGGTGACCGCCATCGCGAGCGCGGTCAGCATCTTCGGCGGCCTGATCGCCTACGATCCGCTGCGGCTGGTGGCGGTGTCACGCATGAACAGCGACGTGGTGTCCTGGTGGCCCCTGCTGGTGTTCGGGCCCTGGCTGGTGGCGTCACTGTCCATTCTCCGGGCGGCCCTGCATCAGCGCCGGGCCCTGCACTCCTGGTCCATGCTCCTGCTCTTCTCCGCCATCGCCATGACGTTGTGCATCGCGCAGGCTCCGAGGAACCTCGTCGGCACCGCGGCCGCCGCCTTGCCGTGCTTCGCCTCCCTGGCCTGCTTCCAGCAGGTGGTCCGGCAGATCACCCTGACTCGACCACCCCGGCGGACCCTGCCCCGGCACCGGCTGCGGTTCTCCACGGCGCCCACCGCGCAGCCACCGGACGGACGACTGCCGCGGGGCGGTACACCTTCGGCCTACGGCGACCTCCCCGCGGACGACGCGGCACGCCGGGATCCCCGTGTCCACAGTCCCGGGCCCGTGACGCATCACCCGGTGGCGCATCACCCGGCGTCCATGACCGGCCTGACCCCGCCGATCGAGCCGGGGCCGTTCGCCTCCGGCGGCCAGCCGGTGTACGACCAGCGCCTCGTCGACCCGCGTTTCCTCGGACGGACCGGTGACCTCCTGTGAGCCGGCCCGGCGCACCGGATCGCCGCTTGTGGTACCGGCGCACCTGAGCGTTCCGGACCCCTCCGTCCGACCCGGCACCCGCCGCGTCACCCGGCCCGGCCGGGGTTCAAGGGCCTGGACCGGGGTCGTAGGGTACGACCGGCCCCGGGGCGGTGTGTCCCGGGCCGCCCCGGCGGCACGGACGACCGAGGGCCGAGGGCCGAGGGCCAGCTGGCGCTCGCGCCGCGGGGTCTCGGAGGCGGGCCTGCGGCTGTGGCCGGCGTCGGCCGCCGCGGGAACGGTCGTGGTCGACGGGAGAAATCATGTGGGCTGATCCCCGACCAGCTGCGAAGATGCGTCTTTCCCAGCTGGAGGACGCTTGTTCGTTTTCGTGTGTGCGGGATGTGGCGCCGAGTTGACCACCCCGCTGTCCGAGGTCTCACTGCCGGTCCACGCCCGCCAGAAGTACGGGAACGGGGCCCAGCTGCCGGTGCTCATGCAGTCAGGAACGTTCGCCGTGGATCCGGACCCCTGGGGAGGGCCGTGGCGGACGTGGGACGACATCGATCCCGGCGAGGCGGAATCGCGCGGGATCTACGCGCCGGTCCACGCCCTGTCCGACAGCACCCCCGGGGCGAGTGTCATCGCGCCCGGTGACATCCGTGGAACCCGGCTGATGCCTGAGAAGCGCGGCGGTGCCTGCTGCGGCCTCGACGGAGCCGACGGGCCCAACATGGCGTGCGCGACCTGCGACCTCCCGGTGGCGACCAGGATCGACGACTGTTCGCTCTGGCAGGCGGTGCGGCTCGGCTCGGACGCCGTGCACCGCGTCCCCGTCGACGGTACCCACGCCGCGACCCTCTCCTGGGAGGAGCTGACGGAGAAGGGGGAGAAAACGCCGCCGGTCGTGCCGATCGCCACGTGGGGAGGACGATTGGGGTCGAACCACTACTGGTCGTGGAGCCCACAGTGGGAAGCGGCAGCCGGCCAGGCGCTCGCCCATCTGCTGGCTGCCTCCCAAGGGCAGCCGGTAGACGTCCCGGGCGGTCTGACCGCGGACGTGTTCCAGCGCGCGCTCGACGCCCTGTTGCCGGCAGGCCCCCCGAAGCGGCGCGCCGTCCTGGCCGGGCCGGGACAGGTCGCCCCGGACGCGGGCGTCGACATCATCCTCGTACCGACCCACCCCCAGACAGGTCAGACCTGGACGCCCACCGGCCCGACTGCGTCGGCGTACCCGGTGCCCCTGCCCCTGGAGGTGTGGCTGTGGCTGGTCTCTCCTCAGTCGTACTTGCCGGTGCCCTCGTCAGGCCGCATACCCCGAGACGTCCTCCGCGACGACCCGCTCCCGCCGCGCCCCGATCACCCGTTCCGGGCCGACCGGGAAACGTTGCAGCACACCCTGGTCCGACTGCCGGCCGTGCGCAGCCCGTGGCTGCGCACGATCCTTGGGAACGTCACGAGTGGTGCCTCGGCCGACCTCTTCTGATGGGCGCGCTGAGCCGGTTCCCCACGCGTGAGTGGGGCATGCGGTATCACCAGCTGATCCAGTCACGGAACCGGGCGTGCCCAGGGGCGCCGCACCGGCCGGCCGCCGCCTCATGGGCCTGTGTCTTCGCGCCGCGGAACGTCGAGCCGTACGGCTCGGACGACAGCGAGACACATGGAGGGGTCACCGTCTGGAGGGCCCACCGGACGAACACGGCGGCGGCCACCACGACCGCCAAGGAGATCTGCCGGCGGCGGGCGGCGGGAAGGGGTCGCGTCACTCGACGGATCGTACGGAACTCGCCGGCGGGTCCGACGGCCGGGAGCGGTGTCGCTTCCGGGTGTTCGACGTGTCGGTGATCCTTGGGGGATGCGTGCCTCCCGCCTGATCCGTATGGCTCTCCTGATCCAGTCGAACCCCGGCCTGACCGCGGGCGCTCTCGCCCGTGAGCTGGAGATCTCCGAGCGGACCGTGATCCGCGACGCCCAGGCGCTGCGGGAGGCCGGCGTCCCCGTCCGGTCGGAGCGGGGCCGGGTGGGCGGGTACTTCGTCGCCGCGGGGTACCGGACCCGGCTCACCACGCTGCGTCCGAGCGAGGCGGAGACGCTCTTCCTGTCCGGTCTGCCCTCGGCGCTGCGGGATCTGGGGTTGTCGGACGCGGCGGAGACGGCCCGGCTGAAGCTGACCGCGACCCTGCTCCCGTCGGTACGCCAGGCCGCCGAGTCCTCGGTGCGCCGCTTCCACCTCGACGCCCCGGCCTGGTTCCGCGAACCCGCCACGCCGGCACTGCTGCCGGAGCTGGCCCGCGCGGTGTGGGCGGACCGGATCGTCGAGCTGTCGTACGCGCGGCCGGCCCGGGACGGCGCACCGTCCGGGGCCGTGACGCGGGTGGTGGAGCCGTACGGGCTCGTGCTGAAGGCCGGCACCTGGTACGCCGTGACCCGCGTCCCCGGTGAGCGGGAGGATCAGGGCGGCGGCTGGCGTACCTACCGCGTCGACCGGATCACCGCGCTCGGCCCCGCTCCCGGAGCGGAAGAGCCGTTCGTGCGTGACCCGGCCTTCGAGCTGGCCGCGCACTGGGAGGTCCGCTCGGCCGCCTTCGCCCGCGCCCTGCTGCGCACCACCGTCACCATCCGGCTGACCGACCGTGGGCTACGGCGGCTGCCCGCTGTCGTGGACGGTGCGGCCGTCGCGGAAGCGCTCGCCTTGGCGAGTGCCCCGGACCCCGCCGGCCTGGTCACCCTCGACCTGCCGGTGGAATCCCACGATGTCGCCTTCGACCAGCTGGCTGGGCTCGGAGCGGACGCCGAGGTGCTGACCCCGGCGTGCCTGCGCGCCCGCTTCCGTCGGCGCGCCACAGCCCTGGCCGCCCTCTACCAGGCCGACCTTCAGGAGGCGGAGGCGGTGGAAGCCGAGGATCAGCGGTAGTCCTCGGGGGAGCCTTCCTTGTCGCCCCAGACGACGTCCTCGAAGTATGCCCAGGCGTCCGGTCGGCTGCCGTCCACGTCCGTCACCCCGTACGCCCTGGCGAGTTCCCCGCTGGAGGTGGACCTGCCGTTCCACCGTTTCGCGCGGTCCGGGTCGGCGGCCAGCGCAGCGACCGTACGGGCCAGGTAGCGCGGGGACTCCGCGATGGCGAACGCCGGTTCCTGGGCGATCGCGTCACGCCAGTTCTCCTCACTCACACCGAAGTGGGAGAGCATCTCCTCCGAACGCAGGAAGCCCGGCGAGACCGCGACCGCCGCGCCCCCGTACTCCGCCAGTTCCTGACCCAGCCCGAACGCGAGGCGGATCGGGGCGTTCTTCGCCAGGTCGTAGTACATGTTCTCCCGGTAGCGGCGGTTGGAGTGTGCGGTGCCGTCGGTGACCTCCACGTGCAGCGGCGCGTCGGAGCGGATCAGCAGCGGAAGCAGCAGCGCCGCCGTGATCACGTGCGAGCGCGCGCCGAGCTCCAGGATCCGCAGGCCGTCGGCGAGCGGTGTCTCCCAGCTCTTCTTCCCGAACACCGAGGTGGCCAGCAGGTGTTCGCCGCCCCACAGGTCGTTGACCAGGATGTCGAGCCGCCCGTGTTCGCGGTCGATCCGCTCGACGAGGGCGCGTACCTGGGCTTCGTCGAGATGGTCGGTGGGGACGGCGATCCCGGCGCCGCCCGCCGCGGTGACGAGTTCGGCGGTCTCCTCGATGGTCTCGGTGGGCCGGCCGACCTCGCTGGCCCGCGTCCGGGTGGTGCGGCCGGTGACGTACACGGTCGCACCGGCCCGGCCCAACTCCACAGCCTGGGCCCGTCCCGCCCCGCGGGTGGCACCCGCCACGAGCGCGACCCGCCCCGCGAGCGGACCCATCGGGCCGGCCTGGGCGGTGTCCTGAGTGTTCCGAGTGGTGATGTCCTCGCTCATCATGCCGACCATCGTTCATGCCAAAACTGACAGAACACGTCACCCTTTACCGCGTCGTGTCGCGCATCACTCCACCCACGGCGCGAACACCGCGTCATCCAGACCATGCGATGCTCGCGTCATGACTGATCGACGCGAGGTCGCCATCGTGCGCCGGCCAGGTCAGGCTCCTTCCGTCCGGGATGGGCTGGCGGGTCTGCTGGCGGCCTACCATCTGCGCACTCAGGCCGAGAAGGGGGAGGCCGTCGCCGGTGTGGACGGGTTGCCGGACCGCTACCGGGAAGAGATCGCGGATCCACAGGCCGTGTTCGTCGACGCTGTCGTGCTGCTGGCGTTGAGCGGGGACACCGCGGTGGGCTGCCTGGTGGTCAGCGCCCCTGTCGACGGTCGGTGCGAGATCAAGAGGCTCTGGACGGACCCGGCGCACCGGGGGCGGGGCATCGCGTCCAGCCTGGTCGGCGCCGCGCTCGTGCATGCCGCGGAAAGCGGTGTCCGCGGGGTGCGGCTGTCGGTGTGGAAGTGGCGGACAGGCGCGATCGCCCTGTACGAGGGGCTCGGATTCACCGTCACCGAGTCGTGGGACGAGCGGGAGCAACTGGTCTGCATGGAACGAGCCGTGTGAGTGATCACGACCGCTCGTAGCTTGTCACGGCGCCTCTTGAGACGACTGAAGCCTGTAGCCGTCCTCGGATGCCGTGGTGGCTGCGTTCACAGCGTTCGTGATCTCCTCGGCGGTCAGCACGAGTGCGAATCCTTTGCGCAGGACGGCGAGTTCTGGTTCTTGGCGGGACTCGTCGTCCGTGGCCGTGGTGTCGGATCCGAAGACGACCTTGTAGCCGCGTTCGTACGCTTGGCGGGCCGTGGTGCCGCAGCAGTAGTTGGTGAGTGTGCCTGTGACGATGACCGTGTCGCGGTTGAGGTTGCGCAGCATCGTGTCGAGCGGAGTGTCATAGAACGCGCCGTAGGAGGACTTGCGGATCAGGGCTTCGTCCGAACGGCGGCCCATCGGAGCCCAGACCTCAGTGGGGCCCGGACGACGCCAGTCGGTGTCGGCGTGCGGGAGGAAACGCAGGGCGCGCGGCCGGTCCAGTTCGAGGTGGGTGTTGTCGAAGATCGTCCAGATCACCGGGATCGAGGCAGTCCGACAGTCCTCGATCAACTGCCTCAGCCGGGGCACCATCCGGGTGGCCGCGGGCACCCAGTAGGGGCTCCACCCGGGGCGGACGAATTCGTCCTGCATGTCGATGACCAGCAGCGCCGTGCGCTCGGGCCGTACGTCGAACGATGCCCGGCCGCGCTCGTAGGCATCGCGCGCTCGGGCGATCACCCATTCCTCGGTGTACGCCATCCTGGCCCCTTACATCGATTCGAGGTACCTCGTTTCGATGTGCGAGAGTAGCAGCATGCTGGAACTCGCGATCCTGGGATTCCTGGCCGAAGGTGCACTGCACGGCTACCAACTGCGGCATCGCATAGCGCATTTGTCCGGCCATGCCCGCCCGGTCAGCGACGGCAGCCTCTACCCGGCGATCAACCGCCTGGTCAAAGCCGGGCTGCTCGACCGCGAAGCCGAGCCGGGCGTCTCGGCGGCCCAGCGGCACACCCTCAACCTGACCGCTGCCGGCCGCACCGAGCTGCTGCGCCGCCTGCGGGAAGCCGACGGCCTGGATGTCAGCGACAGCACCCGGTACTTCACGGTCCTGGCCTTCCTCTCCCAGCTTCCCGACCTCGCCGACCAGCACGCTGTACTGCGCCGACGGCTGGACTTCCTGGAACAGCCCGCGAGCTTCTTCCACGACGGCGATCGGCCGCTGGGCGCCGAGGACACCGACGACCCCTACCGCCGCGGCATGCTCACCATCGCCCGCGCCACCAGCCGCGCGGAACGCGCGTGGCTGCGTGAACTGTTGGTGTGACGCCGACAGGGCGAGTCCCGCCGGGCCCCGCCTGGACGCTCTGTCTGCTTCTCCGCTCAGGGCAGGCCGCGACAGGAATCGCCAAGGCGACTCGACCAGGGACGACAGGAGGCGGGACGTGATCCACCTGTTCCTACCGCGGCTCGGCCGAGAACGTCATTCGGGCATGCCTTGGCGGGTCGGTCCGTAGCAGGCGCTCGTCGCTCCGGTCGCCAGGGTCCAGTAGCGGTCGCCGAACGACCAATGCCACCACTCCGTGGGGTAGTTCACCAGGCCCGCCGCTGTCAGCACGCGCCCCAGGATCTCCCGGTTCGTGCGGGCCTGCGCGCTGATCCCGGTGGCGTCGGTGTAGCAGGCGCCGGCGCTCTCCTCCGGTGTCGCGTTCATCGGCGTACCGAGATCCAGCTCACGGCCGTCCGCATCCACGAGTGTCAGGTCCACCGCGGCTCCCGCGCTGTGCGGTGCTATCTCCGGTGGGGACACGAACCGGCTCGCCGCAGACCGGATCTGTGCGCCGGTCCAGCCGGGCCGCTCAGCTCGCAGTCCGGCCGCGTAGTCCTCGAAGTAGCGCCGCTGCAACCCCGGAGGACGATAGCCCTCGACCACCAGGAGCCCCAGGCCGGCCGGCAAGTGCGCCTGCGCTCGGAGCAGACGTTCCAGCACGCCTTCCCGCAGGTAGAAGTAGGCGTCCGAGTCGCCCTGCTTCCGCGAGTCCACGAGGAGCGGCCCCCGCCGGACATCGACCAGCGGCTCACCGCACTCGTGTACGGGGACGGCTGCCACCCGTGGATCCGACATCAAGATGATCTCGTTCATGCGGCGATGATCCCCGAGCGCGGTCGGTTGTGGTCTCACGCCGTTCGTGAGCCGGACATGTGAGCGTCCTCGGTGTTCCGGCGGAACCGGCGGTCCCGCTCGGCCGTTTGTGTCCGGGGACCGGATGAGCGCAGGACGACGTCCAGGGCCCGGTCGGGATCCGCGGCATAGCAGTTGCTGAACCACGCCATGTTCGCCTCGACCACCGCCCACTGGTCAGCGGCACCGTGTTCGGGTGTGGCCAGGAGGCCGACGTCCACCACCACCGCGCTGGGCAGGTCACCGCCGCAGGTGGCCAGGAGATCGTCCGCGAAGGCCCGCACAGCGCGTTCACGGCGGTGTCCCTCCAGCCGCTCGGTGTCGAGACGGCCGAAGGTGGCGTACTGCGAACCCGTGCGGACCTCGCCGTCCAGGACGTACAGGCGGAACTCCGCTGCCCAGGTCACCACGTCGCTGATCTGCACCGGCACGTCCGGTGACGGCTCCGGCCCGGTCGGGAGGCGGCTACCGTCGGCGTAGACGTCGGCCGGGAAACTCTTGTCGCTCGGCGGCTTGACGAACGCCGGCCGGGACAGGCGGCGTGCCTCGCCCAGCGTCGCCATGACGATGCGTCGTCCCGTGTATTCGTGGGGCAGTGTGGCCAGCCAGTCGTCGGAAGGCTCCAGGAGCGCGACCTCGAGGGCATCCACGACGCGGGACGCGAAAGCGGGGCCGCCGTAGTAGTGGCCGCCTCGTCCGCCCGTGGCGATGCCCGCACCACCGTGGGCGGGGAGTACTTCCACCTCCATGCCCCGCCGGCGTGCCGATGCCGAGAGCAGCTCGGATGTCGTGGTGTATTGCGGCGCCAGCGCCAGGAAACCGTGCTCCGTCACGATCCCCGAAGATGTCACCGGTCCAGTCGGACCGTCCACAGCTTTCTCAGCGATCCGGCCGACCTGGTACGGGGGCCGGCAAGGCTGGTGAGCACTCTTCGCGATACCGCTGTCGCCCGTGGGAGCGTGCCGAGCCCGAACGTCCCCCCGGGGGTACCACTTCTCCCGTTACGCCCCTGTGACGCCGAGCGGACGGTTCCAAGATCGGGGCCCCGCAGGCTGTTGTCACGGACGGAGCGGCAGGCGCTCGGGTGGCCTCGGCGGCCCCGGGGGACGGCGCGGCGGCTCTGGCGCCGGCACACGACCCGACCATGTTCCTGGGGGATCACCATGACCACACGCACCCGCACCGCGGCCGCCGCCATAGCGGTGGTCGCGGCCGTCACCGGCAGCGCACTGCTGGGTGCCTCCGGCGCCGCCTCGGCGGCCTCCGCCGCCGCCTCGCACGGCACCCTGACCGTGAGCAACGGCACCAAGTACGTGCGGATCAACGGGCACCGGGTCGACTTCGGGGTGACCGTCCGCGACCTCGCCTGGTCCCCGGACGGCCGCAAGGCCGCCTTCGTGGACGGCTCCGGCAACCTGGACATCGCCGGCCCCGACGGCAGCGGACGGATCGTCGTCGCCAAGAACCCCGGCGGCCAGACCTGGTCCCATCCGACCTGGCAGGTGACCGAGAAGGACACCCGGTACGGCATCCCCGCCAAGGACAACCTCATCTTCGCCGCCCGTGCCAAGGGCGTCTCCCGGCTGAAGTACGTCTCCGCCAAGGCCGTCCACGGCACCCCGAAGACGCTGTCCCTGAACGGCGCCCCGGACCCGGACGGCGCGGTCCCGCAGACCGGCAACGTCTGGCCGAACGCGGCCGGGCACTACGGCACCTCGGTCTACGCCAACGCCGACACCGGCGCCGTCTACATCCGGGACGACTATCTGCGCCAGCAGGGCGGCAAGCTCACCAAGGGCTCCCAGCCGGCACTGGCGCCGAACGACGAGGAGGTCGTCTTCGTGCGCTCCGTCGCGGGCCACGACCACCTCTTCGTCGAGGACCTCACGCACGGCGACCGCGTCAAGGACCTCACCCCGCACGCCACCACGGACTACACCGAGCCGGCCTGGTCCCCCGACGGCAAGACGCTCGCCGCCCGTACCCCCGCCGGCACGGTCACCCTGCCGGCCGACGGAAAGGGCCGGCCGGCCAAGGCCACGTCGACGGTCGGTCTGGCCGCCTACCGTCCCTGAGTGTCCTCACATCCACGGCACCGAGCCGGGCCGTCCGGGGCGCGGAGTCACTCCGCCGCCCGGGCGAGCTCGGCCCGCAGTGCGTCCAGGTGCGCGTCGGCCGTGTCGTGCGGCAGGAACTCGACGACGTCGAGGAACCGGAACAGCACCTGGCGGCTCGTGACGGCGTACTCGTACTCGCCGAACCCCACCACCGCGCCCATCGCGCCCCGGACGGCGCCCCGCACCACGTGCGCGGTCATGTCGTCCGGTTCGGTCGCCGACATCCCGCGCCGGGCGTTGGGCCGGGCAAGATACGGGCACACCATCGAGGCGTACAGCATGCACGCGCGGTGCCCCGGGCCCTCCAGGGTCGGCGCGAGGTTGTGGTACGGCCGTCCGGCGTCGAGCGCCTCACCGATCGCCGCGCTCTCCGCGGCCCCCACCACGCGCCACACCGGCCCCTGCGGCATGCTGCGGTCGCACACCGAGCACAGCCGTTTCCGGGCGCACGCCGCGCTGCGCTCGTAATCGGTCAGCGCGAACTGCGGCTCGTCCCCCTCCCACGGAGTGATCGCCGGTACCGGATACCCCCGTACGTCCCGCGGCCGCGCCTCTACCGTCGGCGGCATGGGAACACTCTCGAATCGCACCCCCCATGCCTATCAGACCGGCGGGATCACGGGGAACCGCGTCTCTCCGCGCGGGGGCGCCAGGACGTGGGGTCGAGCGGAGCGCGACGGGAGTCGCGGGGACCGGGCGTCCCGTCGGCCCCCCGGGCGTGCAGGCTGCACGAATGCGTCCGGTCAAACGGTGTGCCTAGGATGAAAATAGTTGAATTCCTCATGAGCGGGTGACCGCGAGGAGGCTGAGCGTGATGGCGAGAATCCTCTTCATAGTGAGCGGGGCGACGTACTGGGTGCTCAAGGACGGCACCAGGCACGCGACCGGCTACTGGGCCGAAGAGTTCGCCATGCCCTACCAGAAACTCACGGAAGCCGGCCACGAGGTGGTGGTCGGGACACCCGGCGGCGTGGTCCCCACCGTCGACATGATGAGCCTGCGCCCGTCGATGGCGGGCGGCGAGGAGGGGGCGCTCGAACTGGAGGCCGTCATCCGGTCCGCGGAGACGATGCGACGGCCGCTGAAGCTGTCGGACGTCCGCCTGGAGGACTACGACGCGGTGTACCTGCCCGGCGGCCACGGTCCGATGGCCGACCTGGCGGTCGACGCCGACGCCGGGCGGCTGCTGACCGCACAGCTCGCCTCGGGGAAGCCGCTCGCGATCGTGTGCCACGCCCCCTCCGCGATCCTGGCCACCAGGATCCAGGGTGAGTCGCCCTTCGCGGGCTACCGGGTCACCTGCTTCACCGACGAGGAGGAAGCGGGCGTCGGGCTGGCCTCCGTGGCACCCTGGCTGCTGGAGACCGAGCTGAGGGAGAAGGTAGGCGTGGACTTCAGCCGCGGCCCGATCTGGGAGCCGTACATGGTGGAGGACCGCAACCTCATCACCGGCCAGAATCCGCACTCGGCCACCGTCCTGGCCGATCGGCTGCTCGAACTCCTCAAGTGAGCCCACGGCCCCGAACTGACGCCACCTCATGACCAGCGGCGGCCCCGTCCGAGCCGGCGTCCACCCATCGGGGCCGCGGTACTCACCGGCGCTTCGACCGAGAGGGGCGAGCGATGCCTTTCGTCACCACCAGGGACGACACCGAGATCTTCTACAAGGACTGGGGCACGGGACAGCCCGTGGTGTTCAGCCACGGCTGGCCGTTGAACGCCGACGCCTGGGACCCCCAGGTCCGGTTGATGGCGGGCAACGGATTCCGCGCCGTCGCCCACGACCGCCGCGGCCACGGGCGTTCCGGGCAGACCTGGGGCGGCAACGACCTGGACACCTACGCCGACGACCTGGCGCAGCTGATCGAAACCCTGGACCTGCGTGACGTCATCCTCGTCGGCCATTCCACCGGAGGCGGCGAGGTCACGCGCTATGTCGGCCGTCATGGCGGTGGCCGGGTCGCCAAGGCGGTCCTGCTCGGCGCGATCCCACCGCTGATGCTCAGGACGGACGCCAATCCCGAAGGGCTCCCCCGGGAGGCGTTCGACGCGATCCGCGAGGGCGTGGCGACCGACCGCTCACAGTTCTACCAGGACCTGAGCGAGGTCTTCTACGGCGCGAACCGGGAAGGGCACCAGGTGTCCCGGGGCACCCGTGACGCGTTCTGGCTGTGGTCGATGCAGGTGGGGATCGCGGGCGCCTACGACTGCGTCGAGGCGTTCTCGGAGACCGACCTGACCGAGGACCTGCGGCGTTTCGACTTCCCCACGCTCATCGCGCACGGCGACGACGACCAGATCGTGCCCATCGTGGCGGCCGGTGAGAAGTCCTCCCGGATCGTCAAGGACAACACGTTCAAGGTGTACCCGGGGGCCCCGCACGGCCTGTCGATGGCCCCTCCGTTCAAGGACGCCTTCGACGCCGACCTGCTGGCCTTCGCCCGAGGATGACCGCACGAGAACCCCGCGCGCCGGCCGGAACCGGACACCACCGCCAACGCCGGCCCGCCGCGAGAGAGGTGGCGTGGTGGCCACGCTGGAAGCAGTCAACGTGGGGATGCCGGCGGACGTCCCCTGGCACGGCAGGACCGTACGCACCGGCGTCCACAAGAGGGCCGTCGCCGGGCCCCGGACGGTACGACGGCTGAACATCGACGGGGACGGCCAGGGTGACCTGGCCGGGCACGGCGGTGAGCAGCGGGCCGTGCTGGTCTACCAGACCGGCTCCTACCGGTTCTGGGCGGGCGAATTGGGCCGGGACGACCTCGTCCCCGGGAACTTCGGCGAGAACTTCACCGTGGACGGACTGCCCGACGACGAGGTCTGCATCGGGGACCGCTACCGCATCGGGACCGCCTTGTTCGAGGTCACGCAACCCCGGGTGACCTGCTACCGGGTGGGCCTGCGGATGGGCGAGCCGCGGATGGCCGCGCTGCTCGTGGCCCACCACCGGCCCGGCTTCTACCTCCGCGTCCTCGAGGAGGGCGACGTCGAGGCCGGACAGGAGATCGTCAAGGTCTCCACCGGCCCCGAGGCGATGACCGTCGAAGAGATCGACAGCGTGCTGTACCTGCCCGGGCACACCCGCGAACAGGTCGAACGCGCCCTGCGCATCCCCGCGCTCAGCCCCGGCTGGCAGGATTCCATGCGGACGCTGCTGGAGCGGGCCGACGGCGGGAGCGGTGCCGCCTCGGGCAGCGCCGCGCTGAGCGAGGCCGCCACCGCGCCGCCGCCCGCCTGGCCGGGCTTCCGCCCGCTGAAGGTCACGGATGTCCGGACCGAGAGCCGCAGCGTGTTCTCGCTGTATCTGGCCGCCGACGACGGTTCGGCGCTGCCGGCCGGGCTGCCGGGCCAGTTCCTCACCGTCAGGGTCCGACCGCAGGGCGGCGGCCCCCCTCTGATCCGCAGCTACTCCCTGTCCGGGGCGCCGGGCACCGGCACCTACCGGATCAGCGTGAAGGTGGAGCCGCACGGTGCCGCCGGCAACGAACTGCGCTCCCGCCTGCGGGTCGGTGACCGGCTGGAGGCGGCCGCGCCCCGCGGCACCTTCTGTCTGGCCGATGGCGACAACCCGGTGGTCCTGCTGTCGGCGGGGGTGGGTGTCACCCCCGTCCTGGCCATGCTGCACGCCCTCGCCCGCGAGCACACCGGCCGCCGGGTGTGGTGGCTGCACGGAGCCCGCGACGGCACCGAGCATCCCTTCGCCCGGGAGAGCCGCAACCTCCTCGCCTCCCTCCCCGACGCCCGGTCCCTCGTCTACTACAGCAGGCCCGGGCCGAGCGACCGGCCGGGCGTGGACTACGCGGAGGCGGGCCACCTCTCGGCCGAGGCGGTCCGCGGGCTCGGCCTTCCCGTGGACGCCGACGCGTACGTGTGCGGCCCCACCGTGTTCATGGACGGCCTCACCGCCGCGCTGCGGGACTGCGGGCTCGCCGCCTCCCGCGTCCACACCGAGAGCTTCGGCGCGGGCCCCGCCGTGACCCCGGGGATCACGCATCCGTCGGCCACGATCGCACCCCACCGGCCGGCGGGGCCGCCCGGCACCGGCCCCGAGGTCTCGTTCGCCCGCAGCGGCCTCTCCGTGCCCTGGGACGACACCCAGGGCACCTTGCTGGAACTCGCCGAAGCCTGCGACATCCCCGTCCGGTGGTCCTGCCGCACCGGGGTGTGCCACACCTGCGAACTCGCCCTCATGTCCGGCGCTGTCCGCTACTCCCCCGAACCCGTCGGACCTCCGGCGGAGGGCAACGTCCTCATCTGCTGCTCCAGGCCCGCGGGTGAGGTCGTACTCGATCTCTGACGGCACGGCTCACCACGGCGGCGGGCCCCGTCACACGGGCCCGCGCGGACCGGTGGCGTCGGGGGTTTCGTGTACGAACGCGCGGTCCCGGGGCGGGCGGGCACACCGGCGGACAAGGCCGGGTTCCTTTCTTTAACCGTCCGGTAAATAAACGGTCTGTAAATAGTCGCCTGCGGGAACCGTCGGGACAGTAGGCAAGGTACAACGACATGACCGTAGTTGCCCCTCACTGACCACAGTTGACCCCTATAGGATGATGGTTGACAACGTTGACATAGACAGATACGGTTTACACCTGCTATAAGCCTCTAATCTTTAATTCGGGACTCGATCAGCAAAGCTGCGGACAACCGAATCAATTTCGGCCAGCAATTGGCCGAAACCGTTCGGTCCGTGGGTTTCGGGCCGCTCAGCGGCCTTACCGACGGTAAGCCCAGGCACAACAATGCGACGCGGCATTGGGGTCCGCCCGCAGCACGCGGCATAAACGGGAGACCAGGGGATGCGACGCCTCTCGCGCGATGCGGGCACGGATCACTCCTGCGGACGCGCGCGGCTCCGCCGCCGGTCAGAAGCCATCCACCAGGGCCGGACCGGCGCGGCGCGCCGCCTTTGCCACGGCGCCACCGCCCTCGCAGACTCGCCCCGCGGCGTTGTGCGGCGCGCACCCGCGCGGGGGAGACGGCGTACGTTCCGGCTCGGGGCGATAAAACTATGGGGGGACCCACGATGCACCTTTTCGGTCGTTCGAGAGAAATACGCGCCCTGTCCGAGGCGTTCGCCGACAGCACGCGGGGAAACGGCCGGCTCGTGATCATCACGGGCGGCCCGGGGTCCGGCAAGACCCAGCTGATGCATGAATTCCTCGCCACTCTGAACAGCACGGACGCGTGCGTCCTGACGGGTACGGCCTCTTGGGCGGAACGAGAACAGCCGATGAGCCTGGTCGGGCAATTAATACGCAACGCGGAGGCGGAGTGCGCGATATCACACCGCGCACCCTCGGCGGTGAACTCCCCGGCGGAGAATCGCCGCTCCTGCGCCCCCGGGCCGCACGCCCTCCCCACCCCCGCCGCACACGAGGCGACCGAGACTCTGCTGCGCCTCGTCCCGGATGGATACCCGCTGGTCATCGGCTTGGACGACGCCCACATGATGGACCAGGCCTCCCTCCAGACCGTCGTCCACCTGCTGCGCCGCAGCCGCTCCCGACGCGTGCTCGTGGTGTGCGCCACCTCCGGCCATTTCGGCGAGATCCGCTCGGCCGCCCACACCGAACTGCTCCGCCAGCCGCACCGCCGGGTACGGCTGGGCCCGCTGTCGGAGGCCGGCGTCGGCGAACTGCTCGCCGCCCAGGCCGGACGGGCCCTGCCCGGACACGTGCGCGCCGCCTACCACCGGGCCACCGCCGGCAGCCCGCTGCTCGTGCACGCCCTGCTGGACGACAGCACCCGCTTCGGCCCCGAGATCGACCGGCCCGTCGCCGGCGCCGCCTACCGCCAAGCCGTGCTGTCGCTGCTGCACCGCGGCCAGGGGGACCAGGTCCGGGTGGCCCGGGCCCTGGCCGCGCTCGGCACCCTGGCGCGGACGGTGCCCGCCGACGAGCTGGCCGGCACCACGCCCGCCGGCACCCAGGAAGCCGTGGACATCCTCAACTCCTCCGGCCTGCTGGACGGTCACGCCTTCCGGCACCCGACCGCCGCCGCGGCCGTCCTGGAGGACATGGACGCCGACGCCCGTGCCGAACTCCACGGCCGGATAGCCGACCTGCTGTATCGTTCCGGCGCCCCGGCCGTCGAGGTGGCACCGCACGTGTACGCCGCGGACGTCGTCCCGGCGCGGTGGGGCGCGGACATCCTGCGCGCCGCCGCGGAACAGGCGCTGGCCGCCGACGACGTGGGCCGCTGCACCGACTACCTCGGCCTGGTCCTGCGCGACTGCGCCGACGAGCAGGAACGCCATGCCCTGTCGGTGGCCCTGGCGCGCGCCGAGTGGCGCACCAACCCGGCGGCGGCCGGCCCCCACCTGGAACCGCTGCGCGAGGCCGCGCTGGACGGCAAGCTGAGCATGCGGGACACCGCCACCGTCCTGCGCTACCTGCTGTGGCGTGGCGACACCGAGCTGGCCGCCCAGGCCGTGTCCACCCTCGTCGACGTGCAGTCGCCCGCCGACGCCCAGATCGTCGCCGAGGTGGAGTTCGTCCGGCAGTGGTTCTACGGCGTCGCGCTCCCCGGCAGGGGCGCCTCGGTGACCGGCCTCGACCCGCGCCCCCGGCAGATGCGCGTCCACTCCGGCGGGCTCGCCTCGCGAGTGGCCGCGCTCGTCGGGGGCGAGGCCACCGACGAGTCCGCGGCGGCCGTCGCCCAGGCCGTCCAGGGACACCAGCTGGACCACCTCAACCTGGAACTGGTCGCGATGTCCCTGCTGGCCATCGCCCACGCGGACCGGCCCGCGGTCGCCGCCGAGGCCTGCGACGAGCTGCTGGAGAGCGCCGTGGAGCGTCGGGCGACGACCTGGCAGGCCGTGCTCGGCGCCATCCGGGCGGAGATCGCCCTGCTCCAGGGCGACATGACCACCGCGTCGCAGGGCGCGCTCGCCGCGCTCGGCAACCTGGCCGCCCCGAGCTGGGGGGTGCTCATCGGCCTGCCGCTGGCGACGGCGATCTCCGCGTACACCGCCATGGGCTCCTACGCCGAGGCCGAGCAACTGCTCCGGCACGACGTGCCGGAGCAGATGTACCGCACCGTGTTCGGCATCCAGTACCTGCGTGCCCGTGGTCACCACCACCTCGCCACCGACCGGCCCTTCGCGGCGCTGGGCGACTTCGAGACCTGCGGACGGCTGCTGCGCGAGGGCAACCCCAGTCTCCAGAAGGGTTTCCCCTGGCGGTCCGACCTCGCCCTGGCCAACCTGCGGATCGGCAAGGTCCGCACGGCCCGCGATTGGGCCGAGGAGCAACTGCGGCTGCCCGGGAGCCACAGTTCCCGTGCCCGGGCCATGGCACTGCGCCTGCTGGCGGCGACCTGCAAGCCGCACCGCAGGGCCTCGCTGCTGCGCGAGTCGATCGACCTGCTCAAGGCGTGCGGCGACCGCTACGCGCTGTCCCAGGCGTACGCCGACCTGTCCGCGGCCCACTACGAGCTGGGTGAGTACGCCCGGGCCCGGCTGGTGGCGCGGCAGGCGGCCCGGGAGGCCGAGGCCTGCCGCATCGAGTCGCCGGTCGACGTCCACCTGCTGGAGGACCCGGCACGGCCCGAGACCGCCGAGTCCGAGGGCGGCCCCGCCATCCTCAGCGACGCCGAGTGCCGGGTCGCCGGGCTCGCCGCGCTCGGCTACACCAACCGCGAGATCAGTGCCCGTCTGCACGTCACGATCAGCACGGTGGAGCAGCATCTCACCCGGGTCTACCGCAAGTTGAACGTGGCCAGCCGTTCGGAGCTGCCGTCGAAGATGCTGGAGCACCGCATCCCCAAGCTGTCGGACCGCTGGGACTGCACCAGCTCGTCCACGGGCTGAGCGGACCCGCCGCACGGGCCGGACGAGGAGCCGGCGGGAGGGGGGGGGGGGGGGGCGCCGCGCGCGCGCCCCCCCCCCCCCCCCCCCCCGCCCCTCCTGCCGTACGGTCAGCTGAAGCTGCCGAGTTCGTCGTCCAGGATGCCGAAGAGCTCGTCGGCCGTGGCCGTCTCCAGGCCCGCCCCTTCGGTGTGCCCGGTCCCGTTCTCCGGCGACTGTGCGGTGCCGTCCCACCGCGCGCTGAGGACGCGCAGCCGGGCGGCCACCCGGGCCCGCTGCTCCTCGTCCGGCGCGGCCGCCTCCAGCGCGGCCTCCAGACGCATCACCTCGGCCTCGATGTCGACCCGTCCGGCGGAGGTGTCGCCGCCCAGCTCGGCGAAGAGGTGCCGGGCGAGGGCGTCGGAGGTCGGATGGTCGAAGGTGAGCGTGGTGGACAGCCGCAGGCCGGTGTCGGCGCCGAGCCGGTTGCGCAGCTCCAGGGCGGCCAGCGAGTCCACGCCCAGGTCGCCCAGGGGGCGCTCGGGGTCGACGGCGCCGGCGGAGCCGTGTCCGAGGACGTCGGCGACGTGTCCGCAGACCGTCTCCACCAGCAGGCGCAGGGCGTCGGCGGCGCCCAGCCCGGCCAGCCGCCGCGGCAGCGGCTCGACGGCCGCGGGGGCGGCCGTCGCCGCGGCCCGGGCGGTGCGCCGTCCGGCCGCGGGGGCGAGACCCCGGACCAGGGCGGGGGCGTCCTCGGTGACCTGCACCCGGACCGGCAGCAGCAGGGCCCGGTCGGCGGCCGGGGAGTCCCCGGTGGCCAGCGCGCGGTCGAACAGGGCCAGCGCCCGGTCGGCGGGCAGCGGCAGGATGCCGTCGCGGGCCAGCCGGCGCAACTCGGTCTCGCCGAGCCCGGCCGCCATGCCCTCCCCCGTGTCCCACAGCCCCCAGCCCAGCGAGAGGGCCGGCAGCCCCTCGGTGCGGCGGCGCGCGGCGAGGGCGTCCAGGAAGGCGTTCGCGGCGGCGTAGTTGGCCTGGCCCGCCGCGCCCAGGGTGCCCGCGGCGGAGGAGAACAGCACGAACGCGGCGAGACCGAGGTCCCGGGTCAGCTCGTGCAGGTGCCAGGCGGCGTCGGCCTTGGGCCGCAGCACCGCGGCCAGCCGCTCGGGGGTGAGGTCGGTGAGCAGCCCGTCGTCCAGGACGCCCGCGGCGTGCACCACGGCGGTCAGCGGGTGCTCGGCCGGCACGGACGTCAGCAGGGCGCCGAGCGCGGCCCGGTCGGTGACGTCGCAGGCGGCCACGGTCACCGTGGCGCCCAGGGCGGCCAGTTCCTCCAGGGCGCCGGGCTCGGGCAGTCGTCCGCTCCGACCGGCCAGCAGCAGGTGGCGCACTCCGTGCCGGGTGACCAGGTGCCGGGCCAGCAGCCGGCCGAGGCTGCCGGTGCCGCCGGTGACGAGAACGGTCCCCGCCGGGTCCAGGGCGGGCGCCTGGGCCGCCTCCGGCTCGGTGACCCGCTCCAGCTCCGGCACGTACACCGTGCCCGCCCGCACGGCCAGTTCGGGTGCTCCGGTGGCGACGGCGGCCGGGAGGACGGCGGCCGAGGCGGGGTCGCCGTCGGTGTCGGCGAGCACGAACCGGCCGGGGTGCTCGACCGCGGCCGCCCGCACCAAGCCCCAGACGACGGCCTGCGCCGGGTCGGGCGCGCCGTCGGCGTGGACGGTGACGGCGGACCGGGTCGACACCACCAGCGGTGCGTCGTCCGGCGCGTCGGCGAGGTGGCGCCGCAGCGCGGCGAGGGCCTGTACGGCGGTCTCGCGGGCGGCCGCGGGCGGCACGGCGCCGGGGCCGGTGTCCGCGGTGAGGGTGAGGACGCGCGGTGCCGGCGCGGACGGGTCGGCTGTGACCGGCAGTTCGGTCCACCGCACCCGGAACAGGTCGCCGGGCTCCGGCGCGGCCTCGGCCAGCTGTTCGGCGGTCACCCGGCGGATGCGCAGCGAGGCCACCTCGGCCACGGGCGCGCCCGTGCCGTCGTACAGGCGCAGGGTCATGTGGTCGGTGCCGTGCGGGGTGAGCCGCAGCCGCACGGCCGTGGCGCCGGTCGCGTACAGGGTGACGCCCTCCCAGGCGAAGGGCAGGGTCAGCACGGTCGGGTCCTGGCCGTCGAGCAGGTCGATGGCGTGCAGCGTGGAGTCGAGGAGCGCCGGGTGCAGGGCGAACCCGGTGGCCGCGTCGGCGTCCGGCAGGGCGAGTTCGGCCCAGACCTCCTCGCCGAGCCGCCACGCACCGCGCAGGCAGCGGAACGACGGGCCGTAGGCGTAGCCCTGTTCGGCCAGGTGGCCGTAGGTGCCGCTGACGTCGACGGGGACGGCGCCGACGGGCGGCCAGTCGGTCACCGGGGCCGGTTCGGGCAGGGTGCGCGGGGCGAGGACGCCGGTGGCGTGCCGGGTCCAGGGGCCGTCCGTGCCCTCCGGGCGGGCGTGCACGGTGAGGCGCCGGCGGCCGTCGGTGTCCGGGGCGGCGACGGCCACCTGGAGGTGGACGGCGCCGTGCTCGGGCATGACCAGGGGGCGTTCCAGGGTGAGTTCCTCCGCGTGCGGGCAGTGGGTGCGGTCGCCGGCCTGGACGGCCAGTTCGACGAAGGCGCTGCCCGGGACGAGGACGACGCCCGCCACGGCGTGGTCGGCGAGCCAGGGGTGGGTGGCCAGGGAGAGGCGTCCGGTCAGGGCCACCCGGTCGTCGCCGGCCAGTTCCAGGGCCGCGCCGAGCAGCGGGTGCCCGGCCGGGGCCTGCCCGAGGCCGCCCGCGTCGGTGACCGCGCCGGGTTCGTCGTCCAGCCACAGCCGCCGCCGCTGGAAGGGGTAGGTCGGCAGGTCGGTGCGGCGGGCGCCGGTGCCGGCGAACACCCGCGGCCAGTCGACGGGCACACCGCGCACGTGTGCGGCGCCGAGCAGGGCCGCGAAGGTCCGCTCCTCGTCGCGGTCACGGCGCAGTGCCGGGACGAAGGCCGACCGTTCCGCGTCGGTCACGGCCTGCGCCGCCATGGCGGACAGGACGGCGTCGGGGCCGAGTTCGACGAACGTGCGCACGCCGTCGGCCTCCAGCGCGCGGACGCCGTCGCCGAAGCGGACCGCCTCGCGGACGTGGCGGACCCAGTAGGCGGGGTCGCACAGCTCGTCCTCGCCGGCGCGCACCCCGGTCACGTTGGAGACGACGGGGCGGGCGGGCGGCGCGTACCGCAGTTCGCGGGCGGTCTTCTCGAACTCCGCCAGCATCGGGTCCATCAGCGGGGAGTGGAAGGCGTGGCTGACCCGCAGCCGCTTGGTGCGGCGACCGGCGAAGGACGCGGCGACCGCGTCCACGGCGGCCTCGGTGCCGGAGACGACCACGGCGCGGGGCCCGTTGACGGCGGCGACGGACGCCTCGGGGCCGAGGTGGGGCAGCACCTCCTCCTCGGTGGCGTCGACGGCGAGCATCGCGCCCCCGGCGGGCAGTGCCTGCATCAGCCGGCCGCGCGCGGCGACCAGCCGGGCGGCGTCCGCCAGGTCCCAGACCCCGGCGGCGTGCGCGGCGGTCAGTTCGCCGATGGAGTGGCCGGCCAGCAGGTCGGGCCGTACGCCGTGGGACTCCAGCAGCCGGTACAGGGCGGTGCCGACGGCGAACAGGGCGCTCTGCGTGTAGAGGGTGTGGTCGAGCAGGCCGGCCGCCTCGGTGCCGGGCTCGGCCCACATGACGTCCCGCAGCGGGCGGTCGAGGTGGGCGTCGAGTGCGTCGCAGACCTCGTCCAGCGCCTGCCGGAAGGCGGGGTGGGCGGCGTACAGGCCGCGGCCCATGCCGGGGCGCTGGGCGCCCTGGCCGGTGAAGAGGAAGGCGGTCCCGCCGGGGCCGGGCCGGCCGTGGACCACGCTGTCCGTGGTGGTGCCGTCGGCCAGCGCGCTGAGCGCGGCGAGGAGTTCGTCCCGGTCGCGGACGACGACGGCGGCCCGGTGGGTGAGGGCGGCACGGTCCGTGGCCAGGGAGCGGGCGAGGTCGGGCAGCGGCCGGTCGGCGACCGCGCGCAGCCGGGCCGCCTGGGCGGCCAGCGCCTCGGGGGTGGCGCCGGAGACGACCAGGGGCAGCAGCGGGGCCCGGGCGGGCCCCGGGTCGGGGGCGGTCGCCTCGGCCGGTGCCTCCTCGATGATCGTGTGCACGTTGGTGCCGCTGATGCCGAAGGAGGAGACACCCGCCCGGCGCGGACGTTCCAGTACCGGCCACTCCCGCTCCTCGGTCAGCAGCCGCACCCGCCCCGCGTCCCAGTCCACCTCGGTCGAGGGGCGGTCCACGTGCAGCGTCCTCGGCAGCGTCCCGTGCCGCATCGCCATCACCATCTTGATGACACCCGCCACACCCGCCGCCGCCTGCGTGTGCCCGATGTTCGACTTCACCGAACCCAACCACAACGGCCGCTCCACCGGCCGGTCCTGACCATAGGTCGCCAGCAGCGCCTGCGCCTCGATCGGATCGCCCAGCGTCGTCCCCGTCCCGTGCGCCTCCACCACGTCCACGTCCGCCGCCGACAACCGGGCCGACGCCAACGCCTGCCGGATCACCCGCTGCTGCGACGGACCGTTCGGCGCCGTCAGACCGTTCGACGCACCGTCCTGGTTCACCGCGGAACCCCGCACCACCGCCAGCACCTCGTGACCGTTGCGCCGCGCGTCCGACAACCGCTCCAGGACGAGCATGCCGGCGCCCTCGGACAGGGCCGTGCCGTCCGCCGCGTCGGCGAAGGACTTGGCGTGGCCGTCGGCGGCGAGGTTGCGCTGCCTGCTGAAGTCCACGAACGTGTCGACGGTGGACATCACGGACACCCCGCCGGCCAGCGCGAGGGTGCACTCGCCCTGTCGCAGCGCCTGCGCGGCCAGGTGCAGCGCCACCAGCGACGACGAGCACGCCGTGTCGACGGTGAGCGTCGGGCCCTCCAGGCCGAGGGTGTAGGCGACCCGGCCGGAGGCCACGCTGCCGAGGCTGCCGTTGCCGAGGTAGTCGCGCACGGACTCGGGGACGCGGTGCAGGCGGCTGCCGTAGTCGTGGTACATCACGCCCGCGAACACGCCGGTACGGCTGCCGCGCACGGAGTGCGGGTCGATGCCGGCCCGCTCCAGCGCCTCCCAGGACGTCTCCAGCAGCAGGCGTTGCTGCGGGTCCATGGCGAGGGCCTCGCGCGGGCCGATGCCGAAGAAGTCCGGGTCGAAGTCGGCGGCGTCGTAGAGGAATCCGCCGGACCGGGTCGAGGAGCGGCCGGCCCTGCCGGGCTCCGGGTCGTACAGGCCGTCCAGGTCCCAGCCACGGTCGGCGGGGAAGGCGCCGATGCCGTCGCCGCCGTCGGCCAGCAGCCGCCACAGCTCCTCGGGGGTGCTGACGCCGCCGGGGTAGCGGCAGGCCATGGCGACGATGGCGACCGGCTCGTCCGCCTCCCGCTCCGGCGCGGCGGCCTCGGTGGCGGTGCCGTCCTCGGCGCCGAAGAGTTCGGTCCTCAGGTGCGCCACCAGCGCGCCCGCGTCCGGGTGGTCGAAGACCAGGGTGGCGGGCAGGCGCAGGCCGACCGCGGTGCCGAGGCGGTTGCGCAGTTCGACGGCGGTCAGCGAGTCGAAGCCCACTTCACGGAAGGAGCGGCGCGGGTCGAGCGTCATGTCGCCGCCGTGGCCGAGCACGGCGGCGGCGTGGGTGCGGACCAGCTCCATGAGGGCCGCGTCGCGTGCGGCGGGCTCCAGCGCGGCGAGCCGGTCGGCGAACGACACGGCCTCCGCGCGGGAGGCCGCGGTACGGCGGGCGCGGGCGGGCACCAGGGCGCGCAGCACGGCCGGCACGTCCGGGGCGCGGCGCAGAGCGACCAGGTCCAGGCCGATGGGGAGCAGCAGCGGCTCGTCGGCGGCCAGGGCGGCGTCGAACAGGCTCAGTCCCTCGTCGGTGGACAGCGGACGGACGCCCGCGCGGGCCATGCGGGCCACGTCGGCGTCGGTGAGGTGGGCGGTCAGCCCGGTGCGCTGCTCCCAGAAGCCCCAGGCCAGCGAGTGCGCGGGCAGCCCGTGGTGGCGGCGGTGGGCGGCCAGCGCGTCGAGGAAGGCGTTGGCGGCGGCGTAGCCGGACTGGCCGGCGCCGTCGACGGTGCCGGCGGCGGAGGAGAACAACACGAACGCGGCGAGACCGAGGTCGCGGGTCAGCTCGTGCAGGTGCCAGGCGGCGTCGGCCTTGGGCCGCAGCACGGCGTCCAGGCGGTCCGGTGTCTGGTCGGTCAGCAGGCCGTCGTCCAGGACGCCGGCGAGGTGGACGACCGCGGTCAGCGGGTGCTCGGGCGGCGTCTCCGCCAGCAGCGCGGCGAGTTGTCCACGGTCGGCGGCGTCGCAGCGGGCCACGACGATCTCCGCGTCCAGACCGGTGAGATCGGCGGCGGTGGTGCCACTGCGCCCGGCCAGCACCAGGCGGCGCACGCCGTGTTCGGCGACCAGGTGCCGGGCGACGGCGGCGCCGAGCACCCCGGTGCCGCCGGTGACGAGGACGGTGCCCTCGGGGTCGAGCGGCGGGATCCGGCCCGGCGGTGCGGTGCGGGCGAGCCGGGGGACGTGCACGGTGCCGTCGCGCAGGGCGAGCTGGGGTTCGCCGCCGGCCGCCGCGGCGGCCACCGCGGCGGTGGCATCACCGCCGTCCACCAGCACGAACCGGTCGGGGTGCTCGCCCTGCGCGGCCCGTACCAGGCCCCAGACGGCGGCACCCGCCAGATCGGTGACGTCCTCCTCCCCCACGGCGACGGCGCCCCGGGTGAGCACCACCAGGCGTGCGGAGGCGGTGCGTTCGTCCGCGAGCCACTCCTGTACGGCGGCCAGTACCCGCTCGGTGGCCCGGTGGACGCCGGTGACCGGGTCGTCGTGGCCGTCGACCGCCAGCACCACCCAGTCGGGCAGGGGGTCCAGTGCGGCCGGGCCCCGTTCGTCCAGCACGGCGTGGTCCGGTGCGGGCGTGGCGGGCACGGGCAGGGCGGGCCAGTCCAGGCGGTAGAGGTCGTCGACGCGGGCCGTGGAGGTGAGCGCGGCCGGGTCGACGGGTCGGGAGACCAGGGCCTCGACCTCGGCGACCGGGGCGCCCGTGGGATCGGCCAGCTGGACGGAGAGGGTCTCAGCGCCGTGCAGCCGGACCCGCAGGGCGGTGGCGCCGGCCGCGTACAGCGAGACCCCGGTCCAGGAGAAGGGCAGCCGGGCGGTGTCCTGGTCGTCGGTGACGAGGCCGTCGGCGTGCAGGGCGGCGTCGAAGAGCGCCGGGTGCAGGGCGAAGGCACCGGCGTCCACGGGCAGTTCGACCTCGGCGAAGGTCTCGTCGCCGCGCCGCCAGACCGCGCGCAGCCCCTGGAAGGCGGGCCCGTACTCGTAGCCGAGGCGGGCCAGTCGGTCGTAGGCGTCCTCGGCGGGTACCGGCTCCGCGCCCGCCGGCGGCCAGGCGGTGAGGTCGAAGGCGGGCGCGTCGCTCCCCGGGGCGAGCAGACCGGCGGCGTGCCGGGTCCAGGCGGTGTCGTCGGCGCCCTCGGGGCGGGAGTGGACGCTCAGCGCGCGGTGGCCGGTGTCGTCGGGGGCGGCCACGTGCAGCTGGAGCTGGAGCGCGCCTCGCTCGGGCAGGGTCAGCGGTGCCTGGAGAGTGAGTTCGGCGAGGTGCCCGCAGCCGAGGTCGTGGCCGACGCCGAGCGCCAGTTCCACCAGGGCGGTGCCGGGCAGCAGCGGGGTGCCGGACACGGCGTGGTCGGCCAGCCAGGGCGTGGTGGCGGCGGAGAGCCGGCCGGTGAACACGGTGCCGCCCCCGGCGACCGGGACGGTGGCGCCGAGCAGCGGGTGGCCGGTGGTCTCCAGGCCGGCGGCGGTGACGTCACCGGTGGCGGTGGACCGGCCGAGCCAGTACCGCTCGCGCTGGAAGGCGTAGGTGGGCAGGTCGGCGGAGCGGACCGGCAGGCCGGCGAAGACGGGTGACCAGTCGACCGGGACGCCGGCGACGAAGGCTTCGCCGAGGGCGGTCAGCAGGCGCTCGGGGCCGCCGTCGTCGCGGCGCAGGGAGCCCAGGCCGGTGATGTCGGCGCCGGCGGCGTCGGCGGTCTCCTCGATGCTGTGCAGCAGTACCGGGTGCGGGCCGCATTCGACGAACACCCCGTACCCGGCGTCCAGCAGGGTGCGGGTGGTCGGTTCGAACAGCACGCTCTGCCGCAGGTTGGTGTACCAGTACTCGGCGTCCAGGCCGGTGGTGTCGAGCCGGGCGCCGGTGACGGTGGAGTAGAACGGGACCTCGGCGGGGCGGGCCCGGACGTCGGCGAGGTCGGTGAGCAGCCGCTCGCGGATCGACTCCACGTGGGCGCTGTGCGAGGCGTAGTCCACCGGGAGCCGCTTGGCGCGGTCGCCGCCGGCCACGATGGTCGCGCGGAGTTCGTCCAGGGCGTCGGCGTCGCCGGACAGCACCACGGAGGAGGCGCCGTTGACGGCGGCCACCGCGACCCGTCCCTCGTAGCGGGTGACGAGGTCGCGCACCCGGGCCTCGGGCAGGGCCACCGACATCATGCCGCCGCGGCCGGAGAGTTCCCGGGCGATGGCCCGGCTGCGCAGGGCCACGACGCGGGCGCCGTCGGCGAGGGAGAGGGCGCCGGCCACGCAGGCGGCGGCGATCTCGCCCTGGGAGTGGCCGATCACGGCGGCGGGCCGCACCCCGTGCGAGCGCCACACCTCGGCGAGCGACACCATGATCGCCCACAGGACGGGCTGGACGACGTCCACCCGCTCCAGCGGCTGCCGCGCCCGTACGGTCCCGAGGAGGTCGAAGTCGGTGACGGGCGCGAGGGCCGCGGCGCAGTCTGCCATGCGGGCGGCGAACACCGGTGAGGTGTCGAGCAGGTCGGCGGCCATGCCGGACCACTGGGCGCCCTGGCCGGGGAAGACGAAGGCGATGCGGGACTGGCCGGCCGGCCGGCCGCGCACCACGTTCGGCGCGGTGTCGCCGCCCTCGGCGAGGGCGGCGAGGCCCGCGGTGAGGGCGTCCGGGTCGGCGCCGGTGACGACGGCGCGTTCGGCGAGCGCGGCGCGTCCGGTGGCGAGCGTGTGGGCGATGTCGGGGACGGGGTCGGCACCGGTGGCGAGGTGGTCGAGGAGGCGGCGGGCCTGGGCGGCCAGACCCTCGGGGTCGTTGCCGGACAGGACCAGCGGGAGCGGGCCGGTCCAGGCGGGCTCCTCGGCGCGGGGCTCGGCGTCGGGGGCCGCCTCGACGATGACGTGGGCGTTGGTGCCGCTGATGCCGAAGGAGGAGACGGCGGCGCGGCGGGGTTCGCCGTCGTCGGGCCAGTCGCGGGCCTCGGTGAGGAGTTCGACGGCGCCGGCCTCCCAGTCGACCTGGGAGGTGGGCTGCCCGGCGTGCAGGGTCTTCGGCAGCCGGCCGTGCCGGATGGCCAGCACCGTCTTGATGACACCGGCGACGCCCGCGGCGGCCTGGGTGTGGCCGATGTTGGACTTCACCGAGCCCAGCCACAGCGGCTCGGCGCGGTCCTGGCCGTAGGTGGCGAGCAGGGCCTGCGCCTCGATGGGGTCGCCGAGCGGGGTGCCGGTGCCGTGGGCCTCGACGGCGTGCACCTGATGGGGTTCCAGGCGGGCGTTGGCGAGGGCGGCGCGGATGACGCGCTGCTGGGAAGGGCCGTTGGGGGCGGTCAGGCCGTTGGAGGCACCGTCCTGGTTGACGGCGGTGCCGCGCACCACGGCGAGCACCGGGTGGCCGTTGCGCCGGGCGTCGCTGAGCCGTTCCAGCAGGAGCAGGCCGGCGCCCTCGCCCCAGCCGGTGCCGTCCGCGCCCTCCGCGAAGGACTTGCAGCGGCCGTCCAGGGCGAGGCCGCGCTGCCGGCTGAAGTCGATGAAGGTGTCGGGGGTGGACATCACCGTCACACCACCGGCGAGGGCCAGGCCGCACTCGCCGGTGCGCAGGGCCTGCACGGCGAGGTGGAGGGCGACGAGCGAGGAGGAGCAGGCGGTGTCGACGGTGACGGCGGGCCCCTCCAGGCCGAGGATGTAGGAGACGCGGCCGGAGGCGACGCTGCCCAGGTTGCCGTTGCCGAGGTAGCCCTCGACGCCCTCCGGGACCTCGGTGAGCCAGCTGCCGTAGTCGTGGTACATGACGCCCGCGTAGATGCCGGTGCGGCTGCCCTTGAGGGTGTGCGGGTCGATGCCGGCGCGTTCGAACGCCTCCCAGGCGGTCTCCAGCAGGAGGCGCTGCTGCGGGTCCATGGCGATGGCCTCGCGCGGGCTGATGCCGAAGAAACCGGGGTCGAACCGGGCCGCGTCGTACAGGAACCCGCCTTCGCGGACGTGGGTGCGGCCGGGGGCGTCGGGGTCGGGGTCGTAGATGCCGTCGACGTCCCAGCCGCGGTCGTCGGGGAAGCCGCCCACGGCGTCGGTGCCGGTGTCGACGAGCTGCCACAGCTGCTCGGGGGTGCTGACGCCGCCGGGGTAGCGGCAGCTCATGGCGACGATCGCGACGGGCTCCTGCGCCGCTTCGGTGACCCGTTCGTTGTGCTGGCGCAGCCGCTCGTTCTCGAGCAATGACTCGCGCAGCGCCTCGACGATCTGCTCGACGGATGTGTCCACGGTCGGTGTCGCTCCCTGCTGGCTCGGCGGCGCTGGTGACGCGGTGGAGGGTGCGCCGGGTGGGGGTGGTCCGGTACCGGACGCGGCGCGTCGTCCGGTACCGGATGAGGTCAGGTGCCGCTGCGGTCGAGCGCGGCGCGTACCAGGTCGGCCACGGCCATGGACTTGATGTCCAGGGCCCGGTCGGCGGGTGCCGGGTCCGCGGTGGGGTCGGCCAGTTTCAGCAGGCCGTCGAGGAGGCCGGCGTCCCGGATGCGGGCGAGGGGGATGCGGGCGAGGACGGCGCGCAGTTCGTCGTCGTCGCCGGGTACGGCCGCGGTGGGGGCGGGTTCCGGCCGCAGCCGTTCCAGGAGGTGGCCGGCGAGCGCGGCGGGGGTGGCGTAGTCGAAGACGAGCGTGGACGGCAGGCGCAGTCCGCTGACCGTGTTCAGGCGGTTGCGAAGTTCCACGGCGGCGAGCGAGTCGAAGCCCAGCTCGGTGAAGGCGCGGCGTGGTTCGACGGCGGCGGGTCCGGCGTGCCCGAGGACGGCGGCGGCCTCGGTGCGGACCGCTTCCAGCACGGTGTGTTCGTGGTCGGCGGCGGGCAGGCCGGCCAACTGCTCGCCGAGGGTGCGGGCGGGGCCGGCGTCGTCGGGGCGGGCGGTGACGCCGGCCAGGGTGCGCAGCACGGGCGGCACATCGGTGCCGCGCCGGCGCAGGGCGGCGGTGTCCAGCCGTACCGGGACGAGGGCGGGCTGGCCGGAGGCCACGGCGGTGTCGAACAGCTCCAGCGCCTCGTCCGGGTCGAGCGCGCCGATGCCGGTACGTTCGATGCGCTGGACCTCGGCCGTGTCGAGTGCGGCGCCCATGCCGCCGCCGGCCCACAGGCCCCAGGCGAGGGAGGTGGCGGGCAGGCCGAGGGCGGCGCGGTGGGCGGCCAGCGCGTCGAGGAAGACGTTGGCGGCGGCGTAGTTGCCCTGGCCGGAGGCGTCGAGGGTGCCGGCGGCCGAGGAGAACAGCACGAAGTGGGCGAGGTCCCGGTCCCGGGTGAGTTCGTGCAGGTGCCAGGCGGCGTCCGCCTTGGGCCGCAGCACGGTGTCCAGCCGGGCCGGGGTCAGCGAGGTGACCAGGCCGTCGTCGAGGACGCCGGCGGTGTGGACGACGCTGTCCACGGGGTGCGCGGCGAGCAGCGCGGCGAGCGCGGTCCGGTCGGACACGTCGCAGGCGACGATGTCGGCCTCGGCGCCCAGGTCGGCCAGGGCGGCGCGCAGTGCGGCGGCGCCGGGCGCGCCGGGGCCGCGGCGGCTGGTGAGCAGCAGGCGGGTGACGCCGTGCCGGGTGGCCAGGTGGCGGGCGACCGAGGCGCCGAGCCCGCCGGTGCCGCCGGTGACGAGGACGGTGCCCCACGGGCGGTCGGTGCCCGGGGCGTCCTCGGCGCGGACCAGGCGGGGGGCGTGGGCGCGGCCGTCGCGCCACCGGATCTCCGGCTCGCCGGAGTCGATGAGCGCCGCGAGCGCGGCGCGGTCGGGTACGGGTGCGCCGGGCGCCGTCCGTGCGACGAGGAGGATCCGGCCGGGGTCCTCGGCCTGCGCGGCCCGGACCAGTCCGTGCACCGCGGTGTCGGCGAGGCCGCCGCCGGTGAGGACCACGAGCACCGAGCCGGCGTACCGGTCGTCGCCCGTCCATGCCTTCAGGACGTCCAGGGTGCCGACCAGGGCGGTGCGGACGGCGCCGGGGAGGTCCGGGCCGTCGGCGGGCGGGGCGGTGACCGGGAGGATCACCACGTCGGGCACGGTGTCGCCGAGCGCGTCCAGGCCGGCGTGGACCGGGGCGCCGAGGCCCAGGTCGTCGTCGCCGAGGACGGCCCAGCCGCGGCGGTCGGGGCGGCCGGCGGTCCCGGGCAGCGGGGTGTCGGTGACGGTGTACAGGTGCCGGCGGCGCTGCGGGGTGAGCCGGTCCGCGGTGACCGGCCGGGTGACGTAGGACTCGACGGTGGCGAGGGGCCGGCCGTCGGTGTCCGCCAGTTCGAGTCGGGTGCCGTCGGTGCCCGGGGTGACGCGGACGCGGGCGGTGAGGGACGCCTGGGCGTGCAGGGTGACGCCCGTCCAGGCGAAGGGCAGGGCGATCCCGGCGGACGGTTCGGCGGGTGCCGCCGCGCCGTCCAGGAGGGAGGTGACGTGCAGGGCGGAGTCCAGCAGCGCGGGGTGCAGGGCGTGCCGGGCGGCGTCCTGGCGTGCGGGTGCGGGCAGTTCCAGTTCGGCGAGGAGGGTGTCGCCGTCGCGCCAGGCGGCCCGCACGCCGCGGAAGACGGGGCCGTAGTCGTAGCCCTCGGTGTGCAGGCGCGGGTAGAGGCCGGTGACGTCGAGGGGGGTGGCGCCGGGCGGCGGCCAGGCGCCGGACGCGGCCGGTGCCGGGGCGGTGGGTCCGGTGAGGGTGCCGGTGGCGTGCCGGGTCCAGCCCTCGTCGTCGGGGGCGTCCTCGGCGCGCGAGTGGATCTCGACGGAGCCGTCGGCGCCGGTGGCGACCTGGAGGCGTACGGCGGTGTCGGCGGGCAGCGCCAGCGGGGCCTGGAGGGTCAGCTCCTGGAGGACCGGGCGGCCGGTGAGGCGGCCGGCGTGCAGCGCGAGGTCGACGAGCGCGGCGCCGGGCACCAGCACCGTGCCCAGCACGGCGTGTTCGGCGAGGACGGGGTGGGTGGCGGTGGAGATCCGGCCGGTGAGCAGCACCCCGGCGTCGCCGGGCAGGTCCAGGCGGGCGCTGACCAGCGGGTGGCCGGTGGCGGCGAGTCCGTGTCCGGCGGCGTCACCGACGGCGGTGGCGGGCGCCGGGAGCCAGTACCCGCGGTGCTCGAAGGCGTAGGTGGGCAGGTCGACCCGGCGTCCCGCGTACGTCCCGTACAGCACCGCCCAGTCGACGTCGAAGCCCCGGGTGTGGACGGCGGCCAGGGCGGCGAGCAGGCCGGGCAGCTGGGCGGTGTCCTTGCGGGCGGTGGGGACGAACAGGACGTCCTCGGTGTTCTCGGTGTTCTCGGTGTCGGGCAGGCAGTCGGGGCCCAGGGCGGTGAGCACGGGCGCGGCGCCCAGTTCGAGGAAGGTGCCGGCGCCCTGCGCGGCCAGGGCCGCGACCGCGTCGGCGAAGCGCACCGTCCGCCGCACGTGCCGTACCCAGTAGTCGGCGGAGCCGAGTTCGGCGGCGGTGGCCGGGGCGCCGGTGAGGGTGGAGACGAGGGGCACGGTCGGCTCGGCGGCCCGGAGGCCGGCCACGACCTCCCGGAACGCGGCCAGCATCGGGTCCATGCGGGGCGAGTGGAAGGCGTGCGAGACGCGCAGCCTGCGGGCGGTCGTGAAGTGCGCGGCGACCTCGGTGACGGCGTCCTCGTCGCCGGAGACGACCACGGCACGCGGGCCGTTGACGGCGGCGATCGCGCAGCGCCCCTCGTCCAGCAGCGGGGTGACCTCCTCCGGCGACGCCTGGACGGCGACCATCGCGCCGCCCGCCGGCAGGGCCTGCATGAGCCGGCCCCGGGCGGCGACCGCGGTGACGGCGTCCTCCAGCGACCAGACCCCGGCGACGTGCGCGGCGGCGAACTCGCCGACGGAGTGCCCGGCCAGCCAGTCGGGGCGCAGGCCGAAGGACTCCAGCAGCCGGTAGAGGGCGACCTGCGTGGTGAACAGGGCGGCCTGGGTGTAGGCCGTCCGCTCCAGGGTCTCGGCGTCGCCGCCGAGGACGACGTCGGCGAGGGGCCGTTCGAGGTGCTTGTCGAAGAGGGCGGCGGCGCGGTCGAAGTGCTCGGCGTAGACGGGGAAGGCGTCGTACCAGTCGCGGCCCATGCCGGGGCGCTGGGCGCCCTGGCCGGAGAACAGGTAGGCGAGGGTGCCGTCGGTGGCGGAGCCGGTGACCAGCAGCCCGGGGGCCTCGGTGCCGTGGGCCAGGGCGGTCAGCGCGGCGGTGGCCCCGTCGTCGCCGGCCGGGAGGAGCACGGCGCGATGGGGGTGGGTGCCGCGGGTGGTGGCCAGGGCCAGGCCGAGATCGGCGGCGGCGGTGCCGGTCAGCTCCAGCAGGCGCCGGGCCTGGCCGCGCAGGGCCTCGGGCGAGCGGGCGGAGACCGGGAGGGCGAGGACGGGCGGGGCGGTCGCGGGGTCCGGTTCCGGGGGCGCGGGCTCGGTGAACTCCTCCAGGATCACGTGGGCGTTGGTGCCGCTGATGCCGAACGAGGACACACCGGCCCGCCGGGAGCGGTCGGTCGCGGGCCACGGGCGTCGCTCGGTGAGCAGTGCCACGCTGCCGGCGCTCCAGTCGACCTGGTCGGACGGCGCGTCGACGTGCAGGGTCTTCGGCAGGACGCCGTGGCGCATCGCCATGACCATCTTGATGACGCCGGCGACACCGGCGGCGGCCTGGGTGTGCCCCATGTTGGACTTGACCGAGCCCAGCCACAGCGGTTCGGCCCGGTCCTGGCCGTAGGTGGCGAGCAGCGCCTGCGCCTCGATGGGGTCGCCGAGGGTGGTGCCGGTGCCGTGCGCCTCGACGGCGTCCACGTCGGCCGGGGTGAGCGCGGCGGCGGCGAGCGCGGCGCGGATGACGCGCTGCTGGGAGGGACCGTTGGGGGCGGTGAGGCCGTTGGAGGCGCCGTCGGAGTTGACGGCGGAGCCGCGGACCAGGGCGAGCACCCGGTGGCCGTTGCGGCGCGCGTCGGAGAGGCGTTCGACGACGAGGACGCCGGCGCCCTCGCCCCAGCCGGTGCCGTCGGCGGCGGCGGCGAAGGACTTGCAGCGGCCGTCGGCGGCGAGCCCGCGCTGCCGGGCGAAGTCGACGAAGGTGTCCGGCGTCGACATGACGGTGACGCCGCCGGCCAGGGCGAGGTCGCACTCGCCCTGCCGCAGCGCCTGGGCGGCCAGGTGCAGGGTGACCAGTGAGGAGGAGCAGGCGGTGTCGATGGTGACGGCCGGCCCCTCCAGGCCGAGGGCGTAGGCGACCCGGCCGGAGACGACGCTGCCGAGGGTGCCGTTGCCGAGGTAGGCGGCGAGGTCGTCGGGGACCTCGGGCAGCCAGGTGCCGTAGTCGTGGTACATGACGCCCGCGAACACTCCGGTGCGGGAGCCGCGCAGGCGATGCGGGTCGATGGCGGAGCGCTCCAGTGCCTCCCAGGACACCTCCAGCAGGAGCCGCTGCTGCGGGTCCATGGCGGTGGCCTCGCGGGGGCCGATGCCGAAGAAGCCGGGGTCGAACTCGGCGGCGTCGTACAGGAAGGCGCCTTCGCGGGTGTAGGTGCGGCCGGGGGTGCCCGGTTCGGGGTCGTAGAGGGCCTCGGTGTCCCAGCCGCGGTCCGCCGGGAAGCCGCCGACCGCGTCGACGCCGTCGGCGACGAGCCGCCACAGGTCCTCCGGGGAGCGGACCTCACCGGGGTAGCGGCAGCTCATGCCGACGATGGCGATCGGGTCGTCGTCGGGGGCGGTGCGGGCCGGGGCGGCGGGGGTGCCCTCGGGGCCGGTACCGAAGAGGGTGTCGCGGAGGTGGCCGGCGAGGGCGCGGGAGGTGGGGTGGTCGAAGACGAGGGTGGCGGGCAGCCGCAGCCCGGTGGTGGTGCCCAGCCGGTTGCGCAGTTCGACGGCGGCGAGCGAGTCGAAGCCGAGGTCGGTGAAGGCCCGGCCGGGGTCGACGGCGGACGGCCCGTCGTGCCGGAGCACGGCCGCCACCTCGGTGCGCACCAGGTCGAGCAGGGCGCGGTCGCGGTCGGCGGCGGGCAGCGCGGCGAGCTGCCCGTCCGTGGCCCGCGCGGGGCCGGCGTCCGCCGTGACCCGCCGGGTGACCGGGCGGACGAGGCCGGTCAGCAGCGGTGGTACGCCGTCGGGGCGGCGGCGCACGGCGGCCGCGTCGATCTCCACGGGCACCAGGTGGGGGTCGCGGGAGCGGACGGCGGCGTCGAACAGCTCCAGGGAACGTGCGGCAGACAGTCCGGGGACGCCGTGGGCCGCGATGCGCTGTCGGGCGGTGTCGTCCAGGGCGGCGCCCATGCCGCTGTCGGTGGCCCACAGGCCCCAGGCGAGGGAGGTGGCGGGCAGGCCGAGGTCGGCGCGGTGCTCGGCGAGGGCGTCGAGGTAGGCGTTGGCGGCGGCGTAGTTGCCCTGGCCGGGGCCGTCGAGGACGGCGGCGAGGGAGGAGAAGAGCACGAAGTGGGCGAGGTCGCGGTCCCGGGTCAGTTCGTGCAGGTGCCAGGCGCCCAGCGCCTTGGCGTGGAGGACCTCGTCGACCATCTCGTCGGTGAGGGTGTCGACGATGCCGTCGCGGACGGTGCCGGCCGCGTGGACGACGGAGTCGACGGGGTGCTGTTCGAGCAGGCGGCGCAGTGCCTCGCGGTCGCCCACGTCACAGGCGGCGGTGGTCACCTCGGCGCCGAGGGCGGTGAGTTCGGCGTGCAGGGCGGGGGCGGTGCCGCGGCGGCCGGCGAGCACCAGGCGGCGCACGCCGTGGGCGCGGACCAGGTGCCGGGCGAGGAGCGCGCCGAGGCCGCCGGTGCCGCCGGTGACGAGGACGGTGCCCCAGTCGGCGGCGGGTTCGTCACCCGGGGACTGCGCGGTCAGTCGGGGCACGCGGAACTCGCCGTCGACGAGCGCGAGTTCGGGTTCACCGGTGACGAGGAGCCGGCGCAGGTCGGTCTCGGAGGGCAGGGCGTCGCTCTCGACGAGGACGTAGCGGCCGGGGTTCTCGGCCTGGGCGGAGCGGACCAGGCCGCGGACGGCGGCGTGGGCGGGGCAGGCGGGCCGGACGACGAGGACGAGCCGGGTGTCGGCCAGGCGCTCGTCCGCCTGCCAGGTGCGCAGCAGCCGCAGGACGTGGTGGACGTGGGCGCGTGCCTCGGTGGCGTCGGCGCCCGCCGGGTCGGCCAGGCGGTGCACGACGGCGTCCGGGGCGGGGCCGGCCGGCAGTGCCTCGACGGAGTCCGTGAGCACGGCGGTGCGCAGCGGCGCGGTGGTCGCCGGCCGGGGGTGCGGGGACCACCGCACCGCGTACAGGACCTCGCCGCCGGCCGGTACGGGCCGGGAGGTGAGGGCCTCGACGACGGCCACCGGGGCGCCGGTGGCGTCGGCGAGGTGCAGGGCGAGGGTGTCGCCACCGGTGTGGGTGATCCGCACGCGGAGGGTGGACGCGCCGGTGGCGTGCAGGGTGACGCCGGTCCAGGCGAACGGCACCAGCACCTCTGGGCGGGGCGGGGCGTCGAGGTCGGCGGCGTGCAGCGCGGCGTCGAGCAGTGCCGGGTGCAGGCCGAACGCGCCGGCGTCGGCGGCGACGTCCTCGGGCAGGGCGACCTCGGCGTAGACGTCGTCGCCGTGCCGCCAGGCGGCGCGCAGCCCCTGGAAGGCGGGGCCGTAGCCGTAGCCCTGGTCGGCGAGGTCCGGGTAGACGCGCGCGGTGTCCAGGGGGCGGGCGTCGCGCGGCGGCCAGTCGGTCGGGCCGGCCGGGGCGGACGGCGCGGTGGTGGTGAGGACGCCGGCGGCGTGCCGGGTCCAGGGCGCGGCCTCGTCGGCGCGGGTGTGGACGGTGACGTCGCGGCGTCCGGAGTCGTCCGGTTCGCCGACGGCGACCTGTACGGCGACGTCCTCGTCGGCGCGCAGCACGAGCGGGGCGCCGAGGGTCAGCTCCTCCAGGGTGGTGGCGCCGACGTGGTCACCGGCGCGCAGGGCGAGTTCGACGAAGGCGGTGCCCGGGAACAGCACCCGGCCGGCGATGACGTGGTCGGCGAGCCACGGCTGGGTCCGGGTGGACAGCCGGCCGGTGAGGACGACACCCTCGGCGCCCACGGCGACGACGGCGGCGAGCAGCGGGTGGCCGGCGGGGAGCTGGCCGAGGCCCGCGGCGTCGGTGGCGGGGCGCTGCTCCAGCCAGAACCGGCGCCGCTGGAAGGGGTAGCCGGGCAGGTCGACGCGGTGTCCGCCCGGGCCGCCGAAGTGGCGCCGCCAGTCGACGGGGACGCCCCTGGCGTGGGCGGCGGCGAGCGCGGTGACGGCCTCGCGGGCCTCGGACCGGTCGCGCCGCAGCACCGGCAGGAAGGCGGTGCCGGGGGCGTCGGTGCAGTCCGGGCCCATGGCGGACAGCACCGCGTCCGGGCCGACCTCCAGGAACGTGCGGACGCCGGTGTCGGCGAGTGTGCGGACGGCGTCGTGGAAGCGGACCCGGGCGCGGACGTGCTCCACCCAGTACTCGGGGTCGCACAGCTCGGCGGTGACGGGACCGCCGGTGACGGTGGAGACGACGGGCAGCGCCGGCTCGGCGTAGTCCAGGACGTGCGCGACGCGGCGGAACTCGGCCAGCATCGGTTCCATCAGCGGCGAGTGGAAGGCGTGGCTGACCCTGAGGCGTTTGGTGTCGTGGCCGCGCGCGGCGAGTGCGGCGGCGATGCGCTCCACGTCCGCCGTGTCGCCGGAGACCACGACGGCGGTGGGTCCGTTGACCGCGGCGATGCCGGTGCGCGGGGTGAGCAGCGGTGCCACCTCGTCCTCGGCGGCGCGTACGGCGACCATGGCGCCGCCCTCGTCCAGTGCCTGCATGAGCCGGCCGCGGGCGGCGACCAGGATGGTGGCGTCCTGGAGGGTGAGGACCCCGGCCACGTGGGCGGCGGCGATCTCGCCGACGGAGTGCCCGGCGAGCTGGTCCGGGGTGAGGCCCCAGCTCTCCAGGAGCCGGTACAGGGCGACCTCCACGGCGAACAGGGCGGGCTGCGCGTACTCGGTGCGGTGCAGCAGCTCGGCCTCGGGGGTGCCGGGCTCGGCGAACAGGACGTCCTTCAGCGGGCGGGTGAGCTGGAGGTCGAAGTGGGCGCAGACGTCGTCCAGGGCGTCGGCGAACACGGGGTGGGCGGCGGCGAGTTCGCGGCCCATGCCGGGGCGCTGGCTGCCTTGCCCGGTGAACAGGAAGCCGAGTTCGCCGTCGGCGCGCGCGGTGGGCGGCGTGGTTCCGGAGGCCAGGTCGTGGAGGGCGGCGCGCAGTTCGGCGCGGTCGGCGGCGACGAGGACGGCCCGGTCGGGCAGGGCGGCGCGGGTGGTGGCCAGCGCCTGGGCGAGGTGGAGCGGGTCGGTCTCGTCCACCAGGGGCAGCAGGTCGGCGGCGCGGGCCCGCAGGGCGCCCTCGCCCCGGGCGGACAGGGGGAACGGCAGCGGTGTCCCGGCGGGCGGAACCGGGCGCCGGTCGGTGCCGGGCTCCGACGGTCCGGGCTCCGGCTCCGGCTGCTCCAGGACGACGTGCGCGTTGGTGCCGCTGACCCCGAACGAGGACACGCCCGCCCGGCGGACCCGGTCGGTGTCGGGCCAGGCACGCTCCTCGGTGACGAGTTCCAGCGCCCCGGACGACCAGTCGACGTGCGGGGTGGGCGCGTCGACGTGCAGGGTCGCCGGTATCCGCCCGTGCTCCATGGCGAGGATCGTCTTGATCAGCCCGGCGGCACCGGCGGCGGCCTGGGTGTGCCCGAGGTTGGACTTGACGGAGCCGAGCAGCAGCGGGGCGCCGGCGGGGCGGCCCTGGCCGTAGGTGGCGAGCAGCGCGGTGGCCTCGATGGGGTCGCCGAGCCGGGTGCCGGTGCCGTGGGCCTCGACCACGTCCACGTCGGCGGCGGTGAGACCGGCGTCGGCGAGCGCGCGGTGGATCAGCCGCTGCTGGGCGGTGCCGTTGGGCGCGGTCAGGCCGTTGGAGGCGCCGTCCTGGTTGACGGCCGAGCCGCGCACCAGGGCCAGTACCCGGTGGCCGTTGCGGCGGGCGTCGGAGAGCCGTTCCAGGACGAGCACGCCGACGCCCTCGGCGAAGCCGGTGCCGTCCGCGGCGGCGGCGAACGGCTTGCAGCGCCCGTCGGGTGCGAGGCCCCGCTGCCGGCTGAAGGCGGTGAACACGCCGGGGCCGCCCATGACGGCCACACCGCCGGCGAGGGCGAGGGAGGACTCGCCCTGCCGCAGCGAGCGGCACGCCAGGTGGACGGCGACCAGGGAGCCGGAGCAGGCGGTGTCGACGGTGACCGCGGGGCCCTCGGCGCCCAGCACGTAGGCGACCCGGCCCGAGATGACGCTGTTGGCGTTGCCGGCGAGCAGGTAGGCGTCGAGGCCGTCGGGGGCGTCGTGCAGGCGCGGCCCGTACTCCTGGATCTCGGCGCCGAAGAACATGCCGGCCGGGGTGCCGCGCAGCGTCGTGGGGTCGATGCCGGCGTCTTCCAGGGCCTGCCAGGAGGTCTCCAGGACGAGCCGCTGCTGCGGGTCCATGCCGAGGGCCTCGCGCGGGCTGATGCCGAAGAAGTCGGCGTCGAACTCGGCGGCGGTGTCGAGGAACCCGCCGCTGCGGACGTAGGTGCTGCCGGGTACCTCGGGGTCCTCGTCGTAGAGGGCGTCCAGGTCCCAGCCGCGGTCGCGGGGGAAGCCCGACAGGACCTCTCCGCCCTCGGTGAGCAGCCGCCACAGGTCGGCGGGCGAGGCGATGCCGCCGGGGAAGCGGCAGCCGATGCCGACGACGGCGACCGGTTCGTCGGTGGGGGTGTCACCGGCCGGCGGGCCGGGGGTGTCCGCCCGGCCGTGGACCTCGGCGAGCAACCGGGCGGCCAGGTCGTGGACGGTCGGGCAGTCGTAGGCGAGGCCGACCGGCAACTCCAGGCCGGTGCGTTCGGCCAGCCGCCGGTGCAGGTCGACCGCGGCGAGCGAGTCGAGTCCCTGCGCGGCGAAGGGGGCGTCCGGGTCGAGTGCGGCCGACGTGCCCGGCCGGGCCGTCTCGATCGCCTCGGTCACGGCGTGGCGCACCAGTTCGGTCACCAGCCTGCGGTGCTGGGACGGAACGGCCGTGGCGAGCCGTCGTGCCAGAGCTGAGTCGTGTCCGGGCCCGTTCATCCACGCATCTCCACTTTCGGCCGACACCGGTTTTCCTCACCTTTTTTCCACACCATAGTGACGGCCCCTGAAAGGCCACACCCTTAAGCACCCCTAGGGGTGCGCGACTTCGCGGGTCCGGGTGTCCTCGGGGTCACGCCGGTCGAAGGAACGGCGCACATAGGACAGGGAGTCGAGCAGTTCCGCGGAGGTGACGGACCGCGCCGGGCGTACGTCGGCGATGCCGTTCAGCGGCATCCGCCCGATGTCGGCCCAGGCCAGCCGGCCGTCCGCGGCGATATAACTCCGGCTGGATCCGGCGTTGTCCGGATGCAGACAGTAGGGGACGTCGAGCCGTCCCTCGGCGAACGCCGTCAGCAGGGCCGCACCGAGGTCGTCGTCCAGCTTGAGCACCCCGTCGACCAGGGCGTTCGCCTCGGCGTAGGTCTGGGTTCCGGTGGCGTCCAGCGGTGCGCGGGGGGTGCGCGCGGCGACCTCCGCCGCGAATTCCAGGGCGGCGGTGTTCTCCGCCACCGTCGGAATGCGCCGGGACTCCGCGACGGTTTTCACGATGAGCCGTTCAGAGCCGCTGGCGACGGCGAGTTCGGCCGCTTTCCCCAGCAGCCGGTAGGCGCCCTGTTCCGTTTCCGGATACAGGCCCATGTAGGCGTAGACGACGACGTGCCATTCGGTGTCCGGCAAAAATCGCGCGCACAGGGCGCGCAATGCGGCCACCGCCTCGGCGTCCTGGCGCGGATCGGTCTGCTGCGCGTAACTGACGGAAATGCTGCGGATGCCGTGCCGGTGGAAGAAGAGCGCCTCCAGGACGCTGACGGCGACGAGCAGGCTGGGTGGGCAGAGCTGGCCGAGGACGCAGCCGCCGAAGGTCTCCAGGTGCGGTTCGGCCCCCGCCTCGCGCAGGGCCGCGAGCAGTTCGCAGGAGGCGGCCCAGTGGGCGACGGACTCGCGCAGCGGGACCCGGCCGTAGGGCAGGCAGTAGGAGACCGGGCCGCCCTCGGAGGCGTCGAGTCCGACGGCGGTCAGCGCCCGGAAGATGTGCAGCGGCGCGGCCGAGCCGTGCCGGACCTGGACCGGGAAGGCGGGACCGTGGATGCCGTCGAGCACCTGTCGGGTGACGGCCGGCGCGTGGCTCGCGATCGGGTAGCCGTTGAGGGCCACGCCCTCCAGGACGGCGAGTTCGGCCGACTCCAGGTCACCGACCCGGGTGTAGCTGTCCAGGGTGATCGTGCCGACGGTGGTGGCCCGGGCGTCCCGGGTGGCGAGCAGCCCGGCCCGCATCCGTTCCGGGCTGCTCATCCCCATCCGGGGCTGGACCACCAGGTGGCCGGCGTCGTGAGCCCGGCGCACGAACGCGCCGAACCCGCCGCCGGTCACACCAGGGCCCGCTGCGGCAGCGTGCCGAGCATCCGCCGGAACGCGGTGACGCCCTCGGCGCTGTCGTCGAACACCGCGTCGTATCCGGCGGCGCGCAGCGCGGCCACCTCGTCGGGACCGCAGGGGCCGGCGATGCCGAGCTTGCCACCGATGACGGCGGGCACCGCGTCGAGGCCGGGGTGCTCGCGCAGCCGGGTGACGGTGCGCATGCCGTCGTGGTAGCCGTGGCCGTTGACGCTGCTGACCACGATGAGGCAGGGGCGGTGGGCGACGGCCTCGGCGATGAGCAGGTCCTCGGGGACGCAGGGGCCGAGGTTGACCACGCGGTGCCCGTGCTCCTCCAGGAGGAGCTGGAGGTAGACGAGGTTCCAGGTGTGCGAGTCGGAGATCCCGCCGGCCACCAGCACGGGCTGGTCACCGGGGGCGGGGAGGGCCGGGTAGGGGCTCATCACAGGGCCTGTCCGTGGTCGTAGGTGCGGGTGTGCTCGATGCGGGAGACGGAGACGACGTCGTCGCCGCGTACGACGATCTCGGCGGGGGCGGGCCGGCCGAGGAACATCAGCAGGCTGGCCGTGGGGCCGTACGCGCCGGCGTTGGGGACGGTGAGCAGGTCGCCCGGTGCCAGCGGGGGCAGCGGGACGTTCCGGCCGAGCAGGTCGCCCGGGGTGCACAGCGGTCCGGCGAGGCTCGCCGGGGTGCCGTCCGCGCCGACGGACTCGTGCGGTTCGACGGTGACGGGCAGGATGCGGCCGAGTCCGGACATGCCGCCGAAGGTGTTGATGCCGGCGTCGAGGACGAGGTAGCGGTGGTCGCGGCTGTCCTTGACGTTGACGACGGCAGTGAGCAGAGTGCCGCTGTCGGCGACCAGGTAGCGGCCGGATTCGCAGGCGATCTGCGGGGCGCCCGCGCGCCAGCCGGGGAAGTGCTCGTCCAGCGTCGCGGCCAGGGCGTCGCCCAGCTCGCCGTAGACGGGGCGTTCGCCCTGCACGGCGTAGGGCGCGGCGAACCCGCCGCCGATGTCCAGGAAGCGGAAGGTGACGCCCAGGTCCCGCTGGAGGGCGGCGGCGGTGGCGATGGTGTGCCGGAACTCGGCGATGAGGCTCGCCTCGTCCTTGGCGTTGCTCAACGGGAAGAAGTGCAGTCCGGCGATGCGGGTGCCGGGGACGTCGCGCAGGCGGTCGGCGAGGCCGGGCAGGGTCTCGCTGTCGAAGCCGAACTGCGAGGGCACGCCGGTCATGCGGATGCTGGTGGCGGCGGCGCCGGTGGCGTTGTTGACCCGGAGCAGGCAGTCGGCGGTGAGGCCCAGCCCGAGCGCCGTCTCGCCGACGCGGCTCAGGTCGCCGGGGGACTCGGTGGAGAACAGGCGGACTCCGCGGGCCAGCGCCTCGGTCAGCTCCGCGGTGGTCTTGCCGGGCCCGGTGTAGAGGATGCGGTCGCCGGGGAAGCCGGCCAGCAGCGCGGCGTCGAGTTCGCCGACGGAGCTGATCTCGGCGCGGCAGCCGCGGGCGCCGCCGGTGCGCAGCTCGCGCAGCACTTCGGGGTGCGGGTTGGCCTTGGCGGCGTAGAACACCTCGACCCCGTCGGGCAGCGCGGCGAACAGGTCGTCGCGGGCCGCCGCCACCCGGTCCAGGTCGTAGACGTAGGACGGGGTGCCGAAACGCTCGGCGAGTTCGGTGCGGACGGTCACGGGGTGGGTCCTTCCAGGAGGCGGGCGAGCCGCTTGCGGTCGTGCTTGCCGTGCGGGGTCAGCGGCAGCTCGTCGACGACGCGGCTCACGCCGGGCACCTTGGCGGGCTCCAGCCGCAGCGACAGCTCCTTGAGCAGGGTGTGCGGCTCGATGTCGCCCTCGGCGAACACGGCGAGGTCCCGGCCCTCGGCGGGCGGCAGCACGGCGGCGGCGCGGACGCCGGGCACGTCGGCGGCGGCCGCCTCGATCTCGGTGGTGCTCATCCGCACGCCCTTGTGCTTGAACATGTCGTCGCGGCGGCCCTCGTAGTAGAGGAAGCCGTCCTCGTCCACATGGCCGTAGTCGCCGGTGTGCAGCCGCAGTCCGCCGTCGGGGGCGGGGCGGAAGGCGCGCGCGGTCTGTTCCGGGGCCCGCCAGTAGCCGGGCATGACGTGCGGTCCCTCGACCACGATCTCGCCGGTCTCCCAGGGCGGCAGCGGCCGGCCCCCGTCGTCGACGACGAAGGCGCGGGTGCCGGGCAGCGGGCGGCCGACCGAGTCGGGTTTGGCGTCCTGGAAGGCGGGCAGCAGCACGGAGACGCGCTTGCACTCGGTCTGCCCGAACTGGACGACCACCTCCGCGCCGGGGAACGCGGTGCGCAGCCCGTCGGCGGTCGGCTTGGGCAGCGCGGCCCCGGTGTTGGTGAACATGCGCACCCGGGACTCCTGCGCCGGTTCGCGTTCGGCGAGGGCGCAGATCATGGTGGCCAGGGACGGCACGATGGGGACGACGGTGGCGCCGGTCTCCCGGATGCGGCGCAGCAGCAGCAGGTCGGACTCGCCGTCGGCGAGGACGAGTTCGCTGCGGCCGGCGGCGGTGAGCAGCACCTTGTACAGGCCGTAGTCCCAGGAGATCGGGAAGCGGCAGAACACCACGTCGTCGGGGCGGTAGCCGAGTTCCAGGTTGATGGCCTCGGTGGCGAAGACCATGCGGCCGTGCGGGCAGACGACCGCCTTGGGGGCCGCGGTCGAGCCGGAGGTGTACACGAGGACGGCGTTGTCCTCGGGGGCGACCCGCGCGCCGCCGGAGCGGGCCCCGTGCTCGCGCAGGGCGGTGATGTCCGGCCACACCGCACCGGACCCGAGGACCGGCAGGCCGCCGGTGAGGGCGGCGACCCGGTCCACGGCGGTGTCGGTGACGACCACCAGGGACGGCTCGGCGTTCTCGACGACCGCCCGCAGGTGGTAGTCCTTCATGCCGGTGTTGACGGGGACCAGGACCGCGCCCCGGCGCGCGGTGCCGTACAGCAGCGCGACCAGTTCCCGGGTGCTGGGGAGCTGGACCAGGACCCGGTCGCCGTGGCCGATGCCGCGCGCTTCCAGCCAGGCGTCGACGGCGTGGCTGTACGCGGCGAGTTCCCGGTACGTCCAGCGGCCGGCGGCGTCGGTGACCGCCGGGGCGTCCGCGCGCTCGGCGGTGGCCTCGTCGAGCAGGTCGTGCACCCGGGCGTCGGTGCGGGCCGGCACTGTCGGTTGACCGTTCACTGCGAATCCTGCCGCCTTTCGTGTGTGCCTCCGGCACCGGCGGACTGCCGCACGGCCGTGGCCTGGGAGGCGAGCTTCCTGCGGTCGGTCTTGCGGTTGAAGTTGAGCGGGAGGGCGTCCAGGTGGTGGTAGGCGCGCGGGACGACCGCGGCCGGCAGCAGCCGGCGCAGGTGGCGGGCGAGCCGGGCGGGCGGCACGGGGACACCGGTGTGGAAGACGGCCAGTTCCACGGTGCCGTCCACGGGCACCGCGACGGTCACGGCGTCCTCGACGCCGGGGCAGGTGCGCGCGGCGGCGTCCACCTCGGCCAGCTCCACCCGGATGCCGTGCACCTGGACCTGTGCGTCCTGCCGGCCCAGGTAGAGCCAGCCGCCGTCGCCGGCGCGGCGGACACGGTCGCCGGTGCGGTAGAAGCGCCGGCCGTCCCGCTCCAGGAACCGTCCCTCGTCGTCGGCCGGGTCGAGATAGCCCGGGGTCGACTGCGGTCCGGCGATGCACAGTTCACCCTCGTCACCGGTGGTGGGCGTGCCGGTGGGGTCGAGCAGCAGCGTCTCGTGGCCCGGGTGGACGTCGCCGATGGGCACCATGTCGTTCAGGTGCCGTCCCGGTGTCCAGCGGTACGCGGTGACGGTGATGGTCAGCTCGGTGGGGCCGTACAGGTTCTCCAGCGCGGCGCCCGGCGCGGCGGCGGCCCAGTCCTCGGCGTCCTTGCAGCTGAGCGCCTCCCCCGCGAAGAAGCTCCAGCGCAGCGACCCCAGGGCGCCCGGCGTGAGCCCGCCGGTGCGGCGCACCAGGGTGATCGCGCTGGGCGTGGAGAACCACACGGTGACACACTGTTCGGCCAGGAACTCCGGCAGGTGCGCGTAGGCCCGGGCCGGGACGGGGACGACGGTGGCGCCGGCGCCCCAGGCGCAGAACAGGTCGAACATCGCGCAGTCGAAGTTGAGGTCGAAGGTCTGTGAGAACCGGTCCCGGGGGCCGAAGTCGTAGCGCCCGTCGAGCAGCCGGAAGTAGTGGGCGGTGTTGGCGTGGGTGACGGGTACGCCCTTGGGCCTGCCGGTGGAGCCGGAGGTGAACAGCACGTAGGCGGTGTCCGAGGGGCGGGTGGGCATGGGGGCCTTCAGGGCGCTGTCCGCGTCGAGGTCCAGCGCCGGCATCGGCTGTCCGCCGGGGGCGAAGAGCGTCGGCAGGGTGACGCCGGCCTCGTGCAGCGCGGTCAGGGCGGGCAGCGCGTCGTCGTCGGCGAGCAGCGCGCCGACCCCGGCCGCCTCGATCATCTGCCGGGTGCGGGCGGCGGGGAAGGCCGGCTGGAGCGGTACGACGGTGAGGCCGCTGTACAGGCCGGCCAGCAGCGCGGCGTACGCCGTGACTCCCTTGCCGGCCAGCACCCCCACGGTGGGTGGCGGGCCGGGCAGCCCGGCGAGCAGCGAGCCGGCCCGCACCAGGGCGTGTTCGTGCAGCTCGCGGTAGGTGACGTCGACGCCGTCGGCGCTGAGCGCGGGCCGGTCCGGGGAGACGGCCAGGCCGCGCGCGAACCGGCCGGACAGCGTGCCGTCCATGGTGGGGTCCACGGTGGCCGTCCCGTCAGCCCGCGGTGGACTGCTGCATGCCCCGCACGGTGTCCCACAGCACGCCGGCGGAGCGGAAGGTGTCCATGGTGAGCGCGCTGTCGCGGAAGCGGACCTGGTAGTCCTCCTCCAGCGTGCCGAGGAGCTGGACGGTGCCGAGCGAGTCCAGGCCGAGGTCCTTCAGGTCGGACTCCGCGGTCAGTTCCTCCTGGGGCGGGAGGAAGGGCAGGAAGGGGCGGAGTATCTGTTCGAACCGGTCGTCCCACATGGGAGCCTCCAACGAGTCGGGCGGGGTCAGGCGGCGCGGGTGCGGCGCCGGGGGGTCATCGCCGTCCGCGGCTGCGCGGCGACGACGTCGAAGTCGCGGACGGTGCGGGGCACCCGCCCGAAGAGGCTGTCGGGCCCGGCGACGCACAGGCGGCGGACGCCGGCGTCCTTCAGGGCCGTGGTGACGCTCGGCCAGTTCATCGGGTGGTCGAAGCCGTCGAGCAGCATGGTGCGCAGTTCCTCGCCGGTGTGCAGCAGCCGGCCGTCCTGGTCGGCGACGACGGGCAGCGCGGGGTCGGCGAAGGAGTAGCGGGACACCACCTCGCGGGCGGCCTTGTCGCGCAGCGACCGGAACGCCGAGGCGTGCATGGGGGGCCGCATCGTGTACAGCGGGAGGCTGCCGATGGCGCGCAGCCGCTCCTCCATCCAGGTCACGCGGTGCTCGGAGAGGGAGACCATGTAGAAGCCGTCGTCGATGTGGCAGGAGATCTCGTGCCACTCCCCCGCCTCGTCCAGCTCGGCGAGGACCGTGTCGAGGCCGTCGCGCGGGGCGCGGACGAAGGACAGGGTGACGATGTCCCGGTGCTCGGTGGCGAAGTACTCCTCCAGGCAGCGGGCGATCTCGGCGGTCAGCCGCACGGCGTCGGGCAGTTCCAGGGCGCCGGTGTAGGCGAGGGCGGCCTTCTCGCCGAAGCTGGGTCCGGCGACGATGTCCGCTTCCACGCCGAGGTGGTCCCGGGCCCAGTGGGCGCAGGCCAGGCAGTTGACGAAGAAGGCGACCTGGGCGGCCTCCGAGTAGTCGCCCGGGGCGGTGCGGAAGGCGTCCACGAGGGAGTAGCCGAGGGCGTCGTCGGCGACGGCGACCAGCTCCCGGGCGACGGGGTTGGCCACCATGAACCTGCCCACGTCGGCGAACGGGACGGGTCCCATGCCGGGGAAGACCAGCGCGGTGTCGTGTGCCATGGCGGGATCCCCGCCCCCTTTCACGAGGCTCCGGAGCGTCACAGGCTCTTGAGGAAGTCGGTCATCACCTGGCGGAACCGCTCCGGTTCCTCCAGGTGCGGCAGGTGGCTGGACTCCTCGAAGATCTCCCAGCGCGCTCCGGGGATCTCGTCGTGGTACGGCCGGACGACGGCCGGGGTGGCCTCGTCGTGGCGGCCGCTGATCACCAGGGTGGGGGTGCGGATCCGGTGCAGGTCGCCGACGATCGTCCAGTCCTTCAGGGAGCCGATGACGTGGAACTCGTTGGGCCCGTTCATCGCGTAGTAGACGGTCGGGTCGTTGTAGATCTCCATGAAGGAGGACAGGAAGTCCCGGGGCCAGGGCGTCAGGCGGCACACGTGACGGTCGTAGAAGACCCGCATCGCGGCCAGGTACTCCTCGGTGTCGTACGTACCGGCCGCCTCGTGCCGCAGCAGGGTCTCCTCCACGTCCGGCGGCAGCGCGGCGCGCAGCCGGGCCATCTCCGCCAGCCACATCGGGTACGAGGCGGGTGCGTCGGCGACCACCAGTCCGCGCAGGCCGGCCGGGCCGGTCATGGCGTGCCGGGCGCACAGGGGGCCGCCCCAGGACTGGCCGAACAGCACATAGTCGTCGGCGATCCCCAGCCGTTCGACGAGGTTGGCCAGTTCGGCCTCGAACAGCTCGACCGTCCAGAAGTCGGCGTCCTCGCCGGGCAGGTGGGTGGAGCCGCCGTTGCCGAGCTGGTCGTAGTGGACGACGGGCCAGCCGTCGTCGGCCAGGTCGGCCAGGGGCAGCAGGTAGTCGTGGGTGCTGCCGGGGCCGCCGTGCACGGCGACGACCGCCGGCCGTCCCGCGCCGAGCTCACCGGTCACCCGGTACCAGGTCCGGTACTCCCCGAAGGGGACGGTGCCCTTCGCGCTGGCTTCCGGGGACACGCTGATCACCTCTGCTCGCTGCGGGACTGGCGGCGGCCGGGACCAGGACACCGGCCGGGACCGGGAGAGCCGGGGCGCGGGATGATCGCCGTCTCTGCCGTGGTCCGCAGCCGACGCTAACGGCCCCCGCGCCGCCACCAGACCCCTAACCGCCCCTAGGCGGCCCCCGGCGGAACTGGGGGCACCGGGGGCGCGTCCGCCGGCGGCGCCGGCCAGGTACCCGTGGCGCCGGCCGCGCCCGGCCCCGCACCACGGCACCGGCGTTCTTCTAGGGGCGGCTAGGGGTTGGGGTCCGTCGGCGTGGCTGCCTAGCGTGCCGGAGAGGGCCGACGGCGCCGCACCGGCGCCCAGCCCCGGACCCGCTCCGATGCCGGCGCGTCCCGTTCCCTCCCGTGCGAAGAGGACCTGATGACTGCACCTGCCGAACCGGCCGACGAGGCCGCGCTGCCCGAGTTCCCGATGCGGCGGGCCTGCCCCTTCAGCCCGCCGGACGCCTACGCCGAGCTGCGCGAGACCGCGCCGGTCTCCCGGGCGCGGCTGAAGGTCAACGGCAAGCCCACGTGGCTGGTCACCCGGCACGACCTGTACAAGAAGCTGCTGGGCGACGCGCGGGTCAGCGCCAACCTGAAGCTGCCCGGGTACCCCCTCCAGGTGCCGGTGCCGGAGGAGGTCCTCCAGTCGGTGCCGCTCACCTTCCTGTCCATGGACCCCCCGGACCACACGGTCCAGCGCCGCATGCTGGCCCCGGAGTTCAGCGTCCGGCGGATGCGCGAGCTGCGCGAGCGGGTCCAGCAGATCGTGGACCAGCAGATCGACCAGATGCTCGCCAAGGGCGCGGACGGTCCGGTCGACCTGGTCACCGCCCTCGCGCTGCCGGTGCCCTCACTGGTGATCTGTGAACTGCTCGGCGTGCCGTACGAGGACCACGGCCGGTTCGAGGAGTGGGCGTGGGCCATCATGAACCACGACATCAGCGAGGAGGACCGGGGCCGCGCCCACTACGAGCTGGACCGCTACGTGGACGGGCTGGTCACCGCCAAGGAGAACGAGCCGGGCGACGACATGATCAGCCGGCTGATCGAGTTCAACCGGCGGACTCCGGCGGTGGAGCACTCCGACATCGTCAGCATGTCCAAGCTGATGCTGGTCACCGGGCACGAGACGACCGCCAACATGATCGCGCTGGGGGTGCTGGCGCTGCTGGAGCACCCCGAGCAGCTCGACGCCGTCCGCGCGGAGCCGGAGCTGATGCCCAAGGCCGTGGAGGAGCTGCTGCGCTTCTTCTCCATCTCCGACGCGGGCACCGCCCGGGTCGCCCTGGAGGACATCGAGCTGGGCGGGGTCACCATCCGGGCCGGCGACGGCATCCTGCCGCTGAACAACGCGGCCGACCACGACGAACGGGTCTTCCCCGACCCCGACCGCCTGGACGTGCGGCGCGAGGCCCGCAGTCATCTGGCGTTCGGCTACGGCGTCCACCAGTGCATCGGCCAGAACCTGGCGCGCATGGAGCTGGACGTCGTCTACACGACGCTGCTGCGACGGGTCCCGACGCTGCGGCTGGCTGCCCCGGTGGGGGAGCTGCGGTTCAAGGACGACGCGATCGTCTACGGCCTGTACGAGCTGCCCGTCACCTGGTGACACCGCACCGCCCCCGCTCCGGCACCGACTCCGTCCGAAAGGCACCCATGACCCAGTCCGCCGACGCCGCGCCCGAGACCGGGTCGCCGCTCCCCCAGTTCCCGATGCGACGCACCTGTCCCTTCAGCGAGCCGCGCGAGTACGCCGAGATGCGCGCGGAGAACCCGGTCTCGCGCGCCGCCCTGAAGGTGAACGGCAAGCCGACCTGGCTGGTCACCCGGCACGAGCACGTCCGGCAGGTACTGGGCGACGGCCGGGTGAGCTCCAACCTGAAGATGCCGGGCTACCCGCACCAGTTCCACATTCCCGAGGAACTGCTGGCGCAGGTCCGGCTGATGATGCTGAACCAGGATCCGCCGGAGCACACCGCGCAACGCCGCATGCTCATCCCGGAGTTCACCGCCCGCCGGGTGCGGGAGCTGCGCCCGCGGATCCAGCAGATCGTGGACGAGCACGTCGACGCGATGCTGGCGGCGGGCGGCCCGGTGGACCTGGTCACCGCCCTCGCGCTGCCGGTGCCCTCGCTGGTGATCTGCGAACTGCTCGGCGTGCCCTACGAGGACCACGCCCGGTTCGAGGAGTGGTCGGCGGCGATGATGAACCACGAGCTGAGCCCGGCGGAGTACGGGGCGGCCGTGCAGGCCCTGGACACCTACCTCGACGGGCTCGTCACCCTGAAGGAGAAGGAGCCGGGCGACGACCTCATCAGCCGCTTCCTGGAGAAGAACCGCACCGAGCGGATCGCCGACCACACCGACGTGGTGACGATGGCACGGCTGATGCTGGTCGGCGGCCACGAGACGACGGCCAACATGATCGCCCTCGGGGTGCTGGCCCTGCTGCGGCACCCGGAACAGATGGCCGAGCTGCGGTCCGACCCCGCCCTGCTTCCCAACGCCGTCGAGGAGCTGCTGCGGGTCTTCTCCATCTCCGACTCCGGCACCGCCCGGGTCGCGGCGGAGGACATCGAGGTCGGTGACGTCACCATCCGCGCCGGCGAGGGCATCCTCGCCCTGAACAACGCGGCCAACCACGACGAGTCCGTCTTCCCCGACCCGGACACCCTCGACATCCACCGCAAGGAGGCCCGCGGCCACCTGGCGTTCGGCTACGGCATCCACCAGTGCATCGGCGCGAACCTCGCCCGGGTCGAGCTGGAGACCGTCTACGGCACGCTGCTGCGCCGCGTGCCCGGCCTCCGGCTGGCCGCCGCGCCGGAGGAGCTGCGGTTCAAGGACGACGCCATGGTCTACGGCGTCTACGAACTCCCCGTCACCTGGTGACGGCCGACCCGAACGGACTCCCCGTCATGCGTGTCACCACCGAACGCGCCCGGTGCGTCGGCTCCGGCCAGTGCGTGCTCCTCAGCCCCGAGGTGTTCAACCAGGACGACGACGGCCTGGTGACGGTCCTGCGGGAGGAGCCCGGCGAGGGGTTGCGCGAGCAGGTCCTCGAAGCCGCCGACCTGTGCCCGTCGCGCACCATCCGCGTGCACGACTGACACCCCGGCGGACACGACGGCGGCGGGAGCGTTTGATACGCCCCCGCCGCCGTCATCACGTCCAGCGCGGTGAGCGGGGCGCCGCCCGGCGGTGCCGGTCCGACACGGACCTGGACGGCACCGCATGCCCCCCGGGGGCGGCGGTTCACGGCTGTGTCGCGTGCTCCGCCAGGAGGTCGAGCACCTGCCGCTGGTGGGACGTGAGGTAGAAGTGGCCGCCCCGGAAGACGTGGAACCCGAACGACGCGTCCGTGTGGCGTGACCAGGCGCGGGCCTCGTCCACGGTGACCTTGGGGTCGTCGTCGCCGACCAGGGCGACGACGGGGCACCGCAGCTTCGGCCCCGGCTCGTAGACGTACGTCTCCGCGGCGCGGTAGTCGGCGCGGATCGCGGGCAGGGCCATCCGGATCAGTTCGACGTCGTCGAGGATCGCCGAGTCCGTCCCGCTCAACTGCCGCATCTCCTCGACGAGTCCGTCGTCGTCGCGCAGGTGGACGGATTCGTCGCGCGGGCAGGACGGGGCGCGGCGGGCGGAGGCGAACAGCCCGTGCGGGACGACGCCGTGGTCGCGTTCCAGCCGGCGGGCCACCTCGAAGCCGAGGGTCGCCCCCATGCTGTGCCCGAAGAGGAGCAGCGGGCGGTCGGCCCACGGCAGCAGCACGGACGTGACGTGGTCGGCCAGTTCCGCGATGCTCTCGGCGCACGGCTCGGTGCGGCGGTCCTGGCGGCCCGGGTACTGCACGGCGAGCACGTCCACGGACGCCGGCATGCCCGCCGAGACCGGGTGGTAGAAGGTCGCGGAGCCGCCCGCGTGCGGCAGGCAGACGAGCCGGACCGCCGCGTCGGGGCGGGGGTGGTAGCGGCGTATCCAGAGGCGGTCGTGGTCCGTGAGCGTGGTCATGGGGCGGACGTTTCCCTTCCAGGCGGTGCGCCGCGCGGCGCGGGGCGCGGCCGGGGCCCCAGCAGTCTCACGCGCGCGGGCCACGGCAGGCCACCCCTACTCGCCCCAACCGGGGTGCGCGGTTCAGGCGTTGAGGTAGGCGAGCACCGCGAGCACCCGGCGGTTGCTGTCGCTCGACGGCGGCAGCGTCAGCTTGGTGAAGATGTTGGAGATGTGCTTCGCCGCCGCGCCCTCGGTGATGGTGAGCCGCTGGGCGATCGCCGTGTTGGAGCAGCCCTCGGCCATGAGTCCCAGCACCTCGCGTTCCCGCGCGGTGAGCGCGGCCAGCGGTTCGTCCCGGGAGTGACTGGTCATCAACTGGGCGACCACGACGGGGTCCATGGCCGTACCGCCGGCCGCGACCCGGCGTACGGCGTCGATGAACTGCTCGTCGTCCAGGACGCTGTCCTTCAGCAGGTAGCCGATGCCGCCGGTGCCGTCCGCCAGCAGTTCGCGGGCGTACATCTGCTCGACGTGCTGGGAGAGGACGAGGATCGGCAGGCCGGGCTGCTCCCGGCGGGCCCGCAGCGCGGCCTGGAGGCCCTCGGTGGTGAAGGTGGGCGGCAGCCGTACGTCGACGATGGCCACGTCGGGCCGGTGTTCGGCGAGCGCCGCGGCGAGGTCGGTGCCGTTGTCGACCGCCGCGGTCACCTCGCAGCCGTACGCCTCCAGCAGTTGGATGATCCCCTGCCTCAGGAGGAAGAGGTCTTCGGCGAGGACAACGCGCACGGCAGCTCCATCTCGATCACGGTCGGGCCGCCCGGAGGGCTGTTGATCTCCAGGAGCCCGTCAAAGGATGCCAGCCGCCGCCGGATGCCCGCGAGCCCGCTCCCGGCGGAGGCGTCGGCGCCGCCGCGGCCGTCGTCGGTGACGCGGGCGTGCAGGGTGTCGCCCTCGCACCAGGCGACGATCTCCACGCCCCGCGCGTCGGCGTGCTTGAGGGCGTTGGCGAGCAGCTCCGAGACGGCGAAGTAGACGGCGGACTCCACCGGGTCGGGCAGCCGGCCGGGGAGGTCCACCACCGCGGTGACGTCCAGCGGGCTGGCCAGGCCGAGCGCGCGCAGGGCGTCGGCCAGGCCGCGTTCGGCGAGGACCGGCGGATGGATGCCGTGGACCAGGCCGCGCAGTTCGCGCAGGGCCTGCACGGAGGAGGTGCGGGCCTGCCGCAGCAGCCGGCGGGCCTCCTCGGGGTCCTGGTTCATCGTGCGGTCCACGGCGCCGAGTTGGAGGCCGAGGCTGACCAGCCGGGCCTGTGCGCCGTCGTGCAGGTCGCGTTCGATGCGGCGCAGTTCGGCGGCCTGGATGTCGAGGGCCCCGGAGCGGGTCTCGGACAGGTGCTGCACCCGCGAGGCCAGTCGCGAGCCGCGGGTCGGACCGAGCAGGTACCGGACGAAGTAGGCGTACCACTTGAGCACCAGCGGGCCGAGGAGCAGCCAGCCGGTGAGCACGACGAGCGCCAGCGCTCCGGCGACGAGGGCGGCCGGCCAGCTGTCGACGGTGACGGAGGCGTACCAACGGCCCTGTCCGTCGGCCGCGAGGGGCCGCCACAGGCCGCAGGCCAGGAACAGGCCCTCCCCCGCGTAGTAGAGCAGCGCGGCCGGCACGAAACCGACGAGTCCGACGACGCAGTTGAGCAGGAGCCACAGCAGGTCCCGCCAGGTCGCGGGGTCGGCGAGGATCCACTTGCAGCGGCGCATCCAGCCGACGATGTCCTTCTCGATCTCCTCCGGTTCGGGCCGGTAGGGCCGTTCCACCGGGACGCCGTAGCGTGCGGCCGCCCGCCGGTTGAGGTCGCACAGCCGGCGCACGTACCGGGTCAGGTAGGGCAGCGCGAGGAAGCCGATGCCGATCAGGCACAGGACGATGAAGTAGGCGGTGGTGACGAAGAGGACGATCGACAGCAGGGCCCCGGTGGCGATGGCCACGCCGACCAGGGTGTCCAGGGTGGCGCGGCCGACTCGGCCGCGCCACGTGACCGGCACAGTCTTCATGTCCTCATGTTCCCATCCCCGGCCGCCGGTCGTGGCGGGACCGTGCCCGCCCGTGGGTGCCGGGGGCGGCCCGGCCAGGGGATGGGTCACGCGGCCTGCACCGCGTCCACGGCGGGGTTGCGCATCCCGCGCCAGGAGGGCAGCAGGGTGGCGCCGAAGACCAGCAGCGCGGACCCGCCGACGATGGCGAGGTAGATGCCGATGGACCCGGACGGCAGGTACGAGTCGCTCTTGACGAGGCTGTAGGGGACGATCGTCATCGCGGAGGCGAGGGTGCCGAGGACGGTGGCGACCACCCCGATGAGCACGCCCTCGACGGTCAGCATGCCGATCACCTGGCCGCGGGTGGCGCCGGTGAGCCGCTGGAGGCCGAACTCCGCGCGCCGTTTGCGGGTGACGGACACCAGGGTGTTGACGACGGTGATCGCGGCATACCCGACGATCATGGCGACGATGGTGTAGTTCGCGGACACCAGGATCTGCTGGATCTGGTTGTTCCGGCCGGCCAGGGAGGAGCTGTCGTCCAGTTCGGCGCCGGGCAGCCGGGCGGTCAGCGCGGCGAGGCGGTCGTGCACCTCGGTGCCGCCGCCGTGCGCGGCGCGGACCAGGATCTGGTGCGGCAGTCCGTCACCGGTGTGCGGGGCCAGGGCCGCGGCGGGCAGGGTCAGGTACTGCTGCTTGGGGTTGTCGGTGTAGAGAGCCACGACGGTGGGGTGTACGGCGGTGCCGTCGCCGAAGTGCATCGGCAGCCGGTCGCCGACCCGCACGCCGTATGCGCGGGCCTTCTTCTCGGACAGGGCCACCGTGTCGCCGTGCAGGCCGCCGAGCGAACCGGCGACGACGGGGAGGTCCAGGCTCTGGCGCACCCCGTCGGCGGAGACGCCGCGCAGGTCGACGTCGGCGGGGCCGTCCGGGCGGTCCACGAAGCCGCGGCTGGTGACGAACTCGGAGGCCGCGGCCACCCCGGGCGTGGCGCGGACCGTGTCGACGACGCCGGGCGCGAACCCGCCGGTCGAGGAGTCGATGACGTAGTCGGCGAGGATGTTGCGGTCGTAGGAGGTCCGGGAGACGTGGTCCTCGGTGGACTGCATGTACAGGGTGCCGGTGGCGATGCCGATGAGCAGGACGATCGGCGCGACGGCGCCCGCCATGCGGACGTTGGCGGTGGCGGCGTTGCGCAGCGCGAGGTTGCCGGAGAGCCCGGACAGCAGCCGGACGGGCAGCCGGAGCAGGGTCACCAGGGCCTTGGTCAGGCCGGGGGCGAGCAGGGTGAGGCCGATGCCGAACAGCACGGAGGCGGGTCCGGCGGTGCTGGCGAGGGTGGGGCCGTCCTCCATCACGGTGGCGGTGGCGACGGCCAGGCCGATGCCGTTGACGAGGAAGAACAGCGCGAGCACCAGCCGGGGCACGCTGAACCAGCGGGTGGCGGCGGCGGCTTCGGCCAGCGCGGCGACCGGTTCGGTGCGGGCGGCCCGGCGTCCGGCGAAGCGGGTGGCGCCGGCCGCGGCGAGGACGGTGACGGCCGCTCCGACCGCCATCGGCATCCAGCCGGCGTGGTAGACGATCTCCGACGACACCACGCCGCTGCCGGTCAGCACCGCGAACAGCAGCCGCCCGATGGCGTATCCGGGCAGCAGGGCGAGGAGCACGGACCCCACCGACAGCATGGCCGTCTCGGTGAGGATCATCCGGCGCAGCTGCTTCGGGGTGGACCCCACGGCTCGCAGCAGGGCCATCTCGCGGGCCCGCTGCTGGAGGGAGAGGCCGAGGGTGGAGGCGACGCCGAACATCACGATCAGGACGACCGACGAGCCGAAGACCGCCGAGAGGATGACGACGGTGCGCCGGCTGGAGAGGGTGCCGGGCAGCTCGGCCAGCCCCCGGCGTTCGCCGGTGAGCACCTCGGCGCGGTCACCGACGGTGGTGCGGACCGCGTCGGCGACGGCGGCGACGCTCGTGCCCGGCGCGGGCACGACACCGATGGAGTCGATCCGGCCGCCCCCGAGGGCGCGTGCCTCGTCCTCGGTGAAGAACACGGCCGCGTCGGGGTTGTGGTCGCCGTGCTGCTCGGCGATGCCGCTGACCCGGAAGTGCCGGGTGGTGCCCCGGACGACGATGTCGACCGAGGACCCCGGGCGGGCGCCGGCCCGCCGGGCGAGTCCGGCGTCGAGCACGGCCTCGCCGCCGGCGACGGGGGTTTTACCGGCGGCGAGGGTATAGGGGGTGAGCCGGGCGCCGGCCCAGCCGTGGCCGTACGAGGCGGACTCGCCGGTCACCGGCCTGCCGTCCTTGAGGACGGTGGCCGGGAAGGACACGTCGGGAACGGCCGCGCGCACACCGCGGGCCTTGGCCACCTCGCCGACCAGGCCGGCGTCGATGCGGTGCCGCTCGGTCAGCGCGCTGGAGTCGTAGCTCTGTTCACCGGTGACGACGACCGGGGCGCCGCCCAGGCGCTGCGGGTCGGCCGCCATGCGGACGCCCGTCTCCATCAGGCCGCCGCAGCCGATGACGATGGCGGCGCCGAGGAACATGGCGAGGAAGGTCGCGACGAAGCTGGTCCGGCGGAACTTCAGGGTGCGCAGTGCCAGGCGCCACATCAGTATCGTCCTCCCGAGTGCTGCGGCGCGCTCTGCTGCCGGCCGTCGTCCTCCCAGGCGCCGAGCCTGGTCATACGGGCGGCGACCGCGTCGGCCGTCGGCCGGTGCAGTTCGCCGGCGAAGGCGCCGTCGGCGAGGAAGACCACGCGGTCGGCGTGGGAGGCGGCGACCGGGTCGTGGGTGACCATGACCAGCGTCTGGCCCGCGGTGTCCACGGATTCGCGCAGCAGGCCGAGCACGGAGGCGGCGGTGCGGGTGTCGAGGGCGCCGGTCGGCTCGTCGGCGAAGACCACGGCGGGGCGGGTCACCAGGGCGCGGGCGATGGCGACGCGCTGCTGCTGGCCGCCGGAGAGCTCGGACGGCAGGTGGCCGAGCCGGTCGGACAGGCCGACGCGCTGGACGACGGTGCGGATCAGGCTCTTGTCGGGGCGCTGTCCGGCCAGCTGTGACGGCAGGGTGATGTTCTGCATGACGGTCAGCGCCGGCAGCAGGTTGAACGACTGGAAGATGAAGCCGACCCGGTCGCGGCGCAGCTTGGTGAGCCGGGTGTCGTCCAGGCCGGCCAGGTCGGTGCCGCCGACGGTGACCGTGCCGGAGGTGGGCCGGACCAGTCCGGCGGCGCAGTGCAGGAAGGTGCTCTTGCCGGATCCGGACGGGCCCATCACCGCGGTGAAGGTGCCGTCGGCGAAGCTCACGCTGAGCGCGCGGAGCGCGGCCACCTGGCTGTCTCCCCGCCCGTAGGTCTTGGAGACGGCGTCCAGCCGTACCGCCTCCGTCCGACGGAGGTCCTGTGAAGTGTGCACTCGGGGCTCCCCTACGAGATGACGCGCTCTCACGCGGTGTCTGCGGACCACATTAGGAACACCGCGGCCGCGGCACATTGGCATTGACCGGTCGGTTCGAGGTAGAGGTTTCTCTACCTCTCCGGGCCAGGTTTCGACAGTTTCCCGGTGATATTTGTGCGGTGATGTCACCACCTTGTCCGCACATTCGACTCCCTTGGAAAGGGCCGATTGCCACCCGTGTCCCGGGGCCTTGCTGAGGGTACCGTCGAAGCCGACCGAGGAATCCCCGAAAGATGGGAAGTCATATGGCCAGGAGGCCTGAGCACGAGCTGACCGCCGATGTCCGGCCCGACGGTTATCTGGAGTTGTTCTCGCAGCGCACCGGGAAGCGGCATCGGTGCGGCCCACGTGGCACGACGATGTGGCTGGCGCTCCGGCGCAGCGACTGGCGACCGGAATTGGCCGCCGACGAAGTCGCGTTGCGATTAGGTGTGGAACCGGACAGTATCCGATGCGATATCAGGGCCTGGTTGGCGCATTTCCGTGAGGTCGGCGAGTAAGCGAAATAAGCGGCGCGGGCGGCTTTTCAGCCGCCCGCGCCGGAGCATGTCCGACACCGGTTCCCCTTTCGGGGGGTTCCGGCTCGGGGAGCGGCGCTCAGACGGTCCGGGCGGCCGGTGACGCGGCCGGCCAGGAGTCGACCGCCTCGGCGGTGGCCGCCGCGAAGTCCTCCAGCAGCGTGAAGTGCGTGCCGGGCACCTCCACCGCGTGGTGTTCCTGCGGCCAGACCGCCCGCCAGTCGTCGGTGCCGGTGGCGAAGGACTCGGTGGGCCGCACGAACAGCACGGGCGCGGACAGGGCGCCGGGCAGGCAGTGCTGGATCAGGTCGCTGTAGCGGCTCATCGCGGCGAGGCGGGCGGTCCCGAAGCCGCCGAGGGACGACTCGCGCTCCAGCATGCCGTCGAACATCTGCCGCCACAGCCCGTCCTTGCCGTCGTCCCCGGGCAGGTAGGTGTCCAGCAGCACCACCCCCGAGGCCGGCTGTCCGGCCTTCTCCATGAGTTCGGCCGCCGCGTGGGCGAACTGTCCGCCGGAGGAGTAGCCGACGAGTACGTACGGCCGCTCGTCCGGGCAGGCCCGGCGGATGCCCTCGACGACCACCTCCAGCACCGCGTCCACGGAGAGCGGCAGTGCCTCTCCGGGGACGAAGCCGGGCATGGCGGGCACCAGGACCTCCCGGCGGCCCTGGAAGTGCCGGGCGAAGCGGGCGTACTGGTGGGCGCCGCCGAGCGCCATGGGTGACGGCAGGCAGACCAGCCGCGGGGAGGCGTCGCCGGCGGCCAGCCGCACCGGGTCGGTGATGCCGCCGGTCTCGGCCAGGCCGGAGAAGCCGGGGAGGATGCCGGCGGCGGCCCGCAGCAGCTCGATGGCCTGGGCCATCCGCCCGTCCGCCGCCGCGCGCCGCACCAGCCCGCCGACCGATTCCAGGTCGTCGGCGCCGGCCGGGCGCGTGCCGCCGCCGGCCAGGTGTCCGCGCAGGACGGCCGCGAGGGCGGCCGGGGTGCGGTGGTCGAAGACGGCACCGGCCGGCAGGGTGGTGCCCAGGGCGGTACCGAGGGCGGCGCGGAGTTCGGCGGCGGAGACGGAGTCCATGCCGATCTCCAGGAAGACGGCGTCGGGTTCGACGGCCTCCGCACCCGTGTGGCCGAGGATCGCGGCGGTCTGGGCCCGCACCACGTCGGTCAGCAGCGCCTCCTGCTCGGCCGGTGGGGCATCGGCCAGCCGCTGCCGCAGCGGCCCGGCGTCGGCGTGTCCGGTCGCGGCGGGCGGCACGGGTTCGGTCAGGGCGCCGGTGGTGAGGGCCACGTCCGCGTCGAGCCAGTACCGGGCGTGCCGGAAGGCGTAGGTGGGCAGTTCGACGCGGGCCGTACCGGGGAAGAGCGCGGCCCAGTCGGGGGCGAGGCCGTCGGTGTACAGCCGGGCGAGGCCCGCCATGAGGGTCGCGGGTTCGGCGCCGTGGCGTCGGCCGAGAGCGACCAGGAGCGCGTCTTCGGTGTCCGGGCACGCGCGGGCGAGGCCGGTGAGGACGGCGTCGGGGCCGAGTTCCACGAAGCGGCTGGCGCCCGCGGCGGTGAGGGCGGCGACGGCGTCGGCGAACCGGACCGTCTCCCGCACGTGCCGCACCCAGTAGCCCGGGTCGCGCAGTTCGTCCCCGGCGGGGCGGCCGGTGAGGGTGGACACCAGCGGGACGCGCGGCGCGTGGAAGGTCAGCTTCTCGGCCACGGCCCGGTACGCGTCGAGCATGGGGTCCATCAGGGGCGAGTGGAAGGCGTGCGAGACGGTGAGCCGCCTGGTCTTCGCGAAGCCCTCCGCGGCGGCGAGCACCGCCGCCTCCTCGCCGGACAGGACCACCGAGGACGGCCCGTTGACCGCGGCGAGCCCCACCCGGTCGTCCAGCAGCGGCCGTACCTCGTCCTCGGTGGCCTGTACGGCGACCATCGCGCCGCCCTCCGGCAGCGCCTGCATCAGCCGGCCGCGGGCGGCGACCAGGGTGCAGGCGTCGTCCAGGTCGAGGACGCCCGCGACATGGGCGGCGGCGATCTCCCCGACGGAATGACCGGCCAGGAGGTCGGGCCGGAGACCGAAGGACTCCAGCAGGCGGAACAGGGCGACCTGATACGCGAACAGCGCCGACTGCGCGTACCGGGTGCGGTGGAGCGCGTCGGGGTCGTCGCCGGCCAGCACCCGGGCCAGGTCCAGGCCCAGCCGGGCGTCGATCGCGTCGAAGGCGGCGGCGAACACCGGGAACGCGGCGCGCAGTTCGAGGCCCATGCCGAGGCGCTGGGCGCCCTGCCCGCTGAACAGGAAGGCGGTCCGGGTGCCGACCCGGGCCCGGCCGGCGGTGGCCGCGGGCGCGGGCGTCCCGGTGGCGAGGGCGCGCAGACCGGCCAGCAGCTCCGCCCGGTCGGTGCCGGTGACGGCGGCACGGTGGTCGAAGGCGGTGCGCCGGGTGCCGAGCGCCCGGGCGACGGCCGCCGGGTGCAGCTCGGGACGGTCCGCCAGGAACGCGTGCAGCCGTTCGGCCTGTGCGGGGAGGGCCGGGGCGGAGCGGGCGGAGAGGGGCCAGACGACGGCGGGGGCGTCCGTTTCGGTGTCCGCCGGGTCCGCCGCGGGCGCCTGTTCGAGGATGACGTGGGCGTTGGTGCCGCTGATGCCGAAGGAGGAGACACCCGCCCGGCGCGGACGGTCCAGTACCGGCCACTCCCGCTCCTCGGTCAGCAGCCGCACCCGCCCCGCGTCCCAGTCCACCTCGGTCGAGGGGCGGTCCACGTGCAGCGTCCTCGGCAGCGTCCCGTGCCGCATCGCCATCACCATCTTGATGACACCCGCCACACCCGCCGCCGCCTGCGTGTGCCCGATGTTCGACTTCACCGAACCCAACCACAACGGCCGCTCCACCGGCCGGTCCTGACCATAGGTCGCCAGCAGCGCCTGCGCCTCGATCGGATCTCCCAGCGTCGTCCCCGTCCCGTGCGCCTCCACCACGTCCACGTCCGCCGCCGACAACCGGGCCGACGCCAACGCCTGCCGGATCACCCGCTGCTGCGACGGACCGTTCGGCGCCGTCAGACCGTTCGACGCACCGTCCTGGTTCACCGCGGAACCCCGCACCACCGCCAGCACCTCGTGACCGTTGCGCCGCGCGTCCGACAACCGCTCCAGGACCAGGACGCCCAGTCCCTCGGAGAACCCGGTGCCGTCCGCGTCGTCGGCGAAGGAGCGGCACCGCCCGTCCGGGGAGAGCGCGCCCTGCCGGCTGAACTCGACGTAGGTGCCCGGTGAGGCCATCACCGTCACTCCCCCGGCCAGCGCGAGGGTGCACTCGCCCTGCCGCAGCGCCTGCGCGGCCAGGTGCAGCGTGACGAGCGACGAGGAGCAGGCGGTGTCGACGGAGAGGGTGGGGCCCTCCAGGCCGAGGGTGTAGGCGACCCGGCCGGAGACGACGCTGCCGGAGCCGAAGCTGCCGAAGTAGTCGTGGTACATGACGCCCGCGTACACCCCGGTGCGGCTGCCGCGCAGCGTGGCGGGGTCGATGCCGGCGTTCTCCAGGGCCTCCCAGGAGCCTTCGAGCAGCAGCCGCTGCTGCGGGTCCATGACGAGGGCCTCGTTCGGGGCGATGCCGAAGAAGCCGGCGTCGAAGTCGCCCGCGTCGTGCAGGAAGCCGCCCCGCCCGGTGTAGGAGCGGCCCGGCACGCCCGGCGTCGGGTCGTACAGGTCGGGGTCCCAGCCGCGGTCGGCGGGGAAGGCGGTGATGCCCTCCCCGGCGTCCGCGACCAGGTGCCACAGGTCCTGCGGTGAGCGGACCCCGCCCGGGTAGCGGCAGGCCATGCCGACGACCGCGACCGGTTCCCGGGCCGCCGCGGTCAGTGCGCGGTTGCGTTCCCGCAGCCGCTCGATCTCCTTCAGCGAGGCGCGCAGCGCCTCGAGCATCCTGGTGTCCGGGTTCTCGGACTCGGCCATGGTCCTCTTCCTTGTCGCGGGCGTCGTCACAGGGCGTCGTCGTCCCCGACGAGATCGTCGAGCGCCATGCTGATCAGGCTCTCGGCGTCCATCGCGTCGATCGACGCGCTGTCGGCCGCGCCGTCCGGCGCCGGCTGCGGCACCGGCCGCAGTCCGGCGAGTTCGAGCAGGCCGTCCAGCAGGCCGGCCTCGCGGAGCCGCGCCACCGGGATGGCGGTGAGCGCGGCCCGCACGGTGTCCTCCTCCTCGCGCGGACCGTCCCCGGTGCGCGGGGCCAGTTCGGTGGCGAGGTGGTCGGCGAGCACGGCCGGTGTGGGGTGGTCGAAGACGAGCGTGGCGGTCAGCCTCAGGCCGGTGACCTCGTTGAGCCGGTTGCGGAACTCGACGGCGGTCAGCGAGTCGAAGCCGAGGTCCTTGAACGGCAGTTCGTCCTCGAACTCCTCGATGCCGAGGACCGCGCGGGCCTCGTCGCGGACCAGCCGCAGCAGCCGTCCGGGGCGGTCCCCGGGGGCGAGCGCGGCCAGTTCCCGGCGCAGTGCGGACGTGGCGGCCGGCGCCCCGGGTGCGGTCCGGCGCGGCGCCCGCACCAGGGAGCGCAGCAGCGGGGCGACGCGGGAGGGGTCCCGCGGGGCGAGGTCCAGGCGGGCCGGCAGCAGTACCGGTTCCGCGCGGCCCGCCGCCGTGTCGAACAGGGCGAGCCCGGCCTCGGCGTCGAGGGCGAGCACGCCGCCGGAGGCGACGCGTCGGGCGTCGGTGTCGCCGAGCCGGTCGGCCATGCCGCCGCTGCCCGCCCAGGCACCCCAGGCGAGCGAGACCGCGGGCAGGCCGAGCGAGCGGCGGTGGGCGGCGAGCGCGTCGAGGTAGGCGTTGCCGGCGGCGTAGCCGGACTGACCGGGGCTGCCGAGCAGACCGGCCGCGGAGGAGAACAGCACGAACGCCGTCAGGGGCCGCTCGCGGGTCAGTTCGTGCAGGTGCCAGGCGGCGTCCAGTTTGGGCCGCAGGACGGTGTCCAGCCGCTCGGGGGTGAGCGAGGTCAGGACGGCGTCGGCGACGACGCCCGCGGTGTGCACGACGGCGGTGACCGGGTGTTCGTCCAGGACCCGGGCGAGGGCGGCGCGGTCGGCGGCGTCGCAGGCGACGAGGGTCACCCGCGCGCCGAGCGCGGTCAGTTCGTCGCGCAGCCCGGCCGCTCCGGGCGCCTCGGGCCCGCCACGGCTGAGCAGCACCAGCCGCTCGGCGCCGTGCGCGGTGACCAGGTGCCGGGCGACCAGCCGGCCCAGGGCGCCGGTGCCGCCGGTGACGAGGACGCCGCCGGAGAGGCCGGCCGGGGCGGGTTCGGTCAGGCGCGGGGCGCGTACCAGGCGGGGCACGCGCACCGTGCCGTCGCGCAGCGCCAGCTGGGGCTCGCCGGAGGCGACGGCGGAGGGCAGCAGGCGGCGGGAGGCGTCCGTACCGTCCAGGTCGGCGAGGACCAGTCGGTCGGGGTGCTCGGACTGGGCGGAGCGGATCAGGCCCCAGGCGGCGCCGGCGCCGGGGTCGGTGACGTCCCCGGGGCCGGTCGCCCCGTGGGTCGCCACCACCAGGACGGAGTCGGCGAACCGGGTGTCGGCCAGCCACTCCTGCACCAGGGTGAGCAGGTCCCGGACGCCGTCCCGGGCGGTGTCCGCGCCGGGGCCGCCGGTGTGGGTGACGACCAGGGTGTCGGGGGCCCGGACGGCGGCCTCCGTCAGGTCGGCGGCGACGGCGACCTCGGCGACCTCACCGGCCAGGGCCGCGGCCAGCTCCGCGCGGCCGGGGCCGAGCACGGTCCACCGCCCGGCCTGCGGGGCCGCGGGTACGGCGACCGGTACCCAGTCCACGGCGAACAGGTCGTCGTGTCCGCCCGCGGCGGCCGCCGCGATCCGCTGCGGATCGACCTCCCGCAGCGACAGGGACGCGACCCGCGCCACCGGCCGGCCGGTGGCGTCGGCGGCGTCGATGCGCACCGCGCCGGCGCCGGCCGGGGCGATCCGTACCCGCAGGGCGGTCGCACCGCTCGTGGCCAGCTCCACGCCGCTCCAGGCGAACGGCAGCGACATGTGCTGCCCGGCCCCCGCGCGCAGCCCGATGATGTGCAGGGCGGCGTCGAACAGCGCCGGGTGCAGACCGAACCCGGTGGTGTCGGCGGGGACGGCGACCTCGGCGTACGCCTCGTCGCCGTGCCGCCAGGCCGCGCGCAGGCCCTGGAAACGGGGTCCGTACTCGGCGCCCAGCTCAGCGAGCCGCTCGTAGACGCCGTCCAGGTCGACCGGTTCGGCGCCGGGCGGCGGCCAGGCGGTGAGGTCGTGGGCGGGCCGCTCCCCGGCGGGCCGCAGCACTCCGGTGGCATGGGTGGTCCACGGCTCGCCGTCGGCCCGGGCGGCGTACACGCGGAAGGCGCGCCCCGCGGTGGCGTCGGGTTCGCCGACCGTGCACTGGAGGCGGACGGCGCCGTCCTCGGGCAGCACCAGGGGTTCGGTGACGGTCAGGTCGTCCACCGTGCCGCAGCCGACGCGGGCCCCGGCGGCGAGGGCCATCTCCACGAAGGCGGTGCCCGGCAGCAGCGCCGCCCCGCCCACCCGGTGGTCGGCCAGCCACGGGTGCTCGGCGAGGGAGAGGTGCCCGGTGTACAGGGTGCCGTCGGCGCCGGCGAGTTCGACGGCGGTGCCGAGCAGGGGGTGGCCATCGGCCGGGCGGGGCAGGCCGAGGTCGCCGGTCATCCAGTGGCGGGTGCGCTGGAAGGCGTAGGTCGGCAGGTCGAAGCCGTCGCGGTGGGGCAGCAGGGCCGTCCAGTCGACGGCGGCGCCGTGCGCGTGCAGCGCGGCGAGCCCGGTGAGCAGCGCCTCGGTCTCCTCGCGGTCCTTGCGCAGCAGCGGTACGACGGCCGTCCCGTCGGGCAGGCACTCGCCGGCCGCGGCGGTCAGCGCGCCGCCCGGGCCGACCTCGGCGAAGTGCCGTGCGCCCGCGTCGTGCAGGGCGGTGACGGCGTCGGCGAAGCGGACGGCCTCGCGGGCGTGCCGCACCCAGTACTCGGGGGTGGACAGCTCGTCGGGGGCGGCCGGGGCACCGGTGAGGGCGGACACCAGCGGGATGCGTGCCGTCCCGTACGACACGGTGGCGGCGACCTCGCGGAACTCCTCCAGCATCGGCTCCATCAGGGCCGAGTGGAAGGCGTGGCTGACGGCCAGCTCCTTGGTGCGCTCGAAGCGGGCGGCCAGCGCGCGGGCCGGTCCGGCGGGACCGGAGACGACGACGGACGACGGCCCGTTGACGGCGGCGATGTCCACGCCGTCGCCGAGGAGCGGCCGCACCTCGTCCTCGGTGGCGCCCACGGCGATCATCGCCCCGCCCCCGGGCAGGGCCTGCATCAGGCGGCCCCGCGCGGCGACGAGCGCGCAGGCGTCCGCCAGCCCGAGGACGCCCGCGGCGTGGGCGGCGGCGAACTCGCCGACCGAGTGACCGGCGAGCAGGTCGGGCCGAACCCCGAGGGACTCCAGCAGCCGGTACAGGGCCACCTCGACGGCGAACAGCGCCGGCTGGGTGTAGGCGGTGCGCTCCAGCAGTTCGGCGGAGTCGAGGATCTCGGCGAGCGGCCGGTCGAGGAGCGGGTCGAGGTGGGCGCGGACCTCCTCGAAGGCGGCGGCGAAGGCGGGGAAGGCCGCCGCGAGGCGGGTGCCCATCCCGGGCAGCTGCGAGCCCTGGCCGGAGAAGAGGAAGGCGAGCCGGCCGTCCGTGGCGGTGCCGAGGACACCGGTCCGGGGGGTGCGTCCCTCGGCCACGGCCCGGACGCCGGCGGTCAGTTCGTCCCGGGTGCGGCCGAGTACGGCGGCGCGGTGGCCGAGCCGGGTGCGGGCGTGGGCGAGCGCGCCGGCGAGCCGGTGCGGGTCGATGTCCGGGGCGGCGGACAGGTGCGCCAGCAGCCGGGCGGCCTGGGCGCGCAGGGCGTCGGGGGTGTGGCCGGAGAGCAGCCACGGCACGGTGCCGGCCGGCGGGGCGGCGGGTTCGGCGGCCGGCTCCTCGGCGGGCGCGGCCTCGATGATGACGTGGGCGTTGGTGCCGGAGATCCCGAAGGAGGAGACGCCCGCCCGGCGCGGGTGGCCTGGGTCCGGCCAGGGGCGGTTCTCGGTGAGCAGCCGGACGCCCGCGCCGTCCCACTCGACGTGCCGGGAGGGCCGGTCGACGCCGAGGCTGGCCGGCAGCGTCTCGTTGCGCATCGCCTGGATCATCTTGATCACACCGGCGACACCGGCGGCGGCCTGGGTGTGGCCCAGGTTGGACTTGACCGAGCCGAGCCACAGCGGGTGGTCCTCGGTGTGCTCGGCGCCGTAGGTGGCGATCAGCGCCTGGGCCTCGATGGGGTCGCCGAGGGTGGTGCCGGTGCCGTGCGCCTCGACCACGTCGACCTCGGCGGCCGTGACCCCGGCCGCCTCCAGGGCGCGCCGGATGACGCGCTGCTGGGCGGGCCCGTTGGGGGCGCTGATGCCGTTGGAGGCGCCGTCCTGGTTGACGGCGGTGCCGCGCAGCACGGCGAGGATCCTGCGGCCGTTGCGGCGTGCGTCGGAGAGCCGCTCCAGCAGCAGCACCCCGGCACCCTCGCCGAAGCCGGTGCCGTCGGCGGCGTCCGCGAAGGGCTTGCAGCGGCCGTCCCGGGACAGTCCCCGGTGCCGGCTGAACTCCACGAAGGTGCCCGGGGTGGCCATGACGGTCACTCCCCCGGCCAGCGCCAGCGAGCAGTCGCCCTGCCGCAGCGCCTGCGCGGCCAGGTGCAGGGCCACCAGCGACGAGGAGCAGGCGGTGTCGACGGAGAGGGTGGGGCCCTCCAGCCCCAGGGTGTAGGCGACGCGGCCCGAGACCACGCTGCCGGAGCCGAAGCTGCCGAAGTAGTCGTGGTACATGACGCCCGCGAACACGCCGGTGTCGGAGCCTTGCAGGGTGGCGGGGTCGATGGAGGCGCGCTCCAACGCCTCCCAGGAGGTCTCCAGCAGCAGCCGCTGCTGGGGGTCGGTGACCTGCGCCTCCTCGTCGTCCATGGCGAAGAACGCCGGGTCGAAGTCGGCGGCGTCGTACAGGAAGGCGCCGTGCCGGGTGTAGCTCGTGCCGGGCCGGTCCAGGGTGGGGTCGTAGAGGTTCTCGACGTCCCAGCCGCGGTCGGCGGGGAACTCGCCGACGGCGTCGCGGCCCTCGGCCACCAGCCGCCACAGGTCCTCCGGCGAGGCGACGCCGCCGGGGAACCGGCAGGCCATGCCGACGACGGCGATCGGCTCGTCGTCGGCCGAAGCCCGGGGGGCGGGGCGGGCCGGGGCCGCGGCGAGGGCGCCGGTGAGTTCGCCGAGCAGGTGGCGGGCGAGTTCCGCCGGTGTGGGGTGGTCGAACACCAGGGTGGCGGGCAGCTTCAGGCCGGTCGCCGCGGTGAGCCTGTTGCGCAGTTCCACGGCCGCCAGGGAGTCGAAGCCGAGTTCCCGGAAGGCCAGGGTGCGGCCGACGTCCTGGGCGGAGCGGTAGCCGAGGATGGCCGCGACATGGCTCTGCACGAGTTCGGTCAGGAGCGGCTCGTGCTCGGCCGGCAGCAGCCCGGCGAGCCGGTCCCGCAGGGCGTCGGCACCCCCGGCCGCGCCCGCCGCGCCGCTCGCGCCGGCCCGGCGTACGGGCACCAGCGCGCGGAACAGCGGGGCCGCGCCGTCGCCCTGGGCGCGCAGGGCGGCCAGGTCCAGTTTCACCGGCAGCACGGCGGGGTCGGCGCCGCGCAGGGCGGCGTCGAAGAGGGCGACGCCCTCCTCGGTCTCCAGCGGGGCGACGCCACCGCGGGCGATGCGGGTGAGGTCCGTCTCGCCGAGGGCACCGGTCATGCCGCCGGCCTGCGCCCACAGGCCCCAGGCCAGGGAGTGCGCGGGCAGCCCGAGGGCCCGGCGGTGCACGGCGAGCGCGTCGAGGTAGGCGTTGGCGGCGGCGTAGTTGGCCTGGCCGGGCGAGCCGAGCGTGGCGGCGGAGGAGGAGAACAGCACGAACGCCGACAGGTCCAGGTCCGCGGTCAGTTCGTGCAGGTTCCAGGCGGCGTCGACCTTCGGCCGGAACACCGTGTCGATCCGCTCCGGGGTGAGGGAGGGGAGCACGCCGTCGGCGAGGACGCCGGCCGCGTGGAGCACGGCGGTCAGCGGCCGGTCGGTCGGTACGGCGTCCAGTACGGCGGCGAGCGCCTCGCGGTCGGCGGCGTCGCAGGCGGCGCTCGTCACCTCGGCGCCCAGCGCGGTGAGTTCGGCGACGAGGTCGTCGGGGGCACCGCCGCGGCTGAGCAGGAGCAGATGCCGGACGCCGCGCTCGGCGACCAGGTGCCGGGCCAGGATCCGGCCGAGGGCGCCGGTGGCGCCGGTGAGCAGGACGGTCCCGTCACCCGGGCCGGTGGCGTCGTCCGGGCCGTCCGGGGTGGAGCGGGCCAGCCGGGGAACCAGCCAGGTGCCGGACCGCAGCGCCAGGTGCGGCTCACCGACGGCCGGCGCCTCCGCCAACTGCTCGCGGGTGGGCCGCTCGTCGGCCTCGACCAGCACGACGCGGCCCGGGTTCTCCGACTGGGCCGAGCGGACCAGGCCGCCGGCGGCGGCGCCCGCCGGGTCGGTGCCGGTGACCACCACCAGGGTGCGGTCCTCGTCCGCGAGCCCGGCGCGCAGCCCGGCCAGGACGGAGTCGACGGCCGCGCGGGTCTCGGCGGCGCTCACCCCGGCCGGGGCGAGGACCACCTCCGGTGCGACAGCGCTCGCGGTCGCCGCGGGGGCCGGGGCCGGGACCCAGTCGACCCGGTACAGGGCGCCCGCGCGGGCGGACCGCGCCGCCGCGGCGAGCGCCTCGCTACGCAGGGGGCGCAGGGTGAGCGAGTCGACGGTGGCGACGGGCGCGCCCGTGGGATCGGCGAGGGTGAGGGAGACGGTGCCCTCGCCGGTGGGCCGGACCCGGACGCGGAGCGCGGTGGCACCGGTGGCGTACAGCCGTACCCCGGACCAGGCGAACGGCAGCAGGGCCTCGTCGCCCGCGGCGTCGGTGAGGCCGATGGTGTGCAGGGCGGCGTCCGACAGCGCCGGGTGCAGCCCGAACCCGTCGGCTACGGCGTCGGTGGCGACCTCCGCGTACAGTCCGTCCCCGGTGCGCCAGGCGGCGCGCAGCCCCTGGAACAGCGGCCCGTAGCCGAGGCCGAGGGCGGCGAGTTCGTCGTACAGGCCGTCGAGCGGTACCGGTTCGGCGTCCGTCGGGGGCCAGACGGTGAGCGGGTCGGCGGTGGCCGGCAGGGTGCCGGTCGGGGCGAGCAGGCCGTCGGCGTGCCGGGTCCACGGCAGCTCCTCGTCGGGGCTCTCCGGGCGGGACCAGACGGTGACCGGCCGGGTCTCCCCGTCCGGTGCTCCGACGACGACCTGGAGCTGGACGGCGCCGTGCTCGGGCAGCACCAGCGGCGCGTGCAGGGTGAGTTCGGTGACGTCGCCGCAGCCGACCTGGTCGCCGGCGCGCAGCGCGAGCTCCAGGTGGCCGGTGCCGGGGAAGAGCAGCCGGCCGCCCACCCGGTGGTCCTCCAGCCAGGGCTGGGTGCCCGCGGAGAGCCGGCCGGTGAGCACGGCGCCCTCGCTGTCGGCGCGTACCATCGCGGCGCCGAGCAGGGCGTGGTCGGTCGGGGCGAGGCCGGCGGAGGTGACGTCGGCGCCGCCCGCGGTGCTGTCCAGCCAGTACCGCTCGTGCTGGAAGGCGTAGCCGGGCAGCGGCACGCGGCGGGACCGGTGGCCCTCCTGCACGGCGGTCCAGTCGACGTCGGCGCCGTGGGTGAACGCCTCGCCGAGCGCCGCCAGCAGCCGGTCCCGGCCGCCCTGGTCGCGGCGCAGGGAGCCGACGGCGGCCACGGCGTCGTCGGTCTCCTGGATGCCGACGGTCAGGACCGGGTGCGGGCTGGACTCGATGAACAGCTGATGGCCGTCGGCGACGACGGCGCGTACCGCCTGCTCGAACAGCACGGTCTCGCGCAGGTTGGTGTACCAGTACTCGGCGCCCAGCTCGGTGGTGTCGAGCGGGCCGCCGGTGACCGTGGAGTAGAACGGCACCCGGGTGGCGCGCGGCTCGATGCCGGCGAGGACCTCGGCGAGGCGGCCGCGCAGGGTCTCGACGTGGGCGCTGTGGGAGGCGTAGTCCACGGGCAGGCGCTTGGCGCGGACCTTCTCCGCCCGCAGCCGCTCGAGGAGTTCGTCGAGGGCGCCGGAGTCACCGGACACCACCGTGGAGGCGGCGCCGTTGACGGCGGCGACCGACAGCCGGCCTTCCCAGGCGGCGAGCCGGGCGCGGACGGCGTCGGCGCCCTCGGCGACGGACATCATGCCGCCGGAGCCGGACAGCAGCTCGGCGATGGCCCGGGAGCGCAGGGCGACGACGCGGGCGCCGTCCTCCAGGGACAGCGCGCCGACCGCGCAGGCGGCGGCGATCTCGCCCTGGGAGTGACCGATGACGGCGGCCGGGGTGACGCCGTACGCGCTCCAGGTATGCGCCAGGGACACCATCACGGCCCACAGCAGCGGCTGTACGACGTCGACGCGGTCCAGGTCACCGCGCAGCTCGGTGCGCAGATCCCAGTCGGTGTACAGCGCGAGGGCGGCCGCGCACTCGGCCATGCGGGCGGCGAACACCGGTGATTCGTCGAGGAGTTCGGCGGCCATGCCGGACCACTGGGAGCCCTGGCCGGGGAAGACGAAGACGGGCCGGGCGCGGCCGGGAGCGGTGCCCTCGACCAGGTTGCGGGCGGTGGTGCCGTCGGCCAGGGCGGCCAGGGCGCCGCGCAGTTCGGCCGGGTCGGTGCCGGTGAGGGAGGCCCGGTGCGCGAAGCGGGCGCGGGTGGTGGCGAGCGACCAGCCGACGTCGGACGGGTCGAGGCCGGGGTGGGTGTCGAGGTGCCCGAGGAGCGCGGCGGCCTGGCCGGCGAGCGCGGCGGGCGTCTTCGCGGTGAGCAGCCACGGCAGGGCGGGGCTCCGGGGTGCGGGGTGTTCCGGTGCCGGGGCGGGCGGGGCCTGTTCGAGGATGACGTGGGCGTTGGTGCCGCTGATGCCGAAGGAGGAGACACCCGCCCGGCGCGGACGGTCCAGTACCGGCCACTCCCGCTCCTCGGTCAGCAGCCGCACCCGCCCCGCGTCCCAGTCCACCTCGGTCGAGGGCCGGTCCACGTGCAGCGTCCTCGGCAGCGTCCCGTGCCGCATCGCCATCACCATCTTGATGACACCCGCCACACCCGCCGCCGCCTGCGTGTGCCCGATGTTCGACTTCACCGAACCCAACCACAACGGCCGCTCCACCGGCCGGTCCTGACCATAGGTCGCCAGCAGCGCCTGCGCCTCGATCGGGTCACCCAGCGTCGTCCCCGTCCCGTGCGCCTCCACCACGTCCACGTCGGCGGTGGTGAGGCGGGCGTTGTCCAGCGCCTCGCGGATGACCCGTTCCTGGGAGGGGCCGTTGGGGGCGGTGAGGCCGTTGGAGGCGCCGTCCTGGTTGACGGCGGTGCCGCGCACGACGGCCAACACCTCGTGGCCGTTGCGGCGGGCGTCGGAGAGCCGTTCCACGACCAGGACGCCGACGCCCTCTCCCCACACCGTGCCGCCCGCCGCGTCGGCGAAGGCACGGGTGCGGGCGTCCGGGGCGAGCGCGCCCTGCCGGCTGAACTCGATGAACGTCTCCGGGGTGGCCATGACGGCGACACCGCCGACCAGGGCCAGGCCGGACTCGCCCTGCCGCAGCGACTGGGCGGCCAGGTGCAGCGCCACCAGCGACGACGAGCACGCCGTGTCGACGGAGAGCGAGGGGCCCTCCAGGCCGAGGGTGTAGGCGACGCGGCCGGAGATGATGCTGCCGGAGCCGAAGCTGCCGAAGTAGTCGTGGTACTGCACACCGGTGAACACGCCGGTGCGGCTGCCCTTGAGGGAGTGCGGGTCGATGCCGGCGCTCTCCAGCGCCTCCCAGGACGCCTCCAGCAGCAGCCGCTGCTGGGGGTCCATGACGAGGGCCTCCTTGGGGCTGATCCCGAAGAAGCCGGCGTCGAACGCGCCCGCGTCGTGCAGGAAGCCGCCCTCGCCGACGTAGGAGGTGTCGGGCCGCTGCCGGGTGGGGTCGACGATGCGGTCCACGTCCCAGCCGCGGTCGGCGGGGAACGCGCTGATGGCGTCGGTGCCGTCGGCGACCAGCCGCCACAGGTCGTCCGGGGTGCGGACGTCGCCCGGGTAGCGGCAGGCAAGGCCGACGATCGCCAGCGGCTCGTCCGCGCGGGCGGCCCGGGTGGCGCGCCGGCCGGCGGGGGCCGCGACCCGGGCACCGGCGACCAGGGTGGCGAGGTGGGCGGCGAGCGCCTCGGGTGACGGGTGGTCGAAGACCAGGGTGGCGCTCAGCCGCCGGTCCAGCTCGGCGGAGAGGGAGTTGCGCAGCTCGATGGCGGCGAGCGAGTCGAAGCCGAGGTCCTTGAAGGCCCGGTCGGTCTCCACGCCGGCCGGGTCCGCGTGCCCGAGGACGACGGCGACATGGGCGCGGACCGTGTGCAGCAGCGCCTCGGCGCGCTCCTCCTCGCCCAGCGCGGCCAAGCGCTCGGCGAAGCCGGCGCCGGCGCCCTCGGTGGCGGCCTCCCGGCGCACCGGGCGGCCGGCCAGCGCGCGCAGGACGGGGGCGAGGCCGGTGCCCTGCGCGCGCAGCGCGGGCAGGTCGAGCCGCACCGGCACCACGGTGGGACGGCCGGCGCGCAGCGAGCGGTCGAACAGGGCGGTGCCCTCCTCGGCCGACAGGGCGGTCATGCCGCCGCGGGTCATCCGGGCGCGGTCGTTCTCGTCGAGCGAGCTCGTCATGCCGCCCGTCGGCGCCCACGGGCCCCAGGCCAGCGACAGGGCGGAGGCGCCCTGGGCGTGGCGGTGCGCGGCGAGGGCGTCCAGGAGGGCGTTGGCGGCGGCGTAGTTGCCCTGGCCGGGGGCGCCGACGGTGCCGGCGACGGAGGAGAACAGCACGAACGCCGCGAGGCCGTCGGTCAGTTCGTTCAGGTGGAGGGCGCCGAGGGCCTTCGGCGCGAGGACCGTGTCGATCCGTTCGGGGGTGAGCGAGGAGACCACGCCGTCGTCCAGGACGCCCGCGGCGTGCACGACCGCGGTGAGCGGCCGGTCGGCGGGGATGCCGGCCAGGACGGCGGCGAGGCTCTCCCGGTCGGCGACGTCGCAGGCGTGGGCGGTGGCGGTCGCGCCGAGACCGGCGAGTTCGGCGATCAGGTCGTCGGCGGCGCCGGAGCGGCTGAGGAGTTCGAGGTGACGGACGCCGTACGCGGTGACCAGGTGGCGGGCGAGGACCCGGCCGAGGCCGCCGGTGGCGCCGGTCAGCAGGACGGTCCCCTCGGGATCCAGCGTCACCTCCGGCAGGTCGGCGGCGGTCTCGGCGCGCACCAGCCGGGCGGCGTGGGCGGTGCCCGCGCGCACCGCGACCTGGGGCTCGCCGAGGGCCAGGACGCCGGGCAGTACGGCTCCCACGTCGGTGCCCGGTTCGAGGTCGAGCAGCGTGAAGCGGTCCGGGTTCTCCGACTGCGCGGACCGCATCAGGCCCCAGACGGCGGCGCCGGCGAGGTCGAGCACGTCGCCGCCGGCGACGCTCACCGCGCCGCGGGTGACGACGGCCAGCGGGCGGGGGTCGTCGTCCTGGAGAGCGGCGAGCGCGGTGCGCAGTGCCTCGCGTACGGCGTCGGGGGTGGTGCCGGGGGTGCTGTGCAGCACCCGGTGGTCGGGGTCGGGGGCGTCCGCCTCCAGGGGCAGCGGCTGCCAGTCGAGGGTGAACAGGGCGTCGGCGAGGGGGTCGCGGGCGGCGCGCAGGTGGGTGAGGGGGCGGGAGGCGAGGGAGGTGACCGTGGCGACGGGGGCGCCGTCGGCGTCGGCCAGGTCGATGGCGAAGGCGTGGTCGCCGGTGGGCACCAGCCGGGCCCGCAGCACGGAGGCGCCGACGGCGTGCAGGGTGACGCCCGTGAACAGGAACGGCAGCCGGGCGGTGTCGTCGGCGGAGCCGTCGCCGAGCAGGGCGAGGGAGTGCAGGGCGGCGTCGAACGCGGCCGGGTGCAGGCCGAAGCGGGGCGCGTCGGCGGCGGGCCGCTCCGGCAGTCGTACCTCGGCGAACAGTTCCGCACCGCGCCGCCAGGCGGCGGTCAGGGCCTGGAACACGGGCCCGTAGGCGAGGCCGGCGGCGGCGTGCCGCTCGTACAGGCCGCCGGTGTCCAGAGGTTCGGCGTCCTCGGGGGGCCAGACGTCCAGGCGGGCGCCGGGCGTGCCGGAGGCGGCGGTGAGGAGGCCGGAGGCGTGCGGGGTCCACGGCTCGTCCGCGGGCGCGTTCTCGGCGCGGGCGTACACGTGCACCGTGCGGGCGCCGGACGCGTCGGGTGCCGCGACGGCGACCTGGACGCGCACGCCGTCGTCCGCGGGCAGCACCAGCGGCGCTTCGAGGGCGAGTTCCGCCAGGTGTGCGCAGCCGACCTGGTCACCTGCGCGGACGGCGAGCTCGACCATGGCGGTGCCGGGGACGACGACCCGGCCGCCGACGACGTGGTCGGCGAGCCAGGGGTGGGTGCGCACCGACAGCCGGCCGGTGAGGACGGCTCCGTCGGTGTCGGCGAGGACGGTGGCCGCGCCGAGCAGCGGGTGGTCGGCGGAGTCGAGGCCGGCGGAGCCGACGTCGCCCACGGTGGCGGCCGTCTCGGGCCAGAACCGTGTCCGCTGGAAGGCGGTGGTGGGCAGGTCGACGGTGCGGGCGCCGGTGAACAGCGCGGTCCAGTCCACGGCGGCCCCGGCCGTGTACAGCTGGGCGAGCGCGGTGAGCAGGGTCTCGGTCTCGTCGCGTTCGCGGCGGGCGGCGGCGGCCAGCACGGCGTCGGTGTCCGTGTCGTCTGCGGTCAGGCACTCGCGGGCCATGGCGGTCAGCACCGCGTCCGGGCCGAGTTCGAGGTAGCGGGTGACGCCCTCGGCGGCGAGGGCGCGTATCCCGTCGTGGAAGCGGACCGCCTCGCGCACGTGCCGCACCCAGTGGTCGGGGGTGGCGATCTCCTGGCCGGCGACGGCGCCGGTGAGGTGGGAGACCACCGGGACGGTGGCCCGGTGGAAGGTCAGCGACCGGACGACCGACCGGAACTCGTCCAGCATCGGTTCCATCAGCGGTGAGTGGAAGGCGTGGGAGACCGTCAGCCGCCGGCTCTTGGCGAACCGGGCGGCCACCGCCTCGGTCTCGGCGGCGTCACCGGAGATCACCACGGAGGCGGGGCCGTTGACGGCGGCGATGCCGACGCGGTCGGTGAGCAGCGGGCGGACCTCGTCCTCGGTGGCGCGTACGGCGATCATGGCGCCGCCCTCGGGCAGCGCCTGCATGAGCCGGCCGCGCGCGGTCACCAGCGTGGTCGCGTCCGCCAGGTCAAGGACGCCGGCCACGTGGGCGGCGGCGATCTCGCCGACGGAGTGCCCGGCGAGGTAGTCCGGCGTGACGCCCCAGGACTCCACCAGCCGGTACAGCGCGACCTCGAAGGCGAACAGCGCGGTCTGGGTGCGGGCGGTGCGGTCGAGCGGCCCGGGGTCGTCGCCGAGGACGACGTCGCGCAGCCCGGGGTCGCCGGTCAGCTGGCAGATCTCGTCGAAGACGCGGGCGAAGACCGGGAAGCGCGCGTGCAGTTCCCGGCCCATGCCCGGGCGCTGCGAGCCCTGACCGGTGAACAGGAAGGCGGTCTGCCCCTTGCGGACCCGGCCCGAGGCGGCGCCCCGGCCCCCCTCGGCGAGGCCGGCCAGGGCCGTGCGCAGCGCGTCGCGGTCGGTGCCGAGGACCACGGCCCGGTAGGGGTGGGCGGTGCGGGTGGCGGCCAGGGAGTGCGCCACGTCCACCGGGTCCAGCTCACCGACGGCGGCGGCCACCCGGGCGGCCTGCTCGCGCAGGGCGCGCTCGGTCCGGCCGGAGACCACCCAGGGCACCAGCGGGGGCGCCGTACGCGGCTCCGCCTCGGCCGGTTCGACGGCGGGGGGCTCCTCCAGGATGGTGTGCGCGTTGGTGCCGCTGGCGCCGAAGGAGGAGACGGCGGCCCGGCGCGGACGGCCGGGGTCGGTCCAGGGCCGGTTCTCGGTCAGCAGCCGGACCTCGCCCCGGCCCCAGTCGACCTTGGCGGACGGCTCCTCGGCGTGCAGGGTGCGCGGCAGCACGCGGTGCCGCATCGCCATGACCGCCTTGATGATGCCGGCGACGCCGGCCGCGGCCTGGGTGTGCCCGATGTTGGACTTCACCGAACCGAGCCACAGCGGGGCGTCCGCGGGCCGGTCCTGGCCGTAGGTGGCGAGCAGCGCCTGGGCCTCGATCGGGTCACCGAGGGTGGTGCCGGTGCCGTGCGCCTCCAGCAGGTCCACGTCGGCGGGGCCGAGGTCGGCGGAGGCCAGCGCGGCGCGGATGACGCGCTGCTGGGACGGCCCGTTGGGGGCGGTCAGGCCGTTGGAGGCGCCGTCCTGGTTGACGGCGGAGCCGCGGACGACGGCCAGCACCTCGTGGCCGTTGCGGCGGGCGTCCGAGAGCCGTTCCAGCACCAGCATGCCGGCGCCCTCGCTCCAGCCGGTGCCGTCCGCGGTGTCCGCGAAGGACTTGCAGCGGCCGTCCGCGGCGAGGCCGCGCTGCCGGCTGAAGGCGATGAAGTTGCCCGGTGTGGACATCACGGTCGCGCCGCCCGCCAGCGCGAGGCCGCACTCCTTGTTGCGCAGCGCCTGCACGGCCAGGTGCACCGCGACGAGCGCCGAGGAGCAGGCGGTGTCGATGGTGACGGCCGGGCCCTCCAGCCCGAGGGTGTAGGAGATGCGGCCGGAGATCACGGCGGCCAGCACGCCGGTGCCGAGCGCGGCCTCGCTGTCGTCGGGCGTGCGGGCCAGCACGTCCTTGTAGTCCTGGCCGTTGGTGCCGGCGAACACCCCGATCCGGGTGCCGTGCGCCGAGTCGGGGGCGATCCGGGCGCGTTCCAGTGCCTCCCACGACACCTCCAGCAGGAGCCGCTGCTGGGGGTCCATGGCGACCGCCTCGCGGGGGCTGATGCCGAAGAAGTCCGGCTCGAACGCGGCCGCGTCGGTGAGGAAGCCGCCGCGGGTGACGTAGGTCCTGCCGGGGGCGTCCGGGTCGGGGTCGTAGAGCGCGTCGACGTCCCAGCCCCGGTCGTCGGGGAAGTCACCGATGGCGTCGGTGCCGTCGTGGACGAGCCGCCAGAACTCCTCCGGGGAGGTCACGCCGCCGGGGAAGCGGCAGCTCATGCCGACGACGGCGATGGGTTCCCGGTCCTGGTTCTCCGCCTCGCGCAGCCGCTGGCGGGTCTGGGCCAGGTCGGCGGAGACCCGCTTGAGGTAGGAGAGCAGCTTTTCGTCGTTGGTCATGGGGTGTCGCCACTCCTGTGCGAAGACGTGGACCGCGGTGGGGCCGGGGTGTCGTGGGAGGGTCGCCTCACGCCGAGCCGAGCTGGTCGTCGATGAAGGCGAAGACGTCGTCGGCGGAGGCCTCCTCCAGCCGTCCGGCGACGGCGGCGGCGTCCTGGCCGAGGGTCTTGTCGAGGTCGCCCAGCAGCGACCGCAGGCGGGTGGTGATCCGGCTCTGTTCGATGTCCTCGGCGGTGAGGTCGCCGAGCCGCGCCGCGACCCGGTCGAGTTCGGCGAGGACCGAGTCCACCGAGGTGTCGGCGCCCGCGAGTTCGGTGCCCAGGTGCTTGGCGAGGGCGGCGGGGGTGGCGTAGTCGAAGATGAGGGTGGCCGGCAGCGGCACCCCGGCGGCGCCGCTGATCCGGTTGCGCAGGTCGACGGAGGTGAGGGAGTCGAAGCCCAGGTCGCGGAAGGCGGTGGTCGGCTCGACCGCGTCGGCGGCGCCGTAGCCGAGGACCGCGGCGGCCTGGCCGCACACCAGCTCCTGGAGGGCGCGGTCGCGTTCGCCGCCGGTGAGGCCGGCGAGCTTCTCGGCGAACCCGTCGGCGGCGCCCGTCTCGGCGGCGCCGCCCGTGCGGGCCTGTGCCCCGGGCAGCGTGGACAGCAGGGGGCTGGGCCGGGTGGCGGTGAAGGCGGGTGCGAACACCGACCAGTCGACGTCGGCGACGGTGACGGTGGTGTCGCCGCCGTCCAGGGCACGGCGCAGCGCGGTGAGCGCGTTCTCCGGGCCGAGCGGGGACATGCCCATCGCGCGGGCGGCCGAGCGGACGGTGCCGTGGGCGGCCATGCCGTCGCCGCCCCACGGCCCCCAGGCCACCGAGGTGGCCGGCAGGCCGGCCGCGCGCCGGTGTTCGGCGAGGGCGTCGAGGTAGGCGTTGGCGGCGGCGTAGTTGGCCTGCCCGGCGCCGCCGACGGTGGCGGTCAGGGAGGAGAACAGCACGAACGCCGACAGATCCCGGTCCGCGGTCAGTTCGTGCAGGTGGCGGGCGGCGTCGGCCTTGGGGGCGAGGACACCGTCGAACCGCTCGGGGGTGAGGGCGTCCAGGACGCCGTCGTCGAGGACGCCGGCCAGGTGCAGCACCGCGGTGAGGGGGTGTTCGTCGGGGACGGAGTCCAGCAGCGCGGCCAGCGCCCCGCGGTCGGCGACGTCGCAGGCGGCGAGGGTCACCGGGGTGCCGGCGTCGGTGAGTTCGCGGACGAGTTCGGCGGCGCCGGGCGCGTCCGGGCCCCGCCGGGAGGTCAGCAGCAGGTGGTCGGCGCCCTCGGCGGCGAGCCAGCGGGCGACGGCCGTGCCGACGGCGCCGGTGGCCCCGGTGACCAGCACCGTGCCGGACGGCTTCCAGGGGGCTCCGGCACGGGCCGGGGCGTGCTCCAGGCGTCGGCCGTGGGCGCCGGACTCGCGCAGGACGACCTGGTCCTCGCCGCCCGCGTCGCCGAGCAGGGCGGCCAGCCGGGCGAGGGTCCGCGGGCCGGGCGCGGCGGGCAGGTCGACCAGCCCGCCCCAGCGTTCGGGGTGTTCCAGGGCGGCGACCCGGCCGAGGCCCCACACCCGGGCCTGGGCGTACCCGGTGACGGCGGCGGTCGTGCCGTGGGCGACGGCGTCACGGGTGACGCACCACAGCGGGGCCGTGATCCCGGCGTCGCCGAGGGCTTGGACGAGGGTGGCGGTGGCGGCCGGTCCGGTGGCCGGCGCCAGCAGCGACAGGACACCGTCGGCGCCGTCCCGGCCGGCGAGCAGTGCGGTGAGTCCCGTGCGGCCGGCCGGGTCCGGCACCGTGACGGTGTCGAGGGTGAGGCCCTGCTCGGTGAGCCCGGCCAGGACGGTGGCCGTCCAGGGGTCGTCGGCGGCGGGGACGACGGCCAGCCAGCGGCCGCCGCGTGCCGGGGTGGCGGCGGGCGCGAGCGGTTCCCAGGCGACGCGGTAGCGCCAGCCGTCGGCGGCGGCGTGGGCCCGCCGCTGCTCGTGCCAGGCGGCCAGGGCCGGTACGACGGCGGCGACGGACGTCTCGTCGGCGACGCCGAGGGTGGCGGCGACGGCGGTCACGTCCTGGTCCCGGACCAGTTCCCAGAACGGGTCGGCGGCGTCGCCGCCCGCGCGGGCCGCCGCGGAGCGCTCGGCCTGGAGGATGGGGGCGTCCGCCCAGTGCCGGTCGCGGCGGAACGGGTAGGTGGGCAGGTCGACCCTGCGGCCGCCGGCGAACACGGTCGTCCAGTCGGGGCCGGTGCCGGTCAGGTGCAGGCGGCAGACGGCGTCGAGGAGGGCGGTGTCCTCGGGGCGGTCGCGGCGCTGGGTGCCGATGACATCGGGCACCGTGTCCTGGGCCAGGTTGGTGAGCACCGAGTCCGGGCCGACCTCGAGGAGGCGGGTGGCGCCCTCGGCGGCCAGGGTGGTGAGCCCGTCGTGGAAGCGGACGGCCTCGCGGACGTGGCGCACCCAGTACTCGGGCGAGGTGAGGTCGCCGTCCGTGCGGCCGGTGACGTTGGAGACGACCGGCAGGGCGGGCTCGTGGAAGGTGAGACCGGCCAGCACCCCGCGGAACGCGTCGAGCATGGGGTCCATGCGGTGGGAGTGGAAGGCGTGCGACACCTTCAGCCGGGTGGTCTTCTCCACCCGGGCGGCGACGGCGAGCACGGCCTCCTCGTCGCCGGAGACCACCACCGCGCGGGGCCCGTTGACGGCCGCGATGTCGACGCCGTCGGTGAGCAGCCCGGTGACCTCGGCCTCGCCGGCGAGCAGGGACACCATCGCGCCGCCCGCGGGCAGGTCCTGCATGAGCCGGCCGCGGGCGGCGACCAGGGTGACGGCGTCCGTCAGGTCCAGGACGCCGGCGACGTGCGCGGCGACGATCTCGCCGATGGAGTGCCCGGCGAGCAGGTCCGGGCGGACGCCCCAGTGCTCCAGCAGCCGGTACAGGGCGGTCTCGAAGGTGAACAGGGCGGCCTGGGTGTAGACGGTCCGGTTCAGGTGGGCGGTGGCGGGGTCGGCGTCCTCGAACATGACCTCGCGCAGCGGCCGGTCCAGGTGGGGGTCGAACGCGGCGCAGATCTCGTCGAAGGCGGCGGCGAACACCGGGAACCCGGCGTGCAGGGTGCGACCCATGCCGGGGCGCTGGGAGCCCTGCCCGGAGAACAGCACGCCGAGGCGGCCGGGCTCGGGGGGCACCACGGCGGGCCGGCTGCCGTCGGCGACGGCACGCAGGCCGGCCAGCAGTTCGTCCCGGTCGCGGCCGGTGACGGCGGCCCGGTGGGTGAACACGGTGCGGGTGGTGGCCAGCGAGTGCCCGACGTCGTACGGGTCGAGGTCGCCGGCGACCGCGAGCAGCCGCTCGGCCTGCCGCTGGACGGCGTCGGCGCCCTTGCCGGACAGCACCCAGGGGACGACGGGCAGCGCGGCCCGCTTTGGGGCGGGCTCCTCGGCCCCGGCGGGCGGCGCCTCCTCCAGGATGGTGTGGGCGTTGGTGCCGGAGATGCCGAAGGAGGACACGCCGGCGCGGCGCGGGCGTCCGTCGGGGGTGTCCCAGGGGCGGGCCTCGGTGAGCAGCCGGACGTCGCCGGCGCTCCAGTCGACGGCGGTGGAGGGCTTCTCGGCGTGCAGGGTGCGGGGCAGGGTGCCGTGGCGCATCGCCATGACCATCTTGATGATGGCGCCGACGCCGGCCGCGGCCTGCGGGTGGCCCATGTTGGACTTGATGGAGCCGAGCCACACCGGCTGGTTCTGCGGCCGGTCCTGCCCGTAGGCGGCGATGACGGCCTGGGCCTCGATGGGGTCGCCGAGGGTGGTGCCGGTGCCGTGCGCCTCGACGGCGTCGATGTGGTGCGGGGCGAGCCGGGCGTCGGCGAGGGCCTGCCGGATGACCCGGATCTGGGCCGGGCCGCTCGGCGCGGTCAGGCCGTTGGAGGCGCCGTCCTGGTTGACCGCCGAGCCGCGGACCACGGCGAGCACCTCGTGGCCGTTGCGCAGGGCGTCGGACAGCCGCTCCACCAGGAGCATGCCGGCGCCCTCCGCCCAGGCGGCGCCCGCCGCCCCGTCGGAGAAGGAGTGGCAGCGGCCGTCGGGGGACAGCGCGCGGCGTTCGCTGAACTCGATGAACATCTCGGGGCTGGCCATGACGGCGGCGCCGCCCGCGAGCGCCAGCGAGCACTCGCCCTTGCGCAGCGACTGGATCGCCGAGTGCAGCGCCACCAGGGAGGAGGAGCAGGCGGTGTCCATGGTGACCGCCGGGCCCTCCAGGCCGAGCGTGTAGGCGATGCGGCCGGAGACGATGCTGCCGGAGATGGTGCCGCCGACGTAGTCGTGGTGCATCAGGCCCACGAAGACGCCGGTCGGGGTGCCCTTCACCTTGCTCGGGTCGATGCCGGCCCGTTCGAAGGCCTCCCAGGTGACCTCCAGCAGCAGGCGCTGCTGCGGGTCGGTGCCGGGGGCGTCCTTGGGGCTGATGCCGAAGAAGGCGGGGTCGCACTCGGCGGCGTCATGCAGGAACCCGCCGTGGCGGACGTAGGACTTGCCGGGGGCGCCGGGTTCGGGGTCGTAGATCGCCTCGACGTCCCAGCCGCGGTCGGTGGGGAACTCGGTGACGACGTCGGTGCCCTCGTCGACGATCCGCCACAGGTCCTCGGGGGTGCGCACCCCACCGGGGTAGCGGCAGCCCATGCCGATGATGGCGACGGGCTCACGGTCCTGCTCCTCCAGCTCGCGTACGCGGCGGCGGCTGCGCTCCAGCTCGGCCGTGGCCCGCTTGAGGTAGTCGCGGAGCTTGTCGGCGGTGGCCGAGTCTTCCATCACAGGGCTCCCAGTTCGTTGTCGATCCTGGCGAAGAGTTCGTCGTCGCTGGCTTCGCCGAAGTCCTCCGGCGGCACGGGCGCGGTGTCCCGGCCGTGGGTCTCCTGCCAGCTGCGCAGCAGCGCTTCGAGGCGTGCGGTGACACGGGCGTGGCTGCCGCCCTCGTCGGGCAGGGCGAGCAGTGCGGCCTCGACGCGGTCCACCTCGGCCAGCGCGGTCCGGGCCCGGTCGGCCGGTCCGGGCACGAGCGCGGTCCTGAGGTGGGCGGCGAGGGCCGCGGGGGTGGGCTGGTCGAAGACGAGCGTCGCCGGCAGGGTGAGGCCGGTGGCGCCGGCCAGGAGGTTGCGCAGTTCGACGGCGGCGAGCGAGTCGAAGCCCATCTCCTGGAACGCGCGTCCCGGTTCGACGGACTCGGGCGAGGGGTGCCCGAGGACGCCGGCGACGTGGGTGCGGACCAGCTCCAGCAGGGCGCGGTCCCGTTCGGGGTCGGCCAGCGGTGCCAGCCGTTCGCGCCAGGAGCTGCCGGGGGCGCCGGCGGCGGGCCCGGCACTGGGCCGGGCGGGCCGCACCAGGCCGCGCAGCAGCGCCGGTACGCCGTCGGGCCGGGCGCGCACCGCGGCGGCGTCCAGGCGTACGGGGACCAGGACGGCGTCCTCGCCGCCGAGTCCGGCGTCGAAGGCGCGCAGTCCCTGGCCGGGGGTCAGGGGCGGCAGGCCGAGCCGGCGCAACCGTTCCAGGTCGGCGGCGTCGATGCCGTCGCTCATGCCGCCGGCGCCGGACCACAGGCCGTAGGCGAGGGAGACACCGGGCAGGCCGAGCGAGCGGCGGTGGGCGGCGAGGCCGTCGAGGAAGGTGTTGGCGGCGGCGTAGTTGGCCTGGCCCCCGCCGACGAGCAGACCGGCGGTGGAGGACAGCAGGACGAACGCCGACAGGTCCTTGTCGCGGGTCAGTTCGTGCAGGTTCCAGGCGGCGTCGACCTTGGGCCGCAGCACCCGGTCCACCCGGTCGGCGTCGAGCGTGGCCAGCACGCCGTTGTCGACGACGCCGGCGGCGTGCACCACGGCCCGGACGTCGTGCTCGGCGAGCAGCGCCGCCAGGTCGGCGCGGTCGGCGGCGTCGCACCGGGCGATGACCACGTCGGCGCCCAGCTCGCGCAGCGTCTCGCGCAGTCGGTCGGCGCCGGGGGCGTCGGCGCCGCGCCGGCCGGCCAGCAGCAGGCGCCGTACGCCGTGCTCGGTGACCAGGTGCCGGGCGATCAGGGCGCCGAGGCCGCCGGTGCCGCCGGTGATCAGGACGGTGCCGTCGGGGTCGGGGGCGAGCGGGGCGCCGGGCTTGGCGCGGGCCAGCCGGGGCAGCCGTACCTCGCCGTCCCGCACCGCGACCTCCGGGTCGCCGGCGGCGAGCGCGGCGGCGAGCGCGGGTCCCGGGTCGGCGCTGCCGTCGCTGTCGACCAGCAGGAACCGGCCGGGGTTCTCCGCCTGCGCCGCGCGGACCAGCCCGTACAGGGCGGCGTGGCCGAGATCGCCGGCGCGCAGCAGGACGGCGAGCCGGTGCTCGGCGTGGTCCGCGTCGGCCGGCCAGGTGCGCAGCGCGTCCAGCACGGCGTGCACCCGCTCGCGCACCAGGGCGGGCAGGTCGGGTACGGCGTCGGGGGTGACCGGTACGGCGAGGACCACCAGGTCGGGTACCGGACCGGCGGCGACGAGAGCGGCCGGGTCGCAGTGGTGGGGGGCGTCCAGCCCGGTGTGCGCCGGGCCGGTGCCCGCGAGGCCGCACACCGCCAGCGCGGGTGTGCGGGCGGTCGCCGGGACCGGCGCCGGGACGAGGTCGACCCGGTACAGCGGGTCGTCGCCGTCCCCGGCGAGCTGCTCGGCGGAGACGGGGCGCGCCACGAGGCTGCGGACGGTCGCGACGGGCGCGCCGGTGGCGTCGGCCAGGGTGAGGGCGACGGCCTCGGGGCCGGACGGCGACAGGTGCAGGCGTACGGTGTCGGTGCCCGCGGCGTGCAGGGTGACGCCGCCCCAGGCGAACGGCAGCACCGCCCGGCCGCCGGGCAGGTCCAGCAGGTTGACGTGCAGGACGGCGTCCAGCAGCGCCGGGTGCACGCCGTACGCGGCGGCGGTGGCACGGGCGCTGTCGGGCAGGGCCGCCTCGGCGAACAGCTCGTCGCCGCGGCGCCACATGGCGCGCAGGCCCTGGAAGACCGCGCCGTAGCCGTAGCCGGTGCGGGCCAGTGCGGGGTAGAGGCCGTCTAGGTCGACGGGTTCGGCGTCCCGGGGCGGCCAGTCGGTCAGGTCCGCCGGGGCGGCCCCGTCGTCGGCCGTGACGGTGAGGACGCCTGCCGCGTTGCGGGTCCAGGGGGCGTCGGGGGTGTCGGCGCGGCGGGACCAGACGGTCAGCTCCCGCTGTCCGTCCCGTTCCCCGCCGACGGCGGCCTGGACGGCCAGCGCCCCCTGCTCGGGCAGGATCAGCGGGGCGTGCAGGGTGAGTTCGCCGACGGTGTCGCAGCCGGTGCGCTCCGCGGCCTGGAGTGCCATCTCCACGAAGGCGGTGCCGGGCAGCAGTACGGTCCCGTGCACGGCGTGGTCGGCGAGCCACGGGTGCGAGGCGAGGGAGAGCCGGCCGGTGAGGACCGCTCCCTGCGTGTCGGGCAGGTCGGTCGCGGCGGTCAGCAGCGGATGGCCGGTGGCGCGCTGCCCCAGGCCGTCGGCGTCGCCGCTGCCGCCCGCGCCGGCCTCCAGCCAGAGGCGCTCACGCTGGAAGGCGTAGGTGGGCAGGGGGGTGTGCCGGGCGTGGTGCGGGGCGAAGAACGCCGCCCAGTCCACGGCGGTGCCGGCCGCGTGCAGCCGCGCCACGGCCGTGACCAGGTCGCGTTCCTCGTCGCCGGCGCGGCGCAGTGCGGCGACGGTCACGCTGTCCCCGGGCACGCAGTCCACGGCCAGCGCGGTCAGGGCCGCGTCCGGGCCGACCTCGAGGAACGCCCGGACGCCCAGCTCGTGCAGGGCGGTCATGGCGGGGGCGAAGCGGACGGGCCGGCGGACGTGGTCCACCCAGTGGCCGGGGGTGGCGAGCCGCGCGGGGTCGGCGAGGGCGCCGGTGAGCGTGGAGACGATCGGGATGCGCGGCTCGGCGAAGGAGCACCGGGCGGCGGCCTCCGCGAAGTCGGCGAGCATCGGTTCCATCAGCGGCGAGTGGAAGGCGTGCGAGACCTCCAGCAGCTTGCCCCGGCCGAAGCGGGCGGCGAGGGCGGTGACGGCGTCCTCGGCTCCGGAGACGACCACGGAGCGCGGGCCGTTGACGGCGGCGAGGCCGACGCGCTCGTCCAGGTACGGGGTGACCTCGTCCTCCGTGGCGCGCAGCGCGGCCATGGCGCCGCCCGCGGGCAGGGCCGCCATCAGGGTGCCGCGCGCGAGGACGAGGCGGACGGCGTCGGGAAGGGACAGCACCCCGGCGACGTGGGCGGCGGCGATCTCACCGACGGAGTGGCCGGCCAGGTAGTCGGGGGTCACGCCGCAGGACTCCAGGAGCCGGTACAGGGCCACTTCGGTGGCGAACAGGGCGATCTGCGCGTGGTCGGTGCGGGCGAGGAGGCCGGCGTCGCCGTCGATGAGGTCGGCGAGCGGGCGCTCCAGGCTCGGGTCGGCGAGGGCGCACACCGCGTCGAAGGCGTCCGCGTACACCGGGAAGGCGCGGTGCAGGTCCCGGCCCATGCCGGTCCGCTGGGACCCCTGGCCGGTGAACAGGAAGGCGGTCCTGCCACCGGCCGGGGTGACCGGGGTGGCGGCGGCGAGCCCGGCGAGCAGGTCGCCGGTGTCCCGGCCGACCGCGACGGCGCGGTGCTCGTGGCGGGCGCGGGTGGTGGCGAGCGACAGCCCGAGGTCGGCGGGGCGGACGCCGGGGTGCGCGTCGAGGTGGTCGCGCAGTCGCGTGATCTGCGCGGTGAGGGCCTGCGGGGTACGGCCGGAGACGATCCAGGGGAGGTGAGCGCCGTCCCGGCCGGCCGGGTTCTCCGCGCCCTCCCGGTCACCGGCGGGCTGCTCCGCGTTGCCGGCGGGTTCCGGGTCGGCGGGGGCCTGCTCCAGGACGACGTGCGCGTTGGTGCCGCTGATGCCGAAGGAGGAGACGGCGGCGCGGCGGGGCCGGCCGGTGGCGGGCCACGGGCGCCGTTCCAGGGCCAGTTCGACGGCTCCCGCGCTCCAGTCGACCTGGTCGGTGGGCGCGTCGACGTGGAGGGTGGGCGGAACCTCGCCGTGCCGCATGGCCAGCACCATCTTGATGACGCCCGCGACGCCCGCGGCGGCCTGGGTGTGCCCGAGGTTGGACTTGACCGAGCCCAGCAGCAGCGGCTCGGCGCGGTCCTGGCCGTAGGTGGCGAGCAGCGCCTGGGCCTCGATCGGGTCGCCGAGCGAGGTGCCGGTGCCGTGCGCCTCGACCACGTCGACGTCGGCGGGGGTGAGCCCGGCACCGGCCAGGGCCTGCCGGACGACGCGCTGCTGGGACGGGCCGTTGGGCGCGGTCAGCCGGCTGCTGGCGCCGTCGGAGTTGACGGCGCTGCCCCGGACGACGGCGAGCACCGGGTGGCCGTTGCGCCGGGCGTCGGCGAGCCGTTCCAGCAGCAGCATGCCGGCGCCCTCGCCCCAGCCGGTACCGTCGGCCGCGGCGGCGAACGCCTTGCACCGGCCGTCCGGCGCGAGCCCGCGCTGCCGGCTGAAGTCGACGAACGTCTCCGGGGTGGACATCACGGTGACGCCGCCGGCCAGGGCGAGCGAGCACTCGTCCGCCTGGAGCGCGCGCACCGCCCAGTGCAGGGCGACCAGGGAGGACGAGCAGGCGGTGTCGACGGTGACCACCGGGCCTTCGAGTCCGAAGGTGTAGGCGACGCGACCGGAGGCGATGCTCGCGGCGCTCCCGTTGGCGAGGTAGCCGTCGAGGTCGTCGGGTACGGAGGTGAGACGGGTGGCGTAGTCGTTGTACATGACGCCGGCGAACACGCCGGTGCGGCTGCCGCGCAGGGAGGCCGGGACGATACCGGCCCGCTCGAAGGCCTCGTACGAGGTCTCCAGCAGCAGCCGCTGCTGCGGGTCCATGGCGAGGGCCTCGCGGGGGCTGATGCCGAAGAAGCCGGGGTCGAAGTCGGCGGCGTCGTGCAGGAATCCGCCGGTACGGGCGTAGGTCCGGCCGGGCCGGTCGGGGTCGGGGTCGTACAGGGCGTCCACGTCCCAGCCGCGGTCGGCGGGGAAGTCCGTCACCGCGTCGGTCCCCGTCGCGACGAGTTCCCACAGGTCCTCGGGGGTGGTGACGCCACCCGGGTAGCGGCAGCCGATGCCGACGACCGCGACCGGGCCGTGTGCGCGTCGCTCGTTCTCGCGCAGCCGCCGCCGCGCCTCCCGCAGGTCCGCGGTCGTCCGCCTGAGATAGTCGAGCAGTTGCTCTTCGTTGTTCACCAGCGCGCCATCCGATCGAGATCGAAGTGAGGGCCTGGGCCGCGCGGATCGCCTCCGGACGGTTTCCGGTCCGCTTCCCCTCCGCTGTCGGAGGCTAGGCAGCCGGTGCGAACCCAAGACACCCCTACGGCCCCCAGGGGCCCCCGTGACGGTTAAGGGGTCCCGCTCCGGGGGCGTCGCGCGCGATGATCCTCGTACGGCCTTGGGCACCCCACCGGCGAGGCGCGCCGCCGCTCGAAGTCGTGCATCGTGAGGGTCTACGCTGTCCCGCCCCACCTGGACCGGGAGGTCACCTCGGTGTTACCCGCACGGGTGCTCGCCGTTGCCCCGCCGGCTCTGGTGATTCTCGCCCTGTCCGGCTGCTCGTCCTGGGGCTGCACCGACACGACGGCGGAGCGTGGGAAGGCCGGTGCCAGGGTGCAGGTCGTGGACACGGACGGGCAGCCCCTCGGCGTCACCGCCGCGGTCGTCGACTGGCGCCTTGAGCCCCACCCGCAGGTGCCCTCCGAAGGTGACCGGGTCCACTTCCACTTCCGCTTCGACGGCGCCGACGAACATTCCGACCCCGCGGTGGATGCCTGCGCGGTCGACAAGGAGCGTGTGGTGTTGGGGTGTCGGACGGTGCACTCGTCCCAGGCGTTCGGGCCGGCCGACGATCCCCTCACGGGCGACGACTGGCTCGCCGTCGAGCACCCTGAGCAGGTTGCCGGAGTGTTGTTGATCCCCAATGACCAGTCGTACGACCGACGCACCTGTGAAGTGGACGTCAAGGACGGTGGCGGGACGCATCCCCCGGAGCCACCCACCAGAGGAGACCGGTTGTAGGGAGGTCAAAGGGGTTGAGCGCGGGGCAGCCCTACCGGGCCCCCGGCCCCGGCGCGGCTAGAAGGGGTTCACCTGGGCGGAGTCGAGGACTCCGTCGCCGTACAGGTCCTGGAGCCAGTTCGTCTGGTAGATGGTGTCGAGGTAGCGTTCGCCGAGGTCGGGGGCGATGGCCACCGCGGTGAGGTCACGGCTGCCGTGCCGGGCCAGCCAGGACGTCGCCGCGCTGACCACCGTGCCCGTGGACCCGCCGAACAGGAAGCCCCGTCGGGCCAGGCGGTGACAGGTGCGGATGGTGTCGGCCTCCTCCACCCGGATCACCTCGTCCACCAGCGTCTCGTCGAGGAGCGGGGGGCGCATGCTCATGCCGAGGCCGGGGATCATCCGGCGGCCGGGCTCGCCGCCGAAGGCCACCGAGCCCACACTGTCCACGGCGATGATCCGCACCGGGCGGCGCCGCTCGCGGAAGTAGCGGGCGCAGCCCATCAGGGTGCCGGCGGTGCCCGTTCCGATGAACAGCGCGTCCAGCCGGGGGAAGTGCTGGGCGATCTCCGGTGCCGTCGTCCGGTAGTGCGCCTGCCAGTTCTGCGCGTTGGTGTACTGGCTGAGCCACACGTACCGGTCGTCGGACGCGCACAGATCGCGGACGTAGTCGAGCCGGGTGCCGAGGAAGCCGCCGTTGGAGTCCAGGTCGGCCACGATGTGCACCTCACTGCCGAGGGCCTCCATCAGCAGCCGGGTGGAGAGGTTGCAACGGGAGTCCGTGACACACAGGAACCGGTAGCCCTTGCTCGCGGCGATCATGCTCAGGGCGACGCCCAGGTTGCCGGACGAGGACTCGACGAGGACGGAGTCCGATTTCAGGGTGCCTTCGCGCTCGGCCCCCTCCACCATCGCGTTCGCGGCCTTCAGCTTGATTGAGCCGGCGAAGTTGAAGCCCTCGCACTTGAGGTAGAGGCGGTATCCGAAGCTCGACTCCAGGTCGATGAAGAGATTGCCCTCGTTGAAGGCGTGGGGAGCGGAGATGACGGGCACGGCAGGCCTCCTGTCCCAGGGCTGAGGGCGAAGGCCTCAGCCGTACCGGCGCAGATCGTGGAAGAAGTCGTCGATGACGCGGAGTTCGTCCGCCCGGGCCACCTGGTCGTAGACGTACTTGCCGACGGCCAGGTCGAGGACGCCCAGGCCGAACGGGGAGAAGATCACCGGCCGGTCGCGGGGCGGGGCGGCCCGGCCGAGCAGTACGTCGTTCAGCGTGCCGTCGAGGAAGTCACGGCCGCCGGTCAGCTGCTCGGCCAGATGTGGGGAGGTGTCCGCCTTCAGGCAGTGCTCGACGTCGTCGACGTAGTTCGCCGCGCCGAGCAGCACCTCGGGGGCGAGGTCGCGCAGCGACACGTGCAGCACCAGGGGGTTGTGGCGGAACCAGTCGGGCGTCGTGACGTGGGGCCGGCCGGCGACGGTGGCGAACACCACCAGGTCGCTGGAGCGCACGAGGTCCTCGGCGCTGTCGTGGACGGTGACCCGCTCGCCGGCGCCGGCCTGGCCGAGGTAGCCGGAGAAGCCGGCGGCGCTGTCGGCGGACAGGTCGTGCACGCCGACGGCGTCGAAGGTCCAGCCGGTGCCGGCCAGGAAGGTGTGGATGTAGCGGGCGATCAGCCCCGTGCCGAAGAAGCCGACCCGGCGGGGCCGGGGCCGGGTGCGGCTGAGCCGGTCGGCCGCCAGCGCGGCGGACGCCGCGGTCCTGGCCGCGCTGATGACGGAGCTCTCCAGGCAGGCGAACGGGTAGCCGGTGTCGTGGTCGTTGAGGATCAGTACCGCGGAGGCTCGCGGCAGTCCGGACCGTACGTTGTCGGGGAAGCTGGAGATCCACTTCATGCCGTCCACCCGCACCTGGCCGCCGAGGGACGCGGGCAGCGCGATGATCCGGGACGCGGGGCGGTCGGGGAAGCGCAGGAAGTACGACGGCGGGTTGACCGAGTCCCCGGCGCCGTGCAGCCGGTAGGTGGCCTCGACCAGGTCGACGAGTTCCCGCTCGCGTCCGTCGAGGGCCCGGTGCACCTGCTCGCCGGAGATCACCGCGAAGGTGGGCGCGGTGTCCGGGCCGGGCGGGGCCGGCTGGGCGGGTGTCGGCAGCAGATCGGTCATCGGCGGCTCGCCTCCGGGGTCGGGATGTGGTCGGCCAGGCGGTGGGGGTCGGCCAGAGCGACGACCACCCGGCGGTCACCGGTGAAGGCCTCCCGGCTGTGCGCGGTGGCGATGTTGTCCACCAGCATCAGGTCCCCGGTCTGCCAGGGCTCGCGCCGGGTGTGCTCCTCGTACGTGGAGTTGAGGACGCGCACGACGTACTCGTCGATCGGCGTCCCGTCCCCGTAGCGGGTGTTGAACGGCAGGCCGTCCGGGCCGTACTCGTCGAGCAGGTACTCGCGCACCTCGGGGGCGAGGGTCCACTCGTTGAGGAAGGCGATCTGGTTGAACCAGCAGCGCCGGCCCGTGCGCGGGTGCCGTACCACGGCGCCGCGGCGCTGCTCGGTGCGGAGCGAGCCGTCGGCTCCCCAGGTGAACTCGATGGCGTTCGCCCGGCAGTAACGCTCGATCGCGTCCCGGTCCTCGGTGCCGAACGACTCCGCCAGAGACGCCCCGATCTCGTCGTTGTAGGTGCGGGTCAGCAGCCAGCCCTCGTGCTCGAACCGTTCCGTCAGCTCGCCGGGCAGGGCGTCGAGGACGTCGCCGGCGTCGGCGAGAGCCGTCGCCCCGCCCTTCTCGGGCGCGGTCAGGCACGCGAACAGCAGCAGACCGGGCACCTCCAGCGGGTAACTCAGCTCGTGGTGCATGCACATCGGCTGGTTGGCCGGCCAGGGCGTGGAGGAGTACAGCCCGGGGCCGTGGGCCTCCCGGGGGGCGAACGCCTCCCGTTCGGGCAGCAGCCGGCCGGCCAGCCCGGTGAGGACGGCACCGGCCTGGTCCGCGTCCCGCAGGCCGAGGCCGCGCACGAGCAGCGCCCCGTGCTCGGTGACCCGTGCCCGCAACGCCTCCCGGTGCTCGGCGGCCCAGCGCGCGGGGTCGTCGGGCGGGTCGACGCACAGCAGCGCGGGTCTGTCCGGCCGCGGCTCCACGTCGAGCGGTGCTGTCAGGGACGAGGAGGTCATCTCGGTTTCCTTTCGGTCGCCCGTCGAGGGAAGGGTGGCGAGGCGAGCCGGCCTCAGGTGGGGGCCAGCGGGACGGCCGCGCGCAGCACGGCCCGCGCCGTCTCGGTCGGCCGGGTGCGCGGGAAGTGGTGGCCGCCGTCGGCCAGTTCGTGCAGCTCGACGTGGTCGGCCAGGAGCAGCCAGTCGCGGTGCCGCTCGGCGTGGCCGGCCGTGTGCGGGTCGTCGGCGGCGACGACCACCGAGACCGGCGCGGACAGCCGTACCGCCGGCGGGTCCTCCAGGACCGCCTGGAACCAGCGGTGCGCGGACACGCAGTCGTGCCGGTACGCGGCGGCGATGTGCCCGGCGTGCGGCGCGGTCAGCTCGGCGAGTTCCGGATGGCCGCCGTCCGCGGCCAGTTCGGCGACGATGTCCGTGTCGTCGCGGCCGGTCAGCTCGGTGACGGCGGCACGCCGGTCCGCGGCGGTGCCGAGCAGGTGCGCGCCGAGGAAGACCCGCGTCACCCGCACACCGCGCTCCGCGAGGACCCGGGCCGTCTCCAGCGCCGGGGCGGCGCCCGAGGAGTGGCCCCACAGCATGACCCGGGTCAGGCCGCGCGCCGTGATCTCGGCGGCGACCCGGCGGGCCACGTCCGCGATCGACATGAACGGCTCACGGCGGGCCGCCAGGTCGTGACCGGGCGGGTCCACCGCGAGGACCGCCAGGCCGCTGCCCGACAGCGCCGCCGCCAGCGGGCGGTAGTTGACCGCGTTGCCGCCCGCGGACGGGAAGCACACCAGCGCGCACTCGGGCGTACCGGCCGTCTTCGACAGGGGGTGCAGCAGTTCCGCGCCGGGCCGGCCGGCACCGTCGAGGAGGGCGGCCAGGTCGGCGAGCACGGGGTGGCGGGTGATGTCCTTCAGCGACACCGCGCGGTCGAGCGCGATGCTGAGCTTGACGGCCGTCAGGGAGGTGCCCCCGGAGTCGAAGAAGTGGTCCGTGCGGCCGATCCGTTCCTCGGGCACGCCCAGCAGTGCGGCCCAGGCCGCCGCCACCCGCCGCTCGGCCGGGCTGAGCGCGTCGCCCGACGCCGTGACGGCTCCGGCGGCCGGCGCCGTCCGCCCGGCCCGCGCGGTCAGGGCCTTGCGGTCGGTCTTGCCGTTCGCGGTCAGCGGCAGGCCGTCGCACCAGTGGAAGGCCGCCGGGACCATGTAGGCGGGCAGCTCCGCCGCGAGCGCCTCGCGGAGCGTGCCGGGCTCGTGCCGGGTGCCGGTGTGGAAGGCGACGAGCTGCTTGTTCCCGCCGCCCCGTTCGACGACGACCACCGCGCCGTCGCGTACCCCGGCCACCCGCAGGAGGGCGTTCTCGATCTCGCCGATCTCGATGCGGAAGCCGCGGATCTTGACCTGGCCGTCCCTGCGGCCGAGGAACTCCAGCTTGCCGCCGGGGTGCCAGCGGCCCCAGTCACCGCCGAGGTAGAGCCGCTCGCCGGGCCGGTACGGGTTCGTCCGGTAGGCCTCACGGGTGCGTTCGGGGTCGTTGACGTAACCCCGGCCTACGCAGACGCCGGAGAACGCGATCAGTCCGGGTGCGCCCAGCGGGAGCAGCGACAGCCGCTCGTCCACGACGTAGACGCGCACGTTGCCGACCGGGCGGCCCAGCAGCACGCGGTCCGGCACCGAGTCCAGGACCTCGTGGTTGGTGTCGTCCGACGTCTCGGTCAGCCCGTAGGCGTTGAGGAGCCTGATCCCCGGTCGGACCGCGAACCAGCGCTGCACCAGCTCGCGTCTGAGCGCCTCACCGGTCACCGACACCCACCGCAGGTCGGGCAGGGCGCGGGGGTGCCGCTCCAGGTAGGAGACCACGACCTCCAGGTAGGACGGCACCAGCTGGGTCACGGTGACCCGGCCGCGCTCCACCGTGTCCAGGAACCGCTCCACGTCCACGATCTCGTCCTGGCCGACCAACAGTGTCCGCCCGCCGACCAGCAGGGGCGCCATCAGCTGCCAGAGCGAGATGTCGAAGCACTGCGGGGCCGTCTGCGCCACCACGGAGTCCTCGTCGAGCCCCAGGTCGTCGATCTTGGCGTACAGGTGGTTGAGGAGGCCCGCGTGCTCGCACATCGCCCCCTTCGGCTCGCCGGTGGAGCCGGAGGTGAAGTAGATGTAGGCCAGCCGGCCAGGCTCGACCGGCACCCCGGGGTCGGTGTCGTCGTGCGGCTCCGCGTACGCCGTCGAGACCGGCACTCCCGTGGCTCCCGGCACGGTCGCCAGTGCCTCCTCCAGGGTGTCGGTGGCGCCCTGCGCGGTGAGCACCAGCCGGCAGTCGGCGCGGGACAGCGTCGCCGCGATACGGCCGGCCGGGAAGTGCGGCTCGATCGGCAGGTACACGCCGCCCGCCTTGAACACCGCGAGCGTCGCCGCCAGCCAGTCGAGGTCGCGCTCCATGACGACGGCGACGACGTCCTCCCGGCCCAGTCCGCGGGCCAGCAGCGCCCGCGCCAACCGGTTGGCGCGCGCGTTGAGTTCGCCGTACGTCCACTGCCGCTCGCCCTGCACGGCGGCCACCGCCCGCGGGTGCGCCCGTGCCCGCCGCTCGAACATCTCGTGCGCGCGGGCGTCCGGCAGCGGCCGCCGGGGCCCCGCCTGTCCTTCCAGCTGCTCGCCCACCTCGTCGGGCGAGAGCAGCCCCTGCCGCGCGTGGTCGGCGTCCGGGTCGGCCGCCAGCAGCGCGAGGGCCCTCAGGTGGTAGCCGCCGATCCGGTCCGCGCCCGCGGCGTCCAGGGCGTCCGTGCGGTACCGCAGGCGCAGCAGCAGCCGTCCTTCCCGGTCGTGCCAGCGCACGTGCAGTACGGCGTCGTCGGCCGGTGTCTCCTCGGCGCCCTGCGGGCCGAACACCACCTCGTACGGCGGTTCGGTCAGTCCCAGTTCGCGGCGCAGCCCGGCCACCGGGAACTCCCGGCGCGCCAGCACCTCCGCCTCGGCGCGCGCGGCGGCCGACAGCAGCGCGCGCCAGGACCCGGCGGGCACGGTCAGGCGGCACGGCAACGGCTCACCGCGCACTCCCCCGGTGTATCCCGTCACCACGTCCGGCTCGCCCGACAGGGCCGCCAGGACCTTGGCGTGCGCGGCCAGCAGCACCGCGCCGAGCGGCAGTCCGGACCGACGCGCCAGCGCGCGCACCGGGGCCGCCACGTCGTCCGGGACCACCGTCTGCCGCTCCAGCACTCCCGGAGCCGGCTCGGGGGCCCAGCGCGGTACGGCGGTGACGCCGCCGGCGGTCAGCACCCCGGTCCAGAACTCCCGGTCCGATTCCACGCGCGTGTCCATCGAATGGCCTTCCTCAACTCAGGGCGGAGGCGGGTTCGCCGGTCGTTTCCCCGGCCCGGGCCGGCCCGCGCGGCCGGGTGGTGGCCTCGGGCATGTCCACGGCCGGATTGCCGCCCCACCGCGCGCCCGGGGGGACCTCCTCGCCCTTCATCAGGAAGGAGTCGGCCGCCAGCACCGCGGCGTCGCCGAGGGTCACGCCGTAGTGCACATGGGCGCCGACGCCCAGCGTGCAGCCGACGCCGAGCGTGGTGCCGTCGGACTTGAACGTGCCGTCCTCCTGCGAGTGGCACTGGAGCTTGCTGCCGACGTTCAGGGTGCAGTCGTCACCGATGGTGGTGAGGGTGCGTTCGGTCAGGAAGCAGCCGTCGTCGAACACCCGGCGGCCGATGCGGACGCCCAGCATGCGCCAGACGAGGCTCTTGTACGGGGTGCCGTTGAAGACGTCGAGGAAGTGTGTGGGGATCTTCCACAGCCGCTCGTGGAGCCAGAAGGTGCGGTCGTAGATCGAGCAGAGCTGGGGGCTCAGCCGGCGGAACCACAGCATGCAGCGCTCCACGAGCACGTAGTAGACGGTGGAGAACGCGAGCGTCAGCGCGAGGTAGGCGGCGATCACCACGTGACCGATCACGCCGTAGAGGTCCACGGAGGCGAGGGCGAGCAGGGTGAGCGCGAAGACGTGCAGCCAGCGCACGCACAGCATCAGCGCCATCGAGCGGAGGTTGTACCGGTTCTTCGCGGCGAGCCGGCGGCGCAGCGTGTCGCCCGAGCGGAGGTGGTCGAACCGGGAGTCGCGGTCCACCGACCGGGGGATCTCGAAACACGGCGAGCCCAGGAGCCCCACGCCCTCACGCATGTCGCCGTCGAGGGGAACCATCACCTTGGTCGCGAGGAGGCAGTTCTCACCCGTCCTGCCGCCCACGGGATAGGCGATGTTGTTGCCGAGGAAGTTGCGGGCCCCGATCGACACCCGCGACAGCCGGAACGACGTGGCGGAGTACTCGGCGTTGAGCACGGACAGCCCGTCGGCCACCATCGTCCCGCTGCCGACGGAGACCAGGAAGGGCGTCTCCTGCTGCACCTCGGTGCCGAAGTTGGAGCCGGTCTGCTCGACCCGCGACAGGTCGTAGCCGAGGCCGCGGAGGTAGTGGACGATGTACGAACTGTCCCCGAAGAGCCAGGCGAAGAACTTGACGTTCGTCAGGCGGGTCGTCGTCCGGTGCACCGTGTAGTGGAATCCGTAGAGCGGGTAGACCCGGTCGGGCCGGACCAGCAGGCGCAGCAGCCGGGGCACGGTGTAGAGGGTGACGAGGCCCGCGACGAGGAAGCCGGAGAACAGCACGAGGGAGACGACCAGCGCGTCGGAGACGAGTTCCGGCCGGCTCAGTGCGGCCGTCCGCGGGTCGAGCCGTTTGCCGATCGCCGGGACCTCGGTGAACAGCATGTACATCCCGCCGACGGCGAGCGGCACGTACAGGAACAGCACCTGGAGCAGCGTGACGCACCCGAACCACGCCCGGCGCGCGGTACCGCACCCGGTCGGCGTGACCCGCACGTAGTCGACCGCCGTGGGTTCGGCCGGTGATCCGTGCCAGCGCTCGCCGTCCGGGACCGACTGGCCGCGGTGGAGCGCGGAGGTGTGGCCCAGCTGCGCGCCGTCGCCCATCGCGGTGTCGATGTCCAGCACCGTCTTCTCGCCGATGAACACGTCGCGGCCGAGGGTCACCCGGCCGGTCTGGATGTGACCGGCGTGGGCCCGGTACCCGAGGAAAAACGTTTCTTTGCGGATGACCGTCCCGGAACCGATCGTCACCAGGTCGGTGCAGACCGGCACCGAACGGGACAGGATGGTGACGCCCTTCCCGATCCGCGCGCCCAGCGCCCGCAGGTACAGCACGTACAGCGGGGTCCCGACGAGGAACACCATCGGGTTGGCGTGCAGCAGCACCTTGACGAGCCAGAAGCGCGCGTACGCCGGCCCCCAGACGGGGAACTCGCCTTCCTTCCAGCGCCCGACGAGGAGCCACTTGGCGACGACCGGGAAGACGCACAGCATGGCGAACCCGGCGCCGCCGAACACCAGCGACCGCAGGTAGACCGCGGTGAATCCCGACCCGGAGGAGATCCACTCGTAGCCACCGGCGGTGACGAACCCGGAGACGAAGGAGTACCCCAGGAAGACCAGCAGCTGGAACAGCCCGCACAACGGATGGGCGAACCGGTTGCGGCGCGCCGCCGGAGCCGCGGGCTGTGCCGGTGCCGACGGGAAGGCGGTCGTAGCGGCCCCTTCCGGCGCGGCGGGCGCGAGCGCCGCCGTCAGGCTCCGGATCGTGGGATGCCGGTAGATGTCCCGCATCGAGGGGGACGGCAGGTGCGGGTCCTTCCTGAGCCGGGCGCAGAACTGGGCCATCAGCAGCGAATTGGCGCCGAGGTCGGCGAAGAAGTGACGATCCACCGCCACGTGCTCGACGCCGGCGACCTCCGCCAGTACCGCGGCGAGTCTGTGCTCGGTCTCCGTCCCGTTCCGCGCCGGCCCGGAGTCGCGCATGGTGACGGCAGGTTCTTCCGGCCCGACTATGGGGACCTCGGAGGACTGCTCCACCATGCGATCTCCTGAGAACGTACGGACGGCCGATGACGGCCGGATCACAGGTGATCGGCAACCGCCGGTCTCAGTCTGGACAGACGTCCACCGGGCTGCCACTCAACATCGCTCCCGGTGCCCGCCGGAAAGACCCCGGAGGTTGCGGTGTCCCTTGATTTTCCGCGCGACCCGGCCCGCCGGACGATTCACCCGAACGGCGGCTGCCGCCCGGAGGAGGGCGCAAGGGTGTGCGGGGTGATCCGGCGGGGCCCGGGCGCCGGGTCCGAGGACCCCTCAGCCGAGCGGGTCCAGGGCGGCGATGATGTCGGCCGGTTCGGCGCGCCGGGTGTAGTCGGCGTCGACGAAGGCCCAGCGGATGGTGCCGGCGTTGTCGATGACGTAGGTGGCCGGCAGCGGCAGGGTGCGCGGGTGGCCGTCGTTGACGCGCTGGAGGTCGAAGCCGAGCCGGTCGTAGACCGCGGCGAGGTTCTCGGGGAGGTCGAAGGCGAGGCCGTACTGCTTGGCGGTGTCGGAGCCGATGTCGCTGAGGACGTCGAAGGCGAGGTCGTGCTTCTCGGCGAGGGTGAGGGACTCGTCGGGGATCTGCGGGGAGACGGCCACGAGGCGGGCGTCGCGCGCGGTGATCTCGGTGTGGTGCCGCTGGAGGGCGCGCAGTGCGAGGTTGCAGTAGGGGCACCAGGCCCCGCGGTAGAAGGTCAGCACGACGGGGCCGTCGGCGAGCAGGTCGGCGAGGGCCGTCGTCCGGCCGGTCGCGGAGGGCAGCTGGAAGCGGGGGGCCCGGTCGCCCACGGTGAGGGCACGGTCGGCCTGTCCGGAGTCGGCGAGCGCCTGCCCGGCCCGCCGCATGATCTGCCGGACCTCGGCGGGGATCCGCTGCTGGCGGGCGTCGTAGAAGGCGCGCAGTTCGGCGTCGAGACTGGGCATGCTGGCTCTTCTCCCGGTCGATGGCGGGCGCGGGGGTGAACCCCAAAACTTGAAACGATCGTTCCAAGATAGCGGCAGCCCAGGGCCCCGCGCCAGGTGAGAGGCGGTCGGGAAGCTCAGAGCGTGGTGAAGGGGCGGTGGTCCGCCAGGGCGAGCATGCGCACGAACTCGGCCAGTCGGACCCCCTTGCGGGCGAGGAAGCGGAGGAACCGGGGCGCCCGGGAGCCGTAGGCCACCGTCCGAAGTGCTGGTATGCGATTCATGGCCGCAGCATGTCGGCGCCGGTGTCCGGTCGGCGGGATCGTGGACGAACCTGGACGCCGCCGCCCCGCGCGTTGCGGTGCGCCGGTCGCCCCGCACTCCCTTTGCCCGGCGACCGGTGCGGAGTATCTTGGAATCCTCATTTCAAGATGGCGGGGTGAACCATGCCGGACGTCAAGCACTTCGATCCGGACACGGCCCTGGAAACCGTCGTGCGGCTGTTCTGGCGGCAGGGCGTGGCCTCGACCGGCATCCAGGACATCGTGGCCGCGACCGGTCTCAACCGCTCCAGCCTGTACGCCACGTTCGGCGGCAAACAGGAGCTGTACCTCGCCGCGCTGCGCCGCTACCTCGAGCAGCGGTCGCAGCCGATGTTCCGCCGGCTGGCCGAGGACGAGCGCGGGCTGTCCGCCGTCGCCGAGTTCTTCGACGGCCTCATCGAGGCACGGTGCTCGGGCGAGTACGCCCGCTGGGGCTGCATGGTGTCCAACGCGCACGCCGGCGCCGACCAGGGCGACCGCGACGTCCGCGCCGTACTCGACCAGCACCACCAGGAACTGCGGGACGCGATGTACGCCGCACTCGTCACCGCCGAGGCCGAGGGCGAGCTCGCCGCGGGGGCCGACCCGGCGGCCGCGGCCGACCTGCTGACCCTGCTCGCCTACGGCGTGAACCTGCGCTCACGCGCCGGCGCCGACGCCCGGGCGCTGAGGAGGACGGTCACCGCCGCGCTCGCGTCGCTCGGCCACCCCGCCGCCGCGTGACACCGGGAAGCCGCGGGCTCCCGGCCCGGTGCGGGTCGCGCGCGGGACCGGAAGCCCGGTGGCGGGAACGGCCTCGGCCGGCGGACGGGGCGAGCGGACCGCCGGTCCGTGGCTCCGGCCCGCTGTCCGGGACGCGCACTACGGCGGCGCCCCGGGCGGCGGGGTCGTGCGGGGGCTGCGCGTTTCCACGTTGCCGTCTCCTCGGGTGCGTGAGGGAGCCGACGGGGGAAGGGCGGTACCGTTCCCGCCGGCGGTCGGCGGGGGCGCGACGGACGGTGCGGGCGTGGAGGCCGTCACGGCGGCCCGGAGAGGCGGGCCGTCGCCCGCGCGGGGTCGTGGCGCCGGGGCCGCGGGTGCGGAACCGTCCGCCCGACCGCCTCCGGTCCGCGACGTCCCCAGGGAGGCGCCGGCACGGCGGGCGCCGAGCGCGGGGAGCGGCGGTCCACCGCCGGAGGGCATGCCGGTTCCTGGCGTGGTGAGGCGAACCCCTCTTGTGGGGTGGGTACTTGCGTGGGAGCGGGGGTCCGGCCGGGCGGCCGGTGAGATCGGCACTCAGTATCGGGACGGAACCCGGCGTTCCGGAGTGATCGTGGATGATCCTGGACGCGCTCCCCAGCGGATGGCCCACGTCCGCATACCGCTTGACAGTCGAGACCCCCTGTCGTCTAACTTGAAACGAGTGTTCCAAGTTGATGGTGGCCCAGGTGTCCCACGGGGGAGGATGTTCGTGCCGCAGGTACTGGACCCGGGGAAAGCCCGCACATTGGACGAGTTCGTCGCGGAGCTGCGGCTGCTGAAGGCGTGGGCGGGCAACCCCTCGATCACCGAGATCACCCGCCGGGTCCACCGGGACTGGCAACGCGCGGGCCGACCGTGCAGCGAGTGGCCCGCCCGCTCGACCGTCGGCAACTGCTTCCGACTGGGCCGCCGCCGACCCAACCACGACCTGCTGCTGGCGGTCGTCCGCACCCTCGCCGACGGTGACGAGGCGACCGTCGCCGTCTGGCGGCAGGCACTGCGTACGGTCCTCGGCGAGGCCGAGGCCGCCGCCCGCGTCACCGCCTACGACCGGTTGCCCGCCGCGCCGTCCTCGCCGGTCGGCCGGTACCGGCCCGCGTCCGACGCCGAATCCGCGCTCACGGCGGGCGGTCGCTCGGGCGTGGTCGTGCTGGAAGGCGCCGCGGGCATCGGGAAGACCGCGCTGGCCCTGCACGTGGCCCACCGCCTGGCCGCCCGGGAGCGCGCCGAGACGCCCGTGCTCTTCGCCGACCTGCGCGGCTTCGCGCCGAACGGTCCGGCCGCCGACACCGCCGCGGTACTGGAGACCTTCCTGCGCCTGCTCGGCGTCACCGGCGACCGCATCCCGCACGGCGTCGACGCCCGGGCCGCCCTGTACCGCCGGCTCCTCGCCGGGACAGGGGCGACGGTCGTCCTCGACGACGCGCCCGACGAGGCGCACGTGCGGGCGCTGCTTCCCGGGGGCCGCGGCTGCCGCACCCTGATCACCAGCCGCCGTGCGCTGCGTGCCCTGCCCGCCGCCACCCGCCTCACCGTCCCCCCGCTGGCACCGGACGACTCCGTGGAGCTCCTGCGCCGGACGGCGGGAGCCGACCGCCTCACCACCGACGCCACCGCCCTCGGTCGGATCGCCGACGACCTCGGACACCTTCCCCTGGCCCTGACGGTCATCGGCCGCCACATGCGGGAACACCCCGGATGGACACTGGACGACTACGACCGCGAACCCGTGATCACCCTCGCCCTGGAGGACGGGGTCCGCGGTGCGCTGGCCGCCTCCGACGCGCGGCTGACCGCCGGTGCGCGGAAGCTGCTGCGCCTCCTCGCCCTGCACCCGCTGCACCGCACGGACACCCTCGGCGCGGCGGTACTCGCGGGTGAACGGGAACAGACCGTGCGCGAGCATCTCGACGCGCTGTCCGGGCTGCACCTCCTGGTGGAGCCCGAACCCGGATGGTTCCGCCCGCACGCACTGGTCCGCGCCTACGCGGAGGAACGTGTCTGCATAGACGTGCCCGGAACCTCGATCCGCCAGGCCCTCGGCCGCGTGCTGGCGCACTGCCGGGGCGCCCACTCGCGCGACAGGGCGCACGCGCCCGGCGCACGCCCCGCGCTCAGGCGCCTCGACCGGGCCGCGGCATGGGCCGAGGCCGTACGCCCGCGTGAGGGGAGCGCGGCACGCGTCCTCGCCGCCTGACGCGGCACCGGCCGGTCCGACACACCGTCAACCGGAAGCCGCGGAGGCACCGGAACAACGACAAAGGCGAGGAGACACTTCTCCTCGCCACTACCAAGATATAGCGCACCGGGGGGCTTGCGGCAAGGCCCGGGTCACGGCGCAGAATCGTCGGCCGATGCCACAACCTGCGGAAATGAGGGCACGACGTGCGTGTGTTGTTGACGAGGCACGGGGGACGCGGTGACGTCGGTCCCGTGGACCGGCGGCGCGGTCGCGGGGGCTCCGGCCGCACGGCGGCGCCGGGGACGCGATCGGCCGCCGCGGTGCCGGGGAGCACGGGCGCCACGGAGGTGTCGCGGTGAGCGGGCGTTACGTGGTGGATCTCCGGGAGGTCGACGGGACGCGCGTCGCGGTCGTCGGCGGGAAGGCCGCGCACCTGGGCGCCTTGTCACGGCTCGACGGCGTCCGGGTGCCGGGGGGCTTCTGCGTGACGACGGACGCCTTCCGGCGGATCATGGCGCGAGCGCCGTCGATGGACGAGCCGCTCGCTCGCCTGGCGCGCTGCGGCCCGGACGACCGGGAGGCGATCCGCACGCTCAGCGCGCGGATCCGCCACACCATCGAGGAGACCGCCGTCCCGGCCGACCTCACAGCGGCCGTGACCCGCGCCCTCACCGGGCTCGGCGAGGGCGCCGCCTGCGCCGTCCGGTCCAGCGCGACGGCGGAGGACCTGCCGACCGCCTCCTTCGCCGGCCAGCAGGACACCTACCTGAACGTGGTGGGACCGGCGGCGGTCCTCCGCCACATCAGCCGGTGCTGGGCCTCGCTGTTCACCGAACGGGCCGTCACCTACCGCCTGCGCAACGGCATCGACCACCGTACGGTCCACATGGCCGTGGTCGTGCAGCACATGGTGGTGCCGCACGCGGCCGGCGTCCTGTTCACCGCCGACCCCGTCACGGGCAACCGGAAGGTCGCCACCGTGGACGCCGGCTTCGGCCTCGGTGAGGCCCTGGTCTCCGGCCTGGTGAACCCGGACGTCTTCACGGTGCGGGACGGCGAGGTCGTCGCCAGGACGATCGCCGTCAAACGGCGTGCCCTGCACGCCCTGCCGGCCGGCGGCACCGAGGAGATCGCGGTCGACCCGCGGCGGCAGGAACAGCCGGCGCTGACGGACGCCCAGGTCGTACGGCTCGTGCGGCTCGGACGGCGGATCGAGGCACACTTCGGCCGCCCGCAGGACATCGAATGGTGCCTGGTCGACGACGACTTCCGGATCGTGCAGAGCCGGCCGATCACCACGCTCTTCCCCGTACCCGAGACCGGTGACCGGGAGAACCACGTCTACGTCTCGGTCGGCCACGGGCAGATGATGACCGACCCCATGAGGCCACTGGGGCTCTCGATGTGGCGGCTGACGGCCATGGTGCCGATGCACGAGGCCGGCGGGAGGCTGTTCGTCGACGTCACCCGGCGCCTGGTCTCGCCCGCCGGCCGCGCCGGCCTCCTGGACGTCATGGGGAGGGGAGACCCGCTGCTGAGGGACGCGCTGGAGACCGTCCTCGACCGTGACGACTTCGTCCTCCCGTCACTCCCCGACGCGGCTCCCGGACGACCGCCGGCCGGTGGAGCGGCCGGCGGGGCGGCTGGAGCGGCTGGTGGGGCGGCCGCTCCGATCGAGACCGATCCGGCCGTCGTCACCGGGCTGATCGAGCGCAGCCGGGCCTCCGTCGCCGCCCTGGAGCGAGCGGTCCGCACGAAGACCGGACCGGCGCTGTTCGACTTCCTGCTGGAGGCCTTCGAGGAGCACAAGCGCGTCCTCGGCGATCCGCTCAGCCTCCGGGCGCTCACGGCGGGCATGGACGCCACGACGTGGCTCAACGACAGGCTGGAGGAGTGGCTGGGCGAGAAGAACGCCGCCGACACGCTCACGCTGTCCGCCCCCGACAACATCACGTCGGAGATGGGACTGGCGCTGCTCGACGTCGCGGACGTGATCCGCCCGCGGCCGGAGGTGGTGGCCTTTCTGGAGGGCGTCGAGGACGACGGCTTCCTGGACGAGTTGGCCGGACTCCCGGGCGGGACCGAGGCACGCGACGCCCTGGAGGCCTACCTCGACCGGTACGGCATGCGCTGCGTCGGCGAGATCGACATCACGAGACCGCGTTGGCGCGAGCGCCCCACCACGCTCGTGCCCGTCCTCCTCGACCACGTCAGGAACTTCGGGCCGGGCGCCGCCGAGCGGCGTTTCGAGGAAGGACGACAGAAGGCGCGGAAGAAGGAGGCAGACGTGCTGTCACGCCTGCGGGCCCTGCCGGACGGTGCCCGGAAGGCCGACGAGGCCAAGCGGATGATCGACCGGGTCCGGACCTTCATCGGTTACCGGGAGTACCCGAAGTACGACATCATCAGCCGCTACTTCGTCTACAAGCAAGCTCTGCTGGCAGAGGCCGAGCGCCTGGTCCGCGCCGACGTGCTCGCCGAGAAGGAGGACATCTTCTACCTCACGTTCCAGGAACTGCACGACGTCGTGCGCTCGCACCAGGTGGACGACCGGCTCGTCCGGCAGCGCAAGGACGCGTTCCGTTCCTACCACGCGCTGACACCGCCCCGGGTGCTCACGTCGGACGGTGAGGCCCTCACCGGGGCGTACCGGCGCGACGACGTGCCGGCCGGCGCCCTGACCGGCCTGCCGGTGTCCACCGGGACCGTCGAGGGAAGGGCCCGCGTCGTCCTCGACATGGCGCGGGCCGATCTCCGAGCGGGCGACATCCTGGTCACGACGTTCACGGACCCCAGCTGGTCGCCGCTGTTCGTCGGCATCGCGGGCCTGGTGACGGAGGTGGGCGGCCTGATGACGCACGGCGCGGTGATCGCCCGGGAGTACGGCCTGCCCGCCGTCGTGGGCGTGGAACAGGCCACCCGGCTGATCCGGGACGGCCAGCGGATCCGCGTCCACGGAACCGACGGGTACGTCGAGATCCTGCCCTGACCGCCCACCGGCGGAGCACGCTCGGCCGGCTGACCCCGCCCTCCGCCGGTCACCGCCCGTCACCGCGACCCCGCGGCCACCAGCGTCGCGGTGACGGGTTCCAGCTCGGTGACCAGCTCGTCCAGCTCGGCGGGGGACAGAGCGTCGTACGGCGCGGCGGCGAGCTCGTCGGTGAGGGCTTCGACACGTCGCTTGGTCTCGCGGCCGGCGTCGGTGAACCGGCCGCCGGCGTCGACGAGTCCGCGTTCGCGCAGGCCGTCCATGACCGCGGCCAGCCGCTCCTTCGGCAGGTGGTGGATGCGCCCGAAGGACTCCGGCGGATGGATGCCCCGCGCCAGGGCGTCGAGCACGTGGGCCTCCGTGCCGCCGATGCGCGCGCCGACGAGAGCGGCGACATGCCCGTCACCGCGATGCTCGCGCAGCATGGTCGCGGAGTGCCACAGCCGGGCCACCGGGTCGCCCGGCACCGCGACGGTGCGCATCCCGGCGTACATCACCCGGCCCTCCGTGGGCGCGCTCGTCGCGGCTTCGGTGAGCAGGTCGGCGGCGCGCGCGAGGCCCGGCGAGTCGGCCACCTCGTCGCCAAGGATCCGCCGCAGCGAGGCCGCGCTGCCCCGCTCCCGCGCGGCGACGGACGCCTCGGGCGGGATCGTCTCCCACGCGCTCGGGATGTGCCGCGCGGCCTCCCCCTCGGCGAAGTTGTAGAAGGCCGCGTGCACGACCTGCGCCGGCACCCGCCCCAGCGGCGCGGCACGGCTGGCGAAGTAGCCGTCCCAGTAGGTGGGGTGGCCGAGCGCGGCCAGCTCCTCGTTGCAGTCGTCGGCGAAGTAGGTGACCAGGCAGATCGGCTCCAGGAGCTCGAACATGCGGCGGGCGATGTGAGCCATGCCCCCATCATGCCCGCGGTCACACTCCCGGCGGAGCGGTACGGACCACCGGTTCGGCCCGTAACGCTGGCGCCCCCGTGAGTTGGCATGGTGACCGCACGCGGTGGGCGGACCCCCGAACCGCCCCCTGAGGTGATTCCTCCCGGGCGTCTCCCCTACGGACGACGTACGCGACAGTGAGCCCTGTCTCAGGCGCATCCGGTGCGGACCAGCGTGTGCGGCAGGCCCTCCGGGATCACCGTAAGGGTCAGCTCCCGGGCACGGGCCGGCCCGTCACCGGCCGAGACCCCTCGGGGCCCGAGGTGCGGACCAGGTTGCCCGCCTTCTCCCGGTGCTCGTGCACGAGGCGGATCGCCATGGCGCCCTCACCGGCCGCCGAGGCGGCCCGTTTGACCGAGCCGCTCCTGACGTCACCGGCGGCGAAGACCCCGGGAAGTGTGGTCTCCAGCAGCAACGGACCACGGCCGAGCGAGTCCCACCGGGTGGCGCCGGCCGCCGCCTGGGCGTCGGCGCCGGTGAGGACGAAGCCCTTGTCGTCCAGGGCCAGCACGCCTGTCGGCCATTCCGTGCGCGGCCGGGCTCCGATGAACACGAACAGCGCGGCGGCCCGCAGCTCGCGGCGTTCGCCGCTCACGTTGTCCTCCACGATCAGCGACTCCAGCTTCTCCTCCCCGAAGACGCCGCGGACCTCCATGTGGAGCAGCACCTCGATCTTCGGGTGCCGTTGCACCCGGTCCATCAGGTAGCGCGACATGTCCGCTCAGCGCCTCGGACGAGGAGGTGGACCCTGGACGCGTTGGTTCGCCAGGAACAGCGCCGCCTGCCCGGCGGAGTTCCCGCCACCGACCACGGCGACGGGAACCGCCCGGCAGAGACTGGCCTCGTGGACGGTCGCCGCGTGATGGACACTGATGCCCTCCAGACGGGCGATGCCGGCCACCTCGAGCCTGCGGCACCACACGCCCGAGGCCAGCACCACGGTGCCCGCCCGGGTCCGGGACCCGTCCGCGAAGGTGACCTCGTACTCGTCGTCGTGCGGGGTCAGCCCGCTGACCTGGGCTGGCACCACGAGGCGGGCACCGGCCTTGTGTGCTTGGAACACCCCGCGTTCGATGAGTTCGCCCCCGGAGACGCCCGACGGGAAGCCCAGGTAGTTCTCGATGCGGGAGGAGGTACCGGCCTGGCCTCCCGTGGCCACGGCGTCGACGGTGACCGTGGAGGGCGAGGCACGGCTGCTCGCCGCGGCCGAATGACCGCACCGGCCCCGGCGGGCCACGCGGGCGGCCCCGTGTCGCCGCTGAGGTCCGCCCACCGCCGGCCCGCCGCCAGGCACGGCGCCCTCACGGCCTTCCGTCATGGGCAGGCCCTGCCGGGGCCGGGTGGGGGTGTCCCCAGCTCGCGTGCCGCCAGAGCCCAGCTGAGCTCCACCACGGTGTCCGGGGCGTCCAGGCTGGTGCCGGTCAACTCCTCGAACCGGCGCAGCCGGTAGCGCACGGTGTTGACATGCACGTGTGCGTCGCGGGCGACTTCACGGATGTGCCGTCCCCGCTTCAGGTACTCCCGCACCGACTCCTCGATGAGCGCGCCGAACTCCCCCTCCGCCTCCAGTGGACGCAGATAGCGGTCGAGCAGCAACGCGGCGATTTCCGGTTCGGCGACGACCGCCACCCGCCAGGACAGATCGCTCAGATCGTGAACGCCGCGCAGATCGTACGCCCGGGCGGCCTCCAGCATCCTGCCCGCGGCGCGGAAGGAGCGGTGCACGGTGGCCAGGTCCGTCGGCGGCCCGAGTCCCGCCGTCACGTCCAGGTCACCGGTCTCCGGCGGGGTCTCGACGACGCCCACGACGGCCCCGTCCAGCACGGTGAGCAACGCCGATCGGCCCTTGCCTCGGCGGCAGGACTCCAGGGAGCGCTCCAGCGAGTCCGGAGTGACTCCCCGGTTCGGGACGGCTCTGATCGCCCGGTACGGGCGCGAGGCGTCCAGCCCATAGATCGCCGCGCCGCTGTGGATCTCCGCCGCGGTCAGCGTGCCGTGGAGCAGTCCGCGCAGGAAGTCGGCGCGGCGGCGGGCGTCGAAGAGGGCGGAGTCGATCTCCGCCTGCCGGTGGACGGCCGCGATCCGCAGGCTGGCGACGTCCGCGAGCTCCCACAGGCACATGGTCCGGTCGACGACGAGGCCGGGGTCCAGTCCGTGTTCGGACGCCTCGGCGACGAACAGATCCCGTATCGCGCTCAGGGCCCGCCGGAAGGCGTGCAGCCCGTCGGCGAGCGGCACGCCCCGGGCGGCCCGGTCCCGGGCCACCTCCGCTTCGCCGAAGTCCTCCGGCGCGGGCACCGTCCCCTCGCGCACCACCGTCAGGGCCCGCTGGAAGTGCCGGTGCCAGATCTCGTCCAGCGATTCCCGCGGCACCGCCCGGTAGGACGGAATGCGGCCCGTCAGGTCCGCGTGCAACCGCCCGCCGACCTGGCCCTGCTGCGCGGTCATCGCGGCGATGACCCGTTCGAGGGGCACCGCGCCGACCGGCTGTCCGGGCATGGACCTCACCTCCGCCCCTGTGGGACCGACCGTTGTGCAACCGAACAATATGCCGACCCACGCCCTTGGCCGGCGGGCCGTCGACAGCACCCCGCCCGTGAAAGCACAGTGGCACGGCGGCTGAACAAGCTCTTAGGCGCCCACCCGGCCGTGTGCCGTCCGGTGCCGCTCCCGGCCGCCCTCGTACCCCCGCCCCACCCCGACGACCAGTGCGGAGACCGCCATGACCGACGAGCACCACCACCCCCGCCGCGCCGCCGACGCCGGACCACGCCTCGCGCCCCTGCCCGAGGACGACTGGGACCGGTCCACCCGTGAGCTGCTCGCCCCGATCCGCCGGGATGCCGACGGCGGCCTCCCGCACGTCTTCACCACCTTGGTGCGGCACCCCGGTCTCTTCCGGCACTTCCTGCCGTTCGGCACCTACCTGCTGCGCGACGGCCGTCTTCCGGACCGGACGCGGGAACTGCTGATCCTGCGTACCGCGTACAACACCCGGGCCGGTTACGAGTGGGGGCGGCACGTTCTGCCGGCCAGGGCCACCGGGGTCACGGACGAGGAGATCCGACGGATCGGCGCCGGCCCGGACGCCCCGGGGTGGTCACCGGCCGATGCCCGTCTGCTGCGGGCCGCCGACGAACTGCACCGGGACGCGTGCCTGTCCGCGGCCACCTGGTCCGCACTCGCCGCCGAGCACGACGAGGCACAGCTCGTCGAACTCACCCTGCTCGTCGGCCAGTACCACATGGTCGCCTTCTTCCTGAACTCCGCCGGGACCCGGCTCGAACCGGGCTACGCGACGGAGATCCTGCCCGAGCCCGCCACACCCGGAGCGGCCGCAACGGAAGGGGCCCACGGCCATGCGTGAGCCCCGGCGGTCCGCGACCCACCCGGCCGGCCTCCTGACCGGCCGGAACGTCCTCGTCATCGGCGCGGGCACCCGTCCCAGCGACGATCCGAAGGCCCCGGTGGGCAACGGGCGGGCGGTGGCTGTGCTCGCCGCCCGCGAGGGAGCCTGCGTGGCCTGCGCCGACGTCTCCTCGGCCGCCGCGGCGGCCACCGCCGCCCTGGTGGGTGAAGAGGGCGTCCGTGGCCTCGCCGTGGTCGGCGACGCCACCGATCCCGACCGATCCTCGACGATGGTCGCCGAGGCCGTCCGCGGACTGGGCGGACTCGACGCGCTGGTGGTCAATGTCGGCATCGGCCTCGGCACAGGCCTGGCGGACACCTCACCGGAGCAGTGGGAGCGCGTGCTCTCGCTCAACCTGAGTGCCCCCTTCCTCGCCGCCAAGTACGGACTGCCCGCGATCTCCGACGGCGGATCGATCGTCTTCGTCGGTTCCGTGGCCGGGCTGCGCGCGGCCACCGGCTCCCCGGCCTACGACAGTTCCAAGGCGGGCCTGTTCGGTCTCACCCGCCATGTCGCCAAGGAGGGAGGTCCGCGTGGGATCCGCGCCAACCTGGTCGTCCCGGGACTGATCGACACACCGATGGGCCGAGAGGCCTCGGCCCGGCGGGCCTCGCGTTCCCACACGTACAGTCGCATACCGCTGGGACGGCAGGGCACCGCCTGGGAGGTGGCCGAGGCCGTCACCTTCCTGCTCTCCGACCGCGCCTCCTACGTCACCGGACAGAGCCTGGTGGTGGACGGCGGGCTGAACGCCGTCTGAGTGACGCTCTCCGAGGCGCTCCCGGCTCGGCGGTAGGGCATCGGCACCCGCACTCAGGGCCCTCCCCTCAAGGCAAGATGGGTGGTCAGACCCGCCCGCTCCGCAGCGGCCCGGAGTACCCCACTGGCCCGGGTGAACTGCACGTCGATACCGGCCAGGGGCAGAGTCCGAAGAATGCCCACCAGGGTGTAGAGGCCCGGGTAGTCGCAGAATGTGATGCCCGACAGGTTCAGCACCAGCAAGCCACCGGTGGAGTGGGCGGCGAGCACGGCCAGATGCTCTCGGAGGGCATGCGCGGTGTCGGCATCGAGCTCTCCCGCGAGGTGCAACTCCAGTCGCGGCGGAAGACCTCCTCCGCTCTCCGGCCGGACGGACAGTCTCGACCACGAAGCCGCTTCCCGTGACCCTTGCAGCAATTCATCGCCGCCCGTCAGCGCGGCGCCAGCTGTCTCGTCATCCTGTGGGTTGGACAGATGTGGTGGCATCGACTTTCCGGGGTCGTCTCGGCAGCAGATGCCGACCAGACTTCCCGGCGCTCCAGGAAGCACCAGCAGCTCCCATGCTCTCATCTTTGCACAGAGTAAAGAACGACATCAACCCGGGGGGTAGGCCGGTGGCCCGTGGTGAGCAGGACCTGTCACTCCGTGTTCGCCAGGGCGACCGTACCGTCCGTCATGCCTCCGGCCAGGGGCGCATCCGGCGTTTGCGGTCTTTCTTGCGTGTGCGGCTCGGTGCCGCGCGAGGGAACGGGGACGCGGGAAATCGGGGAGATACCATGACGCCTGCCTCCTTCTGGAGCAGCGTGGGCAGAAGCCGCCGGTTGGTGTTGGGCATTCACGCGGCCTGCCAAGCGCGGCTTGTACAAGCGGCCTAACGAGCCCTGCACGGTAAGCGGTAAGACGTCGACGGCAGCCTTCTTTTTCGATCGCCTGCAAATCGCGGCCGGCGCGGATTGTTCCTGGTGTCATCGCGCGGCGCCCGCATGATTCGGCTTCGTGCAGGCGCGAGCTGGAAACTCCGCTGACGAAGGGCCCGTGCTTTTCGCCTCCCGGGTGGCCGCGCCATCGCCATGCCGACATTGAAGACCGTCACCAGGTCCACCACCGGCGTGCCGTCGTCCGCGTCCACTTCAGCGACGTGCACATCACGTCCGTCGACGCAGAGGGGACCGTGGGTATGAGGTCGCGAGGCGATCCGGACGCCGGTGGTTCTGGTGCACGAAGGGGGCTGGGTGGTACGTCGACTCCGGTGACGCAGGAGAATTCCGTTACCGGCAGCTGTCCCCGTCCTCATTGGTCACCGGTGGGCCGCTCCGTGTCCGAACGGATGCCACGACCGGTGGTGTCCGTCGCCCCGGTCGGCCTCGCCGTGCGTCGCACCGTTCAAGGTCGGGTCGGTCTCGCGCTGGACGATCAAGTTGTCACGGTCTTGGCTGACGGCTCGGCCCTGCGCCGGGACGCGTCGAGACTGCGACGGGTGGACCGCGCACGACGTACCGAGCGCCGGTAGCCGGCGAGCAACAAACTGAGTCCCAGCATGGCCACTGCTCCGACGACGATGCCACCCAAGAACAAAGTGCCCGTGGAACCGGTGATGTGGTAACCGAACACGCTGAAACCCGGAGAGGCAAGCTGATGCCCGCTTCCGGCGTTACCGAACACACCAGCCAGACCCGCAACGACCGCGGCAACCAGGATGACTATGCCAATCACAGCGAACACGGCATCCTCCATCCGCCGTTTAGCCTATGCAAATCCAGTCAACACCTTGGATCGCACGACGTCCAGTCGATCCGGGATGCGCGGGAGGGGAAGGGGAGTGGAACGCGGTCCACGCGTGATGCATGTGGGACACGTCGGAGTCGCCCGCACCATGACGTACGAAGCGCCACATCCGTTCCTTGAGCCCCTTGCGGACGAGCGAGGCGTTCACCGGCCAGGCCGGCGGCTATGCGCTGGAGTACGGACGCCAAGGCATTGCCCTCGGCCGCGAGCGCCGGCAGTACAGGACTGAGCATGTAGCCACCCGGCAGATGTCGGAGATCCTGGCGTCGTCCGGCGAAGCGGCCACCTCACGGTCTCGGTGTCGGTGTCGGCTACAGATGAGGGTGTCCCGATCGGCCTCGCCTCGCACTTGTAGGGCGCCGCTTCGGGGGGTGGGAGGAACTGGAGCACCTCCATTGGCCCACTGACCGCTGTCGCTATCCGGGATGCGTCGCTCGCCGAGTCAAAACGTTATTCAGGTACGGGCCTCGGTGCCACTTCAGAGATCCGCATCCGGAAGCCGCGCTCACCACCTCAGTGATGCGGAGCAGGAAGCCGCTGCTCAGCGTGCCGTCAGCAGTCGCCGGACGACATGGCCCGCCGAGTCCACGCCGGAGCGTCCGCCTTCCACGAGTGCCGCGACAGCGATCCGGGAGTCGTATGCGGTCAGCCAGCCATTCGTGTGATCCCCTTCCTCCGCGGTACCCGTCTTCGCTCCGACACCCGCGAGTCCGCCAAGGCGCGGTGCCGCGGTACCCCTGGTGGCCACATCCTGCATCATCGTCCGCAGGTAATCAGCCGTCGTCGCGGATATGGGCCGGGGTGCTCGTTCCTGCCGCTGTCCGGGCAGGATGATCGGCTGGTGGAAGCCGGCATCGCGTACTGTCGCCGCTACGGACGCCATGAACAGGGGTGTGGCTGTGACCTTGCCCTGTCCGATGAACTGGGCCGCCTGGTCTCCCCCTTGGACATCCGACGGAATGCTCGGGTCCGTGGTGGCGACACCTCCGCCGATCGACCAACTGCCCATCCCGAACACGTTCACGGCCTCGTCGTGCAGAGCGGATGCGTCTCCGTTGTGCACGAGATGACGGAAGCCTTCCTTGATGAAGGAGGTGTTGCACGACACGGTGAACGCCTGGGCCAGCGTGGCCCTGGGATTGGCCCGCACGCCAGGATCGTTGTGAAAGACCTGACTGTTGGCCGTCACCGAGTCCGTGCAGGGAGCCGGACTGTTCGCCGTGAACCCCACCTGGTCGAACAGCGCGGCCGACGTGACGATCTTCATCGTGGAACCCGGTGACTTGATGCCGTTGATGGCGATGTCCCCGTCGGGCCCCGTGTGCGCGACGGCGAGAATGTGCCCGCTCCGCCAGTCGAGCGCCACAGTTCCCGCCGCCTTCCCCTGGAGATGCCCGTCTTTCACGGCCTCCTCGGCCACCGCCTGGAGGGACGCATCTACGGTCGTCTTGATGACTGGCGGCCGCCCCTTGGTGAAGACGTGCAACGTCCTGCCCGCACCGCCAGGTTCGACGACGGCCACGCCCGTGCCACCGCTTCCTCCGGTGGGTTCGGCGTTCTTGCGGATTGTCGCCGCCATCTGACGCAGAGAGGGAAAGCCGGCAAGTTCCGTCTTGCCGTCGCTCGCGACGACCTTGGCCGCGTCCAGGTCGCGCGGGAGCTTGCCTGCGGTCAGTGACTGCCCGTCCCCGAGCCCGGGACAGAGGACCGAGTTGTTCCAGTGCACCGCCGGCTTGCCATCACGGTTCTGCAGCACTGCCACCGCACTCGAGTACGTCCAGGTTCCCCCCGCCACCCGAGCCGTCACATCGAAGGTGACTTCGGTACCCCCCGGCGTCGCAGCAGAAGGTCCTACGGCCTCCACATGGCCGAAGGCCAGGTGCTTCAGGTGCAGCCCCCGCGTGTAGCCCCGCAAGGCCCGTGCGGCCCTGTTCGGCGTGTCCGTGGCATCGGCTGCCCGCTGTAGATGCCGGTCGGACCAGTCGTCCAGGAAGGCCCGGGCGAACTCGACCGCCTCGTCGCCGGACGGCGGGGAAGTCGACAGCGTCGAGGCATCGAAGCTGTCTCCCGCTGGAGTCTCACGCTCCGTTGCGTCGGAGGCCGCCCCGTGGACGACGTTGTAGGCGCCGATCCCCCCGACGGCCAACACCGCGGCGCAGGCACTTGCGATGCCGATCTTCACACCTGTGTTCATAAGGGGATCGTACATACTTTGCACTGTCCAACTTTTAGTCGATGAAAGATCGTTATCCGATCATCGGCGCGCACCGCCCTGACGCTCGCCGCCGCCACCCGGCCACCTCGGCGCCTCGACACCTGCACGACGTGACAACCCGCGAGTTGTTTTGCATACTGCAAATATAAGACAGGAGGACGGATGGTCGACATGGCGCGCCTGAACTTGGCCCGCGTGGACAGAGAGACGAGCACCAGCCGCATGACACCAGCAACAGGAACCAGCCTGCGTGCCGCCCCCCGGTGGTTCATGCTGCTGGCCATCGCGGTCGGGGGCGGCGCGGGAGCCGGTTCGGTGGTCTTCCGCTGGTGCATCCAAGCTTGCACCCGCATCTTCTCCGGTCACACCGACTACGCCTCCGCGCCCGGCACCGGAAATCCCCACGTGCCGTGGCTCGGCCCGTTCTTCGTGCTCCTCGCTCCGGTGCTGGGCGGTCTGCTCTACGGCCCTCTGGTCAACCGGTTCGCGAAGGAGGCACGAGGACACGGGGTTCCGGAGGTGATGCTCGCCGTTGCACAGCGTGGCGGTCGGATCAGTCCGAAGGTGGCCGTCGTCAAGACTCTCGCGTCCGCCTTGACCATCGGCTCGGGCGGCTCGGTGGGTCGCGAGGGACCGATCGTGCAGATCGGGTCGGCCCTGGGATCGACGCTCGGCCGCCTCGCGAGGGTCACGGAAGGCCGCTTGCGACTCCTGGTCGCCTGCGGCGCGGCAGGTGGCATCGCCGCCACGTTCAACGCTCCGCTCGCCGGCGTCTTCTTCGCCATGGAACTGGTTCTTGGCACCTTCAGCGCGGAGGCGTTCGGTGCGGCCGTTCTCTCCAGCGTCACGGCAAGCGTGATCGGCCGGGCGGCCTACGGTGACGTGGCCTTCCTGACTCTGCCACGCTTTCACGTCGACCATCTCACCCAGTACGGCCTCTTCGCCCTGCTCGGCGTCCTGGCCGCAGTGGTCGGCGTGGGATTCTCACGCCTGCTGTACCTCATCGAGGACGCCTGCGACTGGCTCTGGCGGGGCCCGGAGTGGCTGCGTCCGGCGGTCGGCGGCCTCGCACTGGGCGTGCTGCTGCTGGCTCTGCCGGAGATGTACGGCGTTGGCTACCCGGTCCTGGAGAACGCCACCGAGGGTCGCTACGCGATCGGCCTTCTACTCCTGCTATTGATAGGCAAGGTGCTGGCCACGAGTCTGACCATCGGCATCGGCGGCTCAGGTGGCGTGTTCGCACCGAGCCTGTTCATCGGGGCAATGCTCGGAGCCGCGTACGGCCTCGGCGCGCACGACCTGCTGCCGGGAACAGCCGGGGCGGTGGGGGCCTACGCCTTGGTGGGGATGGGAGCCGTGTTCGCGGGCGCCTCACGGGCGCCGATCACCGCCGTGGTGATCCTCTTCGAGCTGACCGGGGAGTACACGATCATCCTGCCGCTGATGCTCGCCATTGTGCTCGGTACGGCCACCAGCCGGTTGCTGTCGCGGGACACCATCTACACCCTCAAGCTCACTCGCCGAGGCGTCGACGTCACGGCCCCTGCCCACGAGGCACCGCTCGGCGCTCAGCGAGTCGGCGCCGTCATGGAACCGCTGCCCGCACCGCTCCTTTCGTCCACGCCGCTCCCCGACGCGGCGGATGCCCTGAGTCGGTCCGGGTACGACGCGCTTCCGGTGGTGGACGACGCCGGTGTCCACGTCGGCGTGATCTCGGCTCAAGCCGTAGCCGAGGCGCTGATGGAAGATCCTGAGTTCGCGCCCTCGGGCATCGGTCAACTGGTCGAGCCGTCCACTCCGGTCCTCACGGACCAGACGTTGGCCCAGGCCGTGCACGTCCTGCTCAGCGGTGCGGGCGACGGCATCCCTGTTTTCGATGCCACGCGAAGCCGACCTGTCGGCTGGCTCAGCCATCGCAGCGCGCTGCGGGCGACCCATCCGGTGTCAGCGCAGTGGGCGTCCTGACTCGGTGACGCCTTCACTCCCCGGGCCAGGTCGGTATTGGTCGCGGGTGATACGGCCGTGCCTACCGGGGTACTGCGTGAACACGCGACGGCCCCCGGGCCGCCTGAAGAGTTCGCGCGACGACAGACGGGAGAAGCCATGTACCCGCGACGTGACGGTGAGGAGTCGGCCGGGAGCCCCGTGGGAGACGCTGCGGCCCGGCTGGCCGAGGACACCGCGGACCTGGCCCGACGCGAGGTCAGGGCGATCCAACAGGAGGCCCTGAGCACACTCAGGCGGTTGGGCGCCGGTGGGGCACTGCTCGCCGGCGCGGGCACCTGCGGTGTGCTCGCTCTCTGGGCGGCGCACGAGGCCGTGTTGCGCGGCGTCGAATCCGTGATGCCCAGGGGGCGGGCCGCGGTGACGCTGACCTGTCTGTACGCCGCCTCCGCAGCCGCGCTCGGCGCAGCAGCCCGGAACCGCCTGCGCACCGCCGCGCAAGCCACCGCCAGCACAATGACGAAGGAAGCCCAGCGGCTCGAGCAGGAGCAGACCCACTCACCTCAGGCCGCCACAAGTACCGACCAGGACCCTGACGACCTGGAGTGACCGGCGCGATGGGCGGCTCACGGCCGAGGCCCACGCGATTGCGGGACGGACCCCGCGGCACCCTGGGGAGCGTCGTGCCCGACCGGTCGGCAACCACCGGGCCCCGGTCGCCCGCTCTCCGTATCCCATGCGGGTAGCCGGCCGTCTCACATCCCGCGCACGAGACGACGCGGCCGGCCCGGCGGCGGGAGCCCTTTGCCCGACACGGCTCGCCGACCCCGTACGACAGGTGGCCCTCAGGCCTTGCCGTCATGGAGCCTGGTCCGGACGGCGTCCGTCAGGTCTGTCGCCCTGGCTCGACACTGCGAAAGCCACCGCTGTCGATCGGCCTGTCGATCGGCGGGGGACTCGCCGTCGGTCGCTCATGTCCCTGCCCGCGTACAGCAAAGGATCGCGCAGCTCCGAGGCAGGCGTCTGTCAGCCCAGCAGGCCCCTCACCGAAGAGACGACGTACGAGAAGGCCGGGACGCACCCGAGGGGTCTCCCGAGGAGGACGGCTCACCCAAGACCGCGTCGGCCTGCGGCAGCGGGAAGGGGGGCCTCGGTGGGCGTGCGGATCGAGCGAACGACCGCCACCACACTCCCCCCGACGAGGGCCACGGCCCATGGGACCAGGTCATTCAGTAGCCCTGGCGCTCCTTGTCCCACACCCCGGGGAGGCACCGCGCCCCTGGGGTCGTAGACCACGGGGAGTACGTCACCGGGCCGGCTCGTCGGCTCACACCCGCGCCAGATGGGGGTCTCGAGCGGAGTGCCGTGGGAGTTCGTGACCAGGCAGAGATACCGGCCCCGTTCACTGCCCGTGGCATGCCCCTTCTCCACCGACGTCACCACGACGGATTCGACCAGCCCCCGGCCTTCCAGCACCATCCCGGCAGCCGCCTGCGGAGTCCGTACGGCGAGTGCCATCGCCAGCAACGCGGTGATGCCGACCAGGTCACGCCCGGCTCTCACGCACATGAGGTGGACGGCAACAGCCGCCGCGCACACCAGGCTCACCTCGCCGTCGGCCGACAAGGGCTTGCCCACCCACGCTCCGAGGAATGCGACACCGACGATCGCCACGACACCGAGTACGCCGACGAGGAGTCCCTCGACCACCGGCCAGCGGGGCGGACAACCGGCGAATTCGGCCGGCCCCCAGACCGTGTCGCGAACATGGGCCGCGAGGCATGACGCACCGGACGGGGAGGCTCGACGGCCTTGGCGGCGGGACATCACTTCCGCACGACCTTCCTCCTCGTGGACCACTGGTGTCGCCGCTCGGATGGCGCCTCTGCCCTGCCTCGTACGGGACGCCGCCGCAGGCCCGGACTGCCGGGTACGGCGGTACCGCCATGATGCTGCCTGGCTCTAACCCGGGGCTTCACGCCATGGCGCCTCGCTGTCCCCACCACCACCGTGACGGTGATATCGCAGCAGGAGCATGGCAGCATCGTCGTGAAGAGGTCCGTCTACGTGACGCACCAGGTCCTCCCGCAACCGTTCCAGCGCCTGGTGGGCCGCGGGCGCCTTGAGCAGGTCCGCCCCTCGCTCTTCCAACGGGTAGAAAGCTCCTTCCGTGTCGCGGGCCTCGGTGACACCGTCCGTGTACAGCAGAAGTTGCTCGCCCGGTCCGAAAGGCACCTTGTAGGGCTGCGGCCCGCCGCTGTCATGGGCGCCGAGCCCCAGGGGCAGCGCGTAGGCCGGCGGCTCCGGGAAGTCGGAGGTTCCGTCGCAGCGCACAACCATGGGAGCAGGGTGGCCGTAGTTCAGGAATACCGCCTCATGGCCCTCGACGATCTCGGCCAGAACAGCGGTGACGAACTTCTCTCCCTCGACCTCACGACCGACGCACCTCTCAAGACGCTCGCCGAGCCCGACGAGGTCGGTTTCGTCGTGGGCCGCCTCCCGGAAGGCGCCGAGCACCACGGCGGCGGTCTCGACCGCGGTCAGTCCCTTGCCCTGGACATCGCCCACGATCACCCGGATACCGTGCGGTGAGGCCACCACCTCGTAAAGGTCCCCGCCGATGCGCGCCTCCGCGACCGCCGAGGTGTAGGACACCGCCACCTGCAACGGGCCGGCGGTCCGTGGGACGGGCCGCAACAGCACTCGCTGTGCCACCTCGGCGATGGACCGCACACTGGCCAGCTCCGCCTCCCGGCGCGAGCGCATCACTGCGGCCGCGATACCCACCCCGGTGACCCCGCCGACCGATGCCATCGCGGTGTACCCCCGCCGCTCCTCGAAAAGCCCGTCGTACAACCCCAGTGCCACGCACAACAGCAGCGCGGCCAACCCGATCAGTGCCGCACGCCGCCACCCGCCGACGAGGCCGGCGAACGCCGGCCCGAGAGAGACCAGCGGGAGGAATCCCACCCCCGGCCCGGCCACCACGTCCGCCCCGGCCACGACGATCATCACCGCCGCGGGCATCCAGGTCAGCAGGGCGGAACCCGGCGTCGGCTTGTCCCCGGTCATGCGTCCTCCAGCGATGCCACAGTTCATGGAAGCCGTCCAGATGATCTTCAGACGGGTCTGCTCGTGTCTTTTAGACTATGCAAACCGCGCACGAGGAAGTGGCTCTACCCTCAACCGGGAACGAAGGTCGGCACGTCGCCGAGGCTGGTGAAGGCCCCCACCCGCCGCCGACCGCCCACCGGCTGGCTGGGGTGAGCCTTCCGACAGGCGACTGCTGCTCCACCACACCGGCCGCGCCGGTGGACCCGATGGTCGGGCGGCCCCTACGCGCTGCGGCACCCACGCATCGCGCGCCGCCTGCCCGCGCTTCTCGGATTATCGGCGGACGGCACCGATGCCGGGTTCCGGGCAGCCGGCCGAGCTCTTCCCTTGGCCGGCTGGCGGTAGGCCGCGGTTCCCCCTCGGTGTAACCGCCGTGCCGTTCAAGGGTCGCGCGATGTCGGGAGTGCTGCCGTCGTAAGCGGCGGAAACCCTGAGCGGTGCGTCGACCGGTCGATCGCCCTCTCCGGTTCCTTGCTTCGTCCGGCTCGTTCCCCGCATTAACAGGCGCCGCAGCCTCGACAGCGGCTCCGTGGGCCGCCGGGCAACGGAAGAGAGACCCCGCCCTTTGCGCAGTGCAAGCACAGGGGGTTCAGAGATGGCGAATGGCCCGGAGTGCCCCCACACGCACAGTTGGGCACGCACTCACAGAGCGCAGGACGCAGCTCAGTCGCAATTTAGACTATGCAATCATCAGCTTAACGCCAATGTGATCCACATCACAGCACCGTAACGGCGCCGCAGTTGCGCCTACCGCCCCGCCGGGAGGTCCAGTGCCCAGCCGAGCGGGTGCGGATCCACCTCTCCGGCCGAGGCGGGCGGCTCTCCGCCAGCCTCGTTGAACGCATCGAGGGCCTCGATGAGCGCCAAACGCTGCGTCGGTCGTAGGCGTTGGACGATGGCGGCGATCTCAGACCGGCGCCGAGCCGTCGCTGTCTCGACCGTTCGTCGACCTTCCTCCGTCAGCTGCAGCATGGTTTCCCGGCGATTGGCAGGATTGTGCTGCCGGTCCGCGAGCCCTGCCGCGATCAACCGGTCCACCATGCGCATGGCGGTCGATGGTGCAACCTGCAAGAGCTCGGCCAGGTCCACCAGCTTGGTTGCGCCTCGGCTCGCCAGAACGACGAGCATCCTGAACTGCGGCAGGGTCACCCGCTCTTCAACCTCGGCAAGCGAACGGGCAGAGACCGCCACAAGCAAACGGGAAGCGGTCAGTACCGCCCGCGTGACCGCGTCCACGTCATCCAGGTCCCCGACCGGGGTTTCAGTCTCCGCCATACATCCTTTCTACCGCGCCAGGCCACGGTTCCCGACCACAGTCGGTTACGGCAGCACCCGGGGGCATCGGAAAAGGATCTGAAAATTTGCACTGTGCCAGTGAATCGGAGGCGTACAGAGGGATACCCAGAAGGGGACAGAACACCCACACCTCATGGGAAGGGAGGTGGCCCTCGTGGCCACGCACACTCGCATCGACGAACACCCGGACATCATGGCGATGCGGGCCCACTATGTGGAGGTCTCCGCACGACCGCAGCTGCAGGCGGCTGAGGGGCTGTCCCTGTTGACAGGCCTGTACCTGGCGATCTCCCCTTGGGTAGTCGGCTTCAGCGGCAATCCGCTGGCCGTCAGCAACCTGGTCACCGGGATCGCCCTGGCGGTCCTGGCCCTCGGTTTCGGCTCGGCCTACGAGCGGACCTTCGGCATGGGCTGGGTCGCGGCCGGCATCGGCGCGTGGACGATCATCAGCCCATGGGTTGTGCAGCATGCGTCCGCCACGACCGGAACCATCGTCAGCAACAGCATCACGGGCGCCGTCGCAGTGATCCTGGGGTTGATGACCACCGCGATGGCCTCTCGCAGCCGAACCTGACATGGACAGCCGACCGGTCGGCACGTGGCCCCGCCGCCACGTGCCGACCGCTAGGTTCTGCCGAGCGACCATATAGGGCGGAAGTGCACGAAACGGTCGACTCCGAAGTCGTCATACGGGGTGCTGGCCGTGCGCATCGCTGGTGGGCGGCGCGGTCCGGTCGGCCGTCTCGTGCGGGAGCGGGTGGACGTCGCCACATTGGGCACGGCGGAAAGGGACAGCCGCCCTCCTCGCCAACATCGCGACCTACTCACTCGACATCGAACCGTGCGACAACCGAGTGCTGCACGCATCGGGGAGCCTCTGTGAAGCGCAAGTACCTGATCGCCGCGCACGCTCCTCGTGGGCCTGTTGCCGTTGCCCGTGGCCACCATCCGGGAACGGGCGATCAAAGAGTTCGCGGCCTTCGAGCTAGGAGGCGCGCCGTGACCACGCTGCCGCAGCTGGTGTGCCTGGCCATCGGCACACAGGGCTCCGCCGCCGGCGTCGCGCCCCGGTCGCGCCCCGGGAGCCCCGCGGCTTACCTGGAGGCATGAGTGAAACCTACCGACCTGGTGAGAGGGTGCCGCGGAGCGGCATCTACGAGTGCGACTGCGGCCAAGGCCGCAGTACGGACGTGAAGGGACACGTCTTCCCGCCACTGCCTGACGATTGCTCCGGTTCTGGGTGGACGTCGAAGACGGCTGTCCAAGCGGAATAGCCCTGGGCCGGGAGGCGCGGCTCCCCGGCGGCCCACCGATTTGGTGGCCGGTGTCCGGGTGCTACCGGGCAGCCCAGTCGACCTCAATGGTGAGACCCGCTTCCGCGACGGCTTCGCCCCTCTGTTTCCGGACACGGCCATACCCTTCGGTACCTCAAGGAGCTGGAAAGGAAGCTGCGAACAGGCGATGTAGCGGCGCTGATCGTCGAGCCGATTCAAGGCGCGGTTGTCCGCGAAGCGCCATCCAGCTATCTGCGCGCCGCCCAGGAAGGCCGCTTGATGAGAGCCGTCAGCGCCGTGATGGACGGCGCACACAACGGCGGGCTCATGTAGGACTTCGGAAAGACTCTGATGAAGCAGGCCGCCCACAACCGGTGAAACTCAGCCAATCGGCTGACAAGTGGTTTCGCCGCGAGTGCGATCGGTCAACTAGCAGAGGACTCGAAGAAGCGGGTCAGCTGATGGCCGCTCCGGTCGCTCACCGGAACGATTCATGTCGTACCGACCGTCGATGCACCCGCGGGACGGGTTCGTCGCCCCGCCAAGGACTCGGTAGAGCCCCATGCAGAGGCCACCTGACGCCCGTCTGTGGCACCGGGACCACGTCCCGACGGCCGGCCGTTCCTCGGCGTCGATCGACACGATGATGCGCGACCTCGTCGGCTACCCGGCAGGCCCTGACCGTCAAGCCCTCCGTGACCAGGCGATCCGGAACCTGCTCCCGCTGGCACGCCGCCTGGCACGCCGTTTCCGAGGACACGGGGAGGAGTTCGACGACTTGCTACAGGTCGCCGCACTCGGCCTGACGAAGGCCGTTGACGGATACGATCCATCGCGGGGGCATGCCTTCCTTTCCTACGCGCTGCCCACCATCGTCGGCGAGATGAGGCGGCACCTGCGGGACCAGGTGCCGACGATGCGGATGCCGAGACCTCTGCGGCAGGCGCTTGGGCCGGTCTTCCGCGCCATGGAGGAGCTGGAGCAGCGATGCGGCGGCGTGCCGCCCACCGTGGAACAGCTCGTGTCGTACACCGGCATGGAGGCGGCCCTGATCAGGGACACCCTGCGTGCCGCGCAGGAGTGCCGCCTGCTGTCGCTCGATGCGACGGCCCGCATCCCCGAGCTCACGGCCACCGGGGCACCCGCCGTGGATTCGGGCGTCGACCAGGTGGTCGACGTGGTGAGCCTGCTGTCCGCCGTCCGGCGGCTGACGGAAGTCGAGCGCCGCATTCTGTACCTGCGCTTCTACCAGGAGCAGACCCAGCAGCAGATCGCCGAAGCCGTCGGTCTGACGCAGACACAGGTTTCCCGTGTTCTGGCCCACACCTGCCGACGGCTCCGGCGGCAACTCACCGAGGTCCCGGCGGAGGTGGCGCGTAGCCCACGACGGGTCGTCGTGGCCCGATCAAGGCGTCCCGCACACGGTTCGTCTTCGCCGCGGCCAATCCCGCCGTGCGGGGAACCACCGGGTGCGTCGGCAGGTGTGGGACCGGCGAGGTCACCTTGAACACCCGCGGCATGTCCAAGATCCGACCGCTTCTGCGCAGGTCGTGGATGAGGGCAACCAGGGACAGGTGCCGGCCGGGGCAGAGGCGGGCTGTACCCTTCGGGGGCCCGCCGCCTGCGGGCAGCTGGCTCCCGTGGCGGCCCGTGTCTGTTCATTCCTCACGCCGACGACGGCACGTTCCGACGGGGCGTGATCGTCAGCTCTTGCTCAGCGCGTCCCTCGTCCGGTCGACCATGGAGGCGAACGGGCCGGTCAGCCACTGGGCCGCCGTGGAACCGGCCGCCGTGGGGTGAGGATGAGTCGGTGCCATGCGCTCCACCGACCGCAACCGGCGCCCCATCTTCCGCAACTGGTCCTCGGAGCACCCGGCCCGGACGGCGGGGAACTCCCCCTGCTCCTCGTGCTCCGCGTGCTCCAGGACGGCCGCTTCGAAATCCTCCATCCGACGGCTGAATTCGGGGCTGTCGACGTCCATCTTCTCCAGCTCGGCCAGCACCTTGTTGGCCTCGGCCTCCTCCTCGTTGCGGGCGTCGGCCTCGGTCTTGCCGGCGGTGTCGGCCGCGACCGGTCGCAGGATCATTTCCTCCGCCGTCTCGTGGACGGCGAGCAGTGCCCGCAGCTCGTCGAAGGTCCTCTGCCTTTCCTCTCCGCCGGCTTCCTTCACCTTGCCGAACAGCTGCCTGATGCGTGCGTGCTGCTCCAGCAGGATCGCCACGACATCGCCCTCGGGCAGCTGTGCGGCCTGGTTGAGATCGTTCTGTGCGTCACCCATGATCGATTCCTTCTGATCAGCTCGTCATCGGCGTACTGTCCGCACGCCCGCTACGGTCACGGCCGCCCCGAGCGCGGTGGCGACTGCCGTCCTGAGTACCCGCTTGCGCAGCGGAGGCCGGGGCAGGGACGCGGCGCCCCTTTCCGGGAGTGCGCTCGCCGCGTGCCTGCCCTTCTCACGAGCCAGCTTCATGACCTCTGCGACGTGCAGTGCGCGGCGTCCGGTGCCCGCGTCCTTGATCTGTGTCTTGCAGGAGAACCCGTCGGCCACGACCAGGCAGTCCTCCTCCGCGTCGCGAACCGCCGGCAGCAAGGCCTGTTCCCCACATTCCATGGAGATCCCGTACTTGCCGTCTTCGAAACCCCAGGAGCCGGCGAGGCCGCAGCAGCCGCCCTGGAGGTTTCGGACGTCCAGACCCATCTCTTCCAGGAGTTTCTGCTCGGATTCCATGCCGCCCGTGGCCCGGTGGTGACAGTGCCCCCACAGCAGGGCGGTACCGTCCAGCTTCGGTGGCTCGACACCGAAGGTCTGGAAGAACTCCGGGAAGTGGTAGGCGTTCTTGGTGAGGCGCTTGGCGTCGTCGTCGTGCGGCAGCAGCTTGGGCAGCTCGTCCTTGAACACGGCGAGACAGCTGGGTTCCATGCCGACGATCGGTGTGTCGGCCCGCAGATGGGGGCGCAGCACGTCGAGGACCCGGTGAAGGTAGCGCTCGGCGGCGTCCAGGAAGCCGTAGTCGTACAGCGGACGGCCGCAACAGACGTGCTGTTCCGGCATGATCACCTGCCAGCCCGCCGCCTCGATCGCCTCCACGCAGGCGACACCGACGTTCGTGTGGAGGTGATTGTTGAAAGTGTCTGGGAACAGGACGACCGGGCGGCCGGAGGGGTTGGCGGTGCCACCACGGCGCGCGAACCACTCCTGCAGGGTCATGGGCGCGAAACGAGGCAACGGACGGCGTCGGTCGATGCCCGCCACGAGCTTGGCGAGTCGGGCGAGGCCGGGGGTCTGGGTCACGAGGTTGGTGAGCTCGGGGATGCGGGAGGCGATCCTGGCCGCCTGGTCGATGAAACCGAAGGCATAGGCGTAGCGGGGGCGCCGGCGGTTCGGCGACTTGAAGTGGTGGTAGAGGAACTCCGCCTTGTAGGTGGGCATGTCGACGTTGACGGGGCAGTCGTTGGTGCAGCCCTTGCAGGCCAGGCACAGGTCGAGGGCGTCGTACACCTCCTCGGACTGCCAGCCGTCGGTGATCACATCACCCTTGAGCATCTCGAACAGCAGGTGGGCCCGGCCGCGGGTGGTGTGCTTCTCCTCCCGGGTGACCTGGTAGCTGGGGCACATCGTCGTCTCCGCCTTTGGCACCCGGCACTTTCCGACGCCGACGCAGCGCAGGGTGGCGTGGGCGAAGTCCCCGCCGTCCTCCTCATAGGCGAACTTCACCGGGTGCCTTGGCGGGTTGTAGTCGGTGCCGAGCTTGAGGTTCTCGTCCATCCGGTAGGCGTCGACGACCTTTCCCGGGCTCATCTTCCACTGCGGGTCCCAGATGGCTTTGAACTCGCGCATGGCCTGAAGTAGTTCGGGCCCGTACTGTTTCTTGAGCAGTTCGGCGCGCTGCTGTCCGTCACCGTGCTCCCCGGAAACCGAACCGCCCAGGGAGACGCACAGGTCGGCGGCCTCCTCCATGAACGCCCGGTAGGTGGCGATGCCATCGGCGGTGCGCAGGTCGAAGCTGAGCCGGCAATGGATGCAGCCCTGGCCGAAGTGGCCGTACATGGCGCCGGTGATACCGTGCCGGTCCATCACCTTGCGCAGCCCCCGCACGTACTCACCGAGCCGGTCCGGGGGTACCGCGGAGTCCTCCCACCCGGGCCAATGGTCCTTGCCGTCCGGCGGGAACGCGGTCGAGCCGAGACCACTCTCTCGGATCGCCCACAGATGTTCGCTCGTTCCGCCCTCCTGTGTGCTTTTGGCGACACGGATGCGGGCCGGGTCATAGCCCTTGTCCTCGGTGAGCCACCGCGTGAACCGCTCAGCCTGCTCGGTGGACTGCGCGGTGGTGTCCGCGCCGAACTGCACCAGCAGCCAGGCAGCTCCGCCGAGGCGCGGCAGCTCCTTGATGTCCTCCGCGTTCATGTTCTGGAGCTGCTGGTCACGGATCAGTTGGTCGTCGATCCCCTCCAGGCCGATCGGCCTGAACCGCTCGATGATCTCCATGCAGTGCTTCGCGGCGTCGTCGAGTTCGCCGTACTCCACGACCACGGTGGTGCGTTGCAGCATCGCGGGAGTCAGCATCAGGACCGCCTGGAGGGCGGTCGCGCAGGTGCTCTCGGTGCCGACGAGCACGCGGGCGACGTTGAAGCCGCGTTCGGGCAGCAGCTCGTCGAGGTTGTAGCCGGAGACCCGCCGGGGCACCTCCTCGACCGGCCGGAAGCCGGCCCTGATGGCGTCGGCGTACTTGTCCCGCAGGGCGCGCAGCGCAGCGTAGATCTCGCCCTTGCGTCCGCCGGCGGCAATGATCGAGTCGAGATCCTTCTCCTCGTCCACTCCCACCCAGAAGCGCTCGCCGTCATAGGTGACGATCTCCAGGGCGTGCACGTTGTCGCTGGTGCGCGGGCCCGGGCCGTACAACTGCGACTGGACCGAATGGATACCGCACGAGTTGTTGCCGATGTTGCCGCCGATCACACACCTGGAGTGAGACGAGGGATCGGGTCCGAAGACCAGGTTGTACCGGCCCGTGTGCCGGTTCAACTCTTCGTTGATCACACCTGGTTCGCACGTCACCAGGCGTCGGTCGGCGTCGATCTCACCGATACCGGTGAGGTACTTGGAGTGGTCGATCACCACGGCCTCGTTGACCGTCTCCCCCGACAGACTCGTGCCGCCGCCCCGGTTGAGGATGGGGGCGCCGAACTCGTGGCAGATCTTGTGCACCGCGACGACGTCGTCGAGGGTGCGCGGGACCACGACACCGATCGGCACCTGACGGAAGTTGGACGCGTCCTGGGCATACAGGCCGAGGGACGCGGTGTCGAAACGGACTTCGCCGTCGACGGCCTTGCGCAGCGCACGCTCCAGCGCGCTGACGTCGAGGGTCTGGCGGGCGCGTGGTGCCCCTGGGATCTCCGGGTGGGTCTTGGCCGGAATCTCGCGTGTGCCGCGGCGGGTGTGCTTCGCCATCGGTCTCAACTCTCCTTCGGTCGAGCCTCGTCAGGTGGTCGGTGTCCCGTAGACGCGGTGAGGCTCGGCGTCCTGCCACTTGATCTCCAGGCCGAGGCCCGGTCGGTTCGGGTCGGGCCGCAGGGCGCCGCCCTCGGGTGAGAGCGTCCCGTCGAACAGCAGGTGCTCGAACCGCACGTGGTCGTGGAAGTACTCCAGGTGTCGCAGTCGGCGTACGGCGCAGAAGGCGTGGGCAGAGACGGCCGGCGCGCAGTGGGCGGACAGGTCCAGGTGGTGGGCCGCCGCCAGGCCGGAGATCTCCAGGACACCGGTGATGCCCCCGCAGCGGGTGACATCGGCCTGGAGGCAGTCCACGGCGGGAGCTTCGACGAGGTTGGCGAAGTCCTGCGTGGTGTAGGCGTACTCGCCGGCCGCGACCTCCAGCCGCTCCGGGCCGCGGTCCCGCAACATGCGTAGACCTTCCAGGTCGGCCGAGCTCACGGGCTCCTCGAACCATCGCACGTCCCACTCCTCGTGGAAGCGGCGCGCCCAGTACAGCGCCTGCTTGCGGCTCAGTGCTCCGTTGGCGTCGGTGAAGATCTCCGGCTCGTCGCCGACGGCCTTGCGTACGGCCGACAGGCGCCGCGGGTCCCGCCCGGGCTCACGGGAGGTCTTGAGCTTGACCCGGGGGATGCCCTGCTCCACCCAGTCGGCGAGCTGCTCGGCGAGACGGTCCAGGGGGTAGTTGGTGAAGCCGCCGCTGCCGTAGACCGGCACCCGGCCGTGAAAGGCGGGGAGGAGGTGGATCAATGGCAGATCCAGCAGGCGCGCCTTGAGATCCCACAGCGCCACGTCGACAGCGGAGACCGCCATGGCGCCGACCCCGGGGCGGCCCGCGTTCCGGATCTGCCGCGCCATCAGGTCTCGGAGCGCCGGGGGCGAGGAGGCGCTCTGCCCCCGTACGACACCTGTCAGCTGGGAGTCGATGAACGTGGCGACCGACACGTCGCCGTAGGTGTAACCGAGCCCGGTGCGTCCACCGGCGTGCACCCGCACCAGGACCATGGTGGTGGAGTCCCATTCCAGCGTGCCGTCCTCCTCCTGGCCGTCCGGCCCGTCCGTCGGCAGTTCGAAGGCGTGCACGTCGACCGCGTCGATCCGGCAAGCGACGAGGGGGAGGCCAGCCCCGTCACCGCTCATGAATGCCGTCCCGGCAAGTGCTCGGCGACTTCGGTGAGCTTCTGCCGTACGCCCTTCGCGGCGATGCCCACGCGCTCGGGGTCGCGTACGGCCGCCTTGGCGGCCTTTTTGCCCTGCTCCAGCATGATGTGCGGCGGGATCGGCGCGATCTCCTGGTCGACCTTGAACTCCAAGACCACCGGTACGTCGGAGCTGAGCGCCTCGTCCCACGCCTTGCCGACCTTTTTGGGCTTGTCGCAGTAGATGCCTTTCAGGCCGAGGATCTCGGCGTACTTGGCGTAGGGCACGTCGGGAATGTACTGAGAGCCCGGGAACTTCGGGTCGCCGGCCATCGCCCGCTGTTCCCAGGTGACCTGGTTGAGGTCCTGGTTGTTGAACACGCAGAAAATGAACGGTGCTGGGCCGGACAGCCGCTTCAGGTACCGCTTGACAGTGATCATCTCGGCCATGCCATTCATCTGGAACGCCCCGTCACCGACGAACGCGATCACCGGCCGGTCCGGGTAGGCGAAACGGGCCGCGATCGCGTACGGCGTCCCCGGCCCCATCGTGGCCAGCGTCCCCGACAGCGACGCCCGCATGCCCTTGCGCAGCTTCAGGTGCCGGGCCCACCAGTTCGTGCCCGAGCCTGAGTCAGCGGTCAGGATGCAGTCGTCCGGCAGGCGGGAGGAGAGCTCAGAGGCGACGGCCTGGGGGTTGATCGTGCCACCGAAGTGCTGGCCGGCCCTCTTCTCACAGATCGCGTTCCATTCCCGGACATCCTTCTCGATCTGCTCGCGCCAACCGCGGTCCTGCTTGCGTTCGAGCAAAGGCAGAAGCGCCTTCAGGGTCTCTTTGGAGTCCCCGACGAGATGGGCGTCCATGGGGTAGCGGATGCCGATCATCCGTCCGTCGATGTCGATCTCGACACCGCGGGCCTGGCCCTCGTCCGGCAGCCACTCGGCGTAGGGGAAGCTCGTCCCCACCATGAGCAGGGTGTCGCAGCCCTGGATCATGTTGTCGCTCGCCTTGCTGCCCAGCAAGCCGATCGGCCCGGTCACGAACGGCAGATCGTCCGGCAGGACTGCGCGGGCCAGCAGTGCCTTGGCAACCCCGGCACCGAGCAACTCCGCCGTCTCCACGATCTCGCTCTCGGCGTGTGCGGCACCTTGCCCGATGATCATGGCCACCTTGGTGCCGGTGTTGAGGACGTTCGCAGCCTTGCGCAGTTCCGCCCCGTCGGGCAGCAGCCGGGGACGGCTCCACCCGACGCTGGAGAACACCGAACCGTGCGTCTTCGGCGGCGACGGCTGGGCGTCCTCCTCCTGGATGTCGCTCGGAATGACGATCGTCGCGACCGACCGCATGGTGAGGGCCGTCTTGAAGGCGCGGTCGATGACGTGACGTGCCTGAGCGGGATGCGTGATCATCTGACAGAACTCGGAGACGTCCGCGAACAGCTGGGTCAGCGGGATCTCCTGCTGGTAGTGGGCGCCGAGGGACAGTCGCTTCTGCTGGCCCACCACGGCGACCACCGGCTGGTGGTCCAGTTTCGCGTCGTACAGCCCGTTGAGCAGGTGAACCGCCCCGGGGCCCGACGTCGCCATGCAGCAGCCCACCTCGCCGGTGAACTTCGCATGGGCACAGGCCATGAACGCGGCCATCTCCTCGTGCCGCGCCTGGATGAGCTCCGGCTGTCCCTCCGCGCGGTCGAAGGCACCCAGCAGCCCGTTGATCCCGTCGCCGGGATAGCCGTACACCCGCTCGATCCCCCACTGCCGCAAGCGTTGCAGCACATAGTCGGCGACCAGTGTCATGACCTGCTCCCTCGGACGGACAACTCTGGCATCGGCACTGTGTGACCCCCAGCCGTGTCGCGTAAACCGTCGACGCGCACATGTGCCTCTCGGCCTCATCGGGCGCAGGACCGCGTGATCGTGCCGGGTCGGACCAACCGCCGTCGCAACGGCGGCACCGAGTCCGAGGACCTGTTGGCCGTGGTCCGGTCAGACGCCTCCGGACAGGCCCGGGGCATCCGTCCCGGCCGCGCCGCCCGCTTCCCGCCCCCGGGGCGGCCTCCCCTGCGGCACGGATCCTCTGTCGACCGGTCGGCTCCTCACCTGATGCCGGGGCGTCGGCGACGGCCGCAGTGGTCTCCACTACCAGGTGCGTGGCAGGGCCGTCCACCACGGTGAGACGGGCGTGAGCTTCGAAAGACTCGTCACCCGGTTGCCGCTCCGCCGGGGCCAGGTGCCCCAGCACTTCCCGCAACCGGGCCAGGCACCGGGTGAGCAACCGGGAGACGTGCATCTGTGAGACGCCCACGGTCGCCGCGATCTGCTGCTGTGTCTGGTCATGGAAGAAGCGCAGCACCAGGATGCGGCGCTCCCGCTCCGGGAAGTCGAGCAGTGCCCGCATGATGTCCGCCCGCTCGGCGGCCGCTTCGACGCCCGGGTCCCGATCGCCCAGCGTCTCGGCGTAAGCGGGCAGCGTCCCGTCCGCTCCGTCCGGGAGTGCGTCGAGAGACCGCGGCTGTACGGCGCCTTGAGAGCGGATGGCCTCCACCACGGCGCCCTCGGACAGCCCGCACGCTCCGGCGATCTCCGCGGTCGTGGGACGGCGTCCGCCATGAGCCTGCTCGAGCTCCTGCCGCACGCGCCACACGCGTTGCCTGGCCTCCTGCACGGTGCGCGGCAGCCGCACCAAGCCCGCCCGGTCCCTCAGGTGGCGCTTCACCTCGCCGGTGATGGTCGGTACCGCGTAGGACAGGAACGCGTGGCCCTGGGTCGGGTCGTACCCGTCGACGGCTTTGACGAGGCCCACGCACGCCACCTGGCAGAGGTCGTCCGAGTCTTCCGCCCACGCGTTGCGGTACTTGGCCGCGATGCGGCGTGCCAAGGGAATCAGAGCGCGGACGGCCTCCTCGCGGGCGGCCTGCCGCTCTCGGCCCGGCGCATGCCGGCTGACGCGCGCCACGAGCTCATCGATCTGCGCGGACGTGGGTACGCCACCCGCCTCGGTGGCGGCCGTAGGACGAAGTGTGGGGAGAGGAGTCATGTGAGCCTCTGCGCTGGACTGGCTTCCTGGGCATCCGCTGGGTTTCCCCGCTGCTTTGGCCTATGCAAACGTCACCCGGTCGGTCGCAAGTTTTCTGTCGATCGTTGGGCCGGACGGGAGCCCGCTTGTTTCGCCGTCTCGGGACCAGGTGACTAGGGGCTCCCCCGCTGCCCGAGGTGCCTCATGCGTCTGCTGCTCGTCCACTCCAGTGCCTGATGTATTCGGAGATCTTCCTGAGACTCGAGCCGCTCGGTCTCGAACGGGTGGCAGCCGCCGCCCGCGACGCGGGTCACGACGTGCGGGCCGTGGACCTCCAGGTACACGATCAGCGGGACCTGCGCAGGCTCGTCACCTCCTTCCGACCGGAGGCGGTGGGATTCTCACTCAACTACCTGGCGAACATCCCGGAGGCCATCGACCTGGCGCGCGCCATCAAGCGGGTGAGTCCGGGCTGCTTCGTCTTCTTCGGCGGACACAGCATGTCCTTCGTGGCCGAAGAGGTACTGGACCAGGCGGAGGGGGCGGTGGACGCGGTGGTCCGCGGCGAGGGTGGGCCGGCCATCACGGCGCGCCCGGCGTGGTCACCACCGCCGGGCGCGGGGCTGCGCCCAGCATGCTGCACTCCATCGACAACCCACGCCCGGCACGGGACCTCATGAGGCGCCGCAACCGTTATTTCATCGGTGAGCTGGACCCCTGCGCCTCCATCGAGTTCACCCGAAGGCTGTCCCTGGGACTGCTCCTTCTGCTCCGCGTGGACCTTCTACGGTCGCAGCTACCGCAAGGCTTCCCCCGAGGCCGCCGCCGCGGAACTGGCGAGCATCCGGGAGCCGAACGTGTTCATCGTCGACGACGTCGCCTTCATCCGCCCGGAACACGGCGACGCCATCGCTGCCGAGGTGGAGCGGCGCCGGGTCCGCAAGCGGTACTACCTGGAGACCCGCAGTGACGTCCTGCTGCGCAACACCGACGTCTTCGAGCGCTGGACGCGCCTGGGTCTGAAGTACATGTTCCTCGGTATGGAGGCGATCGACGCCGAGGGACTGGACCTGTTCCGCAAGCGGGTCACTCCCGACGAGAACTTCCGTGCGCTGGAGACAGCCCCGCAAGCTGGGAATCTCCGTGGCCATCAACCTGATCGTGGATCCCGCCTGGGACGCCGAGCGATTTCGCGTGATCCGCGAGTTCGCCCATTCCGTGCCGGAGATCGTGCACCTCACTGTCATGACCCCGTATCCGGGGACCGAGATCTGGCACACGGAGTCGCGCCGGCTGACGACGCGGGACTACCGTCTGTTCGACATCCAGCACGCCGTCGTACCGACCGAGCTGCCCTTGGACGAGTTCTACCGGGAGCTGGTCCGGACCCAGGCGGTCATCAACCGTAAACACCTCGGATGGCGCACCGCCCTGGGCGCCGCGGAGGTGCTCGGGCGCAACCTCCTGCACGGCCAGACGAACTTCGCGCGCATGTTGTGGCGGTTCAACCGGGTCTACAACCCGAAACGGCAGCTGGCCGACGGGCGGCCCGGTCAGGTTCCTCCCCCGGCGCCGCGACGGACACCGGTGCCGCCGAACACTTGATCCATGAAGGCCGGCGCGTGCGAGCGGGTCGTCGGCCGGCCGACCGCTCGCACACGGCGTCGCGGGGCGGTTTCAAGCGGGGCGGGCACGGGGACCCCCGTCGGCGACCAAGGACCTGCTCGTCCCGGTCCTTCGCCCTCGGCGGGTCGGGCCCGCTCGCAGGCCACCCGGAGGTGAACCCTTCTTGTCCTTCCTGCGGAAGCTACTGCACCCGGAGCCGCAGCCCACTCGGGGCGAGCGGCTAGTGACCGCTGTCGACCGGCGGGTGCCCTTGTCCGAGGCAGGGAAGAAGTTCCTGCGCAAGGCCTTCCCCGACCACTGGTCCTTCCTCCTCGGCGAGATCGCGCTCTACAGCTTCGTGGTTCTGGTGCTCACCGGGACGTTCCTGACATTTTTCTTCCACCCGAGCATGGAGGAGCGCCCTTACAACGGTTCGTACGAACCCCTGCTGGGGCAGATGGCCTCCGAGGCCTACACCTCCGCCCTGCACATCAGCTTCGACGTGCGGGGCGGTCTGCTGATGCGGCAGATGCACCACTGGGCAGCGCTGGTATTCGTCGCCGCGATCGGCGTGCACATGCTGCGCATCTTCTTCACCGGGGCCTTCCGCCGGCCGCGCGAGGTCAACTGGATGATCGGCGTGACACTGTTCTGGCTGGCCATCCTGGAGGGCTTCTGCGGTTATTCTCTGCCGGACGATCTGCTGTCCGGTACGGGGCTGCGCACCGCGGAAGGCATCCTGCTCTCCATTCCGATCGTCGGCACGTACCTGATGTTCTTCACCTTCGGCGGACAGTATCCGGGGCACGACATCATCCCGCGTATGTACGCGGCGCACATCCTGCTCATCCCTGGGTTGATGATCGCGCTGATCGCCGTCCACCTCGGACTGGTGATCTACCTCAAGCACACCCAGTGGGCCAAGCCGAAGCGGACCAACCAGAACGTCATCGGCAAGCCGCTCTACCCGCAGTACACGACCAAGTCGGTCGGCTTCTTCTTCATTCAGTTCGGGCTCATCGCCATCATGTCGGCCCTGATGCAGATCAACCCGATCTGGGATTTCGGCCCCTACCGGGCAGACCAAGCCTCCATCGACGCCCAGCCGGACTGGTACCTGGGCTGGCTGGAGGGCTCCATGCGTCTGATGCCGGGCTGGGAGACGAACTTCCTGGGGCACACCATCGTCTGGGACGTCTTCCTCCCCGCTGTCGTGCTCCCTGTGCTCTTGTTCGGGGTGCTCTACGCGTATCCCTTCTTCGAACGCTGGGTCACCGGCGGCGGCAAGGAGCACCACCTCTGCGACCGGCCCCGGAACCAACCCACTCGCACTGGGCTGGGCGTCGCCGGCATCACGTTCTTCGGCGTCCTGCTCCTGGATGGTGGCCAGGACGTCCTGCAACGGGTCTTCCACGTCCCCTTCGAGGTCTACAACTGGTCGTTGCGGGTCGGCCTTTTCGTCCTGCCGGTCGTCGCCTTCCTGCTGACCAAGCGGCTGTGCCTCGGCCTGCAAGCCAGGGACCGGGCGCGTCTTGTGCAGGGAGAGCCCACAGAGGAGGTGCGGATGACTGCGGACGGCTCGTACGCGAGGGCCCATGAGCCGCTGTCCCAGGAGGAACGCATCGCCATGGTCGTCCGGGACACTCCCCTCCCTCTGCACAAGCCCGGCCGCTGGTACATGCCCGTCGGGCGGTATCTCCGGCGGGGCCTCAGCCGGTGGTACTACGCCGAGCGGGTCGACATGCCGCTGACAGAAGAGGCCCGCCGGCAGGTCGCGGCGGTGACGGCCGACCCCGCCGAGGCCCAGAAGGCCGAGGAAGGGTCGAAGAAGTAACGAGGGGCGGGCCGCTCCGGGTCACTCGGCGCCGGCTTGCGCGAGGCGTTCCTCCTGGTTGATCCAGCGCCAGGTGATGCCGAGGGCCGCCAGGCCGATCGGGAGCATGGCCGCGACCATGGCCAGTCCTCCTGCCGTGTGGCCCATCGCCACCATCGCCACCGCGGGGAGGTCCAGCAAGGGCATGGACAGGTAGAGGTACATGCAGCGCGCCGGATCGCTCAGCCGGTGACGGGTGCCGAGGACGGGCAGCCAGTACAGCAACGCGGCGTACAGCAGAAACGCCTCGACGATGCCCCGGGCCAACGCCGAAGGCACGAACGGCTCGGTCAGGACGGCGGCCGCGTGCAGGACGACGAACAGGGGCAGGGCCACGGCGGCGGGCAGTGAGATACGCCCCCATCCGGGCCAGGCGCGCGTGCGGTGGATCAGAGCCGGCACCCCGGCGGCGATCAGCAACCCGGACAGACCCATGGTGAGGGCGTCCGCGCTCAGCACGCCCATAGGGGTCATGAGGAACCACCCTTCCGCCAGGCCCCCCGATGGACCGCGACCGCGACCGCCACGAGCAGCAGCGGTACCGCCAGCGACAGCATCCAGGGGCCGTACACGAGGGTGAGCAGGGCCAGGGTGAGGCCGACGGCCATGAGGGGCAGGGTCGCCGCGCCACGGACGGCAAGTCTCTGGTGCGTCTGCCCCTGCGGGTTTCGCCGGGCGGAGACGAGGACCGAGACAGCGGCGAGCTCGATCAGGACGACCGCGCCGACGTACAGCATGACGGCGATCAGGTGGCCGTGGTAGATGACGAGGACGGCCGCAAGAACGCCGTTGAACAGGCCCCAGGCCGCAACGAGAGCCGCCCCCGGATCCTTCTTGGTCATGCGTGGCTCCCCTCACCGGCTGCGGGCGTCTGCCCGGCACCGGTCCTCTTCCGCTTCTTCAGGTCGAGCAGCGGGGCGTAACTGGTGATCGGGGGCAGTGGACGCTCGGGGGGGAAATTCATCTCGGGCGGAGGTGACGAGGTGGCCCACTCCAGCGTCTGGCCGCCCCACGGGTCGTCGCCCGCGGGCCGTCTGCTGCGCAGCGACTCCAGGACGTTGACGATGAACACCACCATGGCCAGGGCGAGCACTCCGGCGCCGCAGCTGGACAGCAGGTTCAGCCAGCCGAAGCCGTCCACCGCGTCGTAGGTGTAGACCCTGCGGGGCATGCCGAGGTATCCCAGACCGAACATGGGCAGGAAGGTCAGGTTCGTCCCGACGACGAGCAGCCAGAAGTGCAGCTTGCCCAGCCCCTCTCTGAGGAGGGCGCCGGTGGCCTTGGGGAACCAGTAGTAGACCGCCGCGAAGAGCCCGAAGGCACTCCCGGCGAACAACACGTAATGCAGGTGCCCGACGACGAAGTAGCTGTCGTGGACGTGGTAGTCGATCACCGGGGTACCGACCATGATCCCGGTGAGACCGCCGATGAGGAACTGCGGGATGAACGCCAGGGCGAACAGCATGGGCGTACGGAAGACCAGCCGCCCGCCCAGGATCGTACCGATCAGCGCGAAGTACTCGATCCCGGCCGGCATGAGCAGGAGGATCGAGGTCAGGGAGTAGTAGTCGTTCGCGGCCTGCCCGGTGGCGAACATGTGGTGACCCCAGACGCTCATCGACAGCGCGGCGAAGGTCAGCAGCGCCAGGACCGTCCCCTTGTAGGCGAAGAAACGGCGGCCGGAGAAGACGGCGAGTACCTCGCCCACCGCCGCCAGGTAGGGGAAGAACATCACGTAGACGACCGGATGCCCGTAGAACCAGAAGATGTGCTGGTAACCGATGTTCCACACGTTGGAGGCGAAGACCGCGGGATCGACCCGGCCGACCGCGAGCATCACCAGGGCGGCGAGCAGTGCCGGGAAGGAGCCGACCACCATCAGGCAGGTGGCCACCATGGACCAGGAGAACACTGGCATCCGCATCATCGTCATCATGGGCGCCCGTTTGCGCAGCACGGTCCAGAGAACGGTCCAGCCGATGAGGATGGTGCCGGTCACCGCGACGAAGACGCCGACGATCCACAGGTCCGAACCGACGGACGGAGAGTTCACGCGGTCGGCCAGCGGCGGATAGGAGAACCAGCCGTCGGGGTGCGCTCCGTCGGACGCCGCGAAGCCGGACAGCATCGTCACCGCACCGCATACGTAGAGCCAGTAGCCCAGCAGGGTGGTGCGTGGCATGGCGATGCCCGGTGCGCCGATCTGGAGCGGCACGAGGTACACGCCTAGACCCAGGGCGAACGGTGTCATGACCATGTAGATCATGCCCGAGCCGTGGATGGTGAAGAGCTGGTTGTAGGTGTGCGCGTCGAGAAAGGTCTCGTCGGGCAGGGCGAGCTGGCTGCGCATCAGCAGGGCGAGGATTCCCACCAGGGACATCAGAACCAGAGAGGTTCCGATGATGAGCAGACCGATTCGCTTGTGATCGGTCGAGGTGAAGGACATCAGCCGGCCTCCGGCGCGCGTATGGCCGGGAGCCCGGTAAGGCGTCTGCTGGTCCGTGCTCATACGGCGGCTCCGGTCGCGGCGCCCGCTGCCTGTGTACTGAGCCACTTCCGGTACTCGTCGGGCGGCACGGCCTTTACCCAGAAGTCCATCGACTTATGGCGCTGGCCGCAGAACTCCGCGCACCTGCCGCGCCAACGCCCCGTCTGATCGAACGTGAGGGTGAACGTGTTCCGGTGATTCGGGAACGCGTCCATCTTGTAGCGCAGTGCCGGGATCCACATCGAGTGGATGACGTCCTCCGACGTGATCCTGAACTTGACCGTCGTGCCCGTGGGCACGACGAGCGTGGGATATCGCTTGTTACGGCAATTGCCCTGCACCGAGACGGTCCGCCGCGCCGCGGCGCCCGGGTAGCTGAACTTCCAGCACCACTGGAACCCGGTCACATCGACGCGGGTGGTGGGGCGGTCCGCCGGCGTGTGGTGCTCGCGGTGGTTGGCCAGGGCCGTGTACACGACGAGGAAGACGGCGATGGCGCCGAGTGCGCCAAGATAGTAGGACTCCAACCGGTTGTTCTCCGCCCGTCGGGACGGGCGCCTGCCGGTTCCGGCCCGGCGTCTGATGACGGCGACGGCCATCAGCGCGAGTACCGCAACGAACACAAAGGATGCGATAGCCGTCTCCAGTGTGAAGACTTCACCGAAGACACGCCGGTGATCCATGCGCCGCTCTCCTCCGCTCGACCTGTACGACGTGCGGTAGTGCCCAGACGCGTGATTTTTGAAAGCCCGCGGACTGACGGACTCGTCGAGCCTGGAGGCTCGACGCCCTTGCCGACCGGTACATACCGATCGGTATGCTGAGCCGCCCCGTCCATCGAGCCGGGGCAGTCGCGTCCGTTCGTCCGAAGGAGTGTCCCGTGGCTATCGATCCCACCGGCGGCGATGTGAAGGCGATGCTGGCCGAGGACCCCGGCGAGCCCGTGGTCATGCTCAACCTGCTGCGCTTCGCGCCTGGCGGCAGAGCTCTGTACCAGAAGTACGCAACGCACCTGACGGAGACATTCCTCCCTCGGTACGGAGCGCAGGTCGTGTATGCGGGCGCGGGCGGCCCCGCGCTGGTGGCCGAGGACGGTCAGGCATGGGACGCAGTCGTCCTGGTCCGATACCCGAGCCGTACGGCGTTCAGCCGCATGGTCGCCGATCCGGAGTACCAGGCCATCACCGAGCTACGCACTCGTGCTCTGGCAGAGGCGGTTCTTCAACCCACGAACGATTGGGGCATGGACGTCTGACGAGCGGAGCTCCCGGCTGCACCGGCGTCGTGGATCCGCCCTCTGGCTGGAGAGGGGCAACGCATGAAGGCGAGACCGCACGCGCGCCGCAACAACCGGTGCGGCTCTCACCCGGTTGACGCCGACGCCATGCGGATACCCGGAAGGCTCCGATCCCGAGGAGGCCCAGCATGGACACCGGTGATCTCCCGGCCGACTTCGGCGGCGCCCCGGACGCCTTCGCATGAACGCGCAGCACGAACGGGCAGGGCGCGGGAACGCCGCTCTCAACGGGGCACCGGCCCGCCTGCTCGGTGGTCTGCGGCTGTTCGCTCTCACGGCCCTGCTGCTCGCCGGCGTCGGCGCCGTCGGCGACCTCATCGGCTGGACGGCGCTGACCACGACGCTGGGCCCGACGGCGTACCTGCTGCTGGCGCATCCGGAATCAGTGAATGCCCGGCTCCGCAGCGCAGTGACGGGCCACACCGTCGCGATCGGTGTGGGCCTGGCCTGTCTGGCCGCCTTCGGCTTGTGGAGCCATCCCTCCGTCGCCGAGCAACACCACGACACCGCGCCCCAGGTCGGCGCACAGGCTCTCGCGGTGGGTGTCACCCTCTTCCTTCTCCACGTGCTGGACTCACACCATGCCCCGGCCGCCGCCACAGCACTGCTGATCACCTCCGGCATCACCAGGCCGGGGCCGCCCCTGTACGGCCTGCTGGTCGGTCTCGCCCTCGTGCTGGGCATCGCGCCGCTCCTCACCGCCGCGACGTCCTCCCCGAGCTGTGGTGGTGATGACGCGGGCTGACGTACGACTCCCCCCTGTCGCTCTCCGCTCACGAGCGTGGTCAAGTCACACCGAGCCAGGAAACCGAACTCAGGAGGAACGCATGCGCACGAGAGGGAGCGCCGCCACCGGAACCGCGTCGGCCCTGGCCGGGTTCTTGGCGACGGGTGCGTTGCTGGTGACCGGCACCGCATGCCAGAGCCAGCCGCCGGAACACCGGCCGGAAGCCCTTCCCCAGGTCGAGGCGCGCTACGACCGGGCGGTGCTCACGGCGCTGTCCGAAGTGCCCGGCACCAAGGTCTTCTCGGTCCGGGTCGCCGACCTCTCGAGTCAGAAGCCCGTCTGGCTGACCCGGGTCGCCGAACCGAACGGCACCGTGCACACAGTACGTGTGGACGCCATTCACGGGCGGTTCGTGGACACCTCCGTACCGGCCGATCAGTCATCGGCGCGGAAATCACGCATCGCCGCGCTCATCGCATCAGCCAAGGTCCTGCCGCACGACGCGGTGGACAAGGTGAAAGAACCGGACTTCGGCAAGGTCACCGACGTCAGCCTGGAGAAGGGCTATCAGGGGCGCACGGTCTGGTCGGTGACCATCGACACGGTGCAAGGGGGACAGACGCACGTCTACCAGATCGACGCCGTGACGTCCAAGGTCATCCACAGCAGCACCATTCCCGGCGACTCCGCCATACCGAGCGAGCCGGCCAGCCCTCCCGCGTCCTCGTCGGGCAGCCCACGATGAGGCGATCCTCAATGATGCCCCTGACCGTGGCCCGCGTCATGTGGGGGACCGTTTTGACCGCGGCTCCAGGAGCCGTACTGCGGCGCTGCCCGCATACAGCCGGCAGCGCCGCTGCCGACGCCGTCGTACGGGCCCTGGGCGTCCGCCACGTCGTCCAGGGGCTCGCCACGGCCGTGGGAGTGATGCCACCCGCATGGGCGGTCCTGCCCGATGCCCTCCACGCGGCCACCATGGCCGGCCTCGCGGTGTGCAGCCCTCGGTGGCGCACGGCGGCTTCTGTCGATTTCGTGGTTGCCGGCGCCTTCGCGCTGGGCGGTCTGTACGCAACCCGCGCGGCTGCGTCCTCGAAGTAGGGGTCACCACGGCCTTGGCCTCTCCGCCCTCCCGGTCCATCCCGGACTGCGTCTCGCAACAAGATTCGGGTGAGAGGCGTGTGCCCCGCAGGCCCGCAGCGAGGCCGGTCTCGCATCCGATTGCCGTCATGCCCGGACCGCACGGCGTGCGGACCGTTTCCGCCACGCGGCCGTCGGGAATTCCCTCTGGCCATGAACGAGAAAGCGGACATGCGGACAGAGGCGGACGACGGCGCCTGCCCCCCGTGGGTCGTGCGCGGCTACGCGGTCCTCGCCGACGGCGAACGCGGCGCCGTCATCGATCCGGAGGGACGGATCGTCTGGCTGTGCGCGCCGCGCTGGCACAGCGACGCCGTGTTCTCCGCGCTCATCGGAGGCGGCGGGTACTTCGCCGTCGAGCCGGAGGACCGGTGGCACGTGTGGGGCGGATACTACGAGGACGGCACGTTGATCCACGTCAGTCGCTGGGTGACCGCCGACGCCGTGATCGAGTGCCGCGACGCGCTCGCGATGCCCGCCTCCACCGATCGCCTGGTGCTGCTGCGCCGCATGCGGGTGGAACGCGGCGAGGCGCGCCTGCGGCTCTCGCTCGACCTGCGGCCCGGATTCGGCACCGGGCGCGTGTCCGAGGTCCGGCTGCGGGAAGACCTCTGGACAGCGCAGGCCGGTGGGTTGCACCTGCGGCTGATCGGTGCCGGGCGGGCTGCGTGGAGTGGGGAGTCCGGTCTACGCGGTGGGTTCCGGCTGCGCAAGGGCGAGGAACACCACATCGTGCTGGAGCTGTCGACCGGCGGCGGCACGCAGCAACTGGACCCGAAGCAGTTGTGGAAGCAGACGGAGCAGGCGTGGCAGCGTGCCGTGCCGGACTGCTCCGGCCTGGCCGCTCCGCGCGACGCCCGTCATGCCTACGCCGTGCTGCGCGGACTGACCAGCGACTCGGGCGGCATGGTGGCCGCGGCCACCACTTCGCTGCCGGAGCGCGCCGACACCGGCCGCAGCTACGACTACCGCTTCGCATGGATCCGCGACCAGTGCTACGCGGGACTCGCCGTCGCGGCACATGGCCCCCACGACCTGCTCGACACGGCGGTGCGCTTCACCTCGGAACGCGTTCTCGCCGACGGTGAGGGTCTCCACCCGGCCTATACCGTCGACGGCGGCCCGGTGCCGGACCAGCAGCGGCTGCCACTCACGGGATATCCGGGTGGCAGCGACTACATCGGGAACAAGGCGGCCGAGCAGTTCCAGCTCGATGCGTTCGGTGAGGCGCTCCAGCTGTTCGCCGCCGCCGCGCACCACGACCGGCTCACCCAGGAAGCCGAACAGGCGGTAGGGATCGCGGTCGAGGCGGTGGAACGCAACTGGACCCGGCCGGACGCCGGCTTGTGGGAACTGGACAACCGCTGGTGGACCCAGTCCCGGCTGAGTGTGGTCTGCGGACTGCGCCAGATCTCCGTGTCACTGCCAGGCCCGACGGCACAACGTTGTGCCGAGCTCGCCGACAGGGTGTTCGCCGAGACCCGACGCCGCTGTCTGCGGCCCGACGGCCGCTGGCGCCGGGCCGAGGGCGACGACGGCCCGGAAGCCGCTCTCCTCACCCCTCTGGCTCGCGGCTGCCCGCCCGTCGACGATCCCAGCAACACCCTCACCCGCCGCTTCATCGAGAACCGGCTGGCCGAAGACGGCTACCTGTACCGCTTCGTCCACGGCGACATCCCCCTCGGGGAAGCGGAGGGTGCCTTCCTGCTCTGCGGTTTCACCATGGCGCTCGCCACCGACCGCCTCGGAGACCGCACCCGCGCGCTGCGCTGGTTCGAACGAACCCGGGCGGCCTGCGGGCCGTCCGGGCTGTTCGCGGAAGAATACGACGTGCGTCAGCGCCAGCTGCGCGGCAACCTCCCCCAGGCGTTCGTCCACGCCCTCCTGCTGGAGTGCGCGGTCCGCCTCAATGACGCCTCCACGCTGCCGCTCTGAGGAAGCCGCCCGCGCCCTGCTGCTGTGGCCGCCGCACCGCCGGTGACCAAGGCAGCACCGGCCGCCGCCCCGAGCATGAGAGGCCGACGGTGACGCGAGGCCCACAGTTGCACACTGCGGGAGTGCGCTTCGTCGTCGAAGATCCCGTGCGGTCCGTGGTCGTTGCCCTCCGTGTCGTCGACCGGCTGCCACAGGTTGGCCGGGCGGGAGGGGTCTACGGGCTCATCGGTCTGCTGGGAGTCGTAGCTGGTTCGGGCGAGGTAGCGGTCGAGCAGGCCCGCCGCGAGTTTCTGCCCCAGCAGGGTGGCCACCGTGGAGCCGCCGATCCAGTACTCGCGTCGCCCCGGGTGGTCGGCGGCGTACACGATGCCGGCGGCGGCGACTTCGGGTTGGTAGACGGGAGCCACAGGTCGCGGATGCCTGGGCAGCCGGGTCAGCACCCAGCTGAACTGTGGCGTATTGACCCCTGGCAGATGAGCCGTGGTCACCTTCACCCCACTGCCGTCGTGCATCAGCTCGCAGCGCAGTGAGTCGGTGAAGCCCCGGATCGCGGCCTTGGCTCCGCAGTACACCGACTGCAACGGCACGCTGCGGTAGGCGAGGGCGGAACCGACCTGCACGATCGTGCCGCGGTCACGAGACAGCATACGGCGGAGGGCCGCCTGGGTACCGTGGACGAAGCCGAAGTACGTCACCTCGGTGGCCCTCTTCAGCTCGTCCGGCCGGATCTCGCTCGCGGGCGAGAAGACCGTGGTGAAGGCCGCGTTCACCCATACGTCGATGGGGCCGAGCTGGTCCTCCACCTGTTGCGCTGCCGCGTCCACCGCTTCGGCGTCCGAAACATCCACGACCAGGGGCAAAGCCTGTCCCCCGGCGGCCCGGACATCATGCGCGGCTTCCTCGAGACCCCGCTGGCCGCGGGCGAGGAGGGCCACCGCGGCGCCGCGGGCACCGAACGCCTTCGCTGTGGCCCTGCCCACGCCGGCACTCGCGCCGGTGACGACCACGACCTGTGCACCGTGTGCACGGCCGGTCCGCTCCGTCTTCATTTGCCCCCCCGACCCGGAAGGTGTTCGGCGTATTCGGTGATCTTCTGCCGTACACCCTTGGCGGCGATGCCGACCCTCTCCGGGTCGTGCAGCGCCGCCTTGGCCGCCTTCATGCCCTGGGCCTTCATGATGTGCGGCGGGATCGGCGCGATCTCGTTGTCGACCTTGAACTCGAGCACCACCGGCTTGTCGGCGGCCAAGGCCTCTTCCCAGGCCTGACCGACCTTCTGCGGGTTGTCGCAGACGATGCCTTTCAGGCCGAGCAGCTGGGCGTAGGCCGCGTACGGCACGTCCGGGATCTCCTGCGAGCCTGGATACTTCGGGTCGCCGGCCATGGCGCGCTGTTCCCACGTGACCTGGTTGAGGTCCTGGTTGTTGAAGACGCAGAAGATGAACGGCGCCGGCCCGGAGAGCCGGTCCAGGTACCGTTTGACGGTGATCATCTCGTTCATCCCGTTCATCTGGAACGCGCCGTCACCGACGAAGGCGATCACCGGCCGGTCCGGGTAGGCGAAGCGGGCAGCGATCGCGTACGGAGTGCCGGGGCCCATGGTCGCCAGGGTCCCGGAGAGAGAAGCCCGCATACCCTGGCGCAGTTTCAGGTGCCGCGCCCACCAGTTCGTGCCGGATCCGGAATCGGCCGTCAGAATGCAGCCGTCGGGCAGCCGCGGCGACAGCTCAGCGGCGACGGCCTGAGGATTGATCTTGCCCTCGAAGTGCTGGTCCGCCCAGCGATCGCAGAGGTCGCTCCATTCGCGGACGTCCTTCTCGATCTGCTCTCGCCAGGTGTGGTCCTCCTTGCGCCGCAGGAGCGGGATCAGCGCGCGGAGCGTCTCCTTGGAGTCACCGACGAGGTGCGCGTCCATCGGATAGCGGATGCCGATCATCCGTCCGTCGATGTCGATCTCGACGCCCTTCGCCTGGCCCTCGTCCGGCAGCCACTCGGAGTACGGGAAACTGCTGCCGACCATGAGGAGGGTGTCGCAGTTCTGGATCATGTTGTCACTGGCCTTGCTGCCCAGCAGACCGATCGGGCCGGTCACGAACGGCAGGTCGTCGGGCAGGACCTCCCTGCCGAGCAGCGCCTTGGCGACGCCCGCGCCCAGCAGTTCCGCGACCTCAACAACCTCCTCCTGCGCCTTGGCCGCGCCCTGCCCGACCAGCATGGCGACCTTGGTTCCCTCGTTGAGGATGTCGGCGGCCTTGCGGAGCTCGCCGGGGTCGGGCAGGACGCGGGGCTGGCTCCAGCCGACGCTGGAGAACACCGAACCGTGCATCTTGGGCGGAGAGGGCTGGGCGTCCTCTTCCTGCACGTCGCTCGGGATGATGATCGTCGCGACACCGCGTGTCGTGAGGGCGGTCTTGAACGCGCGGTCGATGACATGCCGCGCCTGTCCCGGGTGCGAGATCATCTGGCAGAACTCGGAGACGTCCGAGAAGAGCACCTCCAGATTGATCTCCTGCTGGTAGTGCGCGCCGAGGGACAGCCGTTTCTGCTGGCCGACGACGGCGACCACCGGCTGATGGTCCAGCCTGGCGTCGTACAGCCCGTTGAGCAGGTGGACGGCGCCAGGCCCCGAGGTGGCCGTGCAGCAGCCCACCTCGCCGGTGAACTTCGCATGGGCGCAGGCCATGAACGCGGCCATCTCCTCATGCCGCGTCTGGATGAATTCGGGGTTGCCCTGAGCGCGGTCGAAGGCGCCGAGCAGCCCGTTGATGCCGTCTCCGGGGTAGCCGTACACCCGCTTCACGCCCCATTCGGTGAGGCGTTGCAGGACGTAGTCGGCGACTTGCGTCATGGTGATGCTCCTGAGCCGAGGTCCGAAGAGTCGGCACGGGAGTCACCTCTGGGTATCAGACCTAAACCCCGCGACAGGACGTCTCGGGCGATCGGACTGCAAGATTTGCATAGAGCAAAGCCGAATGGGCACTCGCACGACCACATAGCCGGAAGAACCTGGCTGCCCCTGGTGGGCGCCCAGCGCTTCCTGAGTAGCTCGCGCACCCACCTATACCCTTCACAGGAAGGTGGGCATGCCATCATGCCTTGGACGAAAGTCTCCCGGGTGGATGATTCGCCAGCCCCTACTGACAAGCGGGCCGGCCGGGCAGCCTTGGACGAGTCCGAGGAGTTGCTGCTCCGGATGGCAGCCTGCCCACCCGGACAGGAACGCGAGGTGTTGCGTGAGAGGGTCGTTCGTGCTTTCCTCCCACTCGCCCGGCGCCTCGCCCGGCGCTATGGTGCGCCGATCGACAGTCGCGAGGACCTGTACCAAGTAGCCTGTGTAGGTCTGGTCAAAGCGATCAATCGTTTCGATCCCCGCTGCGGTCGCCCGTTTCTCTCCTACGCCGTGCCGACCATCGACGGCGAACTCAAGCGGCATCTCCGTGACTGCACATGGGATGTGCACGTGCCACGCGACATTCAGGAGAAGCACCGGCGGGTGCGCCGAGCCCAGGAGGAGATGAGACGGGCCGGACACGGCGATGGCGGCAGCGTGTCGGACCTCCAACGTCTGACGGGCCTCTACGAGGGCGAGGTACGGCTGGCGCTCCGTGCCGATCAGTCCCGCAACCCGCTGTCCATGGACACACGGCGCACGGGAGACGGTGCTCCTCCCCTGGCGGAAGCGGTGGGTGACGAAGACCCCATGCTGGAGCAAGTGGTCGACCGGCTCGCGCTCAAGTCGCTCCTACGGGAACTGCCGGCCAGGGAGCGGACGATAGTCGCCCTGTACTTCTTCGATTCCATGAGTCAGCGACAGGTCGCGGCCGTCGTGGGCATCTCGCAGATGCACGTGTCGCGGCTGCTGGAGAAGTCGTGCGATTCCCTTCGCCGCAACCTGCTGTGCGACTGACCCGACGGCCTCGTGCGCGACCGGGAGGGTCAGTAACCCCTTTCCTGGAGCCCGAACCAGCGGGGCGGCCTCCGCATGGCCAGTGATGTCAGGCAGGGGAAGGCCGGCCCGGCGGGCACCCGCCGCGGCGGCCGTCCACGTCTGGCGGGATGCGGTCCCGCCACTACAGGGACGCGACGTCGTCGGCGCGCTCGCGTCGCCGTCGTACCGTCAGGACCACCAGGTCGACGGCCGCACCCAAGGCCAGGACCCCGCACACTGCCGCGAACACGGTAAGGGGGCCGCTGCTCGGGCTGTCGCCGGGTCCCTGGCGGGCTGCCCACATCGCGAACCCTGCGGTAGCTGACGCGAAGAGCGGCAGGAATACAGCAGACAGTGCTAGGTCCGCCCGACGAGAGCGTCGTCATTGCACGGTCCGCCACCCGCCGTGTTCGTTGTGCCAGACGATGGCGCGTCTGATCTGTGTCTCGTCCAGGCCGGTCCGGCACTCCAGCTCCACCAACGTGAGAACCGGCGGGCCACTGCTCAGGACGTGGTTGACCTTCGCGGCCCAGAGTTCCTCTTGCGTAAAGGGCCGGCGCTGGTACGTCGTCCTCACGGCGGCGAAGTGTTCGGTGCTGCACGCCGTGATGAGCCGCAGGCCGTCGAACCAGTCGTTCCGAAGACTCACGGACGAGGAGTCGGGCACGTATCCACGTACGGCCTCGTCTTCAGGGAACGTCGCCGCGCAGACATCACACAGCTCAAGACGCACCGCACGGACCTGCTTCTTCCAGCGCTTCCACATTTCGCTTCGCCTCCCCGGAGGTCACGCGTGGCTGGGGGCGATGTCACATCCGTTCTTTCAGGCCCGCCCTGACCAGCCAGGCGTTCACAGGCCACGCGGTGAAGAATCCGATCACCATCGACACCTGCATCATCATCCAGTACGCCGCCGATGTCTTCGGGAGGCCCGGGGAGAAGATGACGTCCTGGTACAGCCACATCGCGAGGAAGAGACCTATCTGGAAGGCGATGATCGACAGGGTGTCGGCCTTGATCGCGGCACGGATTCCTTCTGCTCGGCCCATGTCGCGCATCGGCACGATGGTGAAGTACTGGAAGACCACACCGAGCGTCCAGGCGAAGACAAAATCCAGTACGAAGTCCGCGTACAGCGCCTTCCCCGCGACGGTCAGACCCGTGGCGAAGACGATCCACTCACCGGCGATGTCACCGAGCGTGCAGCCCGCACCGCAGTGACTGACCGCCTTGGACATCACCTGCCACTCGGGCAACTTCTCGGCGTCCGGCTGGCCTCGCTTCCTGATCACGGGCTGTGCGTCTTTCCGCCCGTGCACCCAGTAGAACCAGAGCGCGACCGGCCCCCAGTACAACGCCGTGATCGGATACACCAGGTTCATGATCCACATTTTCTGTCGGTAGCCCCTCCCGATGTCGATCAGGATGAGCAGTGCGCTCGAGGCGGCGAGACCGAGGCTCACCCAGCCGATCACCTCGATCCAGCCCGCTGGGGCGCTGTGGGGCTCCAAGGAATTCACCTGCCATTGTGTGGACGATCCGACCGCGTGCCGTGTTTGGGTACCCGTGCCGAAACACACCACCCGATCGACCACAGCGTGTGCCGGCGGACCGTTCACGAGGGACATCCGGTGCTCGGTGATGAAGCGGCCGAAGACAAAAGCCTCCGCTCACACGGTGTGGCGGGCGACAAAACGGCCACCCAGTGAGAGTGACCGTCAGCCCTCTTCCTCTCGTCCCCGCCCGGATCCGGTCGGTACCGCTGCCGGCCCTTGTATTCGGCTGATCTCATGCTCAGCGCCCTGCTGGCCGTCCTCGCAGCCACATGCAACGCCCTTGCCTCGGCGCTTCAACGCAAGGCTGCACGGGAGGGGCCCGCCGAGGAGAACCTGTCGCTGCGCCTGGTGTGGCACCTGCTGCACCGGCCGGTGGGGTCCGGTGGGATCCTGTTCGTCATCGCCAGCTTTCTGCTACAGGCGGTCGCCCTGGGCGCCGGAAGCATCTCCGTGGTGGAGCCGCTCCTCGCTCTGGAACTGCCGGCCGCACTCATACTGTCCGCCGTTCTGCTCGGGGGCCGACTCGGTCATCGGGAATGGTGGGCGTCTGCGGTGGTGGCGGCGGGGGTGGCCGGGCTGATCGTGGCTTCGGGGTCGAGCGGCGGGAGAATCTCGTCCGTTTCCTGGGTGGGCTGGCTGCTCGGCTGCGGTACCACTGTGCTGGTGATCGGGATCGGGCTGTTGTGGGCACGTAGCGCTTCGGGGCCGAGCCGGGCCGCGGTTCTGGGGGCGACGACCGGGTGCGCCTTCGGGCTGACAGCCGCCCTGATGAAGGGCATGACCGACGTCTTCTCGCACGGTCTGGCCGTCTTGTTCACCAGCCGGCAGCTGTGGGCCATGATCGCCGCCGGCGCGGGTGCGATGTTCCTGTTGCAGTCGGCGATGCACGCAGGCCCCCTGTTGGCCGCGCAACCCGGCCTGACCATGGCGGACCCAGTGGTTGCCATCCTCTGGGGGACGCTGGTGTTCGACGAAGACGTGCGCGTCGGCCTCCTCGTCGTGCTGGCGGTGCTGTCCGCCGCGGCTGTCACCGCAGTGATGGTCCTCCGCTCACCTCTGCTCAGCGACAAGAGCGGCCAGGAGGAGAACTGCGATCCCGGCCGGCAAGGCAAGTCGGAAGCAACGCGCGCGAGGGGCAGATGAAGGCACTGAAGCCCGCGCAGATCATGGAGCGGGGACTCCAGGCTCTCGGCGGTCCCGCCCGGGCCAGGATCGTCCTCACCCTGGCCGCCACCTTGGCAGTGGACGGTGCGGACAAGGGCACCGTCTCGGCCATGGCCGCGCAGCTGAAGCACACGTTCGGCATCAGCAACACCGAAATCGGGCTGCTGGTCTCGGTGGTCGCTCTTTCCAGCGCCCTGTTCACCATTCCGGTGGGGCTGCTCACCGACCGCACATGTCGCACACGGCTGCTCACCGTCAGCGTGGCGCTGTGGGCCACGGCGATGCTTCTCGCAGGAATGAGCACCTCGTACGGGTGGCTGATCTCCTCGCGCGCGGCACTGGGAGCGGTCAGCGCGACCAGCGGACCCACCATCGCCTCGTTGATGGGCGACTATTTCCCCATCAAGGACCGGGCCCGCATGTACGGTCTCGTTCTGGCCGGCGAACTGGTCGGCACGGGCCTGGGTTTTGCGCTGTCGGGTTCCATCGGCTCCTTTCTCAATTGGCGGTTCGCCTTCTGGTGGCTGGTGATTCCGGCCGGCGTTCTCGTCATCTTCCTGCACCGTCTTCCCGAGCCCGAGCGTGGCGGGATGTACAGCCCGCAGCAGGCGCCCGATGGACCGCGGGAGCCGGCACGGTCGGCCGGATCCGGCGGCCAAGGCGATGACCTGGCCGCACGGGCCGTACGCCGGGCCGAGGTGCAACCGCGCGGCGCACTCATCATCGATTCGGATCCGCGTAAGGCGTCCACATGGTGGTCGATCCGCTACGTCCTGCGTGTCCGCACCAACGTGGTCCTGATCCTGGCGTCCTCGCTCGGCTACTTCTACTTCACCGGGCTGCGCTCGTTCGCCATCCTCTTCTCCACCGGCCACTACGGCATCACCACCTCCGTCGCCACATCCCTCGTACTCGTCGTGGGCATCGGCGCCCTGGCCGGCGTCCTGTCCGGCGGGCGCGTCGCCGACCGGCTGCTACGCGACGGAAGGGTGAACGCCCGGGCTCTGGTGCCCACCGTCTGCATGCTGGCGGTGCCCTTCGTCATCGCACCGGCCTTGTACGTCGACCTACTCGGCGTGGCCCTGCCCCTGCTCATCGTCGGCACACTCCTGCTGGGCGCGGCGAACCCGCCGCTGGACGCCGCTCGCCTCGACATCCTCCCCCCGCTGCTGTGGGGCACAGGCGAGGGGGTGCGAACCATGCTACGAACCCTGTGCGAAGCCGTTGCCCCGACCCTGTTCGGCTACTTCTCCACCACCGTGTTCGCCGGGCACGGTGGCGATAACAGCACCGGCCTGGAGTTCACACTGTTGTTCTTCCTGCTCGCACTGATAGGCGCGGGACTGCTCGGACTGGTGGCGATGCGCACCTATCCCCGTGATCTGGCCACCGCTCAGGAATCCACCAGACGGATCGCGGACGCCATGGCGCACCGCCGGACCCACGAGGACTGACTCGCGCAGCGCCGGTCGACCGGTGCCCCTCTCGGCGCCCGTGTGCAAAGACACACGACCGACCACCCGCCGTTGTGGTTGCCGGGTCAGGGGTACCCCGCCAGGCAAACCGACGAAGGAGGTTGCATGGCGCTCCGCGCACCGTCCATGGGCGGCGGCGGAAGGCCTGCGTTACCAGGCCGCAGCTCGCCTCGTGGACGCCTGTCGTGTGGGAGGGAGCGGTCCGTATGACACAGGACGTGGTGTCACTGGGCTGGGCGGTTCTGGTGATCGGCGCGGTCATGGCCGGCGCTCTGGCGCTGCACCCGCTGAGCCGGCGGACGCGGGTGCCAGCTCCCGCCTTCTTCCTGCTGGCCGCGGCCGTGGTCTCCGATTTCGTGCCGGGCCTGCGCAACATTCCCATTGAGACGGTGCAGCGCGTCGTCACCATCGCGCTCATCTTCGTGCTTCTCGACGGCGGCGCGTCGCTGGGCTGGCGGAAGCTGCGGCACTCCTTGGCCGCGGCCTCCTGGTTGGGACTCGCAGGGACGGTCCTCATCGCTGGAGCGATCGGGGCGCTGGCGCACCTGCTGCTCGGCTTCGCCTGGCACCCCGCGCTGTTGCTCGGCATCGCCTTGGCCCCCACCGACCCGGCAGCCGTGTTCTCCGCGCTCGGCCGCAAGGAGATCAGTGGCCGCACCGGTGTGCTGTTGGACGCAGAAGCAGGCTTGAACGACCCGGTAGGGATCGCCCTGCTTGCGGGAGTCCTGGAGATCGGCGGGCGGACGGCAGGGGCCGCGGTGGGCCATGTCGCTCTGGTGTTCCTCGAACAGATTACGGTCGGAGCGGCAGTCGGTGTGGGAGGGGGTCTTGCCCTGCTCTATGTCCTGCGACGCATCCATCTGCCGGGACAGGGACTGTACTCGCTGGCCGCTTCGTCGGGCGCCCTGGTGATCTACGGGCTCGCGACCGTGGCTCAGGGCTCCGGATTCCTGGCGGTATTCATCACCGGTGCGGTAGTCGCGGATCGAGGAGTGCCATTCGAACGCGAGATCGAACGGTTTCACGATGCCCTTGCCAGCCTCGGCGAGATCGCGGCATTCACCGCGCTGGGTCTGACCATCACCTTGAGGGATTTCGACGAACTCGATGCGTGGGGACGCGGCGCCGTCATGGCCGTCCTCGCCCTTCTGGTGGTTCGTCCCGCCGTCCTGATGCTCCTGCTTCAGCCGGTGCGGCTACGCACCGGCGAACGGCTCTTCCTGCTCATGGCCGGGTTGAAAGGCGCGGTGCCCATCTTGCTGGGCAGCTTCGTGGTCACCGGTCACGAAGCTGCCGGCCGCTCCATCTACGCCATCATCTTCGTCGTCGTCGCGGCGTCCATCCTCATCCAGGGCACCCTCATCCCATGGCTCGCCCGGCGCTGCGGCGTTCCACTACGGGAGGCCCCGCCTCTGAGGCCGTGGCCCCTCGGCGTCCGCTTCAGGAAGCCGCCTGCCGGGGTCCACCGTTACGAGGTCCAAGCGGGGGCTGCCGCCGACCGGGCCGACGTCCATGACCTGGACCTGCCGGGCACGGTTTGGATCGCCCTCGTCATCAGGAACGGTGCCCTACTGATCCCACGGGCCGGAACCCGCCTCGAGGCCGGCGACGAGGTCGTCGTCCTCACCGATGTGGAGTCCGACGAGTTCATCGACACGATCGCGGAATACTTCGACACTCGGTGACGGAGGTGACCGACTTCGCCATTCGGGAACGGTCGCCGTCGCCAGCGTCAATCGGCTCCATGAGCCAGCAGTGCCCCTTCGCCGTCACATGAAGTTGCGTGTGTGCAGCTTTGAAAGGTCCGCTGCCTCCTCGTCGGTGAAACCCAGCCGCGACAGCCGGTGGCGCCGCCCCTCGTCCATGTCGGCTCGCAACCGCTGCACCGCCTGCCATCCACGTGCGATGGCCTCCGGAGACCAGGAACCCGCTGCGAGCAGCACCAGTGCGTCGAACACGTCCGCGTTCAGGCCCGCGGTGTGCGCCAGGGCTTCGTGGCGCCGTTCTACAGCGGCTCGCAGGCGGCCCCTCAGCCGGGCGTCAACGGTGCTGCGGTGCTCAAGGGCCCAGGCCGAACGCGACGTGCCGGGCCTCGTCCTGGCGGACGAGGTGGGTGATGCGCTGTGTCACCGGATCCGGTGCGTACCGTTCGAGGAAGGCGAGGAGGTTGAGGAAGCTGCCCACGCCCAGCACGGACAGCAGGAAGGAGGCGATGGAGAAGTCCGGTTCGCTCAGCAGGGTCGCCACAGACACACGGCCGCCGGCATGGTGGCCGCGCGCATAGCCGACCCCCGAACTATGGTGTCCCACCACATGTGCCCCTGACCTGCATCTTCCTACCGTGTGCCGACACGTACCCGTCCCCACCGCACACGAGGAAGTGGCGCACATGGCCTCCGGAACCACCGCTCCCCCACCCCCCGCCAGCCTCCCCCGTATCGTCGCCGCCAGCCTCATCGGCACCACCATCGAGTGGTACGACTTCTTCCTCTACGGGTCCGCCGCCGCGCTGGTGTTCAACAAGGTGTTCTTCCCGGACTCCGATCCGCTGGTCGGGACGCTGCTGTCGTTCCTCACCTACGCCGTGGGGTTCGCGGCACGTCCGCTCGGGGCGCTCGTGTTCGGGCACTACGGTGACCGGCTGGGGCGGAAGAAGCTGCTGGTCCTCAGTCTGGTGCTGATGGGCGGGGCGACGTTCGCGATCGGACTGTTGCCGACCCACGCGACCGTCGGCAGCGCGGCGCCCGTGCTGCTCACCGTGCTGCGGCTGGTCCAGGGGTTCGCGCTCGGCGGTGAGTGGGGCGGCGCCGTACTGCTGGTGTCGGAGCACGGGGACCCGCGACGGCGCGGCTTCTGGGCCTCGTGGCCGCAGACCGGCGCGCCCGCCGGGCAGTTGCTGGCCACCGGCGTGCTGTCCGTGCTGACCGCCGTACTATCCGACGACGCCTTCGGCTCCTGGGGCTGGCGGATCCCGTTCCTGCTCTCCGGCGTGCTCGTCGTCGTCGGCCTGTGGATCCGGCTGTCCGTCGACGAGTCCCCGGTCTTCAAGCAGGCGCTGGAGCGGGCCGCGGCCCGGAAGGACGACGGGACGGAGCCGATGCCACTCGTCTCCGTACTGCGGCACCACTGGCGGGACGTGCTCGTGGCGATGGGCGCGCGAATGGCGGAGAACATCAGCTACTACGTCATCACCGCGTTCATCCTCGTCTACGCCACCACCTCGGCCGGTGTCTCCAAGCAGACCGCGCTCAACGCCGTACTCGTCGGCTCCGCCGTGCACTTCGCCGTCATACCGGCCTGGGGCGCGCTGTCGGACCGGGTCGGGCGGCGGCCCGTCTACCTGTTCGGGGCCGCCGGTGTCGGCCTGTGGGCGTTCCCGTTCTTCGCGCTCGTGGACACCGGGTCGTTCGGGTCCCTGGTCCTCGCCGTGACCGTCGGACTGGTGCTGCACGGCGCCATGTACGCACCGCAGGCCGCGTTCTTCGCGGAGATGTTCGCCACCCGGATGCGGTACTCGGGCGCGTCCATCGGCGCCCAGTTCGCCTCGGTCGCCGCGGGCGCGCCGGCTCCGCTCATCGCGACCGCGCTGCTCTCCGACTACGACAGCTCCACCCCGATCGCCCTGTACGTGATCGCCGCCGCCGTACTGACCCTGGTCGCGGTGGCGCTCGCCCGGGAGACACGGCACCGGGACCTCGCCGGGGACGAGGGGGACGGCATGGGTGCGGTCGGGGAGCCTGCCGCGTCGGGCTCGGTCGCGCAGGCACCCGCCGTCCGACCGGGACGGCCCTGACCGGACGGCTCGGGGCGGCCTCCGGGCGGCTCCGGCCGGCTTCCGTGAGAAGGCCGGTCAGAGCCGTCCCGGCGTGGCCAGCCGGTGCAGTCTCAGTGCCAGTTGGATCTCCAGGGCGCGGGCGGGTGTCTGCCAGTCCGCGCCCAGCAGGCGGCCCACGCGCTCCAGCCGCTGCGCCACCGTGTTCACATGGACGTGCAGCGCGTCCTTGGTGCGCGCGGGGCTCATCCCGCCGTCGAAATACGCCTCCAGGGTGCGCAGCAGTTCCGTGCCGCGCCGCCTGTCGTACGACACCAGCGGGCCGATGGTGCGGTCGACGAAGCCGGCGACGTCCCGTTCGCCCGCGAGCAGGAGACCGAGGAAGCCGAAGTCCTCGGCCGCCGCCCCGTCCCCGGCGCGGCCCAGCAGGCGCAGCGCGTCCAGGCAGCGGCGGCCCTCGGTGTAGGCGGCGGCCACCGCCTCGGGGCGCGCGGTGAGGGCGGTGACGGGCGCGGAGGCGCCGACGGTGACCGGCTGGTGGACGGCCGTGCCCAGCTCGCGGGCGGCGCGTCGGGCCACCTCGGTGGCGGTGTCCCCGGTGGCGAGCGGCAGCAGCAGGACGGTGCCGCCGTCGCGGGCGGCGGCCAGGCCGTGCCGGGTGGCGGCGAGGTGGGACGCGGCGGACCACAGCCGGCGGCGGGCCGCCGCCGCCTCGTCGGCGTCGGCCGCCGGCCCGTCGAGGCGGGCGGCGAGGACGACATGGGGGGCGTCGAGGTCGGCGTGCAGCCGGCCGGCGCGTTCGCGCAGCAGGCGCGGGTCCCGGTCGCGGGCGTCCAGCAGGTCGTCGAGCAGTTCGCCGCGCACGCGCTGTTCGGCCTCGGCGGCGGAGCGGCGGGCGAGCAGCAGCAGGGAGGTGACCATCGCGGCGCGTTCCAGGGTGCGTTGGTCGACGGGGTCCAGCCCGGGGTGGCCGCGCAGGGTCAGTGCGCCGAGGAGTTCACCGCCGGCGGTCACCGCGGCGGTCCAGTCGCCGCCGTGCCGTACGGCGTGGCCCTCGGCGCGGGACGCCTCGACGGCGGCGGCCGGTGCGGTCCGTGGCTCGGTGAACTCCACGATGCCGTCCAGGACCTGGGAGACGGCCGCGGCCACGTCGTGGACCCCGCCGCCGCGCAGGACGAGTTCGGCGAGCCGGTCGTGCACGTCGGAGGCGCGTTCGATGACGGCGCTGCGGTCCCGGATGATCTCGTTGGCGCGCTCCAGTCCGGCCAGGGCCGAACGGGTCTCCGTGAGCAGGTTGGCGGTGTCGATGGCCGCCGCCGCGAGCGCGGCGAAGGAGCCGAGCAGGGCGATCTGCCCGCGTTCGAAGACGCGTGCCCGCCGGTCCGCCGCGAACAGGACGCCGATCACGTGCGGGCCGAGCATCAGGGGGACGCCGAGGATGGCGACCAGACCCTCGTCGCGGACACCGCCGTCGATGGCGAGGGTGTGCTGGAACCGGTCGTCCTGGAAGTAGTCGTCGGTGACGTACGGCCGCGCGGTCTGCGCGACCAGTCCCCCGAGCCCTTCGCCCATGCCGAGGCGCAGCTGCTGGAAGCGGGCGGAGACGGAGCCCTCCGTGACCCGCATGTAGGTGTCCGCGCGTTCCGGGTCGTTGAGGCTGAGGTAGGCGACGTCCGTGCCGAGCAGGGAGCGGGCGCGCTGCACGATCGCCTGGAGGACGGCGTCCAGGTCGCGCAGGCCGGCGAGGTCGTGGGCGGTCTCGAACAGCGCGGACAGTTCGGCCTCGCGGCGCCGGCGCCCCTCGAGTTCCGCGCGGACGCGCAGGGCGAGCAGTCTGGCCTCTTCGAGCGCCGCGATCCGCCCGGCCGGCTCGCCGCCGGCCCGGGCGAGCAGGACGGGCTGCTCGTAGGCCTCCGCGGAGGCGTCGCGGGCCAGCAGGTCGAGGTAGGCGGCCTCGGCGCTGCCGGTGGGGGCCGGCTGGAGGTGATCGCGGGACATGGTCACAGGATTCCGTATCGGCCGCCCGGTCCGGCAGGCCTGTGGACAACTGCCGCGGCCGGGGCCGCCGGGCCGGTCAGTGGGCCGTCCACCCGCCGTCCAGGACGAGGGAGGTGCCGGTGACGAAGGACGCCTGCGGGCTGCACAGGTAGGCGACCGCCTCGGCGACCTCGTCGGGTTCGATGAGGCGTTGCACCGCGCTGTCCTTCAGCAGGATCTCGGAGACCACGCGTTCCTCGGGGATGCCGTGCGCGTGGGCCTGATCGGCGATCTGCTTCTCGACCAGTGGGGTGCGCACATACGCCGGGTTCACACAGTTCGAGGTCACTCCATGGGCGGCGCCTTCCAGCGCGGCCGTCTTGGACAGGCCCTCCAGTCCGTGTTTGGCGGCCACATAGGCGGACTTGAAGGCCGAGGCACGCAGACCATGGACGGAGGACACATTGACGATCCGCCCCCACCCTTGGGCGTACATGTGCGGCAGGGCACCGCGGATGAGACGGAACGGTGCCTCCAGCATCACGGTGAGCACCGTGTGGAACACCTCGGGCGGGAAGTCCTCGATGGGCCGGACGAGCTGAAGACCGGCGTTGTTGACGAGCACGTCGGTCCCGGCGGCGGCGCGTTCGGCGGCGTCCAGGTCGGTGAGGTCCACGACGTGCGGCACCACGGCCCCCGCGGGGCCGCCGGCCCGTTGCCCGCCGGCCCCTGCCGCCCGGTCCGCCAGCTCGGCCAGGCCGGCGGCGTCCCGGTCGACGGCGCGCACCTCGGCCCCGGCGGCGGCAAGCCGCAGCGCACAGGCACGGCCGATGCCACTGGCGGCGCCGGTGACCAGCGCGGTCCGGCCGGCGAGGTCGAGGGCGAGGGGCTGGACGTGGGGGCCGGGGCCGGACACGGGGGTGGGCGAGGTCATGCACCGACCCTAAGCGGAACCCGACGGTCACCACATGTGGCGACGCCCCATACTTCAGCGGACAGTCGTAGGGTCGAACCATGTGGGTGCGTCAGACATGGCCTGCTTGATCCGGAACAGCCCGAAGTCGTTGAGCGGGGGCAGCGCGTCCACGGCGAACCAGCCGACGTCCAGCGACTCGTCGTCGTTGACACGGGCCTCGCCGCCCACCGCCCGGCAGCGGACGGTGATGTCCATGTACTGGCAGACGTCGCCGTTGGGGTAGGTGACCGGTTCCAGGGCCTGCACCAGCACGACGCGTTCGGCGACGCAGCGCACAGCCGTCTCCTCGAAGACCTCCCGCACGGCACACGCGGCGGGCTGCTCGCCCGGCTCCGGGATGCCGCCGATCACCGCCCACTTGCGCGTGTCGGTCCGCCGGCCGAGCAGCACACGGCCCTCGTCGTCGAAGACGATCGCGCTGATCCCGGGCAACCAGAGCAGTTGCCGGCCCGCGGAGGCCCGGAGGGTGCGGATGAAATCAGGGGTAGCCATGATCCGACCCTAACCGGGCCGCTCCCCCGCCTCCGCCGACCGGCCGACCGGCCTCCCCGCCGCCCCGGGACCGTCCCCCGGTCGTACGGCTACGCCGCGCCGGCGCGGCGGGCGCGCAGGCCCGAGCCGACCGCCCAGCCGATCCCGCCGGCCGCGACCAGCACCAGTGCCATCTCCGGAAGGATGCCCAGTGTCGTCGCGGGGGTGGAGGAGGTGCGCAGCGGTACCTTCTGGTCGAGGTAGGCGGGCACGAACATGCCGGTGTGCCGGGTGATCCGCCCGTCGGGCATGATGATCGCGCTCACGCCACTGGTCACCGGCACGGTCACCGTGCGGCTGTGCTCCACGGCGCGGATGCGGGACATGGCGAGCTGCTGGTAGGTCATCTCGCTGCGGTCGAAGGTGGCGTTGTTGCTCGGCACCGAGATCATCTGCGCGCCGTGCGTCACCGTGTCGCGCACGGCCCAGTCGAAGGCGGCCTCGTAGCAGGTGGCGAGGCCGACCTTGACGCCGTCGAAGTCGAACACGCCCGGCTTCCTGCCCGGGCTGATGTCCTGGCGGACCATGCTGGTCCAGTCGGGGTTGATCGCACCGATGAGCGAGCGCAGCGGGAGGTACTCGCCGAAGGGCTGGATCTGCCGCTTGTCGTAGGTGTGGGTGGGGCCCTTGACCGGGTCCCAGAGGATCTGCTCGTTGAGCAGCTTGCCGTCCCGCTCCACCACACCGCCGACGGAGATGGGGACGCCGATGTCCGTGGCCGCCCGTTCGATGACGAGGGCGGCGTCGGGATACTCGAAGGGGTCGATGTCGGAGGAGTTCTCCGGCCAGAGGACGAAGTCGGGCCTGGCGGCCTTGCCCGCCCGGACGTCGGCGGCCAGTTTGTGCGTCTCGCGCGCGTGGAAGTCCAGCACGGCCCGCCGCTGGGCGTTGAACTCCAGTCCGGACCGAGGCACGTTGCCCTGGATGAGCGCCACGGTGACCGTGCCGTTCTCGGCCGTGTCGCTCACCAGCGCGCGGGCGGCGACCGCGCCGGCCACCGGGACGGCGACGCTCAGCAGCGCGGCGGTCGCGGCGGCGCGGCGCACGACCCGGGTCCGGCGCCGCTCGGCGACCAGCCGTCCCACCTCGTACAGGCCGAAACCGCACAGGACGACCGCGAACCCGAGCACCGGGCTGCCGCCCACCGCGGCGAGCGGCAGGAAGACGCCGTCCGCCTGACCGAACGCGATCTTGCCCCAGGGGAAGCCGTGGAAGGGGACACGCGCGCGTACCGCTTCACCGGCGGTCCACACGGCGGCGGCCCACACCGGCCGGGCCGGCAGTCTGGAGACGGCGGCCACCCCCACGGCGACCAGGGCGACGAAGACCGCTTCCACGGCGGCCAGGGCCAGCCAGGGCACCGGACCGACCTCCACACCGGTCCACACCAGCAGCGGCAGCAGGAAGCCCAGCCCGAAGAGGTAACCGAGGCCGAGGGCGGCCTTCCAGCTCCTGCCGTGCAGCACCCAGGCGAGGCCGGCGAAGGCGGGCAGGGCCAGCCACCACAGGGTGCGGGGCGGGAAGCTGACGTAGAGCAGCACCCCGCAGAGCGCGGAGGCGGCGGCCGGGACCAGGCGCCGCAGCCGGCCGCCGCGCGCGCCGGGGGCGAGCTGGGGCCGGAGCCGGTCGGGCTGGTCCACGGAAGTTGCGGTGACGGTCACGCGGGTGAGTGTACGGCGACGGGTGTCACCGCCCACAGCACGGTTCGGCAAGGTGGGGCCCGGTGGCCCGCCCGGGTCGGGTCAGCGAGCCGGACCCGGTGTGATCGTCCGCAGCCGGTCCCTGATGACCCGGACCGCCGACTCGGCGTTGTCCACGGTGATCGTGAACGTGTGGCCGTCCCACAGGCGCAGCACGATGCCCTCGCCGCGGCGCACGACGACCGCGGTGCCCATCTCGGGGCGCCACCGGTAGCCCCAGCCGCCCCACTGCCGGGGGGTGACGAGGGCGGCGAAGTCGGCGCCGGCCACGGTGGACAGCGGGATCCGGCGGCGCGGCAGCCCTATGTGGCCGCAGCGCACCTCCAGGCACTCCCGGTCGAGCCGGAGGTCGACGTGCACGAAGGCGAGCGTGCCGAAGATGACCAGCAGGCCAGCGGCGATGCAGCCGACCACGGACATCGCCAGCGCGGCGACGCCGGAGGTCCAGGCCGAGTCGACGGCCAGTTCGATGCCGAGCGCCAGGCAGGCGGCACCGACCAGCGCCAGCAGCCACTGGACGCGGTTGGTGGCGCGCCCGGTCCAGACATCGGGCTGGGGGCCCTCGTCGGCGTGGGGGTGGTCCCTCATGTTCACGAGGTTACTCAGGTTTCGCTGCGGTGGTACCCGTCCACGGAGGGTGAGCGCCCGATGTGGCCGTACCGGGCTCGGCGCGTTCCGTGGGCCGCCCGGGGGGATCTCCCAGCCCTCCCGGGGTCGAACCGCCGACCGCCCGTGGGGGATCTACCAGCTCCGCCGGGGCCGGCCCGCCGGGTGGCGGGCGCCGGCCCGGCGTGTCACCTGTGGTCGGCGACCGAACCGACGGGCGGCAGCAGCCGGCCCTCGGCGTAGTGCAGCGCGGGGGCGGGCAGCCGGTCGCCCTCCCGGCCGCTGAGCAGGACGGTGAGGGTGCCGTCGGCGGACGCCTGGGGCGCGGGCTGCTCGCCGAGGCGGCGCAGGGCCTGGGCGGCCACCGCGCCGGCGGAGCCGTGCAGGACGAGCGGGGCGGCGGCGGGCTGCTGGAGGGAGGTGCGGATACGTTCCGCCACCAGCTCGTAGTGGGTGCAGCCCAGGACGACGGTCGTCACGTCGTCGGGGGTCAGCCGGGCCGCGGCGGCGACGGCCGCGTCGATGGCCGCCTCGTCCGCGTGTTCGACGGCCTCGGCCAGGCCCCAGCAGGGCACCTCGGTCATCCGGACGTCACCGGCGAACGTCTCGATCAGTCCGCGTTGGTAGGCGCTGCCCGTGGTGGCGGGGGTCGCCCAGATGGCGACGGGGCCGCCGCCGGCCGCGGCGGGCTTGATGGCCGGGACCGTGCCGATGACCGGTATGCCGGGCTCCAGCCGGGCGCGCAGCGTGGGCAGGGCGTGCACGGTCGCGGTGTTGCAGCCGATGATGAGCGCGTCGGGCCGGTGGGCCGCCGCGGCCTCGGCGACGGCCAGCGCCCGCCGGGTGAGGTCCTCGGGGGTGCGCGGCCCCCAGGGCATTCCGTCGGGGTCCAGGGAGAGCACGAGATCCGCGTCGGGCCGCAGTCGCCGCACCGCGGCGGTGGCCGCCAGCAGGCCGATTCCGGAGTCCATGAGCGCGATCTTCACCCGGCCACGATAGACGATGCGCTCTCGTGGGCCCGTCCGGTGGGGCAGACTGCGGCCGTGAGCGCCTTCCTGTGGATCACCGTCGTGTCCCTGGCCGCCTGGTGCTGGCTGCTGCTGGGCCAGGGTTTCTTCTGGCGCACGGACGTCCGGCTGCCGCGGCGCCGCGAACCCGACGCCTGGCCGCCGGTCTGCGTGGTCGTACCGGCCCGCGACGAGGCGGAGGTGCTGTCCGCCGCCCTGCCGTCGCTGCTGGCACAGGACTATCCGGGGCGGGCCGAGGTCTTCCTGGTGGACGACGGGAGCACGGACGGCACCGGGGACCTGGCACGGGAGCTGTCCCGGCGGCACGGCGGGCTGCCGCTGACCGTCGGGTCGCCCGGTGAGCCGCCGGCGGGGTGGACCGGCAAGCTGTGGGCGGTGCGGTACGGCATCGGGCTGGCACGCGCGCGTGAACCGGTGTACCTGCTCCTGACGGACGCGGACATCGCGCACACGCCCGACAGCCTGCGCGAGCTGGTCGCGGCGGCCGGCACCGGGGGTTTCGACCTGGTGTCCCAGATGGCCCGGCTGCGGGTGGAGAGCACCTGGGAGCGGCTCGTGGTGCCGGCGTTCGTCTACTTCTTCGCGCAGCTCTACCCCTTCCGGTGGATCGGACGGGACGGCTCGCGCACGGCCGCGGCGGCGGGCGGCTGCGTCCTGCTGCGGGCGGCCATGGCCGACGAGGCGGGCGTACCGGACGCGATCCGGCACGCGGTGATCGACGACGTGGCGCTGGCGCGCGCGGTGAAGCGCGCCGGCGGCCGCGTGTGGCTGGGACTGGCCGACCGGGTGGACAGCGTGCGCCCCTATCCGAACCTGCGTGATCTGTGGCGGATGGTCGCGCGCAGTGCCTACGCGCAGCTGCGCCACCAGCTGGCGCTCCTCCTCGGTACCGTCGCCGGGCTCGCCCTCGTGTACCTGGTGCCGCCCGCCGCGGTCGTCGTGGGCCTGGCGGGCGGTGGTACGGCGACGGCGGTCACCGGCGCGCTGGCGTGGGCGGTGATGGCGGGCACGTACGTGCCGATGCTGCGCTACTACCGGCAGCCGCTGTGGCTCGCTCCGCTGCTGCCGTTCACCGCGTCGCTGTACCTGCTGATGACGGTCGATTCCGCGGTGCGGCACCACCGCGGGCGCGGAGCCGCCTGGAAGGGCCGCACCTACGCCCGCCCGGACGCCGTCCCCGACGAGGGCTGAGCGCGTTCACTTGCGGCCCGGCGTCCAGTTCATGCCCCAACCGTAGGCCCGGTCCATGGCGCGCTGCGGGCTGACGCCGCGGTCCGGCACCAGGTACCGCGCCTCGCGCTGGACGACGAGGTCGCCGCCGGTGTTGGTGATCAGGGCGAGCGCGCACACGGGGGACGGGACGGTGCACTCGTCCAGGGAGAACTCGACGGGGGCGCCGTGCTGGGGCTGGAGGGTGACGGTGGCGTGCAGGTCGGCGAAGGACCTGGCGCCTTCGTAGATGGTGACGAAGACGAGGACGCGCCGGAAGTCCCGCGCGTGGTCGAGGTTGATGGAGAGGTTCTCGCCGCTCGCCGTGCCCCCGGTGCGGTCGTCGCCGTCGAGGTGGATGTACGGCGGCCGGTGGAGGGAGCCGAAGGCGTTGCCGAGGGCCTGGACGACTCCCTTGCGGCCGTCGGTGAGTTCGTACAGGGCGCACAGGTCGAGGTCGAGGCCCGCGCCGCCGCCCCAGCGGCCGGCCCGGCCCGGGAACTGCTTGCGCGTCTGCCAGTTGAGGTTGACGCGCATGGTGCCGGAGGTGCCGCCCTGCTTGGTCAGCGAGACGGAGGGGGCCGCCTTGGTGAGCGTGACCTTGGACAGGCGGACCGGCGGGCCGGCGGGCGCGGCGGCGGGCGCGGGCGGGGCCGCCGGAGGTGGGGGCGCCGCGGCCGGGGTGGGGGCGGGCGGCGCCGCGGGGGCCGGGGCGGCGTGTTGCGGCTGGTCCACACTGATGCCGAAGTCCGTTGCCAGGCCCTCGAGTCCGCTGCTGTAGCCCTGGCCGACGGCGCGGAACTTCCAGCCACCCTGACGGCGGTAGAGCTCGCCGAGCACGAAGGCCGTCTCGACGGTGGCCCCGGAGCTGTCGAAGCGGGCGACGACCTGGCCGGAGGCGGCGTCGGTGACCTCGATCCAGAGGCCGGGGACCTGCCCGAACGTCCCTCCGTCCGCGGAGGCCGCGAGGACGATCCGCTCGACGGCGCCCTCCACGCGCGTGAGGTCGGCGACGAGCGTGTCGGTGACGTGGACGCCGGCCGTCCGCCGGCCCTCGTGACGGACCGCGCCGGAGGGGTGCGCGGGCTGGTTGTAGAAGACGAAGTCCTCGTCGGAGCGGACCTTGCCGGCGGCGAGCAGGAGCGCCGAGGCGTCCACGTCCGGCGTTCCGGGCTCGATGCGTCGGCCCACTTCGACGCGCAGGGCCGCGGTCGGCACAGCTACGTTGGCGCCTTTCGGCATTGACATGTCCGCCCCCATCGGGTCGTGGCTCACTGTTTTCGTCCCGGCGGTCCGGGTCGTCCCTACCCGCACAACTTATTCCCGCGTACGGCGAACGCCCACGAACGGCACCGGAAGATCGCCGGTCAACCGCCGGTAACCCGGTAAGAACACGGCCTTTACACGATCCAAACGTGGATCACTGTCCCTTTTTGCCGAGTTCGCTCGGATTGGGGGTCCCAGGCTGTCGCCGACACGGAAAACAACCCTCTTATCGGTCTCCCCAACCAGCACATCGTGGGCTTAACTTATGTGCCATGACCTCCCCCCGCTCCACTTATGGCGGCGGCTACTACTCCGCCTCCTTCCCGGACACCCCGATCTACGACTCGCTCGTCGCCGAGCGGGGCACCCCGCAGATCGCCCCGATCCGGGTTCCCGCCGCCTACGACACGGGCAACGGCCTGCCCGCCCTGCCGTCGGCGCTCCCCGCCCTCCCGGCGGCCCCGTCCCAGCAGGTCTCCTCCTACGGCTACCCGCAGGCGCAGCAGCCCGCACCGCTGCACTACGCGCCCACGGCGTACATCCCGCAGCAGGCCAGCGCCCCGCGCGGCTACCCCGGTCCGCAGGCTCCGCAGCAGCAGCGACCGATGCCGGCGGGCAACGGTTACGAGGCGATGCGTCCGGCGGCCCCGCGGCCCGCGCCGGCCGCGTACCAGGATCCGTACAACAACCAGCAGCAGCAGTACCGCGGTTACTGACCGAGACGCCCGGCGGCCGGTGTCGTTTGGCACGATGGCGGCATGGGAAACGTCGAAGTGCAGTCGCTCCACATCCATCCGGTCAAGGCGTTCCGGGCGCTGTCGCCCGGGGATGCCGTCGTGGAGCCGTGGGGACTGGCCGGGGACCGGCGCTGGTCACTGATCGACGACGGGGGAAAGGTCGTCACACAGCGTGAGCATCCGCGCCTCGCGCTGGCCGCCGCCGAGCCTCTGGCCGGCGGCGGCGTCCGTCTGTCCGCGCCCGGCCGGGAGCCGCTGACGGTCGAGGTGCCGCGGCCGGCCGTGACCGTGCCGGTGAACGTGTTCGGCACCAAGGTGGAGGTCGTGCCGGCCGCCGCCGACGCGCACGCCTGGTGCAGCGCCTACCTCGGGGCCGAGGTGCGTCTGGTCCACCTGGACGATCCGGCCACCCGCCGCCCGATCGTCCCCAAGTACGGCCTGCCCGGTGAGACGGTCAACCTCGCCGACGGCTTCCCCCTGCTGGTCACCACGACCGCCTCGCTGGACGCCCTGAACGCGCTCATAGCGCGGGGCCCGCACGCCGGCGAGGGCCCCCTCCCCATGACGCGCTTCCGCCCCAACATCGTCGTCACCGGCACCGAGCCGTGGGCCGAGGACGACTGGACGCGGGTCTCGATCGGCGAGGTGGAGTTCCGCGTCCCCAAGGCGTGCGCGCGCTGTGTGGTGACGACCAACGACCAGGACTCGGCCGTACGCGGCCGGGAGCCGCTGCACACCCTGGCACGGCACCGCAGGATCGACGGGCAACTGCTGTTCGGCGTGCACCTGGTGCCCCTCTCCCCCGGCACGATCCGGGTCGGCGACCCGCTGCGGATACTGCCCTAGCACGCGCACGCCCCCGGCGGGCGGTGGTGGACGGGGCCCGGGAACCCGGGGCCGGTCCCCGCTCGTTGTGGGGGCGTGAGAAATTCGTGAGAGGCCGCGGACGAGGGGGTCCGCGGCGGACGTGGGGCGGTCCTCCCGGCCGGCGGCGAGCACGGGCGCCGAGCGGAGCGGACCGGAAGGGGGTGGGGCATGCGGGCAGTGGGCGGGCTGTGGCGCTGGCGGCGCAATCCGCTGCGCCGGGCAACAGATCTGGCCGAGGCGTGGGTGGCCCTCGTGGCGCTGCTGCTGATCGCCGTGGCCGCTCCCCTGACCGGCTGTCTGGTCGGCGCCGCCGCCCAGGACTCGCTCCAGCGGTCGGTACGGCAGCAGCACCACGCACGCCGCCTCGTCACCGCCACGGTCATCCGCGACCTGGGCGCGGCCCCGCCGGAGGCGGACCCCGACACCAGCACCGCGCGCGACGCGCGCCGCCGCGTCCTCGCGTACTGGCGGGCGCCGGACGGCAGCCGGCGGCGCGGCCAGGTCCTGGTGGACCTCCGGTCACCCGGCCGCGGGGACCGTTTCAGGCTCTGGACCGACCCGCACGGGCGGATAGCCACCCGCCCGCTGGACCCGGCCACGGCGACGGCGCACGCCGTGCTCGCCGGGTTCGGCGCGACGCTCGTGACCGCGGCCCTCGTCGAGACCGGCCGGCGCCTGACCGTCTGGCGCATGGTCCGCCGGCGGTACGCCCGCTGGGACCGGGCCTGGGAGCGGGCGGGTCCGGACTGGGGCAAGGCGGGCACGGGCAGCTGACGGCCTGCCGGCTCCGGTCAACCCCGCGCGCACGCACACGCTACGGTGGACCGGCCGAAGCACATTCGGCGACGACCCGCGGATGCGAGAGTCCCCGGGGCGCGTGGATTCCCGGGAACGCGCACACACTCCGGCCCAGGGCGGGGCAGCGGTCCCGGCGTCCGCGGCAGCGCCCCGGCGGGTGGAGCATCAGTACGACGAGGTGGGGGCACGGCAACGCCATGGCACAGGGCACGGTCCAGGTGACGCACACCGGTACTTCGCGGTGGCGGCGCCGCACGGGTGAGTACGCGTCGCTCGCCGCCGCCCTGGAGGCCGCCGCCGACGGCGACGTCCTCACCATCGCTCCCGGCACCTACCGGGAGAACCTCGTCGTCCAGCGGGCGGTGACACTGCGTGGGCCGGAGGGGTCCGCCGGCTCCGTGCGGATCGCGCCCGCGGACGGGGTGCCGCTCACCGTGCGGGCCTCCGCCGTCGTGCAGGACCTGCACGTGGAGGGCCAGGACGCGGCGACGCCCGCGGTGCTGGTCGAGGAGGGCACGCCCGAGCTGACGGACCTGCGTGTCGTCACCCGGTCCGCCGCCGGCATCGAGGTGCGCGGCGGCGCCCGCCCGACCGTGCGCCGCTGCACCGTAGACAACCCGGCCGGTATCGGCATCACCGTGCTCGACGGCGGCGGCGGTGTGTTCGAGGAGTGCGAGGTCGTCGCGGCCGGGCAGGCGGGCGTGGCGGTGCGCGGCGGCGCGCACCCGCGGCTGGAGCGCTGCCGGGTGCACCACGCCTCCGGCACCGGACTGACCGTGACCGGTGAGAACTCCGCGCTGGAGGCGGTGGGCTGCGAGATCTACGAGGTGCGCGGCTCGGGCGTGCAGATCACCGAGCGGGCCACCGCGCACCTGACCGACTGCGACGTGCACCGCACCACCGCCGACGGCATCACCCTGGACACCGACGCGGTGCTCACGCTCGCCGACTGCCGCATCCACGACATCCCGGAGAACGCGGTCGACCTGCGTTCCCGCTCGGTGCTGACCCTCACCCGGACGACGGTCCGTCAGTTCGGGCGCAACGGCCTGTCGGTGTGGGACCCGGGGACCCGGGTGGACGCCAACCAGTGCGAGATCTTCGACAGCACCGGTGACTATCCGGCGGTGTGGGTGAGCGACGGCGCCACCGCCGTGCTCGACTCCTGCCGGGTCCACGACGTGCCGGACGCGCTGTTCGTGCTGGACCGCGGTTCCCGCGCGGACGTCGTGGACAGCGACCTGTCCCAGGTGCGCAACACGGCCGTCTCGGTGAGCGACGGGGCGACCGCCCAGCTGGACGACTGCCGGATCCGGGACGCGGCCACCGGTGCCTGGTTCCGCGACCACGGCAGCGGCGGCACCCTCGCCAACTGCACCCTGGACGGCACGCAGACGGGTGTGATCGTCACCAAGGGCGCGGACCCGACCGTCGAACGCTGCACGGTCGACTCCCCCTCGGAGGCCGGTTTCTACGTGTCCGCGGGCGGCCGGGGCAGCTTCCTGAACTGCCGGGTCAGCGGCAGCGGCGGGTACGGCTTCCACGTGCTCGACGGCTGCCGTACGACGCTGCGCCGGTGCCGCACGGAGCGCTGCGCGCGCGGCGGGTACGAGTTCGCCGAGGGCGGCCCGGACGCCGGGAGCGGGACGGGACCGGTGGTGGAGGACTGCACCGGCGACGAGAGCGGTGGTCCCCGGCCGCCCGCGCCCCGTGCGCCCCTCGTGCAGACGGTGCCGCAGGGCGCCGGTCTGCTGGGCGCGATCCCCGGACAGCAGACGGCCGAGCGGGAACCGTCCGCCGCCGCGGCGGAACCGGAGCCGGAGCGGCGTTCGTCGAAGGATGTGCTCGGGGAACTGGACGCACTGGTGGGTCTGGAGAGCGTCAAGCGCGAGGTGCGCGCGCTGACCGACATGATCGAGGTGGGGCGGCGCCGGCAGCGGGCCGGCCTGAAGGCGGCCTCCGTCAAGCGACATCTGGTCTTCACGGGCTCGCCCGGCACCGGCAAGACGACCGTCGCCCGGCTCTACGGCGAGATCCTGGCCTCCCTGGGCGTGCTGGAGAAGGGCCATCTGGTCGAGGTGTCCCGGGTCGACCTGGTCGGGGAGCACATCGGTTCGACGGCGATCCGCACCCAGGAGGCGTTCCAGCGGGCGCGCGGCGGTGTGCTGTTCATCGACGAGGCGTACGCGCTGTCCCCGCAGGACGCCGGGCGGGACTTCGGCAAGGAGGCCATCGACACGCTGGTGAAGCTGATGGAGGACCAGCGGGACGCGGTGGTGGTGATCGTCGCCGGGTACACCGCGGAGATGGAGCGCTTCCTCTCCGTCAACCCGGGTGTCGCCTCCCGCTTCTCCCGCACCATCACGTTCGGGGACTACGGCCCCGAGGAGCTGCTGCGGATCGTGGAGCAGCAGGCCGACGAGCACGAGTACCGGCTGGCCCCGGGGGCGTCGGAGGCCCTGCTGAAGTACTTCACCGTGATCCCGAAGGGGCCGGCGTTCGGCAACGGCCGTACGGCCCGGCAGACGTTCGAGGCGATGGTGGAGCGGCACGCGAGCCGGGTCGCGCAGGTCGCCGATCCGACCACCGACGACCTGACCCTGTTGTTCGGCGAGGACCTGCCCGAACTGCCCTGAGCGCGGGGCGGTTCAGCAGCGGTCCGGGCGCTGTCCCGGCAGTTCCGGGCGCAGGCGGCCGAGGAGCCGGGCCCGTTCGCGGGCGAAGGCGGGGTCGGCCTGGTAGTCGGAGTGGCCGAGGATCGGGGCCGGGAGCGGGTGCTCGGGGGTGCGGCCGTAGGCGAGGGGGTCGCGCAGGGGCTCGTGGTCGACCTCCGGGGTGGCGCCGTCGGAGACCCGGACGGGGCCGCCGATGGGGTCGGTGCGGCGGTGGAGGTTGCGCCAGCAGGCGATGTCGTGGTGCAGGGAGGCGAGGGCCGGCGGACCGAAGTGGGCCGGGAACCAGCGGCCGTACAGCCGTTCCAGCGGGGAGCCGTAGGTGAGCAGGGCGACCCGCTTGCGCACGGACGGCGGCAGTTGCCAGGCCGCCGCGGCGGCGAGGACGCTGCCCTGGGAGTGGCCGGACAGGACGAGCCGGCCGCCGGTGTACCGGGTCCAGGTCGCCATGCGCCAGGTCAGGTCCGGCACCGCGCGTTCGGCGTAGCAGGGCGGGGCGAAGGGGTGGGCGGCGCGCGGCCAGAAGGTGCCCACGTCCCAGAGGATGCCGATGGTGCGGCGGGCGGAGGCATCCTTGTAGGCGCGCCGGCCCCAGGTCACGAAGAGCAGGAAGCCGAGTCCCACCAGCCAGGAGCCGAGCGCCTGTGACGTCTCGGCGACGGCCCGGACGACGTGGCCGGTGCGGTGGGCCGCGCCGTCGGGTGTCCGCCCGGTGGCCAGGGCTCCGGCGAGGGCCGCGCCGCCCAGCAGCAGCGTGGCGACGGTGAGCACGGCGAGCACCAGGGGCGCCCGGTCGGTGAGCGTGGCCATGGCCCGGGCGTGAGCGACGGCGCGGGTGCGGGCCGGGTCCTCGGGTTCGCCGGGGTGCTCGTGGCGGACCCGGTCGCGTTCGGTGCGGGCGAGCCGGGCGGTGTCCAGGGTGAGCCGGACGGCGAGGAGCAGCAGGACGGCGAGGAGCGGCGGGATGGCGGAGGCCTGCCAGGTGAGCAGGACGGGCGGGCCGGTGAGCAGGGCGCGGGTGCCGTCGAGCCAGTCGGCGACGCGCTGGGCGACCCCGCCGGAGATCACTCCGCCCAGTGCGCAGGCCAGCAGCGCGACGGCGGGGCCGCCGAGGCCCCGCATCCCGGCGCGCGGGTCGGGGCGGCGGCGGTGGAGGTCCCGGGCCACGACGCCGAGGGCGACGACGAGCAGGCCCTGGGCCGCCGTGAGGGCACCGAAGGCCGGGTCGCCGGGCAGCCGTCCGGCGGAGTGCCAGCCGGGCCGCGACCAGCCGGAGTAGACCAGGGTGAGCAGCAGCAGACCGAGCGCGCCGAGCGGCAGGCGGCGCACGAGGTGCCGGTCGACTCCGTGGTCGAGACGGTTCTCGCTGCGGCCCCGGGAGCAGACCACGCCGACGGCCGCACCCGCGCAGACGAGCAGGCCGGCGATGAGCAGGGGGCCGAGGACCCCCAGGGCGGCGGGGCCGCCGGGGCGGTGGTCGAAGCGGGCGGCCGGGACGGCGACGGCGGCGGCGACCGTCAGCAGGCCGGCCGCGGTGTGGGCCGCGCGCAGCCGGGCCACGAGGCGGCGTCCGTACCAGAAGCCGGGCCGGGCCAGCGCGCCGGCGTCGGGGTCGGGCTCGGGGGCGCGGGACAGCGGGCGGTGGGACTCGTAGGTGCTCCAGGTGCGGTGCGACAGGTACCAGAGCAGGCCGGTCAGCGCGGCCGGCAGGGTCGCGGCGAGGGCCAGCCGGCGGCCGGGCGCGCTCCACCAGCCGCCGGCCCCGGCCGGTGCTCCGCCGGCCGCGGGGGCGAGGAAGCCGAGCCAGGAGTGGCGGCGGACGCAGCCGGGGGTGCCCGCGCACTGCCAGGCGACCAGGTCGAGGGCGACCTCGCAGGCGGCGGCGATCAGGAGCACGGTCAGGGTGAGGGCGGCCAGGCGCACGAGGAGGCCGTAGAGGCGGACGGCGCGCTGCCGGCCGGGTGCGGCGGGGCGCATCCAGTGGGCCAGGTTGACGACCATGAACGGCAGCAGCAACAGCCACAGGGCGCGGCTGCCGTCGCCGGAGGTCAGGTTGCACCAGACGTACGCCTCCCGGACCGGACCGCCGCGGGGCTCCCGACCGGCGGTGCGCGCGTCCTGGCCCGGGGCTTCGGCGTCGGCGGCGCGCCGGAAGACGGCGGCCGTGTCGTCGCCGGTGACCCGGACCGTGCGCGGGTCGCCGAGCATCTTCTCGGGCGTGGCGCCGCCCACCCCGTGCACCAGCAGTTCCAGGTCCTGACCCGGCTCGGCGGGCCGGGCCGTGGGCCGCCCCGCGGGGCGTTCCTGCGCGCGTTCCACTGTTCTCGCACTTCCCCCGTGACACCTGTACGTCCGTGCCGTGCGCGCTCCAGGATTCCCGGTTCGGCGCTCTCCCGTCCCCCTCCTCACGGAATCTCCCCGATCCGGGTGACGGCGGGCGGGGCGTGCGCCCGCCCCGGGTGGCCGCGGGGGCCGGCAGGTGGTGGCGCGACCGGTGCCGACCCGTGAAAGGATGGGACGCCCGCGTACCGCCGGGACCGAGTCGGTCCCCAGGTCGGAGCCGGTGTGCCGGGCGTGTCGGACGGGTGGCGGTGGAAGGAGCGGAGCGTACGTGAGCGAGAATCAGAACCTCCTCGCGGAGCAGCGCCGCGCCCTGATCCTGGACGAGGTCCGCCGCCGTGGCGGTGTGCGGGTCAACGAACTGACCCGCAGGCTCGGCGTGTCCGACATGACCGTGCGCCGGGACCTGGACACCCTCGCGCGGCAGGGGATGCTGGAGAAGGTGCACGGCGGTGCCGTGCCGGTGGTCGAGGCGAGCACCCACGAGCCGGGGTTCGAGGCGAAGTCGGGGCTGGAGCCGACCGCCAAGGAGGACATCGCGCGGGCCGCCGCCGGGCTGGTCGCGCCGGGTGCGGCGGTCGCGTTGTCGGGCGGTACGACGACGTACGCGCTCGCCCAGCACCTGCTGGAGGTGCCCGACCTGACCGTGGTGACGAACTCGCTGCGGGTCGCGGACGTCTTCCACGCGGCGCAGCGCAGCTCGGGGCAGCGTCAGGGGGCGGCGACGGTGGTGCTGACCGGTGGGGTGCGCACGCCGTCGGACTCGCTGGTGGGTCCGGTGGCCGACCAGGCGATCGCCACGCTCCACTTCGATCTGCTGTTCCTCGGGGTGCACGGCATATCGGTGGAGGCCGGTCTCTCCACGCCGAACCTCGCGGAGGCCGAGACCAACCGGCGGCTGGTGCACTCCGCCCGCCGGGTCGTGGTGGTCGCCGACCACACGAAGTGGGGCACGGTGGGCCTGAGTTCCTTCGCCACGCTGGAGCAGGTGGACACGCTGGTGACGGACGGGGGCTTGGCGGCGGAGGCGCGTGCGGAGATGTCCGAGCACCTGCGCGTGGTGGTGGCGGACGAGCCGAGCCAGGACGACGCGGACCTCTGAGCGGGCGGCCGGTGGGCCGGTGATCAGTGGGGGCCGCGGGAGTGGTGCGCCTCGGCCACGACCGCTGCCATCAGTTCCGCGTCCAGCACGGAGGTGTCCGCCAGGCGCGAGCCGGCGGACAGCGAGTTGAGCAGGGCCTTGGTGACGCGCAGCGCCGCCGGGGGACGGCGGACGACGGGTGCGGCCCACGCCTGGACGGCCGCGTCCAGTTCGTGGGCGGGCACGACCTTCTGGAGCACGGACAGGGACAGGGCCTCCGCCGCGGTGAAGGCCCGCCCGGTGAGGACGAGTTCGCGGACACGGGCGGCGCCGACCTCGCTGATCAGGCGGGGCAGGAGGCCGCCCCACGCGGTGGGCAGGCCGAGGGCGAGTTCGGGCAGCCGGAAGGTCGCGTCCTCGGACCCGACCCGCAGGTCACAGGCGAGCGCCAGGGCGAGGCCCGCTCCGACCGCCTTGCCCTGGACGCGGGCGATGGTGACGGCCGGGTTCCCGGTCAGGGCGTCGCAGACCCGCCGTGCCTTGGTGCCCGACAGCCGGATGCCGCCACCGGTGGGGTCGTGGGCGAGGTGGCGGCTGAACTCGCCGCGGTCCCCGCCCAGGCAGAAGTCCGTCCCACCGGCGGCGAGGACGAGTACCCGGACCGCCGGATCCTGGTCCTGGAGGACCGCCAAGAGGTCGTCCAGCAGGGCGTCGGTGACGGTGTTGCCCTCGGCGGGGGTGTTCAGCTCGACGGTGAGGACGGCGCCCTCGCGTCGGGTCCGCAGGGTCCGTCGTACGGGGGCTGCCGCGTGGGCCGTGCCAGGCAGGGCGGTCATGTCGTCACTCTCAGGGAGGTCACGCGCCGGAAGACCATCCGGTTCGCGTAGGTCGGTCTCGCGGCCGGCCGCAGGGTGGGGAATCGTTCCAGCAACTCGGTGAGCAGTAGCCGGGCCTCCAGGCGGGCCAGTCCCGAGCCCAGGCAGTAGTGGGCTCCGCCGCCGAAGGTGAGGTGGCCGCCCCGGCGGGAGATGTCGAAGACGTGCGGGTCGTCGTTGCGGCGCGGGTCGTGGTTGGCGGCGCCGTACAGGACGTGGACGGTGGTGTCCCGGGCGACCGGCACGCCGGCGAGGACGGTGTCGGTGGCGGCGACGCGTGAGTTGAGGTGGATGGGCGGGTCGTGGCGCAGGGTCTCCTCGATCGCGTCGTCGAGGTCCTCGGGGTGCCGGCGCAGCCGGTCGGCCCGCGCGGGGTCCTGGGTGAGGAACCACACCGCGTTGCTCAGCAGGGTGGCGGTGGTCTCCAGGGAGGCGATGGTGATGAACATCGTCAGGTCGTACAGCGTCCGGTCGGCGGCCGCGCGGTCGGTGGGGTACCGGGCGTCCCAGTACCGCGTCCAGTCGGTCAGGACGTCGTCGCCGGGGTGGGCGCGCCGGTGGGCGAGGAGGGCGGTGAAGTAGGCCCGCATCTCCCGGGTGGCCTGCGCCGAGACCGCCAGTTCGCTCTTGGTGGGCAGGAGTTCCTGGGCGTGGACCTGCCGGTGGGTGAAGTCCAGGATGCGGGGGTGGTGCGCGGCCGGGATGCCGAGCCACTGACCGACGGTGCGGATCGGGAGCCGGTCGCTCACCGTGCTGACGAAGTCGGCCTCGCCGTCGGCGCGCAGCCGGGCGTCGAGGCGGTCCAGGAGCCGGGTGACGTGGGAGGCGATCAGGGGGCGCAGGGCGTCCAGGGTGCCGCGGTCGAAGAGGTTGCCGAGGGCGCGCCGCTGGACGGTGTGCTCGGGGGCGTTGAGCCGGGACAGGGTGCGGGTCATCTCGCGCGTGGAGGGGTCCTGCCAGCGCGCGGTGTCCGGGTGGCGCTCCTGCCAGGCGAAGTCCGGCGCGAGCCAGTTCCTGCCCCGCAGGACCTGGCTGCACGCGTCGAACCCGGTGACGAAGTACCCGCCCCAGGGAGCGGGCACCACGTCACCCAGCGCGCGCATCTCCGCCCAGACGGGGAGGATCTCCGCCCAGACGGGGAGGGGGTCGGCCCGGCCCTCGGCCGAACGCAGACGCCGCAGGAGGGGAATGACGGCTCGGCGGTCCGTGGTGGTGCCGCGTATGACGCCGACGGCGGTCACGCGAAGCTCCTCTTGTCGCTGGGCGCTACCGATACCGCCAGAACCTACCCTTCCCCTCACCTCCCTCATGCGTCTGTGCGTGTTTCTCGTGTCCCACGCGGCACATCAGATACGGAACGTGTCCAGGAAGCTGCTCCAGAAGCCCTTCCTGCGGGTCGGTTCCGGGCGGACGGCGGCGGCCGGGGCGGCGGGGACCGGCTGTTCCATCGCGATGGGGGCGGTGCGGTTCTGGAGGGCGGAGGCCGTCCGGGTCGCCGGTGTCGGGCTGAAGGCCACGGGGAGGGCGACCAGTGCCCGGTGGAACGGTCCCGGCCGCCACTGGAGGTCCTGTTCGTGGACGGCCAGGGTCAGGTCGGGCAGGGCGTTGAGGATCTTCTCGATCGCGGTGACGGCGATGACCTGCGCCGGGTCCTTGGCGGGGCAGGCGTGCGGGCCGGCTCCCCAGGCCAGGTGGGCGCCCTTGCTGTGGGACCGGCGGGCGTCGGCCAGCGCCGGGTCGCTGTTGGCCGCGGCGAAGCTGATGACGACCGGTGTGCCGGCCTCGGCCACCACTCCCCCGAGGTCCACGTCCTGCACCGGGTAGTGGGTGGCGTAGTTGGCGATCGGGGTCTGGTTCCACAGCACGTGGTCGATCGCCTCCTCGATCAGCATGCCGGAGCCGCCCCCGCCGGCGCCGGGCGCCAGCAGCAGGAGCAGGGCGTTGCCGATCAGGTTGCGCTCGGGTTCGACGCCGGCGCCCATCAGCATGACCAACTGGTCCTTGAGTTCCTCGTCGGTCAGGCCGGCGGGGTGCTGGATCAGCCAGGAGGTGACGTCGTCCCCGGCCCGGCGGCGCTTGAGGGCGATCAGCTCCATGAGACAGGCGGTGAGTTCCTCGTTGGCGCGCAGGGCGTCCCTGCCGTCGAAGATCGCCGACATGGAGCTGGTGAGGGTGTCGCCGATGTCCGCCGGGCAGCCGAAGAGCTGGTTGAACAGCAGCAGCGGCAGCAGCTTGGCGTAGTCGTTGAGCAGGTCGGCCCGGCCGCGTTCGCTGAACCGGTCGATGAGGTAGTCGGCGATGGGCTCGACGTCGCGGCGGATGCGGGTCATGTTGAGCCGGGCGAGGCTGTCGGTGACGGCCTTGCGCAGCCGCAGGTGCACGGCGCCGTCGGTGAACAGGCAGTTGGGCCGGTACGCCATCATCGGCAGCAGCGGGTGGTCCAGCCCGACGCGCCCTTCGTTCAGCGCCTTCCAGCGGCGGGCGTCCCGGGCGAACAGCGTGGAGTTCTGTAGCACGCGCAGGGCCGTCTCGTGCCCGACGACCAGGGTGGCGTCGACGCCGGGGGCGAGTTCGACCGGTCCGGCCGGGCCGTGGGCCCGTACCCGGTCGTAGACCTGGTGGGGGTCGGCGGCGAACGCGGCGTCGTGCAGGGGGCATCGCGCGCCGGTGGGGGCGCTGACTGACTGACGGTCCATGAGGTTCCTTCTGCTGGCCCGCGGCCGATGGTCCGGGCGGTGGGGCGTGTCAGGCGGCTCTGGTGAGCAGGTGGCGCACGAGCGCGATGAGCGCGTGGGCGGAGGACTGCCGGTCGCGGGCGTCGCAGTACACGACGGGGGTGTCCGGCAGCAGGTCCAGGGCCTCGCGCACCTCCGCCTCCCCGTACGCCGTGTCGGTGCCGAAACTGTTGACGGCGATGGCGTACTCGAGTCCGTACCGCTCGACGAGGTCGATGACGGGGAAGGTCTCCTCCAGCCGGGCGGGGTCGACCAGCAGCAGCGCGCCGAGCGCGCCACGGGCCATGTCCTCCCACAGCTGCATGAAACGCTGCTGCCCGGGGGTGCCGAACAGGTACAGCACGAGGTCGTCGCTGAGCGTCAGCCGGCCGAAGTCCAGGGCCACGGTGGTGGTGGCCTTGTCCGTCACGCCCCTGAGGTCGTCCACGTGGAGCGACGCCTGCGTCATCTTCTCCTCGGTGCGCAGCGGGGTGATCTCCGACAGCGAGCCGATGAACGTCGTCTTGCCCACGGCGAAATGCCCGACGACCAGGATCTTCGCCGCGTTGGTCACCGCGCTGGAGACGTAGATGGATCCAGGGGCCGTCTCAGCCGATGAGGGATTGGAGTCCATTCAGAACCTTCTCGAGGGTCGCTCTGTCAACGTTCTGAGCCCGGGGCGGCTCGGCGCGGCGCAGGAGGTGGCCCTGCTCGAATAAGTCGGTCAGCAGCAACCGGGCCACCCCCACCGGCAGTTCGAGGTGGCCGGCCACCTCGGCGACCGACAGGTAGCCGCCCGCGCACAGCTGCCAGATGGCCGTCACCTCGGGGCCGGCCCCCAGCGGGGGTGTCCGCTCGGGGGCCAGGGTGACCAGGGTGTGCAACGCCAGGTCGTCCGCGTCCGGCAGCGTCCGGCCGCCGGTGATGACGTACGAGCGGACGAAGTCGCTGGTGACGGAGGCTTCCTCGGCGGGCTGCGTCATGAGCCGACACCGTTGTCCGTGCGCGGCGCGACACTCATCGCCTTGCTCAGGGCGGCCACCGTCTTCTGCATGCGGAACGACACGGCTTCCATGTCGACGTCCAGTGCGGCGGAGACGGCGAGGTAGGAGCCCTGGCCCGCGGCGATGAGGAAGATCCAGCCGCCGTCGTACTCGAGCAGCGTCTGCTTCCAGATGCCGTGCCCCGCTCCGACGAAGCCCGCGACGGCGCGGCTCAGCGACTGCATCGAGCTCATCGCGGCGGCGTTCGTCTCCGCGTCGTCCCGTCCGATGTCGTCCGAGCGGTGCAGCAGGAGGCCGTCGCCCGAGACGAGGATCGCGTGGCGGGCTCCGCGCACCTCGAGCACGTCGTTCAGCACCCAGGACAGGTCGGTCTTCACTGGTCGTCGGATCCTTCCGTGGTGTTGGTGCGCCCGAGGTGGGTGCCGCGCGCGAAGGCCCCGAGCCGCGACGCGGTGACCTCGCCGGCCGGTTCGGACGTCGCCTCCTGGCCGGTGGTGTCGAGGGCCGGGACCATCGTGACGGGGCCCGAGCGCCGGCGGCGCTTGGGCAGGCCGCCGGTGGTCGTGCCCACCACGTGCGAGGGGCCCACGACCGGGACCGGCGCCAGTCGCTGGGGGGCCGCCTGCGGGCCCGTGGCGTCCTGGGCGCCCGCGGCGGGTGCGGGGGCGGGGGCGTCGGCCGCGAGGAGGCTTTCGGGTACACGGATCACTGCACGCACTCCGCCGTAGGGGGACACGGAACCGACGGAGACGGCGAAGCCGTAGCGGGCGGCGAGCATGCCGCACACGGCGAAGCCGAACCGCGGCGGATCGCCGAGGCCGGTGATGTCGACGGGGCCGTCGACGGCGAGCAGGGCCGCCGCCCGGTCCTTGGTCTCCTGGTCCATCCCGAGACCGGCGTCGTCCACGATGAAGCACACGCCGGTGGGGACGGTCTGGATGTTGACCTCGACCGGTGTGCCGGGCGCGCTGTAGGTCGTCGCGTTGTCCAGCAGTTCGGCCAGGACGACGGCCACAGGCTCGACCGCCTTGCCGACGAGGGAGACGTTGACCTGGGAGTGGACGCCGACGCGGTCGAAGTCCTTGATCCGGCCCTGAGCGCTGCGGGCGACGTCGTAGACGGTGGCGGCGCCCTCCCGCCTGCCGAGCCAGCCGCCGCACAGCACCGAGATGCCCTTGGCGCGGCGCCCGAACTGGCTGCCGGTGTGGTCGACCGACATGAGGTCGGCCAGGACGTCGGTGGTGTCGCCGTACTTCTTCAGCAGGGCGTCCAGGAGCACCTGCTGTTCCTCGGCGAGGGACTGGAGCGTTCCCATCGCAGACTTCAGCACCGCCTTGGTCGCCGCCTCGGCGTCCGCCCGTACGTCGGCGAGGTCGCGCTGGTGCTGCGCGGTCAGCGCGGCGATGTGGTTGTGGAGCTGCCCGACATCGCCGCGGGCCTGTCCCAGTCCTGTCTCCAGGTCCTTCCTCGTTCTTCGGAGCGCCATGTTGGTTCTCCGGGCCCGCATCACTGCGGCGACCGCAGCGACGAGCACCACAAGCAAGATCCACAGGAGTGGATCCCGGGTCAATGACGTCATGAGACTCTCTTCAAGTCGCAGCGCGCCGGGAAGGTGAGCAGCGCGATGGTGCCTTCGAGACTGTCCCCCGGACGCGTTTCATGACACGCCGTCAGCCCACTGAAAAGTGGGATGATCTTATCAGCCAAACAGAGCCAACCCGCTTACGCCCGGCCTCAATTGAGACGTCATCCACCCGACACACTCCGGCCACCCTCCCGCCGGGCGCCGGCCCCCCGCGGCCGGGGCCGGCTCAGACCGGCCACACCCCCGTCGCCAGGAACGAGTCGATCGCCACCGTGTACGGCGTGATGTCCAGGCCCTGTCCGGCCAGCCACGCGTCCGAGTAGTACTTGTCCAGGTAGCGGTCGCCCGGGTCGCACAGCAGCGTCACCACACTGCCCCGGCGGCCCTCCGCCACCATCTCGGCGACGATCTTCAGGGCGCTCCACAGCCCGGTGCCGGTCGAGCCGCCCGCCTTGCGGTTGATGGCCCGGCCCAGGGCCCGTACGGCGGCGACACTGGCCGCGTCCGGGACCTTCATCATCCGGTCGACCGCGCCGGGCACGAAACTGGGTTCCATGCGCGGCCGGCCGATGCCCTCGATGCGCGAACCGCAGTCGCAGGTCACGTCCGGGTCGCCGGTCGTCCAGCCGTCGAAGAAACAGGAGTTCTCCGGGTCGGCGACGCAGATCCGGGTGTCGAACTGCATGTAGTGCACGTAGCGCGCCAGCGTCGCGGAGGTGCCGCCGGTACCGGCCGTCGCGACGATCCAGGCCGGCTCCGGGAACCGTTCCAGCCGCAACTGGCGGAAGATGGACTCGGCGATGTTGTTGTTGCCGCGCCAGTCCGTGGCCCGCTCGGCGTAGGTGAACTGGTCCATGTAGTGGCCGCCCGTCTCCACCGCGAGCCGGGCGGACTCCTCGTACATCTTCCGGGAGTCGTCCACGAAGTGGCACCGGCCGCCGTGGAACTCGATCAGACGGATCTTCTCCGCGCTCGTCGTGCGCGGCATGACCGCGATGAACGGCACCCCCACCAGCTTGGCGAAGTACGCCTCGGAGACCGCCGTCGAGCCGCTGGACGCCTCGATCACCGGACGGTCCGGGCGGATCCAGCCGTTGCACAGGCCGTAGAGGAACAGGGACCGGGCCAGCCGGTGTTTGAGGCTGCCGGTCGGGTGGGTCGACTCGTCCTTGAGATAGAGGTCGATGCCCCACCGCTCGGGCAGCGGGAAGCGCAGCAGGTGCGTGTCCGCGGAGCGGTTGGCGTCGGCCTGCACCTTGCGGACGGCTTCTTTCAGCCAGCCTCGGTAGGCGGCGTCACTGCGGTCGACGTCGAGGGTGGCGCCGGTCCTGGTCTCATGGGTGGTGCTCACGACGGGGGCTCCTTACGCTGGGCGCCGACAGCGCGTCGCACAGCCGGCTCCTTCGAGCATAGGCACCTTTCAGACCGCCCCCCACCTGCATAAACGCATCTTTGAGCCGCCCAAAGCCGCCCTGGGGAACGCGTGTGCGAGGACGCCGGGGGCGCGGGGGCGCACGCGGTGCGCGGCCTGTCGCACACACCCCGCGCGTACTGGTGCTCATGCCCGCGCCGAGGCAGACTGCACGCGACGGGACGAGGCGTCCCGAACGGGGGCGCACACGGACCACGGAGACACCGCGAGGGGGCGGCAGGACATGGCGGAGCCCGAGTTCACGGCCACAGGCGTGCGGATCGGCAAGCGGCTGCGGTCGCTGACCCGGGCCGGACAGGTCCGGATCAACGACGGCAGGCTGGAGCTGCTCACCAGCTACGGCAGCGAGATCGACAGCGCGCCGGTGCAGGCCGTGCGCGCGTCCAAGCCGTGGTTCGCGCCGGACGACCGGGCGCTGGCCGACGTCAACGGCACGCGGTACCTGCTGACGCTCGGCGAGCACGATCCGGCGCCGGGCCGGCCGGGCCCGCCCGCGGCGCGGCGCTTCATCGAGGCGGTGCGCCGGGCGGCGGGGGACCGCGGCTGAGGCGCGCCCCGTCGCGGCGAGTTGCGTGACCGCATCCGCTGGGTCACGCTGATGTCACGTCACTCTGGGTTTACCGGCGATAACGCTGCGAACCAGCCCGCCGGCCACGACAGCAGGCGGACGTTTGGACGCAAGCACCCTGCTGGATCCGTTGTTCTCCGTGTTCATCCGGTTCCTTCGGACCTCACATCGGGGAGTCGCAGCCGTGATCACTCATCCAAGCAGGCACTGCACAGTGGAACTCCAGGCCCTGCCGTCGCGGATCGGTCAGGTCCGCAGAATCGTATCTGCGCAGTTGCGTTACTGGCACATGGACCCGTTGATAGACCGGGCCGCGCTCGGCGTGACCGAGTTGCTGAGCAACGTCCACCGGCACGCCAGGCCCGACAAGTCGTGCACCGTCGAGCTGGAGTTGCTGGCGGACCGGCTCACCGTCTCGGTACGCGACCACGATCCGCGCCTCCCGGTGCCGAACGAGCCGCCTCCGGCCGGGACCGCGGACGCGGCGCCCCCTGTCACGCCGGCCGACACCGGCGACCCGGCGGACGTCACCCCGCTGGCCACCTGCGGACGGGGGCTGGCGATGGTGGCCGCCGTCAGCGAGAGCTGGGGCGCCCGGCCGGACGGCGAGAACGGCAAGGTCGTCTGGTTCACGCTGCCGGCGCCGCCGGTGACGCACAGCCGTCCGACAGGGCCGCCGCGCAGCGCGGTACGCCCCGCGCCGACCCCGGTGACCGTGGCCGCCACCGCGGGAGCCACGGCGCCCGTTCCGGCGCGGACGGCCGTCCCCTCGGGGCCGTCGCGTCCGGCGCGGACGCCGGTCGGCGCGGGAGCGCCGGCGAACACCGCGGTGCCGGTCGGCGCCGTGACTCCGGTCGCGGGTGCCGGTGTTCCGGCCGGCGCCGGGACGGCGGTCGCGGGTGCCGGGGACTCGCCCGGGCCCGTCGGCGGCGTGAGTCCGGTCGGCGCCGCGGAACCCGTCGCCGCCGTGGCCCCCGCGCCGGCCACGGCTCCGGCACCCGGCGTGGAACCCGCCGGCGCGACCGGCTCCCGGGCCCCCGCGCGGACGACCGTGCCCGGCTGACCGGGCGGCGGCCTCACCGCCGGCCCGGCCGGACCCCGCCACGGCAGGTCGCGCCGCACCGTCCTCGGCGGTGCGGCCGGACCGGTGCGTCGGCGCCGGACCGGCTCCTGTAACTACTAGTATGTACAATGGCGGCGTGAGCACCCCGGAACGACTGATCGAATCCACCCGCGAGTTGCTGTGGGAGCGCGGCTACGTGGGCACGAGCCCGAAGGCGATCCTGGAGCGCGCGGAGGCCGGCCAGGGCAGCATGTACCACCACTTCAAGGGCAAGCCGGACCTCGCCCTCGCGGCGATCCGGCGCACCGCCGAGGAGGTACGGGCGACCGCCGAGGCCGTGCTGGACGCGCCGGGTACGCCGTACGAGCGGATCGAGGCGTACCTGCTGCGCGAGCGGGACGTGCTGCGCGGCTGCCCGGTCGGCCGGCTGACCATGGACCCCGACGTGATCGCCAGCGCGGAGCTGCGCGCACCGGTCGACGAGACCATCGCCGCCATCCGCGAGCGGATCGCCGGGATCGTCGAGGAGGGCAAACGCCAGGGGCAGTTCGCACCCGGATTGGACGGCGCGGAGATCGGCGCGGCCGTCGTCGCCACCGTGCAGGGCGGCTATGTGCTCGCCCGCGCGTCCGGCTTCCCGGCCGCCTTCGACGCCGGTGTCCGCGGCCTGCTGTCCCTGCTCGCCCCGGGCGGACCGGCTCCCGCCTCTCCCTGAGCCTCCCGGTGCCGCCCGCCGGACAGGACCGCGCGCCCACCGCCGCCACCAGCCTCGGAAGGACCTCCCCGTGCACGCCATGCAGTACGAGCTGTCCCTGCCCGCCGACTACGACATGGGCGTCGTCCGCGCCCGGGTCGCCCGCGTCGGCCACCTGCTGGACGACTGGGAAGGCCTCGGGGTCAAGGCGTACCTGATACGGGAACGCGGTGTCCACGGTTCGCCGGTGAACCAGTACGCGCCGTTCTACCTCTGGAACACGGTCGACGGCATGAACCGCTTCCTGTGGGGCGGCGCCTTCCAGGGGCTCGTGGACGACTTCGGGCGGCCCTCGGTGCGCCAGTGGGCCGGCCTCGCTCACGCCGAGGGCGCCGGCACAGCGGCCGCGTTCGCCGTACGCCGACGGCAACCGGTGCCGGAGGGCATGGAGTTGGACGAGCTGTCGGAGTACGCGGTCACGGAGACGGAACGGCTGGCGGCCGGGGACGGTGCCGTGCTCGCCGCGGCGGCCGTGGACCCGTCGCGCTGGGAGCTGGTGCACTTCTCCCTCTGGGAGCACGCCGCCGCGAAGGCCGAAGGGGACGTCTTCGAGGTCCTGCGCCTGTCGGCTCCGGGCCGGGCCCGCCTCCCGCGCGGGAGGCAGTGGTGAGATACGTGCGCACGGTCCTCGGTGACGTCCCGGGCGCCGAGCTGGGCGTGTGCGACGCGCACGACCACCTCTTCCTGCGCAGCCCGCGGCTTCCGGGGCGGGAACTGGACGACGTCCGCGCGGCGCGGGCCGAGCTGGAGGCGTTCCGCGCGGCGGGCGGGGCGGCCGTGGTGCAGTGGACGCCCTACGGCATGGGGCGGCGCGCGGCGGACCTGCCGGCGCTGTCCCGGACGACCGGGGTGCGCGTCGTCTGCGCGACGGGTCTGCACCAGGCGGCCCACTACCCGCCGGAGTTGCCGGACCGGCTGCGCGGTCGCGGGCTCGCCGCGCTGTTCGTCTCCGAGTTGACCGAAGGTATCGGCACGACCGGGGTACGCGCCGGCCTGATCAAGGTGGCCGGCGGTTTCCACGCGCTCGACGCGCACGCCCGCTGGACGATGACCGCGGCGGCCGAGGCGCACCACGCCACCGGTGCGCCCATCGCCGTCCACCTGGAGCTGGGCACCGCCGCACTGGACGTACTGGACCTGCTGTGCGGGGAGTTGGGCGTGCCCGGGGAGCGGGTGATCCTGGGCCACCCGAACCGGGCCCCCGATCCGGTGGTGCACCGGCAGGCGGCCGGGTCGGGCTGCTGGCTGGCCTTCGACGGGCCGTCCCACGCCCACCACGCCACCGACTGGCGGATGCCGGAGGCGGTGGGGGCGCTGGCGGAGGCGGGGTTCGGGGACCGGCTGCTGCTCGGCGGGGACACGGTGACCGCCGGGGCGCGCTCGGTCGACGGCGGGCCCGGGATGCCCTATCTGTTGCGCCGGGTGCGCGCGCGGCTGGTGGAGGCGGTGGGCGCGGACCTGGTGAACCGCATGCTCACGGAGCATCCGGCGCGGGCGTTCGCCGCCGACTGGGCACCGGCCCGCGGATAGGACGGGCGGGCCCGGCGGTTGCGGTCCGCGCGGTGCCGACGGTCCTCGTCCAGGCCCTCTCGTTCGGATCGTGCCGGGCTCGGGGGCCCTGGCACCGCGCCTCGCCGCGTCGTCGTCGGTTGCCATGGCTCCGCCATGACGCCCTCCTCCGCCCTGCGATCCACGGCACCGGACCCCGCTCCCTGACCCGGCCCGATCCGAACGAAGGACCCTAGCCGTGCGCGGTCAGCGCGCCCAGCGGGTCGTCCAGGACCGGCTGCCAGGCCAGTTCGGCCGCGCCGACCAGGCTGTTGTGGTCCAGGGTGCACGGCAGGATGGGGACGCCGCCGCTCTGGCCCCACAGGCTGCGGTCGGCGACCACCGCGCGGAGCCGGGCGGGGTCGGCGTCCAGCAGGGTGCGGTGGAGGCCGCCGAGGATGATGCGGTCGGGGTTGAGGATGTTGACGAGGCCGGCGAGACCGAGACCGAGGCGGTCGATGAGGGCTTCGGCGGCCCTGCGGACGGCCCGGTCGTCGTACCGGGTGCGCAGCAGGTCGTTGGCCTGCTGGAGCAGCGACACCTCGGGACCGGGTTCCCGGCCGGCCTCCACCAGCAGGGCCAGCGGGTCGGCCTCCACGTCCAGGCAGCCGCGGCTGCCGCAGTGGCAGGGGCGGCCCTCCGGATTGACGGTGAGGTGGCCGACCTCCAGGGCGAGCCCGGAACTGCCGGTGTGCAGGCGGCCGTCGAGGACGAGCGCGCCGCCGACCCCCCGGTGCCCGGTGGCCACGCACAGCAGGTCCCGCGCGCCCCGGCCGGCGCCGTGCCGGTGCTCGGCGAGCGCGGCCAGGTTGACGTCGTTGGCCGCGAACGCGGGCCCGGTGATGCCGGCGGCGCGTACGCACTCGGCGAAGGTCCGGGTGACGGGGGCGCCGACGGGCCAGGCCAGGTGCAGCGGGTTGAGGGCCAGACCGCCGGGTTCGGCGACGGCGGACGGCACGGCGAGTCCCGCGCCGACGCAGCGCCGCCCGGTCGTGCGCAACAGCTCAGCGCCCGCCTCCACCACGGAGCCGAGCACCTTCGCCGGGTCGGCCTCGACGGTCTCGCAGCCGGGTGCCGTCGCCACGATCCGCCCGCCGAGACCGACCAGGGCGGCCCGGAAGCCGTCGGCGTGGATCTGCGCCGCGAGGGCCACCGGTCCGTCCTCGGCGACCTCCAGCCGGTGCGAGGGGCGGCCCTGGGAGCCGGCCGCCGATCCGGGCCGGGCGTCCACCCGGATCAGGCCGAGCGCCTCCAGCTCGGCGGCCACCGCGCCGGCCGTCGCCCGGGTGACGCCGAGTTCGGCGGTGAGCACGGCCCGGGTGGGGGCCCGCCCGGTGTGCACCAGCTCCAGCGCGGGGCCGAGCGCGCCGCGCCCCCGGTCCAGCCGCGCCCTGGAGGTGGTCCTCTCCCCCGCCGCCCGGGGATCCGCCTTGCCGCTCATAGGGGTGAGTCTCCCATGATCCGCAGTTCGGGTGGCCTGCGCCCGCCGGCCGGGGCCGGTCGTCCCGGCGACGCCTGTCCCCCCCGGGGCCCGGCCTCATCCGGGCGGCGCGCCCGGGAGGCCGCTCACCCGCAGGGTGATGTTGAGCCGGCCGGTGAGGCCCAGCCGGTCCGGTGCCGTGCCCGGCTGGACGCGCGGCACGCCGTGATGGGCGAGCCGGGACGGGCCGCCGAAGACGAACAGGTCGCCGCTGCGCAGCTCGACGTCGGTGTACGGCTTGGCGCGCGTCAGCGTGTTGCCGAACCGGAACAGGCAGCTGTCACCGAGGGACAGCGAGACCACCGGCGCGTCCGCCCGCTCGTCGGCGTCCCGGTGCATGCCCATCCGGGCGTCGCCGTCATAGAAGTTGATCAGTGCGATGTCGTACGGCGTGTCCGGGACGGCGTCCGGGCCGAGGGCGTCGGCCACCGCCCGGCGGCCCAGCTCGCCGAGCCAGTCCGGGAAGGGCTTCACGGGCGTGCCGTCGCCGTCGACGACCGTGCGGGTGTAGGCGTACGGGTACCAGTGCCAGCCGAGGCAGACCTGCCGCGCGGTCATCGTGCCGCCGCCCGGCGTGCGGACCGTGCGCAGCCCGGCCGGGGGCCGCGCCCACTCCCGGCAGGCGGCGAGCAGGTCACGCTGCCGTGTCTCGTCCAGCCAGTCCGGGACGTGCACGGCGCCCGCGGCGACCTCCGTACGCTCCCGGGGAAACAGCTCCGCGTCCATGCGCCCCATACTGCCGCAGCCCCGCTCCACCGGCCCTGAGCTGGGGCTCGGATAGCCTGGACGCACGATGAGCGACCGTATGACGACAGCGTGGGGCGAGGTCGGGCTGACCCGTTTCCCCGAGGATCCCCGCGACCGGCTGCGTGCCTGGGACGCCTCCGACGCGTACCTGCTGCGGCATCTGGCCGAGGCGGAGGTGCCGCTCACGGGCACGGTCGTGGTGGTCGGGGACCGCTGGGGCGCGCTGGTGACGGCGCTGGCCGCGCACCGGCCGGTGCAGGTCACCGACTCGTTCCTGAGCCAGGAGGCGACCCGGGCGAACCTGGCGCGGGCCGGTGCCGAGCCGGGGGCCGTCCGGCTGCTCACCACGCAGGACCCGCCGCCGGAGCGGGTGGACGTGCTGCTGGTGCGGGTGCCGAAGAGCCTGGCGCTCCTCGAGGACCAGTTGTCGCGGCTGGCGCCCGGACTGCACGCGGGTTCCGTCGTCGTCGGCACCGGGATGGTGAAGGAGATCCACACCTCGACCCTGGAGCTGTTCGAGCGGATCGTCGGGCCGACCCGTACCTCGCTGGCGCGGCAGAAGGCGCGGCTGATCCTGAGCACCCCGGACCCGGCGCGGGAGCGGCCCGAGAACCCGTGGCCGTACCGTTACGCCCTGCCGGACGGTGTCGGCGTGGTGTCGGGGCGCACGGTCGTCAACCACGCGGGGGTCTTCTGCGCCGACCGGCTGGACATCGGCACCCGCTTCTTCCTCCAGCACCTGCCCGGGCCGGGCGCGGGCCGGGTGGTGGACCTGGGCTGCGGCAACGGCGTGGTGGGTACGGCGGTCGCGCTGGCCGATCCCGCGGCCGAGGTGCTGTTCCTGGACGAGTCGTTCCAGGCGGTGGCCTCGGCGGAGGCGACGTACCGGGCGAACGGGGTGCCGGGGCACGCCGAGTTCCGGGTGGGTGACGGGCTGGCCGGGGTGGCGCCCGCCAGTGTGGACCTGGTCCTGTGCAATCCGCCGTTCCACTCCCACCAGGCGACCACGGACGCGACGGCGTGGCGGATGTTCACCGGGGCGAAGCGCGCGCTGCGGCCGGGCGGCGAGCTGTATGTGATCGGCAACCGCCACCTCGGCTATCACGTGAAGCTGAAGCGGCTGTTCGGGAACGCCGAACTGGTCGCGAGCGACCCTAAGTTCGTCGTGCTGAGGGCGGTCAGGAAGGGCTAGGGCCGGGGTCCGGGGTCGGTGAGGACGTCGATGATCCGGGTGACCTCGCGGGCCATCGCCTCCCGGCCGACGCCGAGGTACTTGCGGGAGTCGACGGCCTCGGGACGGGCGGTGAGGAACGCGCGGATCGCCCCGGTCATCGCGATGTTGAGGGCGGTGCCGATGTTGACCTTGGCGATTCCGCCGCGGACCGCGGCGACCAGTCCCTCGTCCGGTACGCCGGAGGAGCCGTGCAGGACGAGCGGTACGGTGAGCGCGGCCGCGAGGCGGCCGAGCAGGCCGTGGTCGAGTACGGCGGTGCGGGTGGTCATCGCGTGGGCGCTGCCGACGGCGACGGCGAGCGCGTCGACGCCCGTGCGGGCGACGAAGTCCCGTGCCTGGTCGGGGTCGGTGCGGGCGCCGGGCGCGTGGGCGTCGAGCGCGGGCCGGCCGTCCTTCCCCCCGATCTGCCCCAGCTCGGCCTCGATCCAGAGCCCTCGGTCGTGTGCCCAGGCCGCGGCGGCCCGGGTGGCGGCGAGGTTCCCGGCGTACGCCTGGCGGGCCGCGTCGTACATCACCGAGGAGAACCCGGCGCCGGGTGCCTGCCGCAGCAGCTCGTCGCTCTGTACGTGATCGAGGTGCAACGCGACGGGTACGGCGGCGCGTTCGGCGGCGGCGACGGCGGCACGGGCCAGCGGCAGCAGCCGGCCGTGGCGGAACCTGACGGCGTTCTCGCTGACCTGGAGGACGACCGGGGCGCCGGCGGACTCGGCGCCGGTGATGACGGCCTCGACGTGTTCGAGGGTGATGACGTTGAACGCGGGGACGGCGGACCGGGCCGTGGCGGCGCGGGTGACCAGCTCGCCCGTGGTCGCGAGGGGCACGTGCGTGTCCTTCCGGGACGGGACGGCGGGTTTCAGGGGGCGAGGATCACCGAGCGGGTGAGGTGGCGCGGCCGGTCGGGGTCCAGACCCCGTGCGGCGGCGACGGCCACCGCGAGCCGCTGCACGCGGACGAGTTCGGCGAGCGGGTCGAGTCCGCCCTCGATCCACGAGGCGCCGGTGGCCCGCACCTGCTCGGCCAGTCCGTCGGGTGCCGTCCCGAGCATCCAGGTGGCGGTGGTGTCGCCGCTGACGCTGATCGGGCCGTGCCGGTACTCCATCGCCGGGTAGGACTCGGTCCAGGCGAGGGAGGCCTCGCGCATCTTCAGCGCGGCCTCGTGGGCGAGTCCGACGGTCCAACCCCGCCCGAGGAAGGCGAACTGGGTCCGCCCGGTGAGCCCGTGGGGCAGGTCGGCGGCGAGGGCGGTGCGCGCGTCGGCGACGACGGCGTCGGTGTGCAGTCCGAGGTGGGCGCGCAGGAGCGTGAGCGCGGTGGTGGCGAACCGGGTCTGGACGACGGAGCGTTCGTCGGCGAAGTCGAGCACCACGAGGTCGTCGGCGGCCGACACGACCGGCGTGTCCGGGTCGGCGGTGAGGGCGGTGGTGCGGGTCCGTCCGTGGGACTCCCGCAGCACGTCGAGCACTTCGGTGGTGGTGCCGGAGCGGGTGAGGGCGAGGATCCGGTCGTACGGCCGCCGGGAGGGGAACTCGGAGGCGGCGAACGCGTCGGTCTCCCCCTGCCCCGCGCCCTCCCGCAGGGCGGCGACGGCCTGGGCCATGAAGTAGGAGGTGCCGCAGCCGACGACGGCGACCCGTTCGCCCGGCTCCGGCAGCGCGCCCCGGTGGCGTTCCGCCAGGTCCGCCGCCCGGGTCCAGCACTCCGGCTGGCTGTTCAGCTCGTTCTCGACATGGGTCATGCCCACACCCTCCCCTAGCTGATTGTTCCTGCAAGATATAGCGACCTTTCGATCACAATCAAGCATTCGGGCGGGATGTGGGGTGCGTTAGGGTCGCCGGGAGGCCGAAGACGGCCGGGGAACGGAGGCTGCGGATGTCCCGGGACGCCCGCTGGAAGGCGCTGCTGGAACTGCTCGTCGAGCGCGGCCGGCTGGAGGTCGAGGAGGCGGCGGCCGAACTGGCGGTGTCGGCGGCCACGATCCGCCGCGACCTCGACCAGCTCGCCGAGCAGCAGATGCTGGTGCGCACCCGCGGCGGGGCGGTGGTGCACGGGGTGTCCTACGAACTGCCCCTGCGCTACAAGACCGCGCGCCGTGCCTCGGAGAAGCAACGGATCGCCAAGGCGGTGGCCGAACTCGTGGCGCCGGGCGAGGCGGTGGGACTGACCGGCGGCACGACGACCACGGAGGTGGCCCGCGCGCTGGCCGTGCGCGGTGACCTGGGCACCGGCTCACCGGCGCTGACCGTCGTCACCAACGCGCTGAACATCGCCAACGAACTCGCCGTACGGCCCCAGTTCAAGATCGTGGTGACCGGCGGGGTGGCACGCGCCCAGTCGTACGAGCTCATCGGCCCGCTGGCGGACGGGGTGCTCGGTCAGATCACGCTGGACGTGGCGGTACTGGGGGTCGTCGGCTTCGACGTCACGCACGGCGCGGCGGCGCACGACGAGGCGGAGGCCGCGATCAACCGGCTGCTGTGCGAGCGCGCCGAGCGGGTGGTGGTCGCCGCGGACTCCAGCAAGCTGGGGCGCCGGGCGTTCGCCCGGATCTGCGGCACGGAGCTGGTGAACACCCTGGTGACGGACGCGGCGGTGGCGCCGGAGACGGTACGGCGGTTCGAGGAGGCGGGTGTTCGGGTGCTGACGGCGTGAGACCGGCGCCCGGCGTCGAGCGGGGCCGGGCCGGACCACCGGCGACTTCGGCCGCCCTGCGCGGAGTTCGTGTCAGAAGACGCCGAGGTCGGCCGTCACGAACCCGGCTCCCCGCTGGTCGTTGCAGCCCACCAGCGGCCGGTCGGCCGGGTCGGGCCAGGTCAGCTGGGCCTGGAGGGCCAGGCTCACCAGGGTCAGCAGCAGGTCGACGTCGCTGGCGGCGTCGAGCCGCAGGGTCACCCACTGCGAACCGGGCACGATCCTGATCGCCCCCGAGCCCCTGAGGCCGTCGGCGAACCGCCGTACGGCCCGGTCGGTGAGTCGGAGGTCGACATCCCGCTCGGAGTGGAAGTGGGCGATCTCGCCCCGCGTCGAGCACACGGCGCGCCCGACGCCGCAGCTCGGGAGGGCCGGTCTCAGGTCCGGCCAGGTCTCCAGTTGCGCGAGCGCGCGGAAGGCCAACGTCATGGGCCCATCATGACGCGCTCACCCACCCGCAACCAGGTCGTGCGCACGCATTAACCCACCTGTAGCCGGAGCGCTTCGTACGGGTCGCGCACACATTCGCATCTCGGACGGATTCTCCCCGGCCGTGGGCCACAGGTCCCCGGCGCGCGCCCGGGCGCACGCGGTAGCCGGCACCCCCGCCGGCCCGGTCGTGCCAGGACCCCGCCAATTCCCTTGCCGGTCCTCCCGGCCGCCCCTACCCTGACTTTGTGCCGCTAATAAACAAAACCCGATCGCACAACGTCGTGCCGGGCCCGGATCTCACCGCGCTCCGTGCGGCGATCACCGCGTTCTTCGCGCTGGACGGCTTCCTCTTCGCGGGGTGGGTCGTCCGCATCCCGGACATCAAGCATCAGACGCACGCCTCCGCCGGCGCCCTCGGACTCGCCCTGCTCGGCGTCTCCGCCGGCGGCGTGCTCACCATGACGCTGACCGGCCGGCTGTGCCGCCGCTTCGGCAGCCACCCGGTGACCGTGGTCTGCATGGTCGTGCTCGCCCTCAGTGTCGCGCTGCCCCCGCTGACCCACTCGGCGTCCGCCCTGGGCGCCGTCCTGTTGCTGTTCGGCGCCGCCTACGGCGGTGTGAACGTCGCGTTCAACAGCGCCGCCGTCGACCTGGTCGCCGCCCTGCGCCGGCCGATCATGCCGAGCTTCCACGCCGCCTTCAGCCTGGGCGGGATGGCCGGCGCGGGCCTCGGCGGACTGGTGGCCGGCGCCCTCTCCCCCACCCGGCACCTGCTCGGGCTCACCGTGGTGGGCCTGCTGGTCACGGCCGTCGCCGGGCGTCCCCTGCTGCGGCACCGGCCGCCGGTGCCACCGGAACGGGCCCCACGGGCGGAGTCGGACGGGAGTACGGCGGGCGGACCGGCCGGGCGGACCCGCGGGCTGGTCGTCGTCTTCGGTCTCGTCGCGCTGTGCACGGCCTACGGCGAAGGGGCCATGGCCGACTGGGGCGCGCTCCACCTGGAGCAGGACCTCGCGGCCTCGGCCGGCACGGCTGCCGCCGGGTACGCCTGCTTCACCCTCGCGATGACAGTGGGCCGGCTGACGGGCACGGCACTGCTGGGCCGCTTCGGGGTGGCCCGTACCGTGATCGCCGGCGGCACGGTCGCGGCGGCGGGCATGCTGCTCGGCTCGCTCGCGCCGTCCGTGTGGGCGGTGCTCACCGGCTTCGCCGTGACGGGGCTCGGGCTCGCCAACCTCTTCCCGGTCGCCGTGGAACGCGCGGGCGCCCTGACCGGTCCCTCCGGGGTCGCCGTCGCCTCCACCCTGGGGTACGGCGGCATGCTGCTCGGACCGCCCGCGATCGGCTTCATGGCCGACTGGTTCTCGCTGCCCACCGCGCTGACCAGCGTGGCCGTCCTGGCCGCCGTCGCGGCGGTCATCGGGGTCGCGACCCGCCGGGTCCTCGACCGCTGACGCCGGGTCGACGACGCGCCGTCGGTCGTCATGGCGACGGCGCCGACGGGAGCGGTCCGGGCCGGCCCAGCACCCCGTTATGCGCGGAGGCGGAGTCCGGCCACCGACAGGGCCGCCCGCCCGTTCGGCGTCGAGGGCCGCGGTCGCGCCGCGCCGCTCAGCCCGACCGGCCGCGCAGAGACCCAGGGGAGCCGCCGCCTCGCCGTCTGCGTTCCGCCTCCGGCTGGAACGACGGGGTCGCCGACGGCGCGCCCACGAGGATGTGACGGGCCGTCGGACCGCTGTGTGGCCCGCGGCCACCGCGGGTCCGGGCGGTGCATCCGAACGACCGACCCGCACGGGCCCCGCCCGGCACCTCCCGTACCCGGCTCCGGCCGGCGCCGGCGCGTCCGGCACACTCGGCGCCATGGAGACCGCTGAATATCTGGAGACCCTGGACCGCGAGGGACGGCTGCTGGCCGCGGCGGCCGACGCGGCGGGCACCGACGCCGAGGTGCCGACGTGCCCGCCGTGGCGGGTGCGTGACCTGCTGCGGCACACCGGCGTGGTGCACCGGTGGGCCGCCGCCACGGTCGCCGACGGGCACCCGGAGGCCAGGCCCTACGGCGAGGCGCCCGAGCTCGACGGCGCCGAACTGGTGGCCTGGTACCGGGAGAGCCACCGTCTACTGGTGGACACCCTGGCCGCCGCGCCGGCCGACACCGAGTGCTGGACTTTCCTGCCGCTGCCCGGGCTCTCGCCGCTGGCGTTCTGGGCCCGCCGGCAGGCACACGAGACGACCGTGCACCGCTACGACGCGGAGGCGGCCCGAGGGGGGACCCCGTCCCCGGTCGCCGCCGGCTTCGCGGTGGACGGCGTCGACGAGCTGCTGCGCGGCTTCCACGCCCGTTCCCGCAGCCGGCTGCGCAGCGAGGAGGAGCGTGTGCTGCGGGTGCGGGCTGTGGACGCGGGGGCGGACGCGGTGTGGACCCTGCGGCTCACGACGGAACCGCCGGTGTGCGTGCGCGCGGCGGAAGGGGCGGCCGAGGCCGAACTCTCGGGCCCCGCCGACCGGTTGTACCTGGCGCTGTGGAACCGCGAGGCGCTGCCGCGGGTGACCGGCGACGAATCGCTCGCGGCGCTGTGGCGGGAGCGGTCCGCGATCTGACGTGGGGTCGGCCGGTGCCGGCCGGTGTCAGCCGGCGCCGGTCAGCATCCGGGCCAGCACCGCGCGCTGCACGGGCCGCACCCGCGTGTGCAGCGCGCGCCCCTTCGCGGTGAGCGACACGTACACCCCACGCCGGTCGTCGGTGCACATGGTCCGCTCGACGAGGCCGTCCTTCTCCAGGCGGCCGACCAGCCTGGACAGCGCGCTCTGGCTGAGATGGACGCGGTCGGAGATCTCCTGCACGCGGTACGAGCAGCAGCCGTCCGCCGCGGCGCCCTCGGCGAGCAGGTCGAGGACCTCGAAGTCGCTGGCGCACAGGCCGTGTACGTGCAGTTCCCGGTCGAGTTCGCACTGGGTCCGGGCTTGCAGGGCCAGGATGTCCCGCCACTGCTCCACGAGCGCCTGTTCGGCCTTCTTCGCCGCCATGACCGCACCGTAGCAGAGAAGCGGTTTCATTGCATCGTCATTATATGCACAAGCATTCGCTGTGGGGCGGTCCGGGGCCAGGGCGCGTCAGAGCGGGTCGAGGCGGGCCTTGAGCAGGCAGAAAACGTTGCCCTCGGGGTCGGCGAGGACGTGCCACGGCTCCTCGCCGGTCTGGCCGACGTCGGCCGGACGTGCTCCGAGCCCCAGGAGGCGTTCGAGTTCGGCGTCCTGGTCACGGTCGGTGGCGTTGACGTCGATGTGCAGCCGGGGCCGGTCCGGCCGCGGCTGGTCGCCGGGGCTGAGGATGATCGTCGGCTGCGGGCCGCCGAAGCCTTCGCGGGGCCCGATCTCCAGGCTGCCGTCCTCTTCCCGGTCGAGCACCACGAAGTCCAGGACCTCGCACCAGAACCGCGCCAGCGCCCCGGGGTCGCGGCAATCGAGCACGAGCTCACTGATACGGCACGCCATGGACGACACCTGCTCTCGGCACGGGAACCACCACGCCCGGCGTAACCCATGGGCACACGGCGGAAGTCGATCGAGACCGTACCGGGCGGGGCGAGCGGGTGCGAGGGGTTTTCGGGGGACTCCGCGCGGTGGGTGACCGACCTCCGCGGGGACCCGGCGGCGGCGGGCGCGCACCCGGCGGAAAGGTCTGTGGCGTGCCGGGTGCGCGTCTGGGAAACTGACGGGATGTACGCATACGGGGGACGCCGCTCCGCGGCTGAACGGGACGCGGCCACGGTCGAGATCGGGTACGCGCTGGTCAGCGCCGCGTTCGCGGCGGCGGTGCTGTTCGGGGCCGTGGCCGGTCCCGCGCTGCTTTTCCACCTGCCGCCCCTGCCGGCGGCGGTGCTGCTCCGGCTGGGCTCCGCCCTCGCCGTGGTGGTCTTCATGGCCCGGGTGGTGAGCGTCCTGCTGCGCTTCCGGAGGCAGTTCGCAGCGGACCGGCCGATCGCGCCGGACGAGCGCTGACCCGATAGGGCCCCGGCGCGGTCGACGGCTCCCGGCGCCGGCCCCGCCGGTCGGCCACCGGAGGCCCTCCGGTGGCGCGCCGCTCAGCTCGGAGGCAGTCCCGCGCCCTGGGCCAGCCGGACGGCCGCGTGGCGGAAGAACGCGGCGCGGTCCTCCACCACCCGGTTGAACTGTCCGAACACCTCGAACCCGACCAGTCCGAAGAGCTGGGCCCAGGCGGCCACCAGCGCCGCTACGGCCTCGGGCGGCAGCCCGGGGGCGAAGTCGGCCCCCATCCGCTCCGCCTCGGGGACCAGCTCTGCGGGCAGGGGCGGGAGGGTGAGCCCCGGGTCCCGGTGGGCCTCGCGGACGATGTCGATGAGCACCAGGCCCACGCGGGCCGCGGCCCGGACGGTGGTGTCGGGGGCGGCGTACCCGGGGACCGGTGAGCCGTAGATCAGCGCGTACTCGTGCGGGTGGGCGAGCGCCCAGGTGCGGACCGCCTCGCAGACGGCCGTCCAGCGGTCCAGGGGCGCGGCGGCGGACGCGGCGTCCCGGGCCTGCTCCGCCGCCTCGCCGAGGGCGTCGTAGGCGTCGATGATGAGGGCGGTCAGCAGGTCGTCCCGGCTGGGGAAGTAGCGGTAGACGGCGGACGAGACCATGCCCAGCTCACGGGCGACCGCGCGCAGCGAGAGCTTGGCCGCGCCCTCCGCGGCCAGTTGACCGCGCGCCGCCTCCTTGATGGCCGCGGTGACTTCCTGCCTGGCCCGCGCGCGGGCGCCCTGTGCGGTGCTCATGGCAGGAGTCTGCCACGAAACAGAGCGGTGCACACAAAAGAGAGCACTGCTCTTGCATCGGGGTGCCGCGTGCGCCACACTGAGGACGGACGAGAGCACCGCTCTCGACGGATCGTGGGGATCGCCGTGTCGTCGTCTTCGCCGTACCACCTCAAGGGCAGCGCGCTGAACGTGCGCTTCAACCGCGTGATCGGCTGGCTCGCCCGGCACGGGTTCAGCCTCGCGGGGAGCGAAGAGATGTCGGTGCGCGGGCGCACGAGCGGGCGGACGCAGCGCGTCCCGGTCAACCCGCACACCTACGACGGCGGGCAGTACCTCGTCTCGGCGCGCGGCCACTCGCAGTGGGTCCGCAACATGCGCGTCGCGGGCGGCGGCGAACTGCGCGTCGGCCGCAAGGTGCGCGCCTTCACCGCGGTGGAGCTCCCAGACGCCGAGAAGCTCCCCGTCCTGCGGACCTACCTGGAGAAGTGGGGCTGGGAGGTCGACCAGTACTTCGCCGGGGTGACCGCCGCGTCCACCGACGCGGAGATCGTCGCCTGCGCCGCGGACCACCCGGTCTTTCGGATCACCGTCACGAACTGACGGGTTCCTCCGCCGGTACCGACTGCGCCTTGTCCAGCCTGGCCAGGGCACGTTGGGCGAGCGGGTGGGCGCGGACCAGTTCACCCAGCGAGGTCGAGCCCCGCGTGATGTCCCGGAACGCGCGCCACGCCGGACGGAAGCCGGTGAGGGCCGCGTGGAAGAGGCCGGGGCGCTTCTCGAACACCGCCAGCATGCGCCTGCCGACGCTCATCTCGACACCGAGCCCCGCCTTGATGGCGAACGCGTAGTTCAGGGCCTGGCGCCGGGCGTCGACGGCGTCGTGCGCCTCGGCGATCCGCACCGCCCACTCCCCCGCCAGCCGGCCCGAGCGCAGCGCGAACGAGATGCCCTCGCGCGTCCACGGCTCCAGCAGCCCTGCCGCGTCGCCGCACACCAGCACCCGGCCGCGGGACAGCGGCGAGTCCTCGGCGCGGCAGCGGGTCAGGTGCCCGGAGGACAGCGACGGCTCGAAACCGGCCAGACCGAGCCGGGCGGTGAAGTCCTCCAGGTAACGCTTGGTGGCGGCACCCTCTCCCCGCGCGGAGATCACGCCGACCGTCAGCGTGTCCCCCTTCGGGAACACCCAGCCGTAACTGCCCGGCATCGGGCCCCAGTCGATGAGGACGCGGCCCTGCCAGTCCTCGGCGACCGTCTCCGGCACCGGGATCTCCGCCTCCAGGCCGAGGTCGACCTGGTCCAGCTTCACGCCGACATGCGCTCCTATCCGGCTGGCGCTGCCGTCGGCGCCGACCACCGCGCGGGCCAGGACCGTCTCCCCGCCCTGGAGGACGACGGCGACCGTGCGCCGGTCCGGCACCGCCGAGCCGTGCTGCTCGACGCGCTGCACGGTGGCACCCGTCCGCAGCTCCGCGCCCGCCTTCTGGGCGTGTTCGACCAGCTGCTGGTCGAACTCGAGCCGGTTGATCAGCCCGAACAGCATCTGCTTGGAGCGCCGGGTACGGGTGAAGCGGCCGTTGTGGGAGAAGGTGACCGCGTGCACGCGGTCCCGGAAGGGCAGATCGAAGCCCGGGGGCAGCGCGTCGCGCGAGGGTCCGATGATGCCGCCGCCGCACGTTTTGTAGCGCGGCAGCTCGGCCTTCTCCAGCAGCAGTACACGCCGTCCCGCGACCGCGGCCGCGTAGGCGGCCGAGGCCCCCGCGGGTCCCGCGCCCACCACGACGACGTCCCATACCTGCTGCACGTCGTCCGCCGAAGAATTGTCGCCGCTCACGATGGTCTACCGCTCCGATCAAGCCGCCGCCGAAGTGTCCCCCCGCATCCTACGGCGGCCGTCCGCGCAGGCCACTGTGGGAGGATCGTGCACTCACCCCCGTACAACGTCGCACCCACGAGGAGCGTGCCCATGTCGTCGAATCCGGTCGCCGAGACCGTGGCCTCGCTGCTGCCCCGGGCCAAGGAGGAGCTGGCCGAACTGGTCGCCTTCCGCTCGGTGGCGGACTTCGCGCAGTTCCCGAGGAGCGAGAGCGAGGCCGCCGCGCGCTGGATCGCCGACGCCCTGCGCGCCGAGGGCTTCACCGACGTCGCCCTCCTGGACACCCCGGACGGCACCCAGTCGGTGTACGGCCTGCTGCCCGGCCCGGAGGGGGCCAAAACGGTTCTCCTGTACGCGCACTACGACGTCCAGCCACCGCTGGACGAGGCCGGCTGGACCACTCCGCCGTTCGAGCTGACCGAGCGCGACGGCCGCTGGTACGGCCGCGGGACCGCCGACTGCAAGGGCGGCTTCCTCATGCACCTGCTCGCGCTGCGCGCCCTGCGGGCCGACGGCGGCGTGCCCGTCCACGTCAAGGTGATCGTGGAGGGCTCGGAGGAGCAGGGCACCGGCGGTCTGGAACGGTACGCCGAACAGCACCCCGAGCTGCTGGCGGCGGACACGATCGTCATCGGCGACGCGGGCAACTTCCGCGTCGGCCTGCCCACCGCCACGACCAGCCTGCGCGGCATGACCATGGTCCGGGTGCAGGTCGACACCCTGGCCGGAAACCTGCACTCGGGCCAGTTCGGCGGCGCCGCCCCGGACGCGCTGGCCGCGCTGATCCGCGTCCTGGACTCGCTGCGCGCCGAGGACGGCTCCACCACCGTCGACGGGCTGGACGCCGACGCGGCGTGGGACGGCCTGGAGTACACCGAGGAACAGTTCCGCAAGGACGCCAAGGTGCTGGACGACGTCGAACTGGTCGGGGCCGGCTCGGTGGCCGACCGCCTCTGGGCCCGCCCGGCGGTCACCGTCATCGGCATCGACTGCCCGCCGGTCGTCGGCGCCACCCCCTCCGTCCAGTCGCGGGCCCGCGCCCTGATCAGCCTGCGGGTGCCGCCGGGCGTCGACGCCGCGGAGGCCACCAAGCTGCTCCAGGCGCACCTGGAGGCGCACATCCCCTGGGGCGCCCGGGTCACCACCGAACAGACCGGGCAGGGCCAGCCGTTCCGCGCCGACACCTCCAGCCCCGCCTACCGGGCGATGGCCGACGCGATGGCGGTGGCCTACCCCGGCGAGACCATGCAGTACGCCGGCCACGGCGGCTCCATCCCGCTGTGCAACACCCTCGCCGGGCTCTACCCGCGGGCGGAGATCCTGCTCATCGGGCTCAGCGAGCCGGAGGCGCGCATCCACGCGGTCGACGAGAGCGTGTCACCCGCGGAGCTGGAGCGGCTGTCGGTCGCCGAGGCCCTGTTCCTGCGCAACTACGCGGCCGGCTGAACCGTTCTGCCCGCGGCAGAGGGGCCTCGCCCGTACGCGGGGCCCCGCCTACCGTCGGGGCATGGACGTCATCCCGCTGCTCCCCCGCCTGCACCTCCTGCGCTTCCCGGTCGGCCAGGCCTATCTCTGGCGTGACGGCGACGAGTTGACACTGATCGACGCGGGCACGCTCGGCTCCGGCCGGGCCACGGCCGACGCGGTCACCGCGCTGGGCCACGACCCACGCGACCTACGACGGATCGTCCTGACCCATTTCCACGAGGACCACGCGGGCGGGGCGGGCGAGCTGGCGGCGCTGACCGGGGCCGAGGTGCTGGCGCACGAGCGGGACGCCCCCTTCGTACGGGGCCCGGTCCCGGGCCCGCCGCCACGCTTCGAGGAGTGGGAACTGCCGCTCCACGCCGCGGCGGCCCGGCACCTGCCCGAGGGCGAGCCCGTGCCGCCCGCCTCGGTCACCGAGTTGTCGGGCGGCGAGATGCTGGACTTCGGCGGGGGCGCCCGGGTACTGCACGTCCCCGGGCACACGGACGGCAGCATCGCGCTCTTCCTGCCCGCCGAGGGCGTGCTGTTCACCGGGGACACGGTGGCCGCCGCCCCGGCCGACGGCACGCCGATGCCCGGTGTCTTCAACCTCGACCGCGCCCGACTCCTCGCGTCGGTGCGGACGTTGGCGGACCTGACGGCGGATGTGGCCTGCTTCGGACACGGCGACCCGGTGGTGGGAGGCGCCGCCGCCGCACTGCGCCGGGCGGCGGCCACTGCCTGACCGGCGACCGGTCAGCCGACCGGTATCCCGGCCTCCAGATACAGCGCGGTGCCCCGCTCCCGGGCCCGCAGCGCCCAGCGCAGCCGCTCGTAGCGGACCGGTGGCAGCATCGCGGCGGCCTCCTGCTCGGTGGCGAAGCGCCAGGCGCGCAGCTCCGGGCCCGGCAGCAGCACCCGGGACGCCTGCGCGGGAGCCAACCGGCCGCCGTCGAAGAGCAGCCGCAGCCCGCCGTAACCGGGCGGCGCGGGCCGCTCCCAGTCCACGACGAGCAGCCGCGGCACCTCCCGCAGCCGTATGCCGGTCTCCTCGGCGACCTCGCGCATCCCGGCGCGGGCGGGAGCCTCGCCCCGCTCCACCACCCCGCCGGGGAACTCCCAGCCCGGCTTGTAGGTGGGGTCGACGAGCAGCACCCGGTCCTGTTCGTCGAAGAGCAGTACCCCGGCGGCCAGCGTCTCGGCGGCCGGCTCCGGGGTCTGCACGATGTCGCAGGCGGGCACGGCACCGCTGCGCACGGCGTCGGCGATGCGGACGGCCGCGTCGTACGGGGTCAGGTCGCTGGTGTCCACCAGGTGGGCGTCGGCGGTGAGCCAGGAGGCGAGGGCGGCACGGTAGGGCTCGATGTGGTCGTAGGACCAGTGGCGGGTGCCGAGTTCGCCGTCGGGGAGGTCGGACGGTGTGCCACGCCCGGCCATCCGCTCGCGCAGGATCGTTTCCGCCGGGGCGAGGAGCAGATGGTGCACGGGGATCCTGCGGGCGGCGAGTCCACCGAAGATCTCGTCCCGGTACTCCTGGCGGAACAGGGTCATGGGCACCACCAGGGTGCCGCCCAGCTCGGCCAGCATGGCGGCGGCGGTGTCCACCACCAGCCGGCGCCAGACCGGCAGGTCCTGGAGTTCGCCGACCTCGGCGAGGCGCTTGGGCGGCAGCAGGCGTGTGAGCGCGCCGCCGATGACCTCGGGGTCGAAGAGCGTGCTGTGCGGGATCAGTTCGATCAGCTCCCGTGCGGTGATGCTCTTCCCCGCACCGAACGCGCCGTTGATCCAGACGACGGTCACGGACTCCCCCTCTTCTGTTGGCCCCCTGTGGCTTGCCCGCTCCACCCTGCCACGGAAACCCCGTCCCGTTGAGGGCGCCTGCCCCGCCGGACGACGACGTGCCGGCGCCCCCGCCTCGGGGACACCGGCACGCGGACGGTCGGGTGCGCCGGTCCTATCCCTGGCCGGCGTCCTCCTCGTCCATGGCCAGACTGTCCTGGCTGACGAGGTGACCCGCCGTGTCGAGGGTGTCCGACACGCTCAGGCCACCGAGGGCACCCTCGTCGGCCGCGTGCGACGGGGTGACGGCGGCCACGACGAATCCGGTGGCGAGGGTGGCGAGGGCCAGCATGCTGCGCTTCTTCATGCCCTGATCAACTACGAAACCGCCCACGAGTCACGCGGTTCGCCGGCCCGGCGGTCGAACGGGGGGGTGGGGCGGGTGTTGGGCCGGACGCGACCGCGGGGCGCCGGTCCGGCGGTTGAACCGGGGGGTGGGGCGGGGTGGGCCCCAGCACCCCGGCCGCAGGTAGTGGGCAGCAGCGGCTGGCCTGCGCTCGGCGGGAGAGCGCCATCTGTCGCGGGCCAGAAATCACCCGCGCCCGCGCGCACGCGTGCCGCCTCGCCCCGGAAGATCGCCCGCGAGCCGCTCCCTCGGCGCCCCGTGCCGGGAGGTGGCCGGCGGCGTCCGGTGTCCGCGCGAACGCGGACCGCAGACGCCCCCCGAGATCCGTGCCCGGTAGGGGCCGGTCGGGTTACAGGCTCACCGTGGTGGCGTTCGCCCGGTGGGTCAGGGCCGCCGCGGCGGCGCCGACGAGGCCCGCGTCGGTTCCGGTCCGTGCCGGTACGACGGTGAGCCGCTGCACGAAGGACAGGGCCGCATAGTCGGCCAGGGCCCTGCGCAGGGGGGTGAAGAGGATGTCACCCGCCTTGCCGACGCCCCCGCCGACCACGGCGATGTCGATCTCGACCAGGGTCGCGGTGGCCGCGATGCCGGCCGCCAGCGCCCGGGCGGCCCGCTCGAAGGAGGCCACGGCGACCGGGTCGCCCGCGCGGGCGGCGGCGGCGACCGCGGCCGCGGAGGCGTCACCGTCGGGGCCGGGTCGCCAGCCCCGCTCCAGCGCCCGGCGGGCGATGTTGGGGCCGCTGGCGATGCGTTCCACGCACCCGCGCGAGCCGCACGGACAGGGGTCGCCGTCCAGGTCCACGCTGATGTGACCGATGTGCCCGGCGTTGCCGGTCGGCCCGGGGTGCAGCCGGCCGCCCAGCACCAGGCCGCCGCCCACCCCGGTGGACACCACCATGCACAGCGCGTTGTCGTGGCCGCGCGCTGCGCCCTGCCAGTGCTCGGCCGCCGTGATCGCGACCCCGTCGCCGATCAGCTCGACCGGCAGCCCCCCGGTGAGCGCGCGTACCCGCTCCACCAGGGGGAACTCGCGCCAGCCCGGCACGTTCACCGGACTGACGGTGCCCGCCGAGGCGTCCACCGGGCCGGCGCTGCCGATGCCGACCGAGACGGCGCGTCCCCACAGGGGTGACCCGGCGAGGTCGCCGAGCACCTCGGCGACCGCCCGCATGACCGTCTCGCCGTCCTGCTGGGCGGGCGTGGCGCGTTGGGCCCGGGCCAGGATCCGTCCGTCGCCGTCCACCAGCGCGCCGGCGATCTTGGTGCCGCCGATGTCCAGGGCCGCGACGAGGTCGGTGTGCATCAAGAGTCAGATCTCCCCGTTGAAGCGTGAAAGCGGAAATGCCGCGGGCCGGACATGCGGTGGGGACGCGTGCCGGAGACAGCGGTGGACAGTCTCTCCCGCATCTGACAACGTTGTCCAGGCTCTATGCTCGACGCCACATCCTCATACAGGACCGGCTCACGCACCACCGCCGTGAATGAGACGGACGAGAGACAGGACAGCGCCCCGTGCCCGAGACCACCCGCCGCGCAGAACGCCTTCCCGGCACGCGGTACGGCAATCGTCCGACGATGAAGGACGTGGCGGCACGCGCCGGTGTCGGACTGAAGACGGTGTCCCGCGTGGTCAACGGGGAGCCGGGGGTCACCCCGGACACCGAGCGCCGGGTGCAGGAGGCCATCGAGGCACTCGGTTTCCGCCGCAACGACAGCGCCCGCGTGCTGCGCAAGGGCCGCACGGCGAGCGTCGGCCTGGTCCTGGAGGACCTCGCGGACCCGTTCTACGGCCCGCTCAGCCGCGCCGTCGAGGAGGTCGCCCGCGCGCACGGCGCCCTGCTGATCAACGGCTCCAGCGCCGAGGACCCGGAGCGGGAGCAGGAGCTGGCGCTCGCGCTGTGCGCTCGCCGGGTGGACGGTCTCGTGGTGATCCCGGCCGGGAACGACCACCGCTACCTGGAGCCGGAGATCAGGGCGGGGGTGGCCACCGTGTTCGTGGACCGTCCGGCCGGGGGGATCGAGGCGGACGTGGTCCTGTCCGACAACTTCGGCGGGGCCCGGGACGGCGTCGCCCACCTGATCGCGCACGGTCACCGGCGGATCGGGTTCATCGGTGACATGCCGCGCATCCACACCGCGGCGGAGCGGCTGCGCGGCTACCGGGCGGCCATGGAGGACGCGGGCATACCCGTCGAGGGGCACTGGATGTCCCTCGGCGTGACCACCCCGGAGCGGGTGCGGCGGGCGGCGGAGGAGATGCTGTCCGGGCCCGCCCCGGTCACCGCGGTCTTCACCGGCAACAACCGGGTCACGGTGACCGTGATCCGGGTGCTGGCGGAGCACTCCCGGCGGACCGCGCTCGTCGGCTTCGACGACATCGAGCTGGCCGACCTGCTCCAGCCGGGCCTCACGGTCGTGGCGCAGGACGCCGCGACGCTGGGCCGTACCGCCGCCGAACGTCTGTTCCGCCAGCTGGACGGCGCCCTGCTGGCCCCCGAGCGGATCCTGCTGCCGACCCGGCTCATCACCCGCGGTTCCGGCGAGCTGCCGCCCGCGGACTGAGCACACGCCCCCGCCGCGCGGCCCGCCCGGTGCGCGAGGGCCCGTCTACTGCGGGGAGGCCGTCAGGTCGCCGCGCCGGGGCGCCGCGAAGCCCTCCAGGTCGGCGCGGGTCAGACCGGTGAGGCGGGCGACCTCGGCGATGTCGAGGGCACCGCAGTCGAGGCCGCGCAGCAGGTAGCCGCTGAGCGCCTTGGCGGTGGCGGGCTCGTCCATCACGTCGCCGCCGGCGCGGTGCGCGTACCGGGTCAGGCGGGCCGCGGCCTGCTCGAAGCCCTCGCGGTAGAACGCGAAGACGGCCGCGTAACGGGTGGGGAGGTGGCCCGGGTGCATGTCCCAGCCCTGGTAGTAGGCACGGGAGAGGGCACGCCGGGTGAGACCGTAGTGCAGGCGCCAGGCGTCGTGGACCTTCTCGGTGGGGCCGACCGGCAGGACGTTGGTGGAGCCGTCGCAGACGCGGACGCCGGTGCCGGCCGCGGCGACCTGCATGACGGCCTTGGCGTGGTCGGCGGCGGGGTGGTCGCTGGCCTGGTGGGCGGCGGAGACGCCGAGGCAGGCGCTGTAGTCGAAGGTGCCGTAGTGGAGGCCGGTGGCGCGGCCCTCGGCGGCCTGGATCATGCGGGCGACGGTGGCGGTGCCGTCGGTGGCGAGGACGGCCTGGCTGGTCTCGATCTGGATCTCGAAGCCGAGGCGGCCCGCGTCCAGGCCGTGCGCCTTCTCGAAGGCCTCCAGGAGGCGGACGAAGGCGGCGACCTGCTCGGCGTACGTCACCTTCGGCAGGGTCAGGACCAGGCCGTCGGGCAGGCCGCCGGCCTCCATCAGGCCGGTGAGGAAGACGTCGAGAGTGCGGATGCCCCGGTCGCGCACCGCGGCCTCCATGCACTTCATGCGGATGCCCGTGTACGGCGCGGCCGTGCCGTCCCGGTAGGCCTCGGCGACCAGGCGGGCCGCGCGGGCCGCCGTGGCGTCCTCCTCGGCGTCGGGGCGGGGGCCGTAACCGTCCTCGAAGTCGACGCGGAGGTCCTCGACGGGCTCGCGCTCCAGCTTGGCGCGGACGCGGGAGTACACCGGCCCGGCGAGGTCGTCGGCGAGGCCGAGGACGGCCGCGAAGGAGGCGGCGTCGGGGGCGTGGGCGTCGAGGAGGGCGAGCGCCTCGTCGCCCCAGGCGCGCACGGTGCCGGCGGTGAGGGCGTCACCGGGGACGTAGACGGTGTGGACGGGCTGCCGGGTGCCGGGATCTCCGGGGTAGCGGCGCTCCAGCTCCGCGTCGACCGGTGCGAGGGAGGCGCTGATCTCCTCGCTGACGGCGCCCGCGAGGCTCGTCGCCACCTTCTCCTGCTGACCCATCCCACACCCTCCGATTTTCCGCTTTCCGGAATCAACAATCCGCAGAATGAAGTTATCCGGCGCGCTTCCCGCCGGTCAACACCGTGTCCAGGATGCGCCGAGGCCCCCGTGACCGCACTGGTCACGGGGGCCTCGGTACAGCGGGGGGGCTCAGCCCTTGCGGGCCTTGACCTCCTCGGTCAGCTGCGGGACGACGTCGAAGAGGTCGCCGACCACGCCGAAGTCGACCAGCTCGAAGATCGGGGCCTCGGCGTCCTTGTTGACGGCCACGATCGTCTTGGAGGTCTGCATACCGGCACGGTGCTGGATGGCGCCGGAGATGCCGTTGGCGATGTACAGCTGCGGCGAGACCGACTTGCCGGTCTGGCCGACCTGGTTGGTGTGCGGGTACCAACCGGCGTCCACCGCGGCACGCGAGGCGCCGACGGCCGCGCCGAGGGAGTCGGCGAGGGCCTCGATGACCGAGAAGTTCTCGGCGCCGTTGACGCCACGGCCGCCGGAGACCACGATCGCGGCCTCGGTCAGCTCCGGGCGGCCCGTCGACTCGCGCGGGGTGCGGCCGGTGACCTTGGTGCCGGTGGCCTGGGCGGAGAAGGTCACGGAAAGACCCTCGACGGTACCGGCGGCCGGGGCGGCCTCGACGGCGGCCGAGTTCGGCTTGACCGTGATGACCGGGGTGCCCTTGACGGCTCGGGATTTGGTGGTGAAGGACGCGGCGAACACCGACTGGGTGGCCACCGGGCCCTCGTCGCCGGCCTCGAGGTCGACGGCGTCGGTGATGATGCCGGAACCGATGCGCAGCGCCAGGCGGGCGGCGATCTCCTTGCCCTCGGCGGAGGACGGGACCAGCACGGCGGCCGGGGAGACGGCCTCGTGGGCGGCCTGGAGGGCGTCCACCTTCGGTACGACCAGGTAGTCGGCGTACTCGGACGCGTCGTGGGTGAGGACCTTCACCGCGCCGTGCTCGGCGAGCGTGGCGGCGGTGTCGGCGGCGCCGTTGCCGAGCGCGACGGCGACGGGCTCGCCGATGCGGCGGGCCAGCGTCAGCAGCTCCAGGGTGGGCTTGCGGACGGCACCGTCCACGTGATCGACGTAGACGAGGACTTCAGCCATGGGATTGCTCTCCTGCGTAACGAGATTGAGGGGCGGTCGGCGGGGGCGAGCCCTTAGATGAACTTCTGGCTCGCGAGGAACTCGGCGAGCTGCCTGCCGCCCTCGCCCTCGTCCTTGACGATCGTGCCGGCCGTGCGGGCCGGACGCTCGGTCGCGGTCTCGACCTTGGTGTACGCGCCGTCGAGACCGACCTCCTCGGCCTCGATGTCCAGGTCGGACAGGTCCCAGGACTCCACCGGCTTCTTCTTCGCCGCCATGATGCCCTTGAAGGACGGGTAGCGTGCCTCGCCGGACTGGTCCGTCACCGAGACGACCGCGGGGAGCTGCGCCTCGAGCTGCTCGGAGGCGGCGTCGCCGTCGCGGCGGCCCTTGACCGTGCCGTCCTCGACGGAGACCTCGGAGAGCAGGGTGACCTGCGGGACGCCCAGGCGCTCGGCGACCAGCGCGGGCACGACGCCCATGGTGCCGTCGGTGGAGGCCATGCCGGAGACGACCAGGTCGTAGCCGGCCTTCTCGATGGCCTTGGCCAGGACCAGCGAGGTGCCGATGGCGTCGGTGCCGTGCAGGTCGTCGTCCTCGACGTGGATGGCCTTGTGGGCACCCATGGAGAGGGCCTTGCGGAGCGCGTCCTTGGCGTCCTCGGGGCCGACGGTCAGCACGGTGACCTCGGCGTCGTCCGCCTCCTCCGCGATCTGGAGGGCCTGCTCCACGGCGTACTCGTCCAGCTCGGAGAGCAGACCGTCCACGTCGTCGCGGTCGACGGTCAGGTCATCGGCGAAGTGCCGGTCGCCAGTGGCGTCGGGCACGTACTTCACAGTGACAACGATCCTCAAGCTCACGCCGGCTCTCCTACTGCATCGTCTATTTCCGGGCTGCCTCTTGCAGGCAGCATAGGCGCCCGAAGCGGCCGATCCAGGTCGGGGCGTCCGCGCGCTCCGACCGAGATATTACTCGTCAGTACACCCAGTTCCTGCCCGCTAAGCAAGCGCTTTGAACTGTGACCTTCGCAACGCAGCGTAACCGGAACTCGACGGCTTCGCAGAAGAGGGCGCCGTGATCAATCCCGCAGACCGCCGAAGCGGCCCTGGTGGTAGAGGAGGGGGCGGCCGGAGCCCGAGGGATCGCCCAGGACGACCTCCGCGAGCACGATCCGGTGGTCACCGGCCGGGATGCGCCCGACGACCCGGCACACCAGCCAGGCCAGCACGTCGTCCAGGACCGGTACGCCTTCCGGGCCGTCCCGCCACGCGGTCGGCGCGCCGAAGCGGTCGGCGCCGCTGCGGGCGAAGGTGGCGGCCAGCTCGCTCTGGTGCTCGCCGAGTATGTGCACGCCGACGTGGTCCGCCTCGGCCACCGTGGGCCAGCTGGAGGCACTCGTGCCGATCCCGAAGGAGACCAGCGGCGGTTCGGCGGAGACGGAGGTGAGGGAGGTGGCGGTGAAGCCGACCGGACCGGCGGCACCGCGCGCGGTGATCACCGCGACGCCGGCGGCATGCCGACGGAACGTGGAGCGCAGCAGGTCGGGGGAGGCGAGCCGGGGGGTGCGGAGGCCGGGCGTGGCCGTCATGGAGTCGTCCTTCTGTGCGAGGGAGGGGGAACGGGCCGTGGCTGCTCAGCAGCCCGGACAGCACGCGCTCGCGGTGCGGGCCAGGTCGACGTGGACCCGCCCGTGGAGAAGGAGTTCGGTCGGCATGGGGTCAGGCTGACCAGAGGCGACCGGGGCAGTCAAGTGGGTTCCCCCGGCGGGCCCCCGCCGGCGCATGCGCTGATGACCCGTCACAGCGCCTCCCCCAGAGCCGCGATGACATCCGCCCTGCGGGGCTGTCCGCCGGCCCGCCGCACCACCCGGCCGCCGGCGTCCAGGACCAGCACGGTGGGGGTCTTGAGGATCTCCAGCGCGCGTACGAGGTCCAGGCGGGCCTCGGCGTCGATCTCGACGTGGGCCACACCGGGGACCATCGCGGCGACCTCGCCGAGGACGCGCCGGGTGGCGCGGCAGGGTGCGCAGAAGGCGCTGGAGAACTGCACCAGGGTGGCCCGCTCCCCCAGTTCGCGGCCGAGTTCGGCCGCTCCGATCCGCTTGCCGTCGTCCCTGCCGCCCACCGGCGCCCTCCCGTTCCGTCACTCGTGCGGCACCGCGTGGACACGCGCCGCGAGCACCGCCGGGCACACCGCCGGTCCGGTCCTCTCCGGGACAAGCGTTCGGGGGGCCGCGAAAAATTCCGCCGCCCGGCGGATCCGCCCCGCGCGCGGCCGGGCCCGCGGCGCTCGGGCGCCGCCCGGGGCGCATGGTGTTCCTGCTCCCACGGAGCGTCGCGGGACGGGTGGAGTAAGCAGGACATAAGCTCCGGGGGCGGGATATGGGCCGACGTGACGAGGATCTCGCCGCCGCGGGGCACCAGGACTGGCTACCCGTCCGTTCTTCGGGCACGATCTGCGAGACGCCGTTCAACCTACGGCCGCGTAACCTCCCGCCGGGAGCCCCCTTTCCCGAGCAGAGCAGAAAGGGTCCACTCCGCCCATGGCAGAGCTGGTCTACCGTCCCGTCATCGGTCTCGCCAAGACACTGTTCAAGGCGTGGGACCTGAGGATCGACTGCAAGGGTTCGGAGAACATCCCGCGCTCGGGCGGCGCGGTGCTGGTGAGCAATCACATCAGCTACCTGGACTTCATCTTCAACGGCCTGGCCGCGCTGCCGCAGAACCGCCTGGTGCGCTTCATGGCGAAGGAGTCCGTCTTCCGGCACAAGGTCTCCGGGCCGCTGATGCGGGGCATGAAGCACATCCCGGTGGACCGCACGCAGGGCGAGACGGCCTACGCGCACGCGCTGGACTCGCTGCGCTCCGGCGAGGTCATCGGGGTGTTCCCCGAGGCCACCATCTCGGAGTCGTTCACCCTGAAGAGCTTCAAGTCCGGCGCGGCGCGCCTGGCCCAGGAGGCGGGTGTCCCGCTGGTCCCGATGGCGCTCTGGGGCACGCAGCGACTCTGGACGAAGGGGCACCCCCGCAACTTCGGGCGCAGCCACACCCCGGTCACCATCCGCGTCGGCGAGCCGGTCGAGGCCCCGCGCGACCAGTACGCGGGTGCCATCACCCGCCGGCTGCGCGAGCGCGTCCAGGAACTGCTGGACGCGGCGCAGCGGGCGTACCCGGCACGCCCCAGGGACGCGGAGGACTCCTGGTGGCTGCCGTCCCACCTCGGCGGCACGGCGCCCACGGCGGAGCAGTTGCGCGCGGCCGAGGCCCACTGAGCCGGTACGGCCGCGCGCGGCGCCGGCCCCGGACGGGGTTCAGGCGCCGACGGGGGACGACACCGGTTCGTGCACCTCGACGCGTGCTCCGGGGCTGAACTTCGCCAGCTGTTCGGCGAGTTCGGTCGCCGCCGCCGCGGCCTCGGCGACGGGCAGGGGGGCGAGGGCCTCCAGCAGGAAGACGGCGGAGACCGTGCGCTCGGTGAGGCGGGTGCGCGGGCCCTGCCGCCAGTTCCAGCGGCGGCAGGTGACGCCGGCGTCGTCGCGCCACACCACCTCGCCGGGTTCGGGCCGCTCGACGGTCTCCGCGCCGCCGGCCACCGTCACGAAGTCCTCCCGCCCCGTGGCCCGCACCAGGCGCATCCCGCCCTGGATGTGGTCGAGGTCCTCGCCGCCGACGGGGATCAGGTGGGCGACGCTGAGGGCGTTGTAGAGGTCGACGAGCAGGTTGATGCGGGGCAGGCCGGCGTCGGACAGGGCCCGCTTGGCCAGCGCCTCGGCGGAGTTGCGGGTGCGTGAGGGTTTGGCGCCGAAGGCGGTGTAGGCGGCGCGCCAGGCCGCCATGTGCGGGTCCTCGTGCGGCGCGCGGCCGGCCAGGCGGTCGGCGAGGCGGCGGGCGGCGTCGTCCAGCAGGGCCGAACTCGATTCCGTGCTGGGCCCGTTGACCAGGCCGTGCGCCTCGATCGCGACATGGGTGAAGCCGGGTACGAGGGTACGGACCTCGTCGGACACGGTGAGCGTGAGGGTCATCTGCCTGGCCTTACAAGGTACTGGGGAGCGTCTTCCACAGGTGCGGCCGGTCGGGCGCGGCCCGCAGGGCGATGAGAACGGCCGGATGCGGTTCAGCATACAGGACCGGATAGTCCATCTCATTGGACGCGGGGTCCGGGGTCCAGGCGAGCCGCTCGCCCTCCAGCGAGAACCGGGCGTCGACGCCGGGCCGGTTGCCGCGCGGATCCTGCCGGTGCCAGGCGTCGCGGAGGCGGACGGCGACCAGACCGTGCACGACGTGGCCGCTCCCGTCGTCGTGCAGCAGCCGCTGGTAGCACAGCGCGGCGGGGATGTCCCGGGCGCGCAGCAGAGCCGCCAGGGCGTGGGACTTGGCGTGGCAGATGCCGGTCCGCAGGGTGAGCACGTCGGAGGCGCGCCAGGTGACGCGGAGGTCGCCTGCGTCCTGGGAGTGCGGAACGGCGTCCCGCACGAATTCATAGGCGGCGCGCGCATAGGCATACGGGTCCGTCGCTTCCCGGGCCAGCCGGGCGACCGTCTCGCGGACGGCCGGGTGGTGATGGTCGATGGCCTCGTCGGCCGCCAGATAGGCGGACAGGTCGGCGGATTCCTGAATCGGCTCCATGCCCGCGGAGCATAGGAAAGCGGCCACCCGAACGTCAATGACTTTTCAGGTGACCGCATATTCATGCAGCATGCGCGATCAGCGCGCCATTTCCTCCTTGAGCGCCGCCACGAACATGTCGACGTCCTCCTCCGTGGTGTCGAAGGAGCACATCCAGCGCACCACCCCGGCGGCCTCGTCCCAGAAGTAGAACCGGAACCGCTGCTGGAGCCGCTCGCTCACGTCGTGCGGGAGCCGGGCGAAGACACCGTTGGCCTGCACCGGGTGGAGGATCTCCACGCCGTGCACCGCGCGCACGCCCTCGGCGAGCCGCTGGGCCATCTCGTTGGCGTGCCGGGCGTTGCGCAGCCACAGGTCCTTGGCCAGCAGCGCCTCCAGCTGCACGGACACGAAGCGCATCTTGGAGGCCAGCTGCATGGACAGCTTGCGCAGGTGCTTCATCCGCCGCACCGCGCCCGGTTCCAGGACCACGACGGCCTCGCCGAACAGCGCGCCGTTCTTCGTGCCGCCCAGGGAGAGGATGTCGACGCCTACCGCGTTGGTGAACGTCCGCATGGGCACGTCCAGGGAGGCGGCGGCGTTGGCTATCCGGGAGCCGTCCAGGTGCACCTTCATGCCGCGCGCGTGGGCGTGCTCGCAGATCGCCCGGATCTCCCCCGGCGTGTAGAGCGTGCCCAGCTCCGTGCTCTGGGTGATGGACACGACCTGCGGCATCGCGCGGTGCTCGTCCTCCCAGCCCCAGGCCTGCCGGTCGATCAGCTCGGGCGTGAGCTTGCCGTCGGGCGTGGGCACGGTGAGCAGCTTCAGCCCGCCCATGCGTTCGGGGGCACCGCCCTCGTCCACGTTGATGTGCGCGCTCTCGGCGCAGATCACCGCACCCCAGCGGTCGGTGACCGCCTGGAGCGCGACCACGTTGGCGCCGGTGCCGTTGAAGACCGGGAAGGCCTCCGCGGCCGCGCCGAAGTGGCTGCGGATGATGCCCTGGAGGTTCTCGGTGTACTCGTCCCCGCCGTACGCCACCTGGTGCCCGCGGTTGGCGAGCGCCAGGGCGGCCATCACCTCGGGGTGGGCTCCCGCGTAGTTGTCACTGGCGAAACCGCGGACCTCCGGGTCGTGATGGCGACGCGCGTCGGTCCTGGGAGGGTTCACGGCTTCTCGGTCAGCCACAGACGGTTTCCGTTCACTTCGGCGGCGGACTTGCTCCAGACGTCCTCGATGGCCTCGGCCAGGTCCTTGACGTCCGTGAAGCCCGCGAACTTCGCGTTGGGGCGTTCGGCGCGCATCGCGTCGTGCACCAGCGCCTTCACCACCAGGATCGTAGCCGCCGACGCCGGGCCCTCCGCGCCCCCCGCCTTGCGGAAGTAGTCGGCCATGGCCAGCGTCCACGCCTCCGCGGCCGCCTTGGCCGCGGAGTAGGCGGCGTTGCCCGCGGTGGGCCTGCTCGCGCCGGCGGCGCTGATCAGGACGTACCGGCCGCGGTCGCTGCGCCGCAACGCCTCGTGGAAGGCGAGGGAGGTGTGCTGCACGGTGCGGATCAGCAACATCTCCAGGAAGTCCCAGTCGTCCAGGCTGGTCTTCGTGAAGGTCTCGCTGCCGCGCCAGCCGCCGACCAGGTGCACGAGCCCGTCGACCCGGCCGAAGTCCTTCTCGATGTGGGCGGCCCAGTCCCGGGTGGACTGGAGGTCGAGCAGGTCCACCGTGTCGCCGGTGACGGTGGCGCCGCCGGCGGCGTAGCGGGCCGCGTCCACCGCCTCGGACAGCCGCTCCGGATCGTTGTCGGCGCCGATGACGGTCGCCCCGGCCTCGGCCAGCCGCATCAGCGCCGCGCGCCCGGCGGGTCCGCCCGCGCCGGCCACCGCGATCACCGCGCCGCTGAGTGCCCCGTTCGCCCCGTTCCCCATGGTCTTCCCCTCTGAAAAGGTGTGCTGGACGCGGTCGCTCACGCGGCGAGCCGCTCGGCGCCGTCGGCCCTGATGCCCCGGGTCGACGCGATCACGTTCTTGAGCTTCTTGGACAGCGCCTCATAGAACATGCTCAGCGGAAACTCGTCCGGAAGCACGTCGTCCACGAGCTTGCGGGGCGGCAGGGTCAGATCCAGGGCGTCGGGGCCCTTCGCCCAGCGCGAGCCGGGGTGCGGGGCGAGGTAGGTGGAGACCAGCTCGTAGCCGGCGAACCAGTGCACCAGCTTCGGGCGGTCGATGCCGTCCTTGTAGAGCTTCTCGATCTCGGCGCAGAGCTGGTTGGTGACCTGCGGGGCGCGCTCCCAGTCGATGGCGAGCCGGTTGTCGGTCCAGCGGACGACGTCGTGCTTGTGCAGGTAGGCGAAGAGCAGCTGGCCGCCGAGGCCGTCGTAGTTGCGGACGCGGTCACCGGTGACCGGGAAGCGGAACATCCGGTCGAAGAGCACCGCGTACTGCACGTCACGGGCCTGCGGGACACCGTCCGCCTCGAGCTTCACGGCCTCCTTGAAGGCGGTGAGGTCGCAGCGCAGCTCCTCCAGGCCGTACATCCAGAACGGCTGGCGCTGCTTGATCATGAACGGGTCGAACGGCAGGTCACCGTGGCTGTGGGTGCGGTCGTGCACCATGTCCCACAGGACGAAGGCCTCCTCGCAGCGCTTCTGGTCGTGGACCATCGCGGCGATGTCCTCGGGCAGGTCGAGGCCGAGGATGTCGACGGCGGCGTCGGTGACCCGGCGGAAGCGGGCGGCCTCGCGGTCGCAGAAGATGCCGCCCCAGGAGAATCGTTCCGGCGCCTCACGGACGGCGATGGTCTCCGGGAAGAGCACGGCGGAGTTGGTGTCGTAGCCCGCGGTGAAGTCCTCGAACGAGATGCCGCAGAAGAGCGGGTTGTCGTAGCGGGTGCGCTCCAGCTCGGCCAGCCACTCGGGCCAGACCATGCGCAGCACGACCGCCTCGAAATTGCGGTCCGGGTTGCCGTTCTGCGTGTACATCGGGAAGACGACCAGGTGCTGGAGGCCGTCCGCGCGGTCGGCCGCGGGGTTGAAGGCCAGCAGGGAGTCCAGGAAGTCCGGCACCTCGAAGCCGCCCTCGGCCCAGCGGCGCAGGTCCCCCACGAGGGCCCGGTGGTAGGCGGCGTCGTGCGGGAGCAGCGGGGAGAGCCGCTCGACCGCGTCGACGACACGCTCGACGGCCGCCGTGGCCTCGTCCCGCCGCGGGGCGCCCTCGGCACCGAAGTCGATCGAGCCGTCCTTCGACTGCCATGGCCGGATCTGCTCCACGGCATTCTTGAGCACGGGCCAGGCCGGGTGCTCAACCACCCTGGTCAGCGAAGGAACCTTCTCCTCCGCACCGGCCTGCACAAGAATTTCCGTCATGTCCCATCCTCCACGGGAGAACCTCGCGTGGGGACACCGTATGCATAGCCGGTTTCTCTCAGCAAGTGTCTGACCGGGAAATTATTCTGTCCGACGCCGTGGTGACCGACATTTTTCCTGCAACAAACCGTGACGACGCTCACTTCCGCCGAGCACTCCCGGTTCGTAGGGCGCTCCGTTCCGGCCGGGGGGACGGTCGGCGGGAGCGGGGACACGCCCGCGCGGGAAGGACGGCCCGCACCGCCCCCGGCCGTGCGGCGCACCACCGTGCGCTCCCGCGCCCTGCGCACATGCGGGTTCATCGTGCCGCCCGGCCATTAGGCTGCGAGCCTGCCGCGTGGACGACGACGTCCGTACGGGGGCCGCCGGTCCGCGCGTCGCCGAGCCGCCGTCGACGGAAGCGAGTTGAACCTTGAACTTCCTTACCATCGGTCACCGCGGGGTCATGGGCGTCGAGCCCGAGAACACCCTCCGTTCCTTCGTCGCCGCGCAACAGGCCGGCCTCGACCTGATCGAACTCGATCTGCACCTCAGCAAGGACGGCGCCCTGGTCGTGATGCACGACGCGGACGTGGACCGGACGACGGACGGCTCCGGCCCGATCGCCGAGAAGACCCTGTCGGAACTGCGCGCCCTCGACGCGGGCCGCGGGGAGCGCGTGCCGGTGTTCGAGGAGGTGCTGGAGGCGGTGCACGCGCCACTTCAGGCCGAGATCAAGGACGTGGCGGCGGCCCGGGCGCTGGCCGAGGTGATGCGGGCACGGGACCTGACCGCGCGCGTGGAGGTCTCCTCGTTCCACGACGAGGCCCTCGCCGAGATCGCGCGGCTCGTGCCCGGGGTGCGGACCGCCCTGGTGGCGAGCCGCTACGGCCCCGACGTGGTGGACCGCGCCGTCGCCGTGGGTGCCGCCACCCTCTGCCTGAACATCCGGCGGCTGACCCTGGAGACCGTCGAGCTCGCGCGCGCCTCCGGGCTGCGGATCATCGGCTGGGTGGTGAACTCCCAGCCCCAGCTGCGCCTGGTCCGCGCACTGGAGCTGGACGGCGCGACCACCGACTACCCGGACATCAAGCGCACGGGCCGCTTCACCGCCTGATCCGGCCGCGGTCCGCTCGCCGAGGCGTCACACCAGCGGCTTGGCCAGCACCTCGAACTCCAGGTCGTCACGCTGCGGGACGCCGAAGCGCTCGTCGCCGTACGGGAAGGGCTCGGTCCGTCCCGTACGGCGGTAGCCGCGGCGCTCGTACCAGGCGATCAGGTCGCCGCGGACGGAGATCACCGTCATCCGCATCTCGGTGGCGTCCCAGGTCTCGCGGGCCACGCGCTCCGCCTCCGCCATGACGGCGCCACCCAGACCCGAGCCCTGGAGCGCGGGGCTGACCGCGAACATGCCGAAGTAGGCGTGGTCCCCGCGGTGTTCCAGCTGGCAGCAGGCGACGACCCGGCCGTCCCGTTCGACGGCCAGCAGCCGGCTCGCGGGCGCCTCGATCACCGCCAGCACGGCCTCGGGGTCCGTCCGCCGCCCCTCCAGGATGTCCGCCTCGGTGGTCCACCCGGCGCGGCTGCTGTCTCCTCGGTACGCCGACTCCACCAGCGCGACCAGGGCGTCTACATCGGCCTCGGTGGCGTCACGGAACGTCAGTGCGGCGGCGGGGGTGTTCATGGACGGCGGTCTCCGATCTGGGGCGTGGCTCAGCCGGCCACGAGGGTAACCCTGCCGCTAGCCTCCCGTGCATGGTGCATGTGCTGAGCAGCCGGACTCTTCTCCGGCCCACCGACCCGGAACGCTCGCGCGACTTCTACGGCGAACGGCTCGGCCTGTCCGTCTACCGGGAGTTCGGTACCGGCCCCGAACGCGGGACCGTCTACTTCCTCGGCGGCGGCCTGCTGGAGCTGTCCGGCCGCTCCGACGCCCCGCCGTCGCCCGCGGTGCGGCTGTGGATGCAGGTCGCGGACGTCACGGCGGCGTGCGAGGAACTGCGTGCGCGGGGCGTGGAGATCGTGCGGCCACCGGTGCGCGAGCCGTGGGGCCTGGTCGAGATGTGGATCGCCGACCCGGACGGCACCCCGATCGTCCTGGTGGAGATCCCCGCCGACCATCCGCTGCGGTACCGGCCGGGGATCTAGGGTCCCTCGTTCGCATCATGCCGGGCCCTGTCCGAACGAGAGACCCCGGCCCCGTACGCAGGGGGCGCCCCCGGTGCCCGCCTACGCGCGCAGGCCGTGCATCCGGCCCTCCAGGCGGCCGAGCAGTTCGCCGAGCAGGCCGGCGAGCCCGCTCTGGCCCTCCGGGTCCAGGACGGACAGGACGGCCGTCTCGTAGGCGAGCTGCTCGGGGAGGATGCCGTCGACCAGGTCGCGGCCGGCGTCGGTGAGGCGCACATGGGCGACGCGGCGGTCCCGGGTGTCGCCGCGCCGTTCGACCAGGCCGCGCTCGGTCAGCTGCTTGAGCCGCTTGGTGACGGCGGCCCCGGAGGAGAAGGTCTCCCGGGCCAGCTCCCCCGGGGTCAGCTCGTGCCCGGTGCGGCGCAACGCGCCCAGCAGGTCGAACTCGGGACGGCTCAGGCCGGCCCGGCGCAGCGGCGCGTCCTCGGCCTGCTGGAGCAGGGCGGAGCACCGGTTGATCCGGCCGATGACCTCCATGGGGCCGGTGTCCAGTTCGGGGTGGACGGCCCGCCACTGACGGACGACGGCGGCGACGGTGTCGCTCGGTGCGGGGCCGGTACCGGCCCGGGTCCCGGTCCGGTCGCTCTCGGGCGTCGCCGCGCCGTTCGTCGCCGTCATGGCCGTGAGTCCTCCGTCGTCCTGCCCGGGTCCTGCTCCCGGTGGCGCGGTACGAGCCCCTGCCGCCGTACCGTCGCAGCGAGCGTACGGTGTCCGGACTGCTCGGTGAGCACCACCCGGTCCTCGGGCAGCGCCCGCTGCCACCACTCGCCGGCCGCGGCGTCGGCCGTGGCGCGCAGGTCGACCAGGGCGGCGGCCAGGGAACGCCGCGCGGCCTCCAGGGCGTGCGGTGCCGGCCGGGGTCCGGCGAGCAGCCGGGCGGCGTGCTCGCGGGCGCGGTCCGCCGCGGTGAGTGCCTGTTCCAGGCGGTCGCCGGCGCGGCGGTTGGTGACGACGACGGCGGCGACGAACCCGGCCAGCGCGCCGACGAGGGTGTCCGCGACCCGCTCGGTGATCAGTTCGGTGGAGTCCTGGACGTGGGCGAACTCGGTGACGAGCAGGGCCATCGGGGTGACACAGACGGTGCCCAGCCAGTAGTTGCGGCCGATCAGCGCCTCGGCGGCGCAGTTCAGCGCGAGGGCGCAGAGCACCAGGGCGGCCGGATGGAGATGGGCGAGCGGGGCGAGGGCGGCGAAGACGAGGACCCCGACGAGGTTGCCGACGACGCGCTGGACGCCCCGGTTCCAGGTGAGGGTGACGTTGGCCTGGTACAGGGAGGCCGCGGTGACCAGCGCCCAGTACGGGCGGCCGACACCGAGGGCGAGAGAGGCGTATCCGGCGAGGGCGCAGCCGGTCGCGGTGCGGACGGCGAGCGGTGCGAGGGGAGCCAGGCGATGCCGCAGGCGCGGGCGCGGGGCGGCCTGTTCGAGGGCCACGCCGAGCAGTTCCTCGGTGTCCTCGCGTGGCGCGGCGACCCGGGGGACGCGGCCGGTGCCGCGCAGGTCACGGGCCCAGGAGCGCAGCCGGTCGGGGTCGCTGTCGGCGGGTGCGGCGAGGGCGACCTCGGCGCGGACGAGGAGCTGTTCGAGGGCGCGGCGGGTGCGGTCGGGGCGGGCGCCGGTGGCGAGCAGCGACTGCCAGGCCGCGTGGATGGCGGCGGCAGCGGCGGCGCGGGCGCGGCCGTCGCCGGTGGCGCCGGTGTCCGCGTACGCGGCGGCGGCCCGCAGGGCCTGTGCGGTGGCGCGGCGCTCGGGGCCGTGCGGGCGCAGCACCCCGGGCGCCATGCCGACGAGCCAGGCCCAGGCGCCCGCGGCCAGGGCGAGTCCGAGGTGTCCGGGGAGCTGTCCCGGGGTCTGCGGCGCGAACAGCGAGGCGGAGCTGATGAAGGTCAGGACAACGTTGCCGGGCGGTCCTACGCGGGTGGCGTCGCAGACGGTCTTCTGCGCCGCCGCGAGGACGGCGCCGACGGCGACCAGGACGACGGCGTGGGGCGTGAACGCCGCGGCGAGCAGGGCGACGGCCAGACCTCCGACCATGCCGAGCACCGCCCAGGCCAGGAGGCGCGCCCGGGCGGCGTAGGGGCGGTTGTGGCCGTAGAGCGCGCAGAGCGATCCGGCCATCGTGTACATCGCGAGGTCGAGGCGGCCGAGCGCCAGCAGGATCAGATTGGGCGGGGCGACCGCGACGGCCACGCTCAGCGCGGGCTTGAACCAGATGTCGGAGGGCCGCCCGAGGCGGAGCACTCCGGCGAGGGGAAGACGGTGGGGGGTCGCGCTGTTCATACCATCAACTTAACATGTGTTTTACCTGTAAAACAGTAGCCGGTGCGGGCTCCGCCCACGGTCACTGCCCGCGCTCCCCCGCATGCTCCCCGTGTACACCCTTGCGCTCGCGTGCGCTCCGCCTCCGTTGGGCATCGCATCCCTCGACCGACCGTCGAGCGGGGAGGTGCGCGTGCACGGACCGGTGTCGGCAGCCTGGTTGCTGGTCGCGCTCTGCGGGGCGACCGGGACCTACTGCCTGCTGCGGCTGCGCAGCGGGGTCGAGGAGCAGCGCCGGGCCGCCGGCGGCGAGGCCCTGATGGGCTTCGGCATGGCCGTGATGGCCGTACCGGCGACGGTCTTCACACCACCGAGATGGGCGTGGCCGCTGTACGCGGCCGTGTTCGGCGCGGCGGCGCTGTGGGCGCTGTGGACCGCGCGCGGCGGTCTGCGCCACCTGCACCACCTGGTGGGCAGCGCGGCGATGGTCTACATGGCGGTGGCGATGGCCGGGGCGCCGCCCGCCGCCCATCACGCGCACGGCGGCGGCGGAGTGCCCGCGCTGACGGGTGCGCTCCTGCTGTACTTCACGGGATACGTCCTGCTCGCCGGCGCGCTACTGGTGCCCGCCGCCGGCGCGGCGGGCCCGGCCGGTCCGGTCTCCTGGGGCGACCGCCCCGAGCTGGCCCGGGCCTGCCGCCTGTCGATGGGTATCGGGATGGTCGCCATGCTGCTGACGATGTGAGCGCACGGGCGGGCGCGGACGGCACCGGCCCGGGGCGCCCGGCCGCCTTCGCCCCGCCCCGTCCACCGGGACGCTTGGCCACGGCCCGTCCGTCGACCAGGATCGAGGGATGCGCCCACGCCCCACCCCTCCCCCTCCCGCTCCCTCCCCCCACCCGTCGGCGACGCCCCGCACGGCCGTCCGCGTGGCCGCGGTGCTCGGCGTCTGCTTCGTCGCGCTGCTGGTCCTCGTCGCCGTCCGCTGGCCTCCCCTGCTCACCGTGGACGGCGGCATCTCCCGCGCCGCCCACCGCCGGGCGGTCGGCGATCCCGGGGTCACCCACGTCTTCCGGGTGCTGACGGACTGGGTGTGGGACCCACTGACCATGCGCCTGGTGTGCGCGGTGGTGGCGGTGTGGCTGGTGTGGCGCCGCGGGGCCTGGTGGACGGCCGTGTGGCTGGCGGCCACCTGCGCCGTGGCCGCGGTCGTGCAGCAGTCGGTGAAGGCCGCCGTCGGCCGGCCGCGCCCGGTCTGGCCGGATCCCGTCGACTCCGCGCACTACGCGGCCTTCCCCTCGGGTCACGCCCTGACCGCCACCGTGGTCTGCGGCCTGCTGCTGTGGCTGCTGCACCGGCACGGTCCGGGCCGCGCCCTGTGGCGTACGGCAGTGGCGGTGGCGCTGGTCTCGGTGGCGGGCGTGGGCGTGACCCGGATCTGGCTGGGCGTGCACTGGCCCTCGGACGTGCTGGGCGGCTGGCTGCTGGGGTCCCTGGTGGTGGCGCTGGCGGTGGCGGTGTACGAACGGCCGTGGCCGGGCCGGGCAGGGGTGCCGGCGGACCGGCGTGGGTAGGTCCCCGGGACTGACCGCCGTGCTGTTCGACTCCTCCGGGACGCTGTTCCGCCGCAGCGGGTCCACCGAGACCTGGCTGCGGGCGGTACTGGCCGCCTCCGGCCGCGTCCTGCCCGGCCCGGAGCTCACGAGGGCCGCCCGGGCCCTGGAGGCGGCCGGCACCCTGCCCGGCGGCGCGGCGCCGGCGGAGGTGCCGGCGGACCTCGCCGGCGTCCGGGCGGCGCGCGACGAGAGCGCCGAGCTGCACCGCGCCGCCTACACGGGCCTGTCCCGGCGGGTGCCGCTGCCCGACCCGGGACTGCACGACGCCCTCTACGAGCGCCACATGTCCCCGGCCGCCTGGGCCCCCTGCCCGGACGCGGCGAGGGTGCTGCGCGCACTGCGCGACCGCGGGACACGGATCGGTGTGGTCGGCAACATCGGCTGGGACCTGCGGCCGGTCTTCCGCGAGCACGGCCTCGACGCGTACGTCGACACGTACGTGCTGTCGTACGAGCACGGGGTGCAGAAGCCCGATCCGCGACTGTTCTCGGTCGCCTGCGAGGCGCTCGGCGCCGATCCGCGGCGGGTGCTGATGGTCGGCGACAACCGGGTGGCGGACGGCGGAGCCGCGGCGCTCGGCTGCCGCGTGCACTTCGTCGACCACCTGCCGGTGGCCCAGCGCCCCGACGCGCTGCTCCCGGTGCTCGACCTGGTGGGCTGAGCGCCCCGCGGGCCGCCGGACGCCGGCTGGCGCGGACCCGGACCGCACGCGACCGGTCCGGCGTGCCGTCCGTCTGAGACGATCCCCCGCGTCGCCCCAGACGGACAGCCGCTCCGGGTGCTTCCCGACTCGGGGGAACACCCGCTGCGTTGAGTATAGTTGGCTGGCAGCCAGTCAACGCAGGAGTTACAGGATGTCCCCGCGCAGCGCCTCGGTCAATGAAGAATTGCGGCGGCGTTCCCGGGAACGTCTGCTCCAGGCCGCCGTCGAACTGGTCGGCGAGCACGGGTTCGAGGCCACGACGCTGGGCGACATCGCGGACCGGGCCGGTTCCGCGCGCGGGCTGGTGTCGTACTACTTCCCCGGCAAACGGCAGTTGGTGCAGTCCGCCGTGCACCGGCTGATGCACCGCAGCCTGGAGGAGGCGCTGGAGCGGGAGCCGCGCACGGAGGACGGGCGGGAACGGCTGGCCCGGGCCATCGACGCGATCCTGGGGCTGGCCCGGGACCGGCCGGTGCTGATGCGCCAGCACATGGCGGGCCTGCTGCAAGCCGAGGGCTTCGTGCAGTGCCCGGAGCAGCGGCGGCTGTCGGAGCTGCTCAGTGACACGGTCGCCCGGTACGGCGCGCGGGACACCGCGGCAGGCTACCCGGTGCTGCGGGCCCTGCTGATGGGCGCGGTGTACGCGGCGCTGGTCCCCGGCGTCGCGATGCCCGTGCCGCAGCTGCGGGGCGAGCTGTTCCGGCGTTACGGCCTCGACTGGGACCTGGGCGTGCCCCCGGAACACGATCCGGGGACGACGGCGCCGTGCGACCTGTCCCGGTACTTCGCCACGGAGGAACGTCCGGGCAGTCCCTGACGGGGACCCGGGGCCCGTGTCACCCCGCCGGCCCCTGCCGCCCCGCGCCGCGCGGTGCCATGCTGGAACGGTCCGCACACCCGTCCTCCGGGCGAGGAGAACCGCCGTGCTGCGTGTCGCCGTCGTGGGTTCCGGGCCGAGCGGGTGCTACACCGCCCAGAACCTGGTCCAGCGTGACGCCGAGGTCCAGGTGGACGTCCTGGACCGGCTGCCGTGCCCCTACGGCCTGGTCCGCTACGGCGTCGCGCCCGACCACGAGAAGATCAAGTCCCTCCAGGGCAGTCTGCGGACGGTACTCGAGCACGAGCGGGTGCGGTTCCTCGGCGGGGTCCGGGTGGGCGACCCCGGCGGCCTGTCCGTGGAGCGGCTCAGGCGGCTCTACCACGCGGTGGTGTACTGCGTGGGCGCCGCCGCCGACCGCCGGCTGGGCATCCCCGGCGAGGAGCTGCCGGGCAGCTGGTCGGCGACCGAGTTCGTGTCCTGGTACAGCGCCCATCCCGACGCGGCCGACGCGGGGTTCCTGCACGGGGTGCGGTCGGCGGTGGTCATCGGGGTCGGCAATGTCGCGGTGGACGTCACCCGGATGCTGGTCCGGGGCGCCGCCGAGCTGCGTCCCACCGACATCCCGCAGGCGGCCCTGGAGACGCTCGCGGCGAGCGGCCTGCGCGAGGTGCGGATGGTGGGGCGGCGCGGGCCGGCGCAGGCCCGTTTCACCACCAAGGAGCTGCGCGAACTGGGCGGGCTGCCGGGTACCGAGGTGACCGTGGAAGCGGACGACCTGGCGCTCGACCCGGCCGACGCCGGCACCCTGCCGGCGGTGCAGCGCCGCAATGTGGAGGTGCTGCGCGAGTGGGCCGCACGGCCCGCCGGGACCGCCGCCCGGCGCATCCGGCTGCGGTTCTTCCTGCGCCCGGTGGAACTGCTGGAGCGCGGCGGCGGTGTGGGCGCCGTCCGCTTCGAACGCACGGCGCCGGACGGGCGCGGCGGGGTGACGGGCACAGGCCGGTACGAGGAGATGCCGGCACAGTTGGTGCTGCGCTCGGTGGGCTATCGGGGGGTGCCGCTGGACGGGCTGCCGTTCGACCCGGCCGACGGCACGGTCCCGCACGAAGGGGGCCGCGTCCTGCGGAACGGCACGCCGTCGCCCGGCGAGTACGTCGCCGGATGGATCAAACGAGGCCCGACGGGGGTCATCGGCAGCAACCGGTCCTGCGCCAAGGAGACGGTGACCTCCCTGCTGGCGGACGCCCCCGCCCTCGGCGGCGCGCCTCGGCCGGACCCGGTCGAGGCGCTGCGGGCCGCCGGGATCGACCCGGTGCCCTGGACGGGGTGGCTGTCGATCGAGCGGGCCGAGGCGGAGCTCGGCGCCCGGCTGGGGCGCAGCGTGGTCAAGCTGTCCGACTGGGCGGCCCTGCTCGGGGCGGCCGGGGCGGCCTGACCCGCCCGGCGGGGAAACCGGGCGCGGGCTCAGATGTCGTCGCCGAGGCGGGCGAACTGCCGGCCGGCGGCGGACAGGAGGCTGTCGAGCAGCCCGGGGAAGAGAGCGTCCAGGTCCTCCCGGCGCAGCGCGTTCATCTTGGCGGTGCCCCGGTAGACCTGCCGCACCACCCCGCTCTCCCGCAGCACCCGGAAATGGTGCGTGGTGGTGGACTTGGTCACCGGCAGGTCGAACCGCGAACAGGACAACTCCTCCTCCGCGAGCGCCAGTTCCCGCACGATGCGAAGCCGCATCGGGTCGGAGAGCGCGTGCAGCACGGTCTCCAACCGGATCTCCTCCCGCTCCGGGTGCGGCAGGTCGCGGCCGGTGGCGGCGGTGTCGGTCACGGCGGCTGCCCTTCGTGGCGGGTGGTCCTGACGACAGGATTGTACGAGAGACGTCGTAGTTTGACATCCCTCGTAGTACGAGGACTATCGTACGAGTCGACCAGCGGTCCCGTGACGAATGGAGTCGGTCGTGAGCACGCTCTTCCAGCCCCTCACCCTGCGTGGAGTGACCATCCCCAACCGGGTGTGGATGGCCCCCATGTGCCAGTACTCGGCCGAGCCGGAGGGCCCGCTGACCGGCGCCCCGCACGACTGGCACTTCGCGCACTACGCGGCCCGGGCCACCGGCGGCACCGGCCTGATCGTCACCGAGGCCACCGCGGTCTCGCCCGAGGGCCGGATCACCCCGTACGACCTGGGCCTGTGGAACGACGAGCAGGTGGAGGCGTTCCGGCGGATCACCCGATTCCTCGTCGCGCAGGGCACCGTGCCGGGGATCCAGCTCGCGCACGGGGGCCGCAAGTCCTCCACCGATCAGCCGTGGAAGGGCGGCGCGCCGCTCGGGCCGCAGGCACACGGGTGGCAGCCGCTGGGCCCGAGCCCGGTGCCCTTCGACGAGCGCCACCCGGTCCCGGCCGAGCTGTCCGTCGACGACATCCACGAGGTCGTCGGCCAGTTCGCCGCCGCCGCGCGCCGGGCCCGTGCCGCGGGCTACGAGATCGTCGAGGTGCACGGCGCCCACGGCTACCTGATCAACGAGTTCCTGTCCCCGCACTCCAACAGGCGCACCGACGCCTACGGCGGCTCGTACGAGAACCGCGTCCGGTTCCCCCTGGAGGTCGTGGACGCCGTACGCGAGGTCTGGCCCGACGACAAGCCGGTCCTCTTCCGCGTCTCCGCCACCGACTGGCTCGACGACGGTGGCTGGACGGTCGAGGACACCGTCCGCCTCGCCCACGACCTGCACGCCCACGGCGTCGACCTGCTGGACGTCTCCACCGGTGGCAACGCCTCCGGTGTGACCATCCCGACCGGGCCGGGCTACCAGGTGCCGTTCGCCGCCCGGGTGAAGGCCGGGAGCCCGCTGCCGGTCTCCGCCGTCGGCCTGATCACCGACGCCGGTCATGCCCAGAAGATCCTGGAGAACGGCGAGGCCGACGCGGTCATGCTCGGCCGGGAACTGCTGCGCAACCCGTCCTGGGCCCGGCAGGCGGCCCGCGAACTGGGCGGCGAGGTCCGGGTGCCCGACCCGTACCACCGCTCGGTCTGAACCCGGCCGGCCGGTGCCGGCGGGTCGGGACTCCCCCGGCCCGCCGAGAGCCGTCAGGCCGGGAGCAGCCGGGCGACCGTCTCCTCCAGGCGCGGCAGGGTCCGCTGGCCGGCCAGCGCCAGGGCGATCGCGGCCACGACGCCGGCCCAGGCCACCGGGCCGAGCGGGGTGCAGCCGACGAGACGGCTGACGCCCGGGGTCTGGACCACGGCGACGAGCGCCAGCGCCGACCCCAGGGAGGTGACCTGCACCAGCCGGCTGTCGCGCCGGTCGAGGAGGGTCTGCACGAGCTGGGTGCCGACGACCCCGCACAGCGCCATGGTGCTGGAGCGACGGGCGGTGCCCGGGGTGAAGCGGCCGATCAGCCAGGCGGCGACCGCGCCGAGGCAGGTCGTCACGGCCCGGTGCCGGATCTGGCGCAGCAGGGGCTCGCCCAGCACACCGGCCGCCTCCTCCACGTGCCCGAGGTCCGCCTCGCCCTCCTTCTCCGTCACCGCGACCGCCATCGACGGGAACAGGTCGGTGAACAGGTTCACCATGAGCATCTGCCGGGTGGACAGCGGCGCCCGCCCGGACAGCAGCGTGCCGATGATGCCGAACCCGACCTCACCGGCGTTGCCGCCGATCAGGATGGCGATGGCGTCGGCCACGCTGTGCCACAGGGCGCGGCCCTCGCCGACCGCGTCGATCAGCACCGTCAGGTCGTCGTCGGTCAGCACGATGTCCGCCGCGTTGCGCGCGGCGGCCGAGCCCCGGGCGTTGATGCCGACGCCGATGTCCGCGGCGCGGATGGCCGCCGCGTCGTTGGCGCCGTCGCCGACCATGCCCACCACCCGGCCCGCGTCCCGCAACGCCTCCACGACCTGGAGCTTCTGCTCGGGCGCCACCCGGGCCACCACGCCCGCGTCCCGCAGCATCCGGGCCCGGGCCGCACGGTCCGCCGCCGCCAGTTCGTCCCCGGTGACCACCACCGTGTCCTCGGGCCAGCCCAGGTCGGCGGCGATGGAACGCGCGGTCTGCGGGTGGTCGCCGGTCAGCATGACGGGCCGCACCCCCGCCCCGTTCAGACCGCTCACCAGTGCCGTGGAGGTCTCGCGCGGCACGTCGGACAGGGCCAGCAGGCCCGTGAACTCCAGCCCCTCCAGATCCCGTTCCAGGGCGTCGGACTCCTGCTCGCCGGCGCCGAGCGGCCGTTGGGCCACCGCCAGGATCCGCAGGCCGCTCCCGGCCAGCGCGTGCGCGGATTCCGCGGCGTGGTCCGGGAGTCCGGCGCAGGCGGGCAGCACCGTCTCCGGGGCGCCCTTGACCACGAGCACGGACGGCCCGTCGCCGCTGCGGCCCACGGCGGCGGCGTAACCCCGCGCGGCCTCGAACGGCAGGTCGGCGAATCGGGTCCAGTCAGGGTCGGGGCCCGCCGCGGCGAGGACGGCCTCGTCGGTGGCGTGCACCGGCCGGTCGGAGCCGCCGTTCAGCCGGGGGCAGGCCCGGGCGGCGGCCCTGATGGTGGCCTCCGACCCGGCGTCGTCCACGCCGTGGACGGTGCCCGCCGCGTCGGAGGTCCGCACCAGCCGCAGCCGGTTCTCGGTGAGCGTGCCGGTCTTGTCGAAGCAGATGGTGTCCATGCGGCCCAGCGCCTCCAGTGTGCGCGGGGTGCGGACCAGTACTCCGCCCCGGCTGAGCCGCCGGGCGGCGGCGAGCTGGGCGACGGTCGCCACCAGGGGCAGCCCTTCCGGTACGGCCGCCACGGCCACCGCGACGCCGCCGCTGACCGCCTCACGGATCGGCGTGCCCCGCAGCAGGGCCAGGCCGGTCACCGTCGCGCCGCCCGCCAGGGTCAGCGGCAGTGCCTTGCGGGTCAGCTCCTGGAGCCGGGCCTGGACGCCCGCGGACGGCGGGGTACGCGACGCGAGGTGCACGGCGCGGGCCGCCTCGGTGCGGTCACCGGTGTCGACGACGACCGCCCGGGCCTGTCCCGCCACCACGGTCGTCCCCTCGAAGACCATGCAGCTGCGGTCGGCGACGGGGGCGTGCGGGGTCGGGTCCGTCTGCTTCTCCACCGGCAGCGACTCGCCGGTCAGGGCCGACTCGTCCACCTCCAGTCCGTCCTGCCACAGCAGGCGGGCGTCGGCGGGGACGACGTCGTCCCCCTTGAGCTGGATCACGTCGCCGGGCCGGAGCCGGCCCGCCTCCACGGTGCGGGTGCCGCCCGCCGGGGCCTCGCTCTCCGGCGGCACCAGCCGCGCCTTGCGCTTCTGGTCCGCGACCAGCCCGGACAGCGCCCGCTCGGCACGCAGCCGCTGGACACCGCCGACCAGGGCGTTGAGGTCGAGGGCGCCGACCACGAGCAGCGCGTCCGCGACGGAGCCGAGGATCGCCGACGCCGCCGAGCCGACCGCCAGCACCGGGGTGAGCGGGTCCTGGAGCTCCCCGCGGACGGCGCGGCCGAGCTGGTAGGACCAGCGGGCGGGGGCGGCGGCCGGGTGCCGGGTGACGCGTCGGGCCGCCTTGCGCGTCCGGGCGGCGAATTCCTCCAGAGGGCCCGACGCCGCCTCCGGTTCGTGTGCGAGCCGTTCCCGGGCCTGGTCGGGGTCGAGTTCGTGCCAGTGCACGCGGGGCCGCGGGTGCGGGGCGCCGGCCGCCGCCACGGCGAGCGCGGCACGGGCCCCGGAGAGCAGGGCGGTCGCAGCGCCGGCGTCCACGGGCGCGTGCCGGAGCCCGGGCAGCAGGGAGTGGCGCGCGCGTTCGCCGCCGGAGTCACCGACGGCCACGAGCAGCCCGGACAGGGCCGCGCCGGAACGGGCCAGGGTCTGGGACCGCCGGCCGACCGTGCGGGCGGCCGGGATCGCGGTCAGCACCCGCCACACGTCCGGCAGCCCGTGCAGGGCCAGGATGTCCGCGCCCCACACCACGGCCGCGTCCCGGTCCGTCAGGGCGACCGCGATGTCGGCGGCGCGCAGTGCGGCCGTCACGTCGTGCTCACCGGCCGCGCGGACCCGGGCGACCACCAGCACGGCACCGTCGCCGCGCGCCTCGTACACCACGTCGTCCAGCGGCCGGCGGGCGTCGACGACCTGGTCCGCGAGCCCCGCGAAGTCCTCGAGGGCGGGGTCGTCCACGACCACCACCCGCAGTCCCGCCCGGCGGGCCGCGTCGAGCACCGGCTCGGTCCACGGGTCGGCCTCGCCGTCGTCGGTACGCAGCGCGCCGGAGTGCAGGACGACGGTGCCGGCCATCTCCAGCTGGCGCAGCCGGGCCGGGTCGCGCACCAGCACGCCGGTACGGGCCAGCGCGGCGCCGAGCACCGCGTGGAAGGCGGCGGGACCGTACCGCGCGGCCTTCGGGGAGCCGGAGAGCACCGCCTCCGCCGCCTCGGCGCCGTCGTGCTTGACGAGCAGGGTCGCCGCCGCCCCCAGCACACTGCCCGCGGAGGCGTGGGAGGCGTACTCCTGGGCCGGGGACTCGCGCAGCGGCGGGCGCGGCGGTCCGTCGAGGGGGAGGCTGAGTCGCCGCGGCGCGCACAACTCGTCGTGCACCGCGTCGAAGGCCGCGGAGCGGGCCACCGTCTCGGCCAGCTGGCAGGCCCGCAGCACCCCGTCGAGCACCAGGGAGGTGGGCGTCTGCCCGGCGCCGTGCACGGCGGCGTTGGCACAGGCCAGCACCAGGTCCATCCGGGAGTCGCCGAGCCGGGTCCGCAGCCAGGCACGGACGCGCGGGTTCTCCCGCACCAGCGTCACCAGCGCCGTCAGCGTCCGGGGTGAGGGCGGCAGCCGCAGCGCGTAGGCGCCGAGGGCGACGCCGATGCCCGCGCCGTCGGCCGCGAGGGTGGCCGCCGCGGCGCGCACCCCGGCCGGGTCGGCGGGATGGGTGGTCTCGTCCACGTCCCCGCCCGCCAGGACGAGGCCGTGCCGCCCGGCCAGCTCGGCCGCGTGCTCGATGATCCCGTCGGTGGCCTCCTCCTCGGTGGCGGTCACCACGAGGCGGGCCAGCCCCTCGTCCCAGTAGGCGACGAGCACGTCGGGGTGTTCCGCCAGCGCCTCGGCCAGCCGGCGCGCGAGGTGCCCGGTGCCGCCGGCGCGACGCGCCGCCTCGTGTTCCAGGGGCCGCAGCGCCAGGTGGGTGCGGGCGCCGGACCGCCAGTGGTCACCGGCGCCGGGCAGCGCGTTGCGGAGCACACGTACGACCCGCGCGGCGGCGTCCATGCCGCGCACGCCCGCGCGCGCTGTCCCGGCGGCGGCTCCGGCGGCCATCCCGGCCGCCGGTGCCGCGGCCCGGGCGAGCGCGCGTGGTGCCGCCGGGAACAGGCGGGCGGCGGACGAGGGTGCCGTCAGCAGGCCGGAGACCATGACCCTCCTCAGAGCGTGGTGCGGTCGGGCCGCGCGGTCGGGCCGAGGGGCCCGGGGGACGACGTGGGTGCCGGAGCGTCTTCGCCGGCGGCCTCCACCGGAGCGGACGCCCCGCCGCCGGTCTCCCCCGCCTCGGCGGACGTACCGCCGCTCCCCGCCGCTGTCCCCTCCGCCGGTCCATGGTCCTCCGCGCCGGAGCGGAGTGCCGCGGTGCCGAGGTCGTGCGCGGGCTCGGGGGGCGGCGCGGGCACGTCGGCTCCGCCCTGTCCACCGTCGGTCGCGACGGGCCGGGGCTGGGTGAACCAGGCGACCGCCGCGCCGGTGAGGGCCACGGGCCACTCCACCACGCCGGCAGCGCCGAGCAGTCCGGCACCTGCGTACACCGCGACGCGGCGTCCGCGGGGCGAGACCGCGCCGACCTTGCCGAGGGTTCCTTCCGCCGCCCTGCCCACCGTCTTGGCGCCGGGCACCTTGCGCAGTACCGAGGCCGCGCCGCGCAGGGGCGCCGTGAGGACCGACGACGACTTCTGCTCAGCCATGACTCTCCTCGGGGTGATTTCGTCCCGTATGCCCCGCCGGGTTCCCATGACCGCGTCGGTCATCCCCTCCCCGCCCGGGGGGAACTCGCTTCTGCTCCGGAAACACCCCAACGTTCCCGGGTACGGCCGCCCTCCTCTCCGGGCACCTTCCCGCGCCCGCGCCGCGGCACCCGCCACCGCGGGACGCCCTCCCACCGGACGTCCTCCTTCCAGGGAACGACACGGACCCCGCGGGCGCCACCCGTCCCGCCGACGCGAGCGGCTGCGGGAGGCGTTGACCAGAAAGCGCTTACCGTCTACGGTCCGTTCATCGATGTGACCGTCGAGCCGCACCGGCGGTCCCTGGGAGCGCGCCTCACATTCGTATCCATGACAGCGCTTCACCTACCTGTCCGACCCCACTCGGAAGAAGGCAGCGGGACATGACCTCACGCACCTCCCCACGCACCCTGCTGGGCGGAGTGGCCACACTCGCCCTCACGCTTGGCATGATCCTGACATTCAATGCGTCGGCCGGCGCGGCGACCTGGCCGACGCCCAGCGGCAGCCAGGCCGTCTCCTCCACCATCTCGGTGTCCGGCACCAAGGACTTCGGGATGAAGCGGCTGTACGGCAGCGGCGACCTCGGCTCCGACAGCCAGGACGAGGACCAGGGGCCGATCCTCGAACTGGCCCCCGGCGCCGTCGTCAAGAACGTCGTCATCGGCGCCCCGGCGGCGGACGGCATCCACTGCCTGGGCAGCTGCACGCTCCAGAACGTGTGGTGGGAGGACGTCGGCGAGGACGCGGCCACCTTCCTCGGCTCCTCCTCGTCCAACGTCTACACCGTGAGCGGCGGCGGGGCGAAGGAGGCCAGCGACAAGGTCTTCCAGTTCAACGGCGCCGGCACGCTGAACGTCTCCGACTTCGCGGTGAAGAACTTCGGCACCTTCGCCCGGTCCTGCGGCAACTGCAAGACGCAGTACAAGCGCACCATCAACCTCAGCGGCATCGAGGCCACCTACAAGGGCAACAAGCTCGTCGGCATCAACACCAACTACGGCGACAGCGCCACCCTGAAGAACATCACCATCGTCGGGGACACCGGCAAGAAGATCGTTCCCTGCCAGAAGTACACCGGCAACAACACCGGCAAGGAGCCCACCACGAACGGCTCCGGACCCGACGGCACGTACTGCAAGTACTCCGGCTCGGACATCTCCTACAAGTGAGCCCCGGCTGAGCTCCCGGGGGCGTCACCGGCGCCCCCGGAGGGCAGGCACCGGTGACGCCCCTCAGCGTTTCCGCTCCTCGCGCCGTCCGCCCAGTGCCCCCGCCAGTTCCCTCCGGTAGGCGGCGTAGGCCGCGCGCAGGGACTCCCCCGGCCAGTCGGCCGGCAGCAGCTCCGGCGGCAGCACGGGGTCGGCGAGCAGGTGGCGTACGGCCGCCGCGTAGGCGGTGAGGCGGTCGGCCGGACGGTCGGCGCCGGTCGCACGGGCCAGCAGGGAGCGCGCCGCGTCCGACCACTCCGCCAGCGGCCAGAGCCGCGCGGCGAGGTCGCCGGCAGGCTCCTCGGGCCGGGCGCCGTACGTCAGGGCCACCTCGCGCAGGCCGGCCGGCAGGGGACGGTCGAGGTTGGCCGGGCGCAGCCACACGCCCTCACGCAGTTCGGCCAGACGCAGGGCGGCCAGCCGGGCGCGCAGGTCGGCACGTTCGGCGGGGCCGCGGCCGGTCGCCGTGATGATCACCATCTCCCAGTCGCCGTCCCACGGGCGCGTGCGCGGGTGCACCGCGTCGTCCTGACGGCCCTGCCGGGCCAGCAGCCGGTCGCTGAGCCGGTAGACGGCGTCCGTGCGCCGCAGGTCACCGGCGGCGACCATCCGGCTGAGCGCGGCGCGCAGCGTGGAGCCTCCGACCCCGAACGGTTCCACGAGCCGCACCAGGTCCCGCGCCGGCAGCTCCGCCGGGTGCGCGCCGAGCAGCAGGCTGAGGACGACCGACCGGGCGGACAACGGCCGCAGGCCACTGCGATCCGGCTCGGTCGACACGTTCGTGCGCATGGATCCGTACTGTACGTGGACCCTCCTTGTTGCGATATTGCGACAGCCGCAGGAAGAGTGCAACATGCTGTCATGGCCTCGATCTCCGCGCAGCCGCAGCAGTCACCGTCCACGCCGCCGTCCCGGCCCCCCGCGCCTCCCCCGCCTCCGACGGAGACCCACCCCGCGTACGCCACGCACGACGTCACCAACCAGCCCCCGCCCCTCGCCCCCTACGACGCCGCCGAGGACGCGGCCCTGCTCGAGGGGCTGCACCGGGAAGGCGCCGGCTGGGCGGAGGAGGACGTGCGGCGGCTGGGAGCGCGGGCCGGCAGCGCGCAGGCGCAGGAATGGGGCGAGCTGGCGAACCGGCACGAACCGGTGCTGCGCACCCACGACCGCTTCGGCCACCGGGTCGACGAGGTCGAGTTCCACCCCAGCTGGCACCACCTGATGCGCACCGCGGTCGCCGAGGGCCTGGCCGGCGCTCCCTGGGGCGACGACCGGCCGGGCGCGCACGTGGCGCGGACCGCGGGCGGGCTGGTCTGGGGACACACGGAGGCCGGGCACGGCTGCCCGACGTCGATGACGTACGCCGCCGTCCCCGCCCTGCGCGCGCAGCCGGATCTCGCCAAGGTGTACGAACCGCTGCTCACCAGCCGGGAGTACGAACCCGGGCTGCGGATCCCCACCGAGAAACCGGGGCTGCTCGCCGGTATGGGGATGACGGAGAAGCAGGGCGGTTCCGACGTCCGCACGAACACCACGACGGCCACACCCACCGGCGAACCGGGCGTGTACACGCTGCGCGGGCACAAGTGGTTCACGTCGGCCCCGATGTGCGACGTCTTCCTGGTTCTCGCGCAGGCCCCCGGCGGGCTCTCCTGCTTCCTGGTGCCGCGCGTCCTGCCCGACGGCACCCGCAACACCTTCCGCATCCAGCGCCTGAAGGACAAGCTGGGCAACCGGTCCAACGCCTCCTCGGAACCGGAGTTCGACCGGACCGTGGCCTGGCTGGTGGGGCCGGAGGGTCGGGGCGTGAAGACCATCATCGAGATGGTCAACTGCACCCGCCTCGACTGTGTGATGTCCTCGGCGACCCTGATGCGCAAGACGCTGGTGGAGGCCGGCCACCACACCCGCCACCGCAGCGCGTTCGGCGCCCGGCTGCTCGACCAGCCGCTGATGCGCAACGTCCTGGCCGATCTCGCGCTGGAGTCGGAGGCGGCGACTACGCTCACGCTGCGGCTCGCCGGTGCGGCGGACCGCGCGGTGCGCGGGGACACCGGTGAGCGGGCCTTCCGGCGCATCGCCACCGCCGTCGGCAAGTACTGGGTCACCAAGCGGGGCCCGGCCTTCACCGCCGAGGCCCTGGAATGCCTGGGCGGCAACGGGTACGTCGAGGAGTCGGGCATGCCCCGGCACTACCGGGAGGCCCCACTGCTGTCGATCTGGGAGGGGTCGGGGAACGTCAACGCCCTGGACGTGCTGCGCGCCCTGGGGCGGGAACCGGACAGCGCCGAGGCCCTGTTCGCCGAACTCGCCCTCGCGCGGGGGGCCGATGCCCGGCTCGACACGGCCGTGACCGCGCTCAAGGACCAATTGGCCGGAACGGAGCAGGCGGGCGCCCGCCGGCTGGTCGAGCGGATGGCGCTCGCGCTCCAGGCGTCGCTGCTCGTCCGGCACGCCCCGCAGCCGGTCGCGGACGCCTTCTGCGCCACCCGGCTGGGTGGCGACTGGGGGCACTCCTTCGGCACGCTCCCCGCGGGCACCGACCTCGACGCGATCCTGGAGCGCGCCCTCCCCGGCCGGAACTGACCCCCTCCCGCGCGGGCACGGACGACCTCGCCCGCGTGGCCGGTGACCGCCGACGGATCGCACACAGTCAGCATTCGCATCCGGACCGCTGTCGGTGCCGTGGTGCACACTCGCGATCAAAGGGCGCTCGCCTGGGGAGGACAACGTGTTCACGGGGATCGACGAGGTCGACTGGGCCACGCTGCGGCACGCGCACGGCAGCGCGGAGGACGTGCCCCGCTGGTTACGGGCGCTGGCCTCCACGGACACCGTCGAGCGGGCGACCGCGCTCGACGGGCTGTACGGCGCGGTGCACCACCAGGGCCGGGTGTACGACTCGACGCTGGCCTGCGTCCCCTTCCTGTTCGCGCTCGCCGCCCGCCCGGAGGTGCCGGACCGGGGGTCCCTGGTGGAGCTCCTGGTCAGCATCGGGACAACCGGTGACTGCGGGGATTTTGGGGGCTTCGGGGGCTCGGGGGACCTCACGGCGGGCGTGGGCGGTGGGGGTGGCGGGGTCGGCGGGGACGGCAGGGTCGGCGGGGGCGGGGACCGGCGGGGCCGGGAGGCGGTCCGCGCGGGGGCCGACTCGTTCGCGCGGCTCGCCTCGGACCCGGACCGGGCCGTGCGCCGGGCGGCGGCAGGCGCCGCGGTGCGCTTCCTGGACGAGCCGCCCCGGACCCTGGAGCTGCTGCGGCAACGGCTGCGCGGCGAACGGGACGAGCGCGTCCTGCTCGCCCTCACGGAGGCCCTCGGCCTGTTCGCCCACCGCCACCCCGCGCACGCCGACGCCGCGGTGGCCCTGCTGGCCGAACACAGCGGGCCGCCGTCCTCGCCCGCGCTGCGGCTCGCGGCACTCGGACAGCTCGCGCTCCACGCGCCGGACCGACTCCCCGCCGGCCTGGTGCCGACGGCGATAGGCCTGTCACGGCAGCGGTCGGCGCGGCGCGCCCCCACCCGCGACCACCGCGGCCCGGACAGCCTGGTGGGGCGCATACGCCGACTGCGGCCCTCCGACGAGGAGGGCGCCGCGCTGCTGCGCACGCTGCACGGCGCGCTCGGTGACCGGGTGGACGACCGGCGGGCCCTGCTCGCCGGGCAGTTGACCAGTCCCGACCCGGTCGACCGGTGCAACGCGGTGTGGATGTCGGCAGGGCTGTTGCGCGGCTGGCGCGGCGACCACAGCGCGGTCGTACGGCTGCTCGGCGCCCAACTGGACACCGAGGACGACCGGTTGCTCGACGCGGCCGTCTCGGTGCTGGCCGAGCTGTTCGCCCTGGCGGCGCCCGCCGCGGACGACCTGTACGCGCTGGTGGCCGCCCGGCCCGGCCTGTGGACACACCGCTGGGAGCGCTGTCCGCCGACGCTGGGCGGCCCGCTCAAGGCCCTGACGAGGAGCGGTGATCCCCGCGCCGTCCCGGTCCTGGCGCAGCTCCTGGCCGGTCCCTCGGCGCCCATGGGCCTCGGCTTCGAGGTCGCCTGCCTGGGCCGGGCCGCGGCCCCCCTGGCCCCCGGCCTGCGGGACCGGCTCGGCCGCATACCGCTCGACTCCCCCACCACCGCCCGGCTCGCCGCCCCCCTGTTGGCGGCGGTCGGGGCGCTGGGCGACACGGAAGCGGTGCCGGAGCTGCTACGGCTGCTGTCGGACGCGCCCGGCACCACCGGAGCGCGGGACGCGGTCGTCGGCCAGGTCGTCGAGACACTGACGGACCTCGGGGCGGCCGCGCACGCGCGTCCGCTGCTGCGCCGCCTGCTGGACACCCGGCACGCGGCCGTCGCGGCGGGCGCCCTGTGGTCGGCGGACGGGGACGTGGACGCCGTACTCCCCGTCCTCGTCCGCGAGTCGAGGCGCACCGACCCGGTGGCCCGGCGGCACGCCGTCCACGCGCTGGGCAGGCTCGGGCCGGCCGCCCGCCCCGCGCTGCCCGGACTGCGCCGGCTGGTCCGGTCGGGGACGGCGGCCGAACGGGCAGCGGCCGCGTGCGCGCTGTGGCGCGTCACCGCCGACCCGGGCCACGCCCGGCCCGTGTTCCGGAACCTGTGGGTGGCGGACCCGCGCACCCGGCTCCCCATCGCCCGCTGCCTCACCGCGATGGGCCCCGCCGCCGCGCCGCTCCGCGACCTGGTCACCTCGGAACTGGCCGCCCCACGCCGCCATCTGACCGTCGGGGAAGCCCCGTACGTCGGGTACGACGCTCCCGCCGACTCCCCGGCGGAGGGGGTCGCGGACGTTCCGGCGGACGTGACGTATGGGGTCCCGTCAGGCGTTCCGGCGGAGGTTCTGTCGGACGTTCCGGCGGACGAGGAGTTGGTACGGCTGTGCCGTGAGGTGCTGGCGGCCCTGAAGTAAGGGGGGACCCGGCCCCACCGCCGCCGCTGCCGCTGCCGGAGCGGGAGGAATTCGCCCGCCGGAATCAGACCGTGCGCCCCCACTGGGGGCCGAGCCGGGCCCACTCCGTGTCCCAGGCGTCCAGGCGGCGGCGTTCCAGGCGCGACCGTGCGGCGAGACCGCCGACGAGCGGGACGGCGGCGGCGCTCACCCCGACCAGCAGCCCGATCAAGGTGGCCCGGAAAGCGGCCTCCGACACGGACGTGGGACGACCGACGAGCCGGCCGCGCGGATCGGTCCAGACGGTGACCCGTGTGCCCGGTGCGGTGCCGGGCTCCACCCGGACCCGGCCGGTGCGGGCGAGGCCGTCGGCCGTCGCCCAGCGGACCGCTGCCCAGCTCCGTTCCCCGGCGGACGGGTGTCTGCCCGAGGGGCGGGACGGCGCCGGGACCCGGCCGGTGACCCGGGCGACGACGGGGCGCCAGGTGGCGCGCTCGCGGGCGAGTCCGCGCTCCACCGAGCGCGCTCCCGCCAGGCCGGCCGGTACCCCGGCCAGGACGGTCAGCAGCAGCGTACCGAGCACCACCCACGCCTCCAGCACGTCGGCCCGGCGTTTGAGCGGGTTGCGCCGCCAGCGCCACAGCCACACCTTCGGACCACGGAACGCCTTCAAGGGCGTCCTCCTCACGAGCGCACCGACCGGTCGGAACGCCCTCCCATACGGGAGAGGTCGCTCCGTTGCTCACGACGAGCCGTCTCCTCGACGGTCGCACGAGACACCCCTCCCGCGCAGGCGCATCCCGCAACGGACCCGGCCGGTCCGCCACCCGGGCCGGCGACACGACCGTGACCTGCGGTGACGGCTCCACGGGGGAGAGTGTCAGTGGCAGGGTGCACACTGGCCGATATCTGACGGCTACCTGGACGACGACGTCCCGGAGGTGATCGGCATGGCCGAGACACTGCTCGCGGTGGGCACCCGAAAAGGCCTGTTCATCGGGCGGAAGCGGGGCGGCGGCCCCTGGGAGTTCGACGAGAGCCCTTATTTCAACGCGCAGGCGGTGTACTCGGTCGCGATCGACACCCGGGATTCCCTGCCACGCCTGCTGGCCGGTGGTGACAGCGCGCACTGGGGGCCGTCGGTGTTCCACTCCGACGACCTGGGCCGCACCTGGACCGAACCGGCGCGGCCGGCCGTGCGGTTCCCCAGGGACACCGGCGCCTCCCTTGAGCGCGTCTGGCAGCTGCACCCGGCCGCCGCCGAGCCCGACGTGGTGTACGCGGGCACGGAACCGGCGGCGCTGTACCGCTCGGTGGACCGGGGTGAGAGCTTCGAGCTGGTCCGGCCGCTGTGGGAGCACCCGACCCGCTCGCAGTGGGTGCCGGGCGGTGGCGGCGAGGGCCTGCACACGGTGCTCACCGACGCCCGCGACCCGCGGGCGGTGACCGTGGCCGTGTCGACGGCGGGGGTGTTCCGCACGGGCGACGGCGGGGAGAGCTGGACCCCGTCCAACTCCGGCGTGTCGGCCGTCTTCCTGCCCGACCCGAACCCGGAGTTCGGCCAGTGCGTGCACAAGGTCGCCAGAGACGCGGGCGACCCGGACCGGCTGTACCTCCAGAACCACTGGGGGGTGTACCGCAGCGACGACGGGGCCGGGCACTGGACCGACATCGGCGAGGGCCTGCCGTCCACGTTCGGCTTCGCGGTCGCCGCGCACCCGAGCCGGGCCGGCACGGCGTACGTCTTCCCGATCAACGCCGACGCCGACCGGGTGCCCGCCGGGCGCCGCTGTCGCGTCTTCCGCACCGCGGACGCGGGCGGCACGTGGGAGCCGTTGACCGAGGGGCTGCCCGGGGACGACCACTACGGCACGGTGCTGCGGGACGCCCTGTGCACGGACGACGCCGACCCGGCGGGCGTGTACTTCGGCAACCGCAACGGCGAGGTCTTCGCGTCGGCCGACGACGGCGACAGCTGGCGGCTGCTGGCCGCGCACCTGCCGGACGTGCTGTGCGTGCGGGCGGCGGTGATCGGTTGAACACCGCTCTTCGGGGACATCGCGCGTCGCTCACCAATGGGTGGGCGCGGATGAGCGGAGGGGGCGCGCGCGGGGTGACGTCGGGGTGAGCGGTGACCTACAGGTGGGGACGGGTCCCCACAGGCAGGGACCGGGCTCGACGGCGGGCGTCGGAATCGGGTTCGGGGTGACGGCGGTCGAGGCTGCGGGACGCAGAGTGCGCGGGCGGGGTCGGGTTCGGGGCCGTCGCGGTCGTCGGGTGGGCGTGGGGAAGGGCGCCCGCGGGTGGTGCTCAGGCCGTCGGTTGATGTCCGGTGGGCGTACGGCAGTAGGGTGACGCCCGTGGCACCACGACCCTTGCATGAGATCGTCGAACCGGGCTGGGCGAAGGCCCTGGAACCCGTCGCCGGGCGGATCGCCGAGATGGGCGACTTCCTGCGCGCGGAGATCGCCGCGGGACGCACCTACCTCCCGGCCGGCCCGGACGTCCTGCGGGCCTTCCAGCAACCCTTCGACGAGGTAAGGGTTCTGATCATCGGTCAGGACCCCTACCCCACCCCGGGACACGCGGTGGGCCTGTCCTTCTCCGTCGCCCCGGAGGTGCGTCCCCTGCCGCCGAGTCTGCTGAACATCTTCCGCGAGCTGAACACCGACCTGGGGCTCCCCCAGCCGTCCACCGGCGACCTCACCCCGTGGACGCGCCAGGGCGTGCTCCTGCTCAACAGGGCGCTGACCACCGCCCCGCGCCGGCCCGGGGCGCACCGCGACAAGGGCTGGGAGGCGGTCACCGAACAGGCGATCCGGGCCCTGGCCGCACGTGGCAAGCCGTTGGTGTCCATCCTGTGGGGCCGCGACGCCCGCAACGCCCGTCCGCTGCTGGGCAGTCTGCCGGCGGTGGAGTCCGCGCACCCCTCGCCCAGGTCGGCGGACGGCGGGTTCTTCGGCTCGCGCCCGTTCAGCCGCGCCAACGACCTGCTGATGCGGCAGGGCGGCCAGCCGGTGGACTGGCGCCTGCCGTGACGCCACCGGGGTTCCTCGCCGTGGATTCCGGCGGTTCCGGCCTCCGGGTCGCCGTCGGGGTCCCAGGGCGGGAGTCCCCGGTCCGGCGGGAGGTCCGGGAACCGGTCCGCACGGGTGCGCGGGGCATCGATCCCGGTCACCTCATGGAGCTGCTCCTGCCGGCGGCCCGCGCCGCGGCCGCCGAGGCGGGAGTGGAAGAGCTGGACACGGTCGTGGTCGGCGCCGCCGGTTTCGCCACCCTCGGTGACGCGCTGCGCGCCGAACTCCCCGACGCCCTCGCACGGGAGTTGGGGGTGCGGACCGTGGCGCTCGCCGCGGACGCCGTCACCGCGTACGTCGGCGCCCTCGGGCCGCGGCCGGGCGTGGTGCTGACCGCGGGTACCGGGCTGATCGCGGTCGGCACGGACCTGCGGGAGTGGCGGCGGGCCGACGGCTGGGGGCACTTGCTGGGCGACTGCGGTGGCGGGGCCTGGATCGGCCGGGCCGGCCTGGAGGCGGCACTGCGCGCCCACGACGGCCGCGACGGCGGCTCAGCGCCCCTGCTGGCCGGTGCCGAACGGCAGTTCGGCCAGGTGCGCGGGCTGCCCGGCATGCTCTACCCGCGCACCGACCGGCCCGCCGTGCTCGCCTCCTTCGCACCGCGGGTGGCCGCGTGCGCCGCGGACGACCCGGTCGCCGCGGACATCCTGCGTGCGGCGGCCCGGCACATGGCCGAGTCCGCGGCCGCCGTGTGCCCGGCCGACGGAACGCCCGGCCTGGCGCTCACCGGTGGGCTGTTCTCCATGGGCGATCCGCTCCTCGTACCGCTGGGCGAGGAGTTGGCGGGCAGGCTGCCGCACGCCCGGCGGGTGCCGGCCGAGGGGGACCCGCTGGACGGCTCGGTGCGGATCGCCGGGGCGCTGGCGGCGGACCGGTTCCCCCTGCCCACCGGAACGGCCATGCTGTGCGTGGTCCGCCGTCCGTGAGGGACGGAGGGACGCCCGGAGACCCGGGACGGTCGGGGTGCGCGGTCCACGGCGCTCACCAGCGGTTTGTCGCCGGTCGCGGCGCGTGACGCGCCGGGCGGGCCCCGAACTGGGGTCAGCCGTACGTAACTCATCAGACAAAACCGGACGGATACCGCTCACCTGTACCCTCCCCAAACGGCGTAGCCCGATAAGCCAGTAACATTCGGCGCCATGAGCTCCCCCACTGGACCCGCGTCCGGCCTGCCCGTACGAATGCCGCGACCCCGCCAGCCCGGACGCCACCGCCGCCCGGAACCGCTGGTGGCTCCCGAGGGCGCGCCGGCGCTCGTCCTCGCGGTGCCTGGTGTGCCCAGCGCCGCCACGCGCGGCCTCGCCGAGGAGGTCGTGAGCATCGCCCGCTCCGAGCTGCCCGGCCTGGATGCCCGGATCGGCTACCTCGACGGGGACGACTCGGAGTTCACCACGCTCAGCACCGTGCTGGCGCGCGCCGCCGAGGAGCGCGCCGCGCGTTACGAGCGGGCCGTCGCCGCCGGGGTCGAGGGGGTCCGGGAGCCCGACGGGCCGGTCGCCGTCGTGGTCCCGCTGCTGGCCGGCCCGGACGGCGCGCTGCTGCGTCACATCCGTCAGGCCGTGATGGAGAGCCGGGTCGCCGCCGAGCTGACCGACGTCCTCGGCCCGCACCCGTTGCTCGCCGAGGCGTTGCACGTGCGGCTGTCCGAGGCGGGGCTCGCCCGCGCCGACCGCGCCCGGCTGTTCACGGTGGCCACGGCCGCCGACGGCATCATCCTGGCGTCGGTGGGCGGCGAGGAGGCGGTGCAGGCGGCCGGCATCACCGGCATGCTGCTCGCCGCACGCCTGGCCGTGCCGGTGATGGCGGCGGCCCTGGACCAGGAGGGCTCCATCTCCTCGGTGGCCGAGCAGCTGCGTGCCTCCGGTTCGCACCAGCTGGCCCTCGCCCCCTACCTGATCGGCCCGGAGATCGACCCGGCGCTGACGGCGGAGGCGGCCGCGGAGGCGGGCTGCGCCACGGCGGAGGCGCTCGGCGCGTACCCGGCGATCGGCAAGCTGGCCCTCGCCAAGTACACGACGGCGCTGGGCATCGCCCCGCAGCAGGCACAGGGCGCGCCGGTCCGCTGACCCGCCCGCGTTCGTACGGCGAAGGGCCCGCCCCGGATCGGGGACGGGCCCTTCGCCGTGCCCGGCGGACTCAAGGAGCTGAAGGGGCTCAGCGGAAGACGACGCAGGAGGCCGCGGGGACCCGCACCGAGCCGTCGTAGCGGGGCAGGCCGGTGGCCTCGTCCACGGTGAACCAGGTGACGTCCCCTGAGCGCTCGTTGGCCACGTACAGGTAGCCGTCGTGTCCGGTGAGGTCGCGCGGCCAGTGCCCGCCGCAGGGCACCGTGCCGGTCAGCCGGAGGCCGTCGGCCTCGACGGCGAGCACGGACAGGACGTCCTCGCCGCGGGTCGCGGTCCACACGAAGCGGCCGTCGGGCGAGACCACGATCCCGGAGGGGTAGGCGTCCCCGGCCGGAGCGCCCGGCAGCAGGGGAACCTCGGTGAGCGGCTTCAGGAAGCCGGTCGCGGCGTCCCAGCGGCACACGGTCACGGTAGGGGTCAGCTCGTTGACGACGTAGGCGTGCTCGCCGTCCGGGTGGAAGGCCAGGTGGCGCGGGCCGGAACCGGGGCGCAGGGCGGTCTCGCGGTGCACGGCCGGGGTTCCGCCCGCGAGGGTGCACACGCGGACCGAGTCCGTGCCGAGGTCGACGCTGACCGCCCACCGGCCGCTCGGGTCGGACAGCACCTGGTGGGCGTGCGGGCCGCGCTGGCGCCGGTCGTGCGGGCCGGAGCCGGTGTGCTGGAGCCGGCCGGAGGCTTTGGGCGCGAGGGTGCCGTCGGGGCGCAGCGGCACGGCGGTGACGCTGCCGCAGCCGTAGTTGGCGGTCAGCACGTGCCCGGCGTACAGGCCGAGGTAGGTGGGGCCGCTGCCGTCCACCGGCACGGGTGCGCCGACGGGTTCCGGCCGGTCCCCGGTGACGCGGTAGGCGGCGACGGCGCCCTCCGCCGTCTCGCTGACCGCGTACAGCGTGGCGCCGTCCGGGGACAGGGCCAGGTAGGAGGGGTCGGGTACGTCGTCGGTGGTGGCGATGACGGTGAGGGCGCCGCCGTGCGGTGCGACCTCGGCGGTCACCAATCCGGGGCCGCCCGCCGCCGTGAACGAGCCGATGAACGCCCGGCGTCTGCCCGGCCTGCCGCCCTGTGCCACCGTGGTCCCCTCTCGGTCGAGCCAGTCCGGGGCCGACGGTAGCAGCCCGCGGCGGGCGGTCTAGACCAAGAGGCGGTGGCCGGGCGGTTCTTCACGCGGACGCTGCGCTCCGAGGCACTCGCCGCGGACGGCGACCGCCACCCCGCAGCGGACCGCGCGGGTCCGACCGGGGCCGCCACCCGCGCGCCCCACCCGGGTCCGGACGGGGAGCGGCGACCGGTGTCAGAAGGCGTCCGGCCGTCCGGCCAGGGCCTCCGCCTCCACCAGCCTCCCGCCCGAGGGCGCCCGCAGGGGTTCGGCGAGGGCGGCGAGGGCGCGTTCCAGACCGTGCAGATGGGCGAGGACCGGCTCGACGGGTGATTCGGCGGGGCGGTGGAGCGGCTCCCCGCGACCGGCGGTGAGGGCTTCGACCGCGTGCTCGACACGCCAGCAGGCGGCGGCGAGGCGCGCGTCGTGGGAGGCCTCCGGGTCGGCGGCGACCGCCACCAAGCCCCTGACCTCGCGCGCGCAGTCGTCGAGCAGGGCCAGGACCCGGCGGGCGCGCGCCTTGCGGGCCGGCACCGGGTTCAGCGGGTGCACCAGCGGGGCCACCGAGAGCCGGACGCGGCCGAGGAGCTGTTCCAGCTCGGCCACGCGCGGTGCCGGGTCGGCCGTCGCGGAACCGGCGAGGCGCGCCGCGGCCTCGGCGGTGCAGGCGTGGACGCAGCGCAGGGCCCGCTGGATCCAGGCGTCGGTGGTGGCGTGCGTGGTGACCGGCAGCACGAACAGGACCGCGAGCGCGGCGCCGAGCGCGCCCGCGCCGGTCTCCGCGAGCCGCAGGGCGAGGAGTCCGGGGGTCAGCACGCCGAGCAGACCGTAGAGGCTCTCGGCGAGCAGCGTCACCCAGAGCATCATCCAGGTGTAGGAGACGGCGGCCGTGTAGAAGATGCCGAAGACGCAGACCGCGACCAGGACGGCCGTCGGAACGGGCGCGCCGTGCAGGGGGACGGCGACGAGGAGGCCAAGGCCGATACCGATCACCGTGCCCAGGACCCGACGGAAGCCGCGCACGAGCGTCTCGCCGCGCGAAGCGGTGTTGACGAAGATCCACCAAGTGGCGCCGACGGCCCAGTACCAGCGCTGGCCCGACAGCAGCTGGCCCGCGACCAGCGCGAACGCGGCTCCCGCGGTCGCCTGTACCGCCTGCCGCGTGGTCACCCGGGCCAGCCCGGTCGCCGCCGGCGGGGCGGGTACGACGGCCGGGGGCAGCCGGCGCTCGTAGCACCACACGCCGAAGCGCACCGCCGCCGCGCTGAGCACGGACAGCAGGACGGCGGCGTACAGCTCGGGCAGCTGGGCGGGCGTGGCGTGCAGGAACTGGGCCACGAAGAAGGTCATGAAGGCGAACACACCGAGGCTGTGCCCGCGCGGCCCCCAGCGGCGCGCGTACACGCCGGCGCCGACGACGGCGAGGAAGGCCAGGTCACGGGCGACGGGGACCTCGTGCAGCCCGGCCGCCACCGCGAGCACCGGCAGGCCGACGGCGGGCAGCAGGGCGGTGGTGACCGCCTGGCCGCGCACGGTGGGGTCGGCGACGGTGAACAGGGCGAGCAACGCGGCGAGGCCACCGGTCACCGCACCGACGAGGGAGTGTCCGGCGCCGAGACAGACCAGGACCGCCACTCCGACGCCGAGGACCGCCCGCGCGGCGAAGCGCAACCGCCCCCGCCCCGGGTCCGGAGCCACGAACACCCTCTTCAGCACTGCTGCCCTCCCCAGGGAACACCCGCATGGAAAAGGCGCCGCGGGGATCCGCAGCGCCATCGACACCCCCATGAGAGCATCCCCCGGGTCACTGGCTCAAGTGTCGCCCGGGTCACTGGGCCATCGGCCCAGTGGCGGAGGGGCACCGATGTCCACCGGAATACCAACGGACCAGGTCGGACGCCGTGCGGCACCTCCCGACGGCTGGGCCATTGGTACAGTCGTACGTCATGGCCGTGGACGAACTCGACACCCGCATCCTGCGGCTGCTCCTGGAGCAGCCGCGCACCAGCGTGCGCGAGTACGCCCGCATCCTCGGCGTGGCCCGCGGCACGCTCCAGGCGCGGCTGGACCGGATGGAACGCGACGGCGTGATCACCGGTACCGGTCCCTCGCTGTCCCCCTCCGCACTGGGGCACCCGGTGCTGGCGTTCGTGCACATCGAGGTGACCCAGGGCCACCTTGACGACGTGGGGGACGCGCTGGCCGCCGTACCGGAGATCGTCGAGGCCTTCTCGATCACGGGTGGCGGAGACCTGCTCGCGCGCGTGGTGGGCCGGGACAACGCCCACCTGGAGGACGTGATCCAGAAGCTGATCAGTCTCCCCGGGGTGGTGCGCACCCGGACCGAGGTGGCGCTGCGCGAACGGGTCCCGTACCGGCTGCTGCCGCTGGTGGAGTCGGTCGGCCGATCGGCGCGCGCCTGACGACCGGCACGGTGGACGGCTCGGTGATCCGTGCACCGTCGGCGTGGCGGACGGGCCGGTTCCGGTCCGGCCCGGCCCGGCTCGCCGCGCGCGGTGGACCGTGACTGCATAGCGTGACCCCATGAGCACAGTTCAGGCCCGGCCCGCCCCCGACGACCGGCGGTGGAAGGCGCTCGGGGTCTGTCTCGCAGCGGGATTCATCTCGCTCCTGGACACCTCGATCGTGAACGTGGCGCTGCCCTCGATGGAACACGGCCTGGGAGCCTCCCAGGCCGCCCAGTCGTGGGCGGTCTCCGGGTACGCCCTCACCTTCGGGCTCGCCCTGGTCCCCGCGGGCCGGCTGGGCGACATGCACGGACGGCGCCGGTCCTTCCTGTTCGGGCTCGCCCTGTTCACGGTGGCCTCGGCGGCGTGCGGGCTCGCGCCCGGACCGTCCTGGCTGGTGCTGTTCCGGCTGATCCAGGGCACCGCGGCGGGCATGGTCGCACCGCAGACCTCGGGGCTCATCCAGCAGATGTTCCAGGGCGCCGAACGGGCCAAGGCCTTCGGGCTGCTCGGCAGCGTCATCGGCGTGTCGACGGCCGTGGGCCCCCTGGCGGGCGGCGTGCTGATCGACGCCGTCGGCACCGACGACGGCTGGCGCTGGGTGTTCTTCGTCAACCTGCCGATCGGGGTGGCCGCCTTCGTCGCGGGACTGCGCCTGCTGCCCCGTTTCGCGGTACCCGCGGGGAAGCGCGAGGAGTTCGACCCGTTCGGCGTACTCCTCCTCGGCGCGGGTGTCCTCGCGCTCATGCTGCCCCTGGTGCAGGAGCAGCAGTGGACCGGGCGGGAGAAGTGGGCGCTGATGCCGGTGGCGGTGGGGCTGCTGGGCGCGTTCTGGATGTGGGAACGACGGCAGGGGCTGCGCGGGCACGCCCCACTGGTGGACCTGGCGCTGTTCTCCCTGCGCTCGTTCACCCTGGGCGCCCTGGTCAGCCTGTGCTACTTCGCCGGGTTCACCACGGTCTTCTTCGTCTACACGCTGTACCTCCAGAACAACGTCGGCTACAGCGCGCTCGCCGCGGGACTGAGCGTGCTGCCCTTCGCGGCGGCCTCGGCGGTCGGGGCCGCGATCGGAGGCCGGCTGGTGCTGCGGTTCGGCCGCACGCTCGTCGTCATCGGGCTGAGCGGGGTGGCGCTGGGGCTGCTCGGCGTGGTCGCCGCGGTGGAACTGGTGCCCGGGCCCGGCGTGGGCTGGGCGTCGGCGCTGCCGATGCTCATCGGCGGCATCGGGTCCGGCCTGACCGTCTCCCCGAACACCACGCTCACCCTCACCCGCGTCCCGGTCCACCGGGCGGGCGCGGCCGGCGGCGTCCTCCAGACGGGCCAGCGCGTCGGATCGGCGGCCGGGATCGCGATCGTGGGCTCGGTGTACTTCGCCCACCTGGCCAACCACGGGAGTGCCGACACCGCGGTCCAGCTGGGGCTGCTCACCGCCGTGGGCATCATCCTGGTCGCACTGGTGCTGGCAGTCGCCGACCTGCGGGAACGCCACGTCCGCCCCGAACCGGGCCGACCCGGGGAACCGGTCCGGCGGGGTGCTCAGGAGGGCGGAGCGGAGGAACGAGTCGGGGACGCCCCCTGAACGGGCGGGTCATGGGGGCGGGGCGCGGAAGCAATAGGACTCGGCGCGGCTGGGGCTGCGGCGGGCAGCGGAGAGCTCTGCGGCGACCGCGTGTCAGAGGGCGCGGCGCGGCTGCGGCTGCGGCCGGACGGCTCGGCGGCCAGTGCGGGCGGGACGACTCCAGGATGAGTGCGGGCCGGGCGGCTCCAGGGTGAGTGCGGACCCGACGGCTCCACGGTGAGTGCGGGCCGGGCGAGTCGGCGCGGTTGCGGCGGGCGGCAGGCGGTCCGGAGAGGTCACCCGAGCTAAGCCGGGCCGCCGGCACGCTGTGGTCCGCGGAAGGGCGGGACCCAGAGGCAGGTCAGGGACGCCTTCCGAACACCCCGATCACCGAGCGAGCCGAGGCCCCGGGCTCAGGGGCGCGAATGCGGCCCCGGCGACTCGGCCCGGCTGCGGGCAGACGGCTGGAGGGCGAGTCCGGGGCAGACGGCTCGGCAGCAGCGCAGGACGGACCGCTCCACGGTGAATGCGGGCCGGGCGGCTCGATGGACTGCGGCGGCTACGGCTACCGGCAGACGGCTCCGACGGCGACGCGGGCCGGGCACCTCGACGGCTGGTGCCGGCCGGGCGACCCGACGGCGAGTGTCGGCCGGGTACCCCGGTGGCGGAGGTCGGTCGGGCACCTCAGTGGCGGAGGTCGGCCGGGCACCTCGGAGGTGGGGGTCGGCCGGGGTCACGACCTGCGGCGCGGCTTCCCCCGCTTCGCCGGCTTGCCCCCGCCCGTGCGGGCGCGTGCCGTGCCGCCGCCCGACTTGGCCCGCGACTTCGCCGCGGGGGTCTGCCGACCGCCCTGTTCGGGACGCCGGCGGGTCCGGTCGGCCGGCGGATTCTCCGTCGTACGGCCGCGGGTGCTGTTGACCGTGCGGCCGCGGACGATACCGATGAAGTCCTCCACCAGGTCGGTGGTGGCCTCCTCCGGCCAGGACAGGGCCACGGCGGACTGCGGAGCGTCGGCGACCGGGCGGTAGGTGAGGTCCCGGCGGTGGTGGAGGCGGGCCAGGGACTGCGGGACGACCAGGAGGCCGACTCCGGCCGCGATCAGCTCGATGGCGTCCGCGGTCGTGGCCGGCCGTTCGAAGGCCGGTTCGCCCGGCGGGGCGTCCCAGTCGAAGAGGTCGTCCAAGGGGTGGAAGAGCACCTCGTCGGCGAGGTCGGCCAGCGTGACCTCGTCCACCGCCGTGATCACGTGGTCCTTCGGGACGACGACCACGGAGGTCTCGGTGTACAGCGGGATCGCGCTGAAGTACGTGCGGTCGACCGGCAGCCGGACCAGCCCCGCGTCGGCGTCACCCGCGCGCAGCACCCCGGACGCCTCGGCGGCCTCGACCTGGACGAGGGTGAGCGGGATGCCGGGCCGGCGCTCGTTCCAGACCTTCACCCACTTGGCGGGCGTCACTCCGGGAACGTACGCGAGCCGGAACGACGGTGGTTCCTCCGAGCCTGTCACCCGCCCAGGTTACCGTCCGCCACCGGCACCCCGGCACCGCCCGCCGACCGGTGTGGTCTGGCCTCGGGTACGCGGCCGATACCCTTGACCTCATGAAGTCGCAGCAGAGCACCCAGACGATGAAGCCCGCGACCGCGGCGAAGAAGCTGGGTGTGTACCTCCCCGCCACCCCCGCCTCCTTCCAGGAGGGCGTGGTCACGCGCGCCGAGCTGAACGAGCTCCAGGCCGACCCGCCGGAGTGGTTGCGCGAGCTGCGGAGCACCGGTCCGCACCCGCGTCCGGTGGTCGCCGCCAAGCTGGGCGTGTCCATCGCGGGGCTGGCCCGCGCCGGGGTCACCGAGGCGCTCACCACCGAGCAGATCGAGGCGCTCAAGCAGGAGCGGCCCGAGTGGCTGGAGAAGGAGCGCGCCACCCAGGCAGAGGTCCGCAAGGAAGCCGTGCGGCTGAAGAACCTGAAGCAGGAGAAGGAGAGCGGCGCCGAACGCGGCTGACCCCTCGGCTCGTCCGCGACGCCCTTCGGCTCTGCCGGGGGGCGTCGTCCGTTGCCGGGCGCGTCGCCGACGGCACCGGACGGGCCGCCGTTCCCCCGTGCCGGCGGCCCGTCGGACGCGGTGCGTCCGCGCAGGCCGGTGTCGTCGGGTTGAAGTCTGCACCAGCCGGGGACCGCGGGGGTATGCGTAGAAGTACGTACGCCGGTGGGAGGACGTGCGGGTACGGCAAAACGGAGAGGACCTCGTGCGGCTGGAACAGGCCTACGAACGCATGGCGGCGATCGCCGTGGCCGCGCTGCACGAACGGGAGCCCGAGCGGCTGTGGCCGCTGCTGACCGGGTCGCTCGTCGAGCTGTGCGGCGGTGAGGCGGCCATCCACAAACCGGACGACTGGAGCGAGGCCGGGGGCACGATCGGCGCGGCGCCCGACGCCGCCGCCGCGGAACTGGCCCGGCTGGGCGACGCCGACCTCGCTCTGCTGCGCACCGGCTACCCCTTCGCCCACCACTACGCGCCCCGTACCGACCGCACGCCGGTCACCGCGCACCGGGCGGTCGGCGCGGCCTGGCCGGACAGTCCGACGGCACACCTGCTCGCCGGGACCCTCGACGTCGACCACGTGCTGGGCGTACCGGTGCCGGGCGGCAGCCTCCCGGTCACCGGCTGCCTCGTCTACCGGTCCGGCACCGACTTCACCGACGACCACCTGGTGATGGCCGAGCGGGCGCAGCCGCTGCTGGCCGCCGTCGAGCGGCAGCGGCAGTTGCTCCAGGAGTGGCGGCGGGCGCTCGGTCCGGCCGGGGCGCCCGACCAGCGCGCGGCGGACTGCGCGCTGACCCCGCGCGAGACGTCCGTCCTGCTGCTGCTCGCCGACGCGCTCACGGCCGACGCCGTCGGCCGGCGCCTCGGCATCTCGGTGCGCACCGTGCACAAGCACGTCGAGAACATCTACCGCAAGCTGGGCACCCGTGACCGCGTCGCCACCGTCCTGCGGGCCCAGCGGCTCGGCCTGCTGCCGGCGCCGCGGCCACCCGGGTCCGTACGGACCGGCTCCGCGTGACCGGTCGTCGGGGACGGCGCCGGAAGGGGGCGGGCCGGGTCAGCCGAGGAAGCTGAGGCGGACCCGACGGTCGGGGTTGTCCCTGTTGGTGTCCACCAGGCACACCGACTGCCAGGTGCCCAGTTCCAGACGGCCGCCGATCACCGGCAGGGTGGCGTGCGGCGGGACGATGGCCGGCATGACGTGGTCGCGGCCGTGGCCGGGGCTGCCGTGCCGGTGCTGCCAGCGGTCGTCGGCGGGGAGCAGGGTGTGCAGGGCCGCGAGGAGGTCGTCGTCGCTTCCGGCGCCGGTCTCGATGACGGCGATCCCGGCGGTGGCGTGCGGGACGAAGACGTTGAGCAGGCCGTCACGGCCGGCGGCGGCCTCCCGCAGGAACTCCTCGCAGTCGGCGGTGAGGTCGACGACGCGTTCCCGGGAGCCGGTGGAGACGTTCAGCATGCGCGTGGTGAAGGCATCGGACATGCCCCCATCCTGACCCATACGCCGCTTCTCACACGCCGGGGCGGCGTGGAATCCCGTCGTGGCGGGTCCAGGGGGCGGGACACCGTTGACCGAGGTGTGCCGGTTGGCTACGTTCTGCCGCATGTCGCACTCGGCTCCGCTCACCAGGCGCGGTCACATCGACCTGCTGCGGGTGACGTCCGCCGCGTGTCGCCACGGCCGCTGACGCCCCGCCGTCACCTTTCCCCTCTCCGCCGCCGGGCCCACTGTCCGGCGCGCGCGACCGGGCCGCCTCCCACCCGGCGTCGTCGCTCGGCTTCGGCCCGCCCGTGCCGGTGCTCGCCCGGCGGATCGGCACCGACGCGAGGCCGACCGGTCCACGGTGCGGTCGCCGGGCTTTCCGCGGACGGGCGTGATCCCGTCCGTCTGATCGCCCGGCCCTTCCCCGGTCCGCCCGCCCACCACGGCGCCCCCTCCTCCGAAAGGCCGCTGCCGCCATGGCGACCGACAGTCACCGGCCGGTGCCCCACCACGCCGTGCACGTCGAGGGGCTGACCCGCTGCTTCGAGGGCCGCGCCGTCATCGACGACCTCCGACTCGACATCGCTCCCGGCGAGTTCGTGGCCCTGCTCGGCCGCCCGGGTCGCGGCAAGACGACCCTGCTGCGCGTACTAGCGGGCCTCGACCGGGAGATCCGCGGCACCACTCTGGTCCCCGCGCCGCCGGGCCTTCACCTGCCAGGCGCCCCGGCTGACGCCCTGGAGGAAGGTGTGGCGCAACGTCCTGCCCGGCCGCACCGAACGAGCCCTCGCCGAGGGGGCGCTGGGCGAGGTCGGCCTCGGTCACCGGTCCGGCGCCTGGCCGCGGACCCTCTCCGCCGGTGAGGTCCAGCGCACGGTCCTCGCCCGCGCCCCGGGTCAGGAACCCGAGCTGCTGCTCCTCGACGAGCCGTTCGGCACCCTCGACACGACCGCCCGGACACAAGCCCGCCTCCTCGTCGGGGAGTTGTGGCGGCGCCGGGGCTGTGCCGTGCTGCTGGCCACCGGCGACGCCGAGGATGCGGTGCTGCTCGCCGACCGCGTCCTGGTGATGGACGGCGGCCGGATCGCGCACGAGCGGCGCGTCGGGCTCGACCGGCCGCGGGACATCACCGACCCCGGGCTCGCCGCCCTCCGGGGCCACCTGCTGGAACGGCTCGGCGGCCCCCTCGTCCCCAAAACCGCCTGTCCCCCGGCCCATCCCCGGCTCCCGCTCCCCCTCCCGGACGGAACTCGGACCGGCCGGGAAGATCCGTGCGCCGCGGCCCGTTGAGGGAGGCGTGAACGCACCGCACGAGGTCGAGGTCGTCGTCGCGGGCGCCGGCCAGGCGGGTCTGGCCGGCGCCTACCATCTGCGCCGCCACGGCTTCGCCCCCGACCGCGACTTCGTGGTCCTCGACCACTCCCCCGGCCCCGGGGGCGCCTGGCAGCACCGGTGGCCGACCCTGACGTACGGCAAGGTCCACGGGATGCACGCGCTGCCCGGCATGGAGCTGACGGACGCTGATCCGGGGCGGCCCTCGGCGGAGGTGATCGCGGAGTACTTCGACCGGTACGAGCGTAGGTTCGACCTGCGGATACGTCGTCCCGTCGACGTCCGCGCCGTACGCGAGGGTGACGGAGGACGGCTGCTGGTGGAGACCTCGGACGGTTCCTGGTCGACGCGGGCGCTGATCAACGCCACCGGCACCTGGGACCGTCCGTTCTGGCCGCACCACCCCGGCCAGGACCGCTTCCGCGGGCGGCAGCTGCACACCGCCCAGTACGCCGGACCCGAGGAGTTCGCCGGGCAGCGGGTCGTGGTCGTGGGCGGTGGAGCCTCGGGCACCCAGCATCTGCTGGAGATCGCCCCGTACGCCGCCGCGACCACGTGGGTCACCCGGCGCCCCCCGGTCTTCCGGGAGGGGCCGTTCGACCAGGAGGCGGGCCGCGCGGCGGTCGCCCTGGTGGAGGACCGGGTGCGCCGGGGACTGCCCCCGCGCAGTGTCGTCTCGGTCACCGGACTGCCCCTGAACGACGCCGTCCGGCGCGGCCTGGCCGACGGCGTGCTGGCGCGGCGGCCGATGTTCGACCGGATCACTCCCGACGGGGTGGAGTGGCGGGACGGCCGGCACGTGGCCGTCGACGTCATCCTGTGGGCGACCGGGTTCCGGGCCGCGCTCGACCACCTCGCTCCGCTGCGGCTGCGTGAGCCGGGCGGCGGCATCCGCGTCGACGGCACCCGGGTGGTCGCCGATCCGCGGATCCACCTCATCGGCTACGGCCCCTCGGCCAGCACCGTCGGCGCCAACCGCGCCGGCCGCGCGGCCGTCCGGGACATCAGGCGGCTGCTGTCCGGGGAGCCGGTCGCCGCGTGAGCTCCGGCCGGTTCAGCCGGCCGGGGGTTGTGCGGGCGCCGGCGGCTGCGCGGGGACCAAGGTCTGTGCGGGGGCCGGCGGCTGCCCGGGGGCCGAGGTCTGTGCGGGGGCCGGGGACCCCACCGGGCTGCCGGTCGGCGGTTGTGCCGTCCCCGCTCGCGGGTGCAGGGCGTTGAACTCCGCCACGTTGCTCAGGTGTGCGGCGTAGTCCGCGGTGAAGCGGGTGTCCCCGGGCTTGACGGTGACGAAGTACAGCCAGTCGCCCGGCGTCGGATTGAACACGGCCCGCATCGCGTCGTCGCCGGGGTTGCCGATCGGTGTGGGGGGCAGACCCATGCGCTCGTAGGAGTTGTAGGGGCTCTCGATCCCGGTGTCCTCCTGAGTGGTGTGCAAGGTGCTGCGGTTCAGCGCGTAGTTGATGGTGGCGTCCATCTGGAGCGGCATCCCGCGGTCCAGCCGGTTGAGGACGACCCGGGCCACCTTGCCCATGTCCTCCTTCGTGGCGGCTTCGGCCTGGACGATGCTGGCGATGGTGACGGCCTGGTAGGTGTTCATCGTGCTGCGCTGGGCTCCGGCCGCGACCGGTGCGCTGTCGTACCTGCTGTTGGCCGTGTCGACCATGAGCCGCAGCAGGGACTCCGGCGTCGCCCCCTTCCGGAGCGGGTACGTCGCGGGGAAGAGGTAGCCCTCGGGGTTGCCCTCTGCCTCCCCGGGCAGTTTCAGGGCGGCCTTGCCGAGGGACTTGCGGGTGCTTCCCGGCAGCAGTCGCAGGGCCTTGTCGACCGCGTCGTAGACCTGGCCGGCGCGCCAGCCCTCCGGGACGACCAGTGTGGCGGGTTTCGCCTCCTCCTGGTCCAGGTCGACAGCCAGCGTCAGCAGCGGCACCGCCACGGCGGTGCCGGCGACGACGGCGCCGGCCACGATGAGGGCGAGCCTGCCCCGGCGCGTCAGTCGGATCATGCTCCGTGGCGGAGTCTTCGTCTGCATGCGGGCACGGTAATACGCATATCGTCACGAACCCGGCATCTGTTCAGCCTGTCGGTTGCAGTCGCGCGTCCCGGCGGACCAGGGCCGCGTACCGGCCCTCCAGCTCCAGCAGCTCCTCGTGCGTACCGCGTTCGGCGACCCGGCCCGAGTCCAGCACCACGATCTGGTCGGCCCCGCGGACGGTCGACAGGCGGTGCGCGATGGTGATCGTCGTACGGTCGGCGGAGAGTGCGTCGATGGCTTGCTGTACGGCTGCCTCCGTGCGGGTGTCCAGCGCGCTGGTCGCCTCGTCCAGGATGAGGACGGGCGGGTCGCGCAGGATCGTGCGGGCTATCGCCAGACGCTGCTTCTCGCCGCCGGAGAAGCGGTGGCCGCGTTCGCCGACGATCGTGTCGTAACCGTCGGGCAGCGCGGCTATGTGGTCGTGGATCTGCGCCGCCCGGGCCGCCGCGTACAGCTCCTCGTCGCCGGCGTCCGGTTTGGCGAAGCGGAGGTTGTCGGCGACGGAGGCGTGGAAGAGGTACGTCTCCTGCGAGACGACGCCGACCGCGCGGGCGAGGGTGTCGAAGTCCAGGTCGCGGACGTCGACGCCGTCCACGGTGACACGGCCACCGGTGACGTCGTACAGGCGGGGCACCAGACAGCCGAGCGTGGACTTGCCGGCGCCGGTCGGGCCGACCACGGCGAGGCTGCCGCCGGCGGGGACGGTGATGTCGATGCCGTCGAGGACGGGTCCGCCCTTGCCGTCGTAGCGGAACTCCACCTGCTCGAAGCGGACTTCGCCCTTGACCCGGTCCAGCCGGACGGGCCGCTCGGGTTCGGTGATGTCGACGGGCAGGTCCAGGTACTCGAAGATGCGCTGGAAGAGCGCGAGCGAGGTCTGGATCTGGACGCCGGTCGCGAGCAGGCTCACGGCCGGGCGGAACAGACCCTGCTGGAGCGAGACGAAGGCGACGATGGTGCCGAGGGAGACCTCGGGCCCGCCGAACCGGAGCGCGAGGCCCGCGGTCCAGTAGATGACGGCCGGCATGGCGGCCATGACGACGGTGATCACGGCCATGCGCCAGCGGCCCGCCATGTTCGATCTCACCTCGAGGTCGACGAGACGCTCGGACTCCTCGGCGAAGGACGCGGTGAGCGAGTCGGAGCGGCCCATCGTGCGGCCGAGCAGGATGCCGCTGACCGACAGCGACTCGGTGACCGTGGCCGCCATCGCGGCCATCTGTTTCTGCCGCTGGGTGGTGATCTTCTTGCGTTCGTTGCCGACCCGGCGGCTGATCCACACGAAGGCCGGCAGCAGGAGGAGGGAGACGATCGTCAGCCGCCAGTCCAGGGCGACCATCGCGACGATCGTGGCGACCACACTGGTGACGTTGGAGACGAGCGAGGTGGCGGTGGAGGTGACGGTGGCCTGCATGCCGCCGATGTCATTGGCGATGCGGGACTGCACCTCACCGGTGCGGGTGCGGGTGAAGAAGGCCAGCGACATGCGCTGGAGCCGGCCGTAGACGGCGGTGCGCAGGTCGTGCATGACCCGCTGGCCGACCGTGGTGGAGATGAGCGTCTGGAGCACGCCGAAGACGCTGGACAGGACGGCGCTGGCGATCATGCCGAGCGCGAGCAGGCTCAGCAGTCCGGTACGGCCCTGCGGGATGGCGACGTCGAGGGTCTCCCGGAGCAGGAAGGGCGTGGCCACCGAGGCCAGTGACGAGGCACCGACGAGCAGGCCGACGATCAGGAGCCGCCCGCGGTAGGGATGGAAGAGTCTCAGGATGCGGCGCACCTGCCGCGGCTGTTCGCCGGCGTCGGCAGGTGGGGTCCAGGCGGGTTCACGGTCGGGGTGCATGGGCTCCTACGGAGGTGAGCGGACGCCGGTCACAGGCCTGCCGGCGATGTCAGATGGATCGTAGCTCATTGTTACCTATACTCACAATGAACGGCGTCCTGATATTGTTCCCGCATGACCACCCCCGATCCCGACGGCCTGCTCGCCGAGCAGTTGCTACGGCTCACCCGCCGGGTCCACCGCATCCAGAAACGTCATCTGGAACAGCATGACCTGGGCATCACCCCGGCGCAGTCCCGGTTGCTGCGCACCCTCGCCCACTACCCCTCGCCGCCGCGCATGGCCGATCTCGCCGACCGCCTCGAGGTCGTGCCCCGTGCGGTGACGACACTGGTCGACGGGCTCGAGGCGAGCGGCCGGGTGCGGCGGGTGCCGGATCCGGCGAACCGGCGCGTGACCCGGATAGAGCTGACGGAAGAGGGCCACTCCGCGCTGCGCGAACTGCGTGCCGCCCGCCGCTCGGCGGCCGAGGAGATGCTCGCCCCCCTGACGGAGAAGGAACGTCAGGTGCTCGGGGTGCTGCTCGACGCCCTGATCGACGGGGACGCCGCGCAGCCCTGCTGAGCGACCGTGGCCCCGCCGCCGGCCTCGTGGGGCGGTGGGGCCACGGCTGCCGCCGCGAAGGCCGGAGTCCCGTGCCGGAGACCTAGCAGCGGCTGCGGTCCCGCGTCAGCACTCCCTGGACCGTGGTCAGCGACCGATCGTGACAGCCGTCCGGCCCGAGAAGGCGGTAGCGCTCCGTCGAGGTGCCGACCGCGTGCCGCTGGTCGCGCGGGACGTCGGTCGTGTACGCCGCGTCTCCGCTGTAGGTGTCGTCGAGCCACGACCACCCGGTACGCCGGCCTCCCGCCCGGACCACCGTCGAGGCCCGGTCGCCGAGGGTCAGCACGGTACGCAGCCGGCTGTCCGCACCCAGCGTCGTGACACCGTTCACGGTGTACGTCCGATGGATGTGCGTCGTCCGCGCGCTCCCGTGCCCGCCGTCGCTTCCGCTCACGGGACGACCGGTGGTGACGGTCTCGTCGTCGGTCCAGGTCGCGTCGAGCCCGTCCAGGGATTCGTCGCCGGTCCAGCTGTGGACGGAGTCGTCGGTGAGCGTCCGGGTGACGGTGGTGGTCACACGGCCGTGCGAGGTGTCGAGGTAGCCCGAGACGGTGAGCCGGTGCCCGGCCTCGGTGCGCACCCGGTTACGCGCACCGGGGGTGTACACCGAGGAGTTGACGAGGCCGGTGGCCCGGTCCGTGGTGAGCGCGCCGGTGAGCCGGGCGCGCCGCGCGTCCTGCCAGACCAGTACGTTCACGTGCGTGCTCCAGCCGGGCTGCCCCGCCGGCACACCCGCGACGGAGACCTCGACGCGGTGCGGGCGGCCGTCGTCGAGGAGGCCGGCGAAGGGAGTGAGGTCGTACTCGATCGGCCGTACGTCGAAGGCGCGCGGCGCCGGGAGCACGTACCAGAGGAACGGGTTGGACCAGCCGCCGGTCCACACGTTCGGGTAGGGCGCGGCGATGCCTGCGAGGCGGCCGTCGATCTCGACGCGCACTTCTCGGTAGGGGCCGTGGTCGGCCTTGCACGAGTACGACGCCGGATCGGCCACGGTGAGGTACCAGAACTCCTCGCAGCCGCCGCCCGAACCGGTCGCGTAGACCTCGGCGACGATCCGTTCGCTGTTGCGCGGCGTGGTGAGCGTCGTGCCGTCGGCGGTGTCGGAGTCGGAGTCGGAGTCGCCGGCGAGGGTGAGCACGCGGTCGGGGGCGGCAGTGGCCGGACGGCCGGCGTAGAAGGTGAGGGTGACGTGCACGTCGATGACACCGGTGTAGGTGTCGTCGACGACGTTGCCGATCAGCATCTCGACGTCGTGGGCGCGGCGGAAGGTGTCCTCGTAGCGGGTGACGTCCTTCTCGACGTGCCACTCGATGCCGTCGGGGGAGGGTTCCGGCGTGGATGTGCGCAGTACCTCGACACCGCCGACGCGCAGGTGACCGAGGCGGTCGAACTGGCGGCCCTTCACCTTGCCGTCGAGGCGCAGGACCACCTTGCCCCAGCGGTCGCCGCAACCCCGGGGAGGTGTGTACGCACCCCGATAGGGGGTGAAGTCGCGGAACCGGGCGTCGGCGAGGGTCACCCGGCAGGACCGGGTGGGCGGTCGTCCGACGGGGGGAGCCGCGGTCACCGGGTCGTGCCAATCGGTGCCGAACTCGGTGGGTACGCCGGCGGCTCCGGCGGCCGGGGTCCCCGTGCCGAAGAGTGTGCCCGCCAGCAGGGCCGCCCCGGCGAGCATGGACATGACTATCCGTCTTCTCATGCCGGTGTTCTACGGAGTGGGAGCGCCTCCCGCAATGGCGCCCCGGACGCACCGGCGAGATGAGGACATCCCGGCCGCCGCGCGAACCGCCCTGACAGTCATTCAGTGATATAACCCCATCTTCCTGTCATAGTGCCGTCATGGAGATCATGACCGCCGTCGGTCCGGTGGAGCACACGGCCGCGAGCCGGACCACCCGGCGCCGCGACGACCACGAACCCCCTCGGTGAAGGCGCCGCCCATGCGCCCGGTCCCCCGGCGTCCGCGCCGTCACCCGGCCCCACGCACGCGTCGCACGGTGCTCGCCCTCACCGTCACCGGAGCCCTCACTCTCACCGGGGCACTCCTGCTCACCGACCCTCTCGCACTCCCCGACGGGGTGCTCTCGGGCGGCGGGGACCGGCAGGCGGACCACGGCACTCCCGCCCCCGGCGCCTGGGCGGGCCCGGCCCCGTCACCCGGCGCCCCGGGCATCGGCGACCCGCTGATGCCGCTGGCCGGCAACGGCGGCTACACCGTCCGCCGCTACACGCTCGACTTCGACTGGCGGGCGCCACGGACGCCGTTCGAAGCCGGTGCCACCATCAGCGCCACCGCCACACAGGCCCTGTCCCGGTTCGACCTGGACTTCGCGGGCAACACACTGCACCAGGTCACCGTCGACGGCGCGCGGGCCACCGCCGAACGCAGCGCCGACGAACTTCTCGTCACGCCCGCGCGGCCGATCCGCCGCGGCGGCAGGTTCACCGTCCGCGTCACCTACACCGCCGACCCGACCCTCAGCCGGCACCGCGACGACGCCATCCAGGACTACGGCTGGGTTCCCACCCCCGACGGCACCCTGCTCTGCGCGCAGCCCGACGGCGCCAGGATGGTCTTCCCCGCGGACGACCACCCCAGCCTGCGGGCGCCGATCACCTTCCACATCACCACTCCCGCGGGGCTGACCGCGGTGGCAAACGGCCGCCTCGTCGGCACCGCCCGGCGGCCCGACGGCCGCGTCCGGTGGACCTACGACTCCGAACAGCCGATCGCGGCACAACTGGTCCAGATGGCGGTCGGGAGGTTCACCTTCGCCGACAGCAGTGGTCCGCACGGGCTGCCCATCCGCGACGTCGTCCCCGACACCCTGGTCGCGGACACCGAGGCGCACCGCTCGCTCACCGCGGAGCACCTGGCCTGGCTGGAACGGCACCTCGGGCCTTACCCGTTCCGCCGCTACGGCGTGCTGGTCGGGGACACCGAGCTGCCCGTGGCACTGGAGACGCAATCGCTGTCCGTCGTGCCGAAGGACGACCTGCTGGGCGACCGGGTCGACGCCGAACGCAACCTCGTCCACGAACTGACACACCACTGGACGGGCGACAGCGTCGCCGTCCGGCGCTGGTCCGACCTGTGGCTCAGCGAGGGACACGCCCGCTTCTACGAACGCCTCTACTCCGACGAACACGGCGGCGTGAGCATGGAGTCCGCGATGCGGGCCGCCTACGAGCAGCACGACCAGTGGCGCCACGACGACGGGGCGCCCGCAGAACCCACCGAGGCGACGCTGTTCAAGGTCATGCGGTACGACGGCTCGGCGCTGGTGCTGTTCGCGCTGCGGGAGAAGGTCGGCGCACGGACCTTCGAGCGGATCGAACGGGCCTGGGTGACCGAGTACCGGGGCCGCGCGGCCGGCACCCGGGATTTCGTCGCGCTCGCGTCCCGCGTCGCCGGCGAGGACCTGAAGCCTTTCCTGACACCGTGGCTGTACGGGCCGCACACGCCGCCCATGCCCGGCCACCCCGACTGGGAGGTGGATCCGGTCGAGGACTGAACCTCGCCCACGGTGACGGGACGTGCCCCGGGAGGCGGAGTCGCTGCCGCCGACCGGGTGGCCTCTGCGGGGCCGCTGGTCCACCCCGGTGAAGCTCGCCACGACGCGGCGCGCCGGGCACGGAAACCTACGAGGGGTGGTGTGACGGCAGGGCAACACCTTTGTCCTGGTTGTGCCGAGCCTGGTTGGGAGCCCCGCAATGAGAAGAAGAGTCGCTGCACGAGTGCCCGGAGTCGTCCGGAGGTGCCGCCGGACGGCGTGCGTGATCGCGTCGGCGGCTGTGCTGTCGCCCCTGCTGATCCTCCAGACGTACGGCACCGACGACGCGGACGACCAGAGTCTTCAGGAAGCCTTCACGGACGCCGCGCGCGAGTTCCACGTACCGCGCAGCGTGCTGATGAGCGTGTCCTACATGCAGTCCCGGTGGGACTCCCATCCGGGCGCGCCCAGCGTCACGGGCGGCTTCGGGCCGATGCACCTGGTGGACGCCCCCCGGGGGCAGGCCACGGTACGAGAGCCCAGCCCCCGGCCACCGGAAGGCGGCCCCGTCCCGCCGCTCGTGGCGGCGGGGCCGGCCGGCGCGGGCACCCCGAACCCCTCGCCCACCCGCGCCGTGCAACCCGCGGACCTGCGGCAGGCCGCCCGGCTCATCCAGTCCCCCGCCGGGCGTCTGCGGACGGACGCCGCCGCCAACGTGCGCGGCGGCGCGGCCCTCCTGGCCGCCACGCAACGACAGCTCGGCAACCCGCTCAGCGCCGACCCGGCGGCCTGGTGGGAGGCGGTCGCGCGCTTCCCCGGCACCCAGGACGTCACGTCGGCCGCCACGTACGCCGACGACGTGTTCGACCTGATCCGGCGGGGAACGCACCGCACCACCGCCGAGGGACAGGACGTCACCCTTCCCGCCACTCCCGGCGTGAAGCCGCCGCACGCCCGCCCCCGCGCCCCCCAGCGGCCGAAAGAGGTCGAGTGCCCCGCCGAACTGTCCTGCGACTGGCTCGGCGCGCCGTACGAGGAGATCGACGACAACGAGTACGGCAACCATGACCTCGCCGACCGGCCCCGCGACCAGTCGATCGAGTACATCGTCATCCACGACACCGAGGCCCTGCTGCCCAACATGCTCCTGACCGTCCAGGACCCGACGGAGTCGTCGTGGCACTACTCGATCCGGTCCAGTGACGGCCACGTCATCCAGCACGTCAGGACGAAGGACGAGGCCTGGCACTCCGGCAGCCAGTTCGTCAACGCCCGCTCCATCGGCGTCGAACACGAGGGGTTCCTCCGGCAGCCCGGCACCTGGTACTCGGAACCGATGTACCGGGCCTCGGCCCGCCTGGTCCGGTACCTGGCGAAGAAGTACGACATCCCGCTCGACCGGCAGCACATCTTCGGCCACGACAACGTGCCGTCCCCGACCGCCGACAGCATCCCCGACATGCACGACGATCCCGGCCCCTTCTGGGACTGGCGGCACTACTTCGACCTGCTCGGCGCGCCCCTGCGGGCCACGGCGGGGCCGAACAGCGACATGGTGACCATCCTGCCGGACTTCGCCAAGAACAAGCCGCGGTACACGGGCTGCACCGAAAGCGGCAAACCGTGTCCCCCGCACGGCTCAAGCGCCGTGCGGCTGCACACCGCACCGGCCGAGAACGCCCCGCTGATCCAGGACCCGGGCCGCAAACCGGACGGCGAGGACTCCACGGAGGACGTCAACGACCTGGGGTCGCGGGTCTCCACCGGCCAGACCTTCGCTGTCGCCGGCCGCGACGGCGACTGGACCGCCATCTGGTACCAGGGCCACAAAGCGTGGTTCGCGAATCCCAAGAAACAGCCGACCGCCGTGGGCGCGGCCGGACGCATGATCACACCGAAGCAGGGCCGGGACGAGATCCCGGTGTACGGCCGCGCCCTCCCCGAGGAGGACGCCTACCCGGACGACGTGCCCGAGCAGCCCGAGTCGCCCCTCCCCTACAGCCTGCTCGCAGGCCAGCGGTACGTCACACAGTCCCGCGTCGGCAGCTCCTACACCGCCAGGTCGTCGATCACCGACACCCCCAACCCCGTCGTCTGGGGCCGGGAACACTATTACGAGATCCAGTTCGGCCACCGGCTGGCGTACGTGCGGGCGAGCGATGTGGACGTGGTCGACGCGTCCTCCACCGCGGGCTCACCGGCACACAAGGACGCCCCGGTACAAAAGGGCGGCCCGGTACACCGCTAGGCCCTCGCGCGCGGAGGGCGTGACCCGAACCAGAGGCCCTACGCCAGCAGGGTCGCCCTGTCTCCCATCACCACGACGGGATCACGCGCGGGGTCGAGCGCGCGCAGCAGGTACCGCATGGCCTCCTCGGAGACGCTGACGCAGGCGGAGGTACCGCTGCCGTGGTCCATGTGCAGCCAGATGCCACCGCCCCTGCCCGTGCCCCGGGGGCGGGTGGCGTCACGCGGCGGGGTGCCCCGCAGGCGGTTGTAGTCGATGGCGATGACGTAGTCGAAGTCGTGCTGGTGCGCCTCGTCCCACTCGTCCGGGGGCGCGTAGGCGTCCTCGTCCTGGTCGTAGGGCAGCCGGGTACCCGGGTCGGGGAGCACGCCACCCGCGTCGGTCAGGGTGAACACACCGGCCGGGCTCCGCTGGTCACCCTCGTGGTGATCGGTCGTCCAGCCGCCCCGTCCGTTGTGCGCGGGCCAACTGCGCACCGGGCGCCAGGCGGCGCCCCGCCGTGTGTACAGCACCAGCCTCGACTCGGCCGAGTGGTCGTCGTCCCCGTACACGACCACGACCTGGCGGGAGCCGGCGGGAATCCGTCGGTACAGGTGGTCGCCGACGCCCGGGATGCGCGTCGGATCGGTGCTGGGTGCGGACGACACGGTGGGAGTCCGTCCGAGCGGGGCATGCGCGGCGCGGGCGGGGGCGGGGGCGGGGGCGGGCCCGGGGGCGGCCGTGCCGCAGGCGGCGAGCGTCGCGAGGAGGGTTCCGAGAGCCGCCGCGAGCGTCATGCGCCGCGCACTGTCGATCTGCACGCGCCCATGGTGGCACCGCGCTCCGGTCGGTTCAGCGATCTCTCGGGCAATCACCGTTTCGGGTGGCGATCCTTCGAACGTGTGCACCGGCGGGCTCTTGGTACCTGGCCGGAACCCGGCGACCGCGCCGGGCCCGTCGGGAAAACCGTTTGAAATCCGGCCGCGTACGACGCGAACCTTTCACGGCTTGCTGCCGCTCACCCCTTCTCCTCCTCCCTGACACGAGCCACTGGGACGTCATGCAGATTCAAGACCTTCCGTATCCCGATCCGGGCGTGCCCGACGCGCGTTCGGGCCCCCGATTCCTGTGGTGGCTCTGGCGCAACCAGTTGGGCGGACAACTGAAGGCGCTCGCCTGGGGGCTGCTGCACTTCGTCGGCGTCTCCGCCCTGCCCTTCTGTGTGGGTCTGGCCGTGCAGGCGGTCATCGACCGTTCCGGCACCCGGCTCGCCCTGACGGGTGGTCTGATGTCGGTGTGCGGCACGGCCATCGCGGTCGGCGACACCTTCCTGCACCGGTCCGCCGTCACCAACTGGATCACCGCCGCCGCCCGGGTCCAGCAACTGCTGGCCCGCAGGGCCGCCCTGCTGGGCTCCGCACTGACCCGGCGGGTCGCGGCCGGCGAGGTCGTGGCCGTCTCCACCGGTGACGTGGAGAAGATCGGCTGGTTCGTCGAGGCCGTCTCCCGCTTCACCGCCGCCGCGCTGACCGTCGTGCTCGTCTGCGTCGGCCTGCTCCTCTACCAGCCGGCGCTCGGCTGGGTCGTCGCCGTGGGGCTCCCCCTCGTGGCGTTCGCGGTGCTGCCCTTGCTGCCCCGGGCGACGCGCCGCGCCGACGAGCAGCGGTCGAAGGCGGGCCGGGCCACCGAGCTGGCCTCGGACACCGTCGCCGGGCTGCGGGTGCTGCGCGGCATCGGCGGCGAGGAACTGTTCCTCGACCGCTACCGCCGTGCCTCGCAGGAGGTACGGCACGCCGCCGTGCGCAGCGCCCGCATGTGGTCGCTGATCTCCGCCGTCCAGGTGCTGCTGCCCGGCCTGCTGCTCATCGCCGTCGTCTGGCACGGCATCGGCCTGGCCCGCCAGGGCCGCATCACCGTCGGTGAGCTCGTCACCGTCTACAGCGCCGTCATGATCCTCAACTACCCGCTGCGGCACTTCGAGGAGATCGCCATGGCGTACTCCTTCTCCCGCCCCTCGGCCGGCCGCGCCGCCCGGGTGCTGTCGCTGGAGCGGTCCACGGCTCCGCCCCGCACGGGCGGCGACCTCGACGGGAACGAGGACCCGCCCGGGGCGGGGGCCGGGACGCCGTCCGGCGACCTGTACGACCCGGCGACCGGTCTGCTGGTCCCGGCCGGCCGGTTCACGGCCGTGGTGTGCGGTGACCCGGACGCGGCGGGCACGCTCGCCGAGCGGCTGGGCGGCCACCCGGTGGAGCCGGACCGGTCGGTGCTCCTCGGCGGGGTGCCGCTGGACGAGCTGCCCCTGAGCACCGCCCGCACCGCCGTCCTCGTCCAGGACAAGGATCCGGTGCTGCTGTCCGGCACTCTGCGCGAACTGCTCGACGTGCCCGCCTCCGGAGCCGTACGGGCCGAGGACGCGCTGGCCGCGGCGCAGTGCCACGACGTACTGGACGCGCTGGTGCAGGGGTCCCTGGACGCCACCGACCCCATGGACGCCCGCATCACCGAGCGCGGACGCTCCCTGTCCGGCGGCCAGCGCCAGCGACTCGCGCTCGCCAGGTCACTGATCACCGACCCGGAGGTACTGGTGCTGGACGAGCCGACCTCCGCCGTCGATTCGCACACCGAGGCCCGCATCGCGGAGGGCTTGCGCGGGCTGCGGTCGGGGCGGACGACGGTGGCCTTCACCTCCTCCCCGCTGCTGCTCGACCGCGCGGACCGCGTCGCCCTGGTCCACGCCGGGGAGGTAGTCGCGGTCGGCACGCACCGGGAACTGGTGGACAGCGAGCCGCGGTACCGGGCCGTGGTCACCCGGGAGACCGACGAGGAGTCGGCCGTGACCCGTGAGGGACCGTCCGGTTCCGACGACGCACTGCTGAGGGAACTGGAAGAGATGGAGGAAAGCGCATGATCGGCGTTGCGCCGCCGGCCTACGACCCGGCGGCCCCGACGACCACCACCACCCTGCCCGTCGGCGCCGCCGCCACCGTGCGCGCGTACGTCACCGAGCTGTTCCGCCGGCACCGCCGGGCCTTCCTGCTGCTCGTCACGGTCAACACGGTGGCCGTGATGGCCTCCATGGTGGGCCCCTACCTGCTCGGCGACCTGGTCCAGCGGGTGACGGACGACTCCCGCGAACTGCACCTGGGCCCGATCGCCGCACTCTTCGTGCTCGCACTGGCCGTGCAGGCCGTCTTCGTGCGGCAGGTGCGGTTGCGGGGCGCGATGCTCGGCGAGCGGATGCTGGCCGACCTGCGCGAGGACTTCCTGGTCCGGTCCGTCGGGCTGCCGCCGGGCGTGCTGGAACGGGCGGGCACCGGTGACCTGCTCTCCCGGATCACCACCGACATCGACCGTCTCGCCAACGCGATGCGCGAGGCCGTGCCGCAGCTGGCCATCGGTTTCGTGTGGGCGCTGCTGCTGCTCGGCGGGCTCGTGGTGACGGCCCCGCCGCTGGCCGCCGCCGTGCTGCTGGCCGTACCGGTGCTGGTGGCCGGTTGCCGCTGGTACTTCAAGCGGGCTCCCTCCGGCTACCGCTCCGAGGCCGCGGGGTACGCCGCCGTCGCCGCCGCGCTCGCCGAGACCGTGGACGCCGGCCACACCATCGAGGCGCACCGCCTGGGCGCCCGCCGCGTCGCCCTCTCCGAGCGGCGGATCAAGGAATGGACCGCCTGGGAGCGCTACACCCTCTGGCTCCGCTCGGTGCTCTTCCCGGTCATCAACGCCGTGCACGTCATCGTGCTCGGCTCGGTCCTGATGGTCGGCGGGGCGCTCGTCCTGCACGGCTGGCTGGACGTGGGCCGGCTGACCACGGGTGCGCTCATCGCCCAGATGCTCGTCGACCCGGTGAACCTGATCCTGCGCTGGTACGACGAGGTGCAGGTCGCCCAGGTATCGCTGGCCCGTCTGGTCGGCGTCCGGGAGGTCGAGCCCGACGCGGGGGACTCCGCGCTGGCTCCCGACGGACGGGACGTGCGCGCCGACCGGGTGCGGTTCGGCTACCGGGAGGGCGTCGACGTTCTCCGCGCGGTCTCCCTCGAAGTGGCGCCGGGCACCCGGCTGGCCCTGGTCGGGCCGTCCGGTGCGGGCAAGTCCACCCTGGGCCGGCTGCTCGCCGGGATCTACGCGCCCCGGGAGGGCCGGGTCACCCTGGGCGGGGCGGAGCTGTCCCGGATGCCCGCGGAACGCGTGCGCTCCCACGTCGCCCTGGTCAACCAGGAGCACCACGTCTTCGTGGGGTCCCTTCGCGACAACCTGCTGCTGGCCCGCGCCGGCGCCACGGACGCCGAGCTGTGGGCGGCGCTGGGCGCGGTCGACGCCGACGGCTGGGCACGGGCGCTCGACGACGGCCTGGACACCGAGGTGGGCTCCGGCGGGCTGGGCCTGACCCCGGCACAGGCCCAGCAGGTCGCGCTGGCCCGACTGGTGCTGGCTGATCCGCACACGCTCGTGCTGGACGAGGCGACGTCGCTGCTCGACCCACGCGCCGCCCGCCACCTGGAACGCTCGCTGGCGCGGGTCCTCGACGGCCGCACCGTGGTCGCCATCGCCCACCGTCTGCACACCGCGCACGACGCCGACGTGATCGCCGTCGTGGAGAACGGCCGGATCGGCGAGCTGGGCAGCCATGACGAGCTGGTCGCCGCGGACGGGGCGTACGCGGCCCTCTGGCGGTCCTGGCACGGGTGACGACCGGACCGGTGCGCCGGCGCGGCTGTCACGCCCGGTGCCGCAAGCGTGGCCGTGAGCGGGACCTGAACGGACGGTGACCGTCCGCGCCACGGCGCCGGTGGCGGCGGCGACGGAGGCACGAGGACCGTGGGCGACCGTGTCCGCGCCGTCGACGGTCCACCGGCCCGTGGCACCGGTACCTACCCAACCCGGACGAGTCGGGACGGCGCGGGACGGGGCCGGACGGGGCGAGGCGCGGCGGTCGGGCCGGCGCGGCTTGCGTGCCGGTCCCTCGCCGCCCGGGCCCGGCATCGCCGCCCGGGCCCGGCCGCCCCGCCGGGGCCCGTGCCGTTGCGCGGTGCCGAGCAGGGGTGGAAGGCTGGAAAGCGGCACCGGTCGGAGGAACGCGCGGGGACCACCCGGTCCGCGGCGCGTGCCCCCCGTGCCGGGCGTGCCGACGGCCCGCCGTCCGCTGGGGCGGCACCCGGCCGTCCTCACCACCTGGAGGTACTCGTGGACAGCGCCGACGGCTGGGGGGACGACGTCTACCAACCCGACACATCCGAGATACCGGAGGATTCGGGGGTGCTCGACGTCGAGGACACACTGGACTTCGACGGCATCGCCGAGCCGCTCGACCGCGGCTGGTCCCCTCCCGAGCGGCCCTGGGCGGTGGAACACCTCGGTGTGACGGCCGCCGAGCGCAGGGCGGGTGAGACCCTCGACCAGCGGCTCGCCGAGGAGCTGCCCGACCTGACCACCCCCGGCGGCGACGGCATCGGTGACTGCGACGGCACGGACGGGGAACTCCTCGACAACGAGGTCGGCAACCTTCGTTCCGGTCGGCTGGTGGCTCCGGACGAGGGCGCGCACGAGGACGAGGAACCCGCTCTCGTCGCCACCGACGTCGGCATCGACGGTGCCGCCGCCTCCGCCGAGGAGGCCGCGATCCACATCGTCGACGAGGACGCCCTCCCCGGCTGATCCGCACGCCACCGGCCCGACCACCCCGCACGAGGAGCCGCCATGCAGCAGGACAAGCACCCGGACTACCACCCTGTCGTCTTCCGCGACCGGGCCGCCGGATACGCCTTCCTGACCCGGTCCACCGCACGGAGTGAGCAGACCATCGAGTGGGACGACGGCCGGGCGTACCCGGTGATCGACGTGGAGATCTCCTCGGAGAGCCACCCCTTCTACACGGGCAAGGCCCGCACGGTGGACACCGAGGGCCGCATCGCCCGGTTCGAGCGCCGGTACGGTGGCGCGGACGCCGGCGGGGCGGACTGATCCGGCGGACGCCCTCAGATGACGTTGAGGGCCGCGGCGCAGCCCACTCCCCCGAGCAGCATGAACACCGGCATCAGCACGCGCACCTCGACCCAGCTGCCGGCCCGGAAACGCATCGGCTTCGGCGGCCCGATCGGGTACCAGCGCTTGCGTCCCACCGGGATCGGCCACAGGATCGGGCAGCCCGACACGGTCAGCGCGTCCCCGATGTCGTGCACCAGTGCCCCCAGCACGACCGGCAGCCCCAGCCACACGTACTCCTGCCCCGGCGCGGTGAAGAGCCAGTGGGAACCGTTGCCCGGCTTGTCCAGCACCCCGGCGATGATCCACGCGCTGGTGGCCGCCAGCAGCCACACCAGGACGTCGCTGCTGGAACCGCGTGCCGCCCGCCACAGCAGCCCCTCGATCGCCAGCACCATGTGCGCGAACAGGATGGCCAGCACCGCCCAGCGTCCCCCGGTGATCGCCGCGGCGGAACAACCGGCGCCTATCAGCACCGCCCAGAGCCAGGTGTGCGTCAGCGTGCGGTGACCGCCGGAGCGGCGCGGGTCGCCCTGTTTCCTGGTGGCCTTGTAGACGGCGTACGACAGCTTGTCCACGATCTCGCAGATCCATCGGGACAGCGGACCGAAGGCGCGCGAGATGGTGGCCGCCTTGTGGTCGAGGTCCGGGGCGAGCGCGGCGCCCGCGCAGATCAGCGCGCCGGTGAGGAGGACCGGCCAGGGCATCGCATGACCGGCCGCGGCGGCGGCCGCACCGACGCCGAGCCAGGCCGCGGCCCCCGACAGTGAGTGTGCTGGTCCCATCATGGCCGCTTCCCGCCCCATTCCTCTTGTGCCGCTGTCCAGTTGACCTGGCGCACCGGCACTGCGCCGGCGACACAGCGTAGCGGCCGTGATCTTCGTACCCGCAGCCGATTCCCCTCTCAGGTGGGAGGCCAGGCAAGATGGGGGCGTGACCCTCATCGATCAGCTGCCGCCGACCGCCGACCCCGACGCCCTGTACGAAGCCTTCGAGTCGTGGGCGCGGGAGCGCGGCCTCACCCTCTACGCGCACCAGGAGGAGGCGCTGATCGAGGTGGTCTCCGGGGCGAACGTGATCGTGTCGACGCCGACCGGTTCCGGCAAGAGCATGATCGCCGCGGGTGCGCATTTCGCGGCGCTGGCACGCGACGAGGTCACCTTCTACACGGCCCCCATCAAGGCTCTGGTGTCGGAGAAGTTCTTCGAGCTGTGCAAGATCTTCGGCACCGAGAACGTCGGCATGCTGACCGGTGACGCGTCCGTGAACGCCGACGCGCCCGTGATCTGCTGCACCGCCGAGGTGCTGGCGTCGATCGCGCTGCGCGACGGCAAGGGGGCGGACGTCGGCCAGGTCGTCATGGACGAGTTCCACTTCTACGCCGAGGGCGACCGCGGCTGGGCCTGGCAGATCCCCCTGCTGGAACTCCCGCAGGCGCAGTTCATCCTGATGTCGGCCACTCTGGGCGACATGTCCTTCTTCGAGAAGGACCTGACTCGCCGCACCGGGCGCCCCACGGCGGTGGTCCGCTCGGCCACGCGCCCGGTGCCCCTCTCGTACGAGTACCAGCTCACCCCGCTCACCGAGACGCTGACCGAACTGCTGGAGACCCGGCAGGCGCCGGTCTACATCGTGCACTTCACGCAGGCGCAGGCCGTGGAGCGGGCGCAGGCGCTGATGAGCATCAACATGTGTTCGCGGGAGGAGAAGGACCAGATCGCCGCACTGATCGGCAACTTCCGCTTCACCACCAAGTTCGGCCGCAATCTCTCCCGTTACGTCCGGCACGGCATCGGCGTGCACCACGCCGGCATGCTGCCCAAGTACCGGCGCCTGGTGGAGAAGCTCGCGCAGGCCGGGTTGCTGAAGGTCATCTGCGGTACGGACACCCTCGGCGTGGGCGTCAACGTGCCGATCCGCACGGTGCTGTTCACGGCGTTGACCAAGTACGACGGGAACCGCGTGCGGACGCTGCGGGCCCGGGAGTTCCATCAGATCGCGGGCCGGGCCGGCCGCGCCGGCTTCGACACGGCCGGGCTCGTCGTCGCGCAGGCGCCGGAGCACGTCGTCGAGAACGAGAAGGCGCTGGCGAAGGCGGGCGACGACCCGAAGAAGCGGCGCAAGGTGGTGCGCAAGAAGGCGCCGGAGGGGTTCGTCGGCTGGACGGAGACCACCTTCCAGAAGCTGATCGAGTCGGACCCGGAGCCGCTGACCTCGCGGTTCCGGGTGACCCACACGATGCTGCTGTCGGTGATCGCCCGTCCCGGCAACGCCTTCGAGGCGATGCGCCACCTCCTGGAGGACAACCACGAGCCGCGCAAGCAGCAGCTGCGGCACATCCGCCGGGCGATCGCGATCTACCGCTCGCTGCTCGACGGCGGCATCGTCGAGAAGCTCGACAAGCCCGACGCCGAGGGCCGCATCGTCCGGCTCACGGTCGACCTCCAGCAGGACTTCGCGCTGAACCAGCCGCTGTCCACGTTCGCCCTCGCCTCGTTCGAACTCCTCGACCCCGAATCGCCGTCCTACGCGCTCGACATGGTCTCGGTCGTGGAGTCCACCCTGGACGACCCGCGGCAGATCCTGGCAGCGCAGCAGAACAAGGCGCGCGGTGAGGCCGTGGCCGCGATGAAGGCGGACGGGATCGAGTACGAGGAGCGCATGGAGCGCCTCCAGGACGTCACGTACCCGAAGCCGCTGGAGGAGCTCCTCTTCCACGCGTACGACACCTACCGCAAGAGCCACCCGTGGGTGGGCGACCACCCGCTGTCCCCGAAGTCGGTCGTCCGGGACATGTACGAGCGGGCGATGTCCTTCACCGAGCTGGTGTCCCACTACGAGCTGGCCCGCACCGAGGGCATCGTGCTGCGTTACCTCGCCAGCGCCTACAAGACCCTGGACCACACCATCCCGGACGACCTGAAGTCCGAGGACCTCCAGGATCTGATCGAGTGGCTCGGCGAGATGGTGCGCCAGGTGGACTCCAGCCTGCTGGACGAATGGGAGCAGCTGGCCAACCCGGAGGAGATGACCGCCGAGGAGGCCCAGGAGAAGGCCGACGAGGTCAAGCCGGTCACCGCCAACGCCCGGGCCTTCCGCGTCCTCGTCCGCAACGCCATGTTCCGCCGCGTGGAGCTGGCCGCCCTCGATCATGTGGAGGAACTGGGCGAGATGGACGCCGAGGCCGGCTGGGACGCCGACGCGTGGGGCGAGGCGATGGACAAGTACTGGGACGAGTACGACGACCTCGGTACGGGTCCCGACGCCCGCGGCCCCAAGCTGCTCGTCATCACCGAGGAGCCGGAGAACGCTCTGTGGCGTGTCCGCCAGATCTTCGACGACCCGAACGACGACCACGACTGGGGCATCAGCGCCGAGGTCGATCTGACGGCCTCGGACGCCGAGGGCCGCGCGGTCGTCCGCGTCACCGATGTCGGCCAGCTGTGAGCACAGGAGAGACGCACCGATGACGAACCCGGCCGAGAGACTGGTCGACCTGCTCGACCTGGAGCAGATCGAGGTCAACATCTTCCGTGGCCGCAGCCCGCAGGAGTCACTCCAGCGGGTCTTCGGCGGCCAGGTGGCCGGCCAGGCACTGGTCGCCGCCGGTCGCACCACGGACGGCGAACGCCCGGTGCACTCGCTGCACGCGTACTTCCTCCGCCCGGGCCGGCCGGGCGTGCCGATCGTGTACCAGGTAGAGCGGGTGCGCGACGGACGCTCGTTCACCACGCGCCGGGTCACGGCCGTACAGCAGGGCCGCACGATCTTCAATCTGACCGCCTCCTTTCACAAGCCTGAGGAAGGATCGTTCGAGCACCAGCTCCCGCCGGCCCGTGAGGTGCCGGACCCCGAGTCGCTGCCGACGGTCACCGAGGAGATACGCAAGCATCTCGGCGCGCTGCCCGAGCAGTTGGAACGGATGGCACGCCGTCAGCCCTTCGACATCCGGTACGTCGACCGTCTGCGCTGGAACCCCGAGGAGATCCAGGGCGCCGAGCCGCGCAGCGCCGTGTGGATGCGCGCGGTCAGCCCGCTCGGCGACGACCCGCTGGTGCACACGTGCGCGCTGACCTACGCCAGTGACATGACCCTTCTGGACGCGGTACGCATCCCGGTCGAGCCCCTGTGGGGGCCGCGGAACTTCGACATGGCGTCCCTGGACCACGCCATGTGGTTCCACCGGCCGTTCCGGGCCGACGAGTGGTTCCTGTACGACCAGGAGTCGCCGATCGCCACCGGCGGGCGCGGCCTGGCCCGCGGTCGAATCTACGACGTGCGGGGACAGTTGCTCGTCTCGGTCGTCCAGGAGGGCCTGTTCAGGTCTCTATGACACCCCGGTGGCATGGTTCTCACACCCGGGCGCGCCCTGAACCTCTCCACCGCAGCCAGGCTCGCAGCCCTCGGGACGGCCGCGCGGTTTCCGGCAGCACCCGCGGCGAGGACTGCGGCGTCGCCCGCACACCGGGGGTCCTCGCCCGGACGGTCCGTTCGGTGCCGCGGCGCGGGGGGCGAGACGTAACAGTCCGTTCGGTGTGGCGGTCCGGCGGACGACTGGCAACAGCCCGTTCGGTGCCGCGGCCTGGCGGGCGTGTGGCGACAGTCCGTTCGTCGACGTGTCCTGGCGGGCGCGTCGCGGCGGTGTGTGCGATGTCGGGCCACGGTGGGCGAGTAAGGGTTGCCGGGCGTACGGCCCGCAGCCGTGCCCGTGCGACCGCCTCTGCCAGTGGGGGCGGCGATTCCGGCAGGGGGATCGCCCGACCGAGCGGGCGGGTCGTCGGCCCGGACGCCCGCGCTCCTTTCGCGCCTCGGCGCGCCGGCGACCGGGTAGGCCGAGGTGGTTGCGGCGCGTCACTTCCGGAGCGCGTCGCCGGTCCCGGGAACCTCGACGTGTCCTCCCTCGGCCTGGTGACCGTGCGTGCCATCGGCGGGATGGGCCGCGCTGCCGTCCGGAGCATCAGTGGGACACGTCGGGTGGCGGGACGCGGGGCGGGCGAGACGGTGCGGGCCTCTTCCATCGCACGCGCCAGGTCGCTGCGCAGCCAGCCCAGTTCGTCCGCGTCCTGGGCCGTCGTCAGCCGCTCGGCGAGGTCCGCGGAGGGCGTTCCCGGAGCGCCCTGACCTGGTGGGGCGGGGCGGAACCGGTTGAGGTGCGCACGCTCGTAGGGGTCCCTGACGATGTCGGCGACTTCGGCGGGGGTGAGGAAGGCGGCGACAGCCCCGGCCCGGGCCCAGGGATGTTCCGCCTGCCGCAACAGGATTCCCAGACGGCGTCCACGCCAGTTGCGGGCCCGCAGGTCCACTCCGGCCGCCAACTGGCCGCGCAGGCTTTCGGGCGTACGCCCCTTGAGGAGGCGCGTGTTCTTGGTGTCCGCCGCGAACTCCCGCAGCTCTTCCGCCAGGTAGAGCCAGACCACGGCCCGGTAGCGGTTGAGGTAGAACTTCGTGGGCACGAACAGGCCCAGTCGGGCCAGCCGGGTGAAACGTCCGGCCGAGATGTTCATGAGAGCGGCGCCCTCCGCGGTGCCCGTGAGCCGCACACGCTCCCGCAGGGCATCGGGGAAGCCGTCCTGCGCACGGACGCGGTCGATCTCGGCCCACTCGACCCGGCGGCCTCCGCCCCCACCCTCGTCGGGCACGGTCCGGATGCGGCCGAGGTGCGCGGCGACATCGAATTCCGCCGGCTCCAGGCCTAGCTCGCGAGCGGCGCGGTTCGGTGTGCAGTGGCTGGGACGGGACGGACCGACAGTGTTCGCCGACATGGTCGTACTCCCCCGCGGAGTGAGTGGCTCACGCCCTGTGCGTTCGCCGTGAACACACCGTAGCCGCCCAGCCGCTCTCCGTGGTGGGCCTGTGGATAACCCATCCGGGATCGCGAAATGGCTGGTCAGATGTCTGTGGTGCGCGTCTTCTCGGGTTGTCTGGCGTCGACGCCGAGGTGCTCGCCGACCCGGTTGACGAGCAGGGTCATCTCGTAGGCGATCTGCCCTATGTCGGCCTCCGCCCCACTGAGGACGCACAGACAGCTGCCCGCGCCGGCCGCGGTCACGAACAGGACGGCGTCGTCGTACTCGATCATCGTCTGGCGGACTGCGCCGGCGCCGAAGTGGCGTCCCGAACCCCTGGCGAGACTGTGCAGCCCCGATGCCACGGCGGCCAGGTGCTCGGCATCCTCACGGCGCAGGCCCGTACTCGCTCCGGTGACCAGTCCGTCGTTCGACAGGACCAGCGCGTGGCGCACGTGGTCGACCCGCTCGGTCAGGTCATCCAGGAGCCAGCCGAGTCCCTGGTTCCGCACCATGTCCTTCTCCCCGTGGGATGTCTCCCCCTGGCTGGAGGAACCTCTCCGCCAGCCTTCCCCACGACCGGCGCACGGGCAAGCAGGATGGGGCCATGGCAGAGAAGATGACCGATGAGGAGTGGCGGGCGTTCGTCTCGGACGGGACCCGCACCGGCAAGCTGTCCACCGTTCGCGCAGACGGGAGCCCGCACGTGGCTCCGATCTGGTTCGTGTTGGAGGGGGACGAACTGGTCTTCAACACCGGGAAGGACACGGTGAAGGGACGCAATCTGGCCCGTGACGGGCGGGTCGCCCTTTGCGTGGACGACGATCGGCCACCCTTCCACTTCGTGGTCGTGAGCGGCCGGGCCCGGTTGTCGGAGGACCTCACCGAGGTGCGCCTTTGGGCCACTCGGATCGCCGCCCGGTACATGGGTCAGGAGCGCGCCGAGGAGTACGGTGCCCGCAACGGCGTGCCGGGCGAGCTGCTCGTCCGGGTCACCGTAGAGAACGTGGTGGCCGTGCGGGATCTGGCGGCCTGAGGGTCGGATCAGCCGACCGGGTCCAGGAGCCGGGCGCTGTGCACCCGCCCGGCGTACTCGACGAGGCGGATCAGCACCTCCTTGCCGGAGTCACGGTCACGCGCGTCGCAGAAGACCAGGGGGGTGCCGGGGTCCAGGCCGAGCGTTCTGGACACATCGGCGCCGTCGTGGGGGCCGGTCGGGGAGAAGCAGTTGACGGCCACGACGAACGGAATGCGCCGTTGCTCGAAGTACTTGACGGCGGGTGAACAGTGCCCCGGGCGTCTGGTGTCCGCCAGGACCACGGCGCCGAGTGCTCCTTGGGACAGTTCGTCCCACAGGAACCGGAAGTGGTCCTGCCCGGGTGTGCCGAAGAGGTAGAGCGACAGGCCGGGCCGGATGGTGATGCGGCCGAAGTCCGTCGCGACGGTCGTGACGACCTCCCGGCCCGCTCGCTCGGCGTCAACCGCCATCTGACCGGCTTCGCTGAGCAGTTCTTCGGTGCGCAGTGGCCGGATCTCGCTGACGGCTCCCACCAGGGTCGTCTTGCCTGCGCCGAACCCGCTGGCGATCAGGATCTTCAACGCCACGCCGGTAGTGTCGATGTGCTCTCGGACCATGCTTACTTCTCTCGGGAGGGCCGACCGCGGCCGGTGGCCGGGTGCTCCGGAATACCATGACCTCGGGGACCCTAGCCCGGAACGGGGCTCACAAAGGTGGCGCATTCGGTAGGTGTCGCAACGTGACACAGAGATGCGACAGAACGATCACGGTCCGCTCGAAGGTGCGCACAGACATGACTCGCGTGGCCTTGGGAGATCATGCCGGGCATGAGTGACGACCACACACACGTGCAGGAGTTCTTCACCGCGCGGGCGGCCGACTGGGACAGCCGGTTCCCGGACGACGGTCCCGCCTACGCCGCCGCCGTCGCCCGGCTCGGGCTGCGGGAGGGTGACCGCGTGCTGGACGCCGGCTGCGGCACGGGACGGGCACTGCCGCCCCTGCGAGCTGCCGTGGGCCCCTCCGGGACGGTGCTGGGCGCCGACCTGACCCCGGCGATGCTCCGAGCCGCCGTACGGGAGGGCAGGCACCGCGACGGCCGGCTGCTGCTCGCGGACGTCGCCGCGCTGCCGCTGCGCCCGGGCTGCCTGGACGCCGTGTTCGCCGCCGGCCTGATCGCCCACCTGGCGCGTCCGGCGGAGGATCTGCGGGAACTGGCTCGTGTGGTCCGGCCGGGCGGCACGCTCGCGCTCTTCCACCCCATCGGCCGCGCGGCCCTGGCGGCACGGCAGGGCCGTCAGATCACTCCGGACGATCTGCGGGCCGAAGGAAACCTCGGTCCGCTCCTGGGCCGTTCGGGCTGGCGTATGACGTCCTACGCCGACGAGGACGCGCGGTTCCTCGCGCTCGCGGTCCGTCGGGACTGACCCGGGGGGTGGCGTCAGCCAGGCCTCGTCCAGAGCGGCCGCGACCGCCTCGGCGTGCTCCTCCAGCGTGCAACCGAAGCCTCGGGGACGGTCGCTCGTGCCGTGCCCGGGGAGATCCACGAAGAGGCTGCGCCGACCCGCGAGCCCGGACCTGGCCGCGATGTGCGCGTGGTACACGGTGGACTCGAACCAAAACCGTGCAGATGCACCCGGGCCGGTTCCGCTCCCGCCGCCTCGGTCCACCGAATGTGACTTCCCCTGCTGTCGAAGGTGGCCTGCCGCAACGTCCCCCTCCCTGACGGCTGCGCGACACCCTGACCTCACTCGACGGGGTCAGCCGCCCAGTCGCTCCGGTGCCGCACCGGGGAGCCGTGCAGTCCGGGGATCTTCGGTGTGTCGGTCACCGCTTGCAGCCGACGGACACATCCGAGCCGCCGCCCCGCATCCCCTTATGCCGTCGCGTCAGCAACTCTACGGTGGAAAACAGCAGATGAGCGCTCACGCTGATCGCGTACGGGGAGAGGGTGGTCCACGTGTTCGACATCGTTCGCAGGTACGCCGACAGGCTCCGCGCCTCCGCGCAGACGCGGCCCGCGGAATCCGGGGAACGGCGCACGCACAACTTGTTCGAAGCGGCGGCCGTCTATGTGGTGGCCCGCGCGCAGGACGATCAGGACGGGATCGAGGAGGCGGCGGCCTGGGTCTCGCCGGAGGCGCTGTCGTTCGGCGTGAGCGAATTGGCCTGCCGGGCGGTCGTCGCGCTGGCTCGGGAGCGCAACGAGCCTCCCCGGGTGGTGGCCCGAGATCTGCTCGGGCTGCCTGCCGCCTGAGAGGAACAACATCTTCCGGAGGTGGCCGTTTCGCCCCTGTCCAGGTGGAAACCTGCTGCTCCGCGCGTGTGCGGACCCGTGACAAGCGGCTCCCGCCGGCACTAGGGTGCGCGCCGATGGACGAACCAATGGGGAGGCTGGGATGGCCGGGACGGACGATGAGGCCGTCGCTGCCGCGGACGACGCGCTGTACGTGCTGACGGCGGTGCTGCTGACGCCGGCGCAGTTCCCGAGCGTGCTCGGCGACGACTACCCGGAGGCCTGCGCGGCCCTCGGTCTCGCGCCGCGCGCCGACGGGTACGGCCTGGTGTTGGGGCAGGACGGGGACGGCGCCCGCTGGACGGTCGTCATCGACGACGTCTCACTGGTCGCCGTGGCGATCGCGTCCTGGGACTGCGGCATGGAGTACGAGCTGTCCCCGCCCGAGCAGGCGGTCGTGACCGCGCTGCCGGGGTGGCCGCTGGCCGTCGCGGTGGCGGCACCCGGCGTGCCGGCTCCGCACGACCCGGCTCCCGAGGCGGCGGGCGGCCCCGCGCTGCGCCCGCCGGATCTCAGAGTCTGGGGGCCGGCACAGCGACGTCTCGGTGCCGATGAGATCGCGCTTCAGTGGGTGACCTGGCGGGAGCGGATCGACGACACATCGTTCGTTCCTCCCGCTCAGCGGGCGGAGCCGGCCGAAGCCTCGACGGACGGTGTCACGGGCACGCCGGGCACGAAAGCCGGCGCGGCCTCGTCGCCAGGTGGTCCCTCGGGGGTCCGCCAGGTGCTCGCGCAGGCCCGTGCGTACCTCGACTCACCGCCGCCCCTGGGCCGGGTGCGCTCGTCCTTCGCCCCGGGTGAGGCCCGTACGCTGCGCGCCGACGGTCCCGGCTGGTCGATCGTGGCTCGCACCGACGACATCGCGTTCGTACTCCTCGACGAGAAGCCCCGCGAGGTTCTGCCGGTGGGCCGGGGGCCCGAGCTGCCGGGGCTGCTGGAGGCTCTGGACAAGATGGCCGTGCGACCCCTGTGAGCCAGGGCCGGCGGTACGGCGGCCGCCCGGCGCCCACGGGACCGCGCCTCCGAGAACTGACACGGTTCTCGGCGGCGCGGCCCGCCCTGGCAGGCCTGGTAAGCAAGCAGGCAGCCGTGCCAAGTTTGCGGCGGCGTGCCCATGTGTCAGCGGCCGATCTCCTTGCGGCTGACCCGGCGGAGTCTGCGCCGTTGGGACGGGTCCAGCGTCAGGTACGCGGCCACCGGAACGCCGACCACGATGAGGAACGACACCCACCAGGGCAGCCAGATCAGCAGGATCAACCCGACCGCCACGCCCCCTGCGGCGATCTTCGCGTTCTTCGACATGTACGTCGCCTCCTTCGCGGCTGCTGCCGCTCTCTGATCTGAGAACGGCCGTCCGCTCTCCGCGGTTCCGGCTCCGGACCCTGAGACATCCCTGAGACGCCCCTTCCGGGTCACCGGGTCGAGCGATCGCCCTGGGGAACCGGACCGTGGTGTCGCTCGGAAGGTGACATCCGGCAGACCGGGAGATCGGGAGATCGGGAAAGTATGGGCGTGGGCATCAGGGCGCCGGGGAAGTGTCGGGGCCGGGGCGAGCCGGGCGAGCCGCTGCCGTTCGCCCCGGCACCCCCCTGCCTCAGCCGCGCGCTGCCAGCAGGTGGTCCATGGCCAGCTGGTCGAGGCGCTCGAAGGCCATGCCGCGGGCCGCGGCGGCTTCCACGTCGAACTCCTCGAAGGACGTGCGGTCGGCGAGCAGTGCCTCCAGGCCGTCGGCCGCGGTCGGCTGGGCGAGCTGGTCCAGCCGTGACGCGCGCAGCGCCTCCTGCACCTCCGGGTCGGCGCGGAAGGCGGCCGCACGCTCCTTGAGGATGAGGTAGTTGCGCATGCAGCCCGCCGCCGACTCCCACACACCGTCGAGGTCCTCGGTCCGCGGCGGCTTGAAGTCGAAGTGGCGGGGCCCGTCGTAGCCGGCGGTCTCCAGGAGGTCCACGAGCCAGAAGGCGGACCGCAGGTCACCGGCGCCGAAGCGCAGGTCCTGGTCGTACTTGATGCCGGACTGGCCGTTGAGGTCGATGTGGAAGAGCTTGCCCGCCCACAGGGCCTGCGCGATGCCGTGCGGGAAGTTCAGCCCCGCCATCTGCTCGTGGCCGACCTCCGGGTTGACGCCGTACAGCTCGGGCCGCTCCAGGCGCTCGATGAAGGCGAGCGCGTGACCGACCGTGGGCAGCAGGATGTCGCCACGGGGCTCGTTCGGCTTGGGTTCGATGGCGAACCGCAGGTCGTAGCCCTGTTCGGTGACGTACTCGCCGAGGAGGTCGAAGGCCTCCTTCATCCGGTCCAGGGCGGCGCGTACGTCCTTGGCGGCCCCCGACTCGGCACCCTCGCGCCCGCCCCAGGCCACGTACGTCCTGGCACCCAGTTCGGCCGCCAGGTCGATGTTGCGGATCGTCTTTCGCAGCGCGTAGCGGCGCACGTCGCGGTCGTTGGCGGTGAACGCGCCGTCCTTGAAGACGGGGTGGGTGAAGAGGTTCGTGGTGGCCATGGGAACGGTCATGCCGGTGGCGTCCAGGGCCTGGCGGAACCGCTTGATGTGCGACTCGCGCTCGGTGTCCGAGGAGCCGAAGGGGATCAGGTCGTCGTCGTGGAAGGTCACTCCGTGGGCGCCGAGCTCGGCCAGGCGCCGCACCGTCTCGGCCGGGTCGAGGGCACCACGGGTGGCGTCCCCGAACGGGTCCCTCCCCTGCCAGCCGACGGTCCACAGGCCGAAGGTGAACCTGTCGTCGGGGGTGGGCTGGTAGTTCATGCCGCGGCTCCTTGCTGCGTACGACTATTCGTCATGGCGATTTACAAATTAGTATGCGCACGCACCGGTGGGAAGAGACAAGATGTCTTCGACCACGAGGTGTCTTCGTCAGCGCACCGCACGTTCCGCCTGGCCGCGGAAGAGGGAGAGCCCGATGTCAGCAGCCGAGGGTCCGCTCGTCGTCGGCGTGGACACGTCCACCCAGTCCACGAAGGCGCTGGTCGTCGACGCGGCCACCGGTCAGGTCGTGGCGAGTGGCCAGGCACCGCACACCGTGACCGACGGCGCGGGCCGGGAGAGTGATCCGCGCCGGTGGTGGGACGCGCTCCGCGCGGCGTTGCACCAGTGCGGCGACGCGGCGCACGAGGCGGCGGCGGTGTCCGTCGGGGGCCAGCAGCACGGTCTGGTCACGCTGGACGAGCACGGTGAGCCGGTGCGGCCGGCACTGCTGTGGAACGATGTCCGCTCGGCGCCGCAGGCCCGCCGTCTGGTGGCGGAACTGGGCGGTCCCGCGGCGTGGGCGGAGCGCACCGGCAGCGTGCCCGGGGCGTCCTTCACGGTCACCAAGTGGGCGTGGCTCGCCGAGCACGAGCCGGAGGCGGTGCGTGCCACCAGAGCGGTACGGCTCCCCCACGACTACCTCACCGAGCGCCTCACCGGGCAGGGCACCACCGACCGCGGCGACGCCTCGGGAACCGGATGGTGGGCGTCCGCGACCGAGGCCTACGACGAGGCGACTCTCGCGCACGTCGGCCTCGACCCGGCACTACTGCCCCGGGTGGCGCGGCCCGGCGAGGTGGCCGGCACCGTCCGCGACGGCCATGACCTGCCCTTCTCCAAAGGCACACTGGTGGCCCCGGGCACCGGTGACAACGCGGCGGCCGCGCTGGGCCTCGGCCTGCGGCCCGGCACTCCGGTGCTGAGCCTCGGCACGTCCGGCACGGTGTACGCCCTCTCCGAGCACCGCCCGGCCGATCCCACCGGCACGGTGGCGGGCTTCGCCGACGCGCGCGGGGACTGGCTGCCCCTGGCCTGCACCCTGAACTGCACGCTCGCCGTGGACCGCGTCGCGGCGCTGCTGGGCCGCGACCGGGAGGCCGTGGAACCCGGCGGTTCGGTGACGCTGCTGCCGTACCTGGACGGCGAACGCACCCCGGACCTGCCGCACGCGTCCGGCCTCCTGCACGGGCTGCGGCATGACACGACCGCGGGCCAAGTGCTCCAGGCGGCCTACGACGGTGCCGTGCACGCGCTGCTGGGCGCTCTCGACCTGGTCCTCGACGCGGACGCGGACCGCGGTGTTCCGTTGCTCCTGATCGGCGGCGGAGCGCGGGGAGCGGCCTGGCAGCGGACCGTGAGCCGGCTGTCGGGGCGGCCCGTACAGGTGCCGGAGGCCAGGGAACTGGTAGCCCTGGGCGCGGCGGCGCAGGCAGCCGGAGTGCTGACCGGCGAGGATCCCGCGGCGGTCGCCCGCCGCTGGAACACCGCGGCGGGCCCGGTCCTGGAGGCCGTTGAGCAGGACCGGACGACGTTGGAGCGGATCACCGGGGTACTCTCCGACGCGGCCCCGCTGCTGGAGCGGGGAACACGGAACCAGTGACCCGGCCGCCTGCGCGGAGCCGGGCCGCGGACACCGAGGATTGACGGAGGCATGACCGCACCGCTGCACGAGGCGCGCCCACCGGGCGCCGGCCGCGCCCTGCCGGACACCCAGCAGGGCATGCGTCGGCGCAATCTGGCGCGGGTGATGCACGCCGTCAGCGCGGAGGGTTCGCTGTCCCGGGCCGCGGTCGCCTCGCGGATCGGTCTGACGCGCGCGGCGGTGTCGACCCTGGTGGACGATCTGATCGGCTGGGGACTGCTGGAGGAACTGGGCCCTGAGCGGCCGGGCCGCGTGGGCCGGCCGGGGTCGGCGCTCGCGGTGAGCGCCCGGGGTCCGGCCGGCATCGGCGCGGAGATAGGGGTCGACCATCTCGCGGTCTGCGCGGTCGACCTGCGCGGCGAGGTCCGCGCGCGGGCGGTGCGGCCCGGGACCAATCGGGGCCGGGCCCCCGAGCCGGTGACCGAGGAGCTGACGGCACTGGTCCGCCAGGTCGTCGCGGAGGGCGAACGGGCGGGACTCTGGCCCGCCGGGCTCGCCATCGCGGTGCCGGGACTGGTGGCGAGGGACGGACACACCGTCGTACGGGCCCCCAATCTCGACTGGCACGACGCCGATCTCGGTCCCCTGGTGCCCGGCGGATGGCCGCTGACCGTGGACAACGAGGCCAATTTCGGTGCCCTGGCCGAATTGTGGCTCGGTGCCGGCACGCCCGGTGACTTCCTCCACGTGTCGGCGGAGATCGGTATCGGCGCCGCGGTCGTCGTGGACGGCCGGCTGCTGCGCGGAACCCGGGGATTCGCGGGTGAGCTCGGCCATGTCCCCGTCCGACCGGACGGACCCCCCTGCCCTTGCGGCAGCCGGGGCTGCCTGGAGCAGTACGCGGGCGAGGAGGCGGTGCGGCGCGCGGCCGGACTGGAGCCCCGCGAGGATCTGGTGGGGCTGCTCGCGGAGCGCGCCGAGGACGGTGACGAAGCGGTACGGGCCGCACTGCGGGAAGCGGGTACGGCCCTCGGTATCGCGCTGACCGGGGCCGTCAACCTGCTCGACCCCGAGGCCGTGGTCGTGGGCGGTGCCCTGGCCGGCCTGTCGCCCTGGCTGCTGCCGTCGCTGGAGGCTGAGCTGTCGGGACGGACAGCGGGCCCGGCATGTCCCGTGACGGTGTCCCGGCTCGGTCCGCAGGGTCCGCTGCTGGGCGCCGCGCACTCGGTCGTGCGGGCGGTCCTGGACGATCCGGCGATGGTGGCGGGCCGCCGCTGACGCTGGTCACGGCAGCAGCCGCGTCCGGGAGTCCGGATGACGCACCGGCGACCTGATTCTCGCGAGGTCAGCCGCGGTTTTCACCAGGCTCCGGCACGCGGCCGGCAGTCGTCACGGCCCGGCGCCACGCGACCGCGGCCCACCGGAGCGGCGCGAGGAAACCGACGCCCACATCACGCTGTGGCCCTGCCACCCGCACGACTGGCGGACGCGCTCGGCACCGGGCCGGCCCCGCACCGCGTCCGCACGAGTGGCGCACCGGCCGGAGCCGTACCGGTAGGAGCGCGTGCTCACGCATGGGGCGGGCACCGCTGTGACGGATGGCGCCGCACCCTTCCGGACGCCCCGTCATCGCCCGATCGAGTGGTCGAATTTTCCACAGGGCACGGGTTGTCCACGGAACCGTGGCGGACCCTTCTGCGTGACCGAACCGCGCCGTACCGTGATTCACGCGAGGCGCAGCCGACGGACCGTCACGTCCGGTCGGACGCTGCGGAGAGAGGAACGCTCAGACAGCAGGCGACGGCGGACCGACACGTATCGGGGGACACATGGACGGGGAGACGACCGGGACACTGCGACGCGACGCCATCGGATTGCGTGAGGTCCTGTTCCAGAGCGTCACGGCGATGGCGCCGGCCGCCGCGGTGGCCGCGTCGATCCCGTCCGGCGCCGCCTTCGCGGGCGGAAGTCTGCCGCTGGCGGTGCTGGTCGCCCTGGTGGCCTGTCTGTTCACTGCGTCATGCGTGGCGGAGCTGGCGCGGGAACTGCCCGCGGCGGGTTCGGTGGTGACCTACGCGGCGCGCGGCCTGCACCCGGCCGTCGGCTTCCTCGTGGGCTGGGCCTACGTCTTCGTGGAGATGCTGGTGCCGCCGCTGCTGCTCCTCCAGCTGGGCTTCACGGCAGCGGGCACGCTGCACGCGGAATGGTCCTCGTACCCGGCGGGGCTTTGGTGGCCGTGGTCGCTGGCGGGGACGGTGGTGATCGCCGCCGCAGGTTACTTCGGCGTCCGTGCCTCGGCCCGCTTCGGCACCGTCCTCGGCGTCTTCGAGATCCTGGTCTTCCTGGTGTTCGCGGCACTGCTGATCGGCAGGGCGGGCAGCGCCAACACCCTGTCGGTGTTCGGTACGTCCCACACCGCGGCCGGTTATCCGGGGGCCGCCGGTGTGTTCGCCGGATCCGTCTACACGGTGCTGGCCTTCTCCGGGTTCGAGGCGGCGGCGCCACTGGCCGAGGAGACGTGCGACCCCCGGCGCACGATGCACCGCGCGGTCCTCGGAGCGGCGCTGGGCATCGGGGTCTTCTACGTACTGACGACCTACGCCATGACCGTCTCCTTCGGTCCCGATCGTTTCGCGTCGTTCGGCGCCTCGGGCGGGGCGTCCTGGGAGGGCGTCGCCCGGGCCTCCTACGGCCTCTTCTGGGTGCTGGTGTTCCTCGCGGTGATCAACTCCACGATCGCGAACGCCAACGCCGGCGCCAACGTCTCCACCCGCACGGCCTTCGCCATGGCCCGTGTCCGTGTCCTCCCCCGCATCCTCGCCACGCTCCACCCCCGGCACCGCTCCCCTGTGGCCGGCATCGCGGCGCAGAGCGCCGTGGCCCTCGGAGCGGTACTGGGCCTCGGTCTCGGCTACGACCCCGTGACCGCGTTCCTGCTCCTCGCCACCGTGATCGTCACGATGGTCGTCGGTGTCTACATCGTGGTGAACCTCTCCTGCGCCGGGCACTTCCTGCGGTCCCGCCGGGCGGCCCTGAAACCGGTCCGGCACCTGCTGTTCCCGGTGCTCGGCATCGCCGCGTTCGTTCCCGCGCTGCTGACGGCCGCCGGCCTCCCGGTGTTCGACTTCGTGACCGAACTGACGGCGCCGGTGTCCTACGCGGGACCGATCGTCGGCGTGTGGATGGCGGTGGGCGTGGTGGTCCTGCTCATCCTGCTACGGCGACACCCCGAGCGAATAGCCGCGACCGCGCGGGTCCACCTCGACGAGTACGACCCGACCGCCGCCCGGCGTGACGGCACCGTGCCGCACTGACACGCCCTCACGTCCCCCTCGACGCAGTCCGGGACGGGGACACACCGGTCCCCCGGGCCGAAGTCCCCGGCTGCGGCCGCCCGGCCCCAGACCGACCAACACCCTCCAGAAGGGAGTCATGTCACGATGGCCGATCCCAGGATCCTCACCGTGCGCCCGGAGCCGGACCAGTACGCCTGGACCTTCGGTGGAGCGGCGCCCGTGGCGCGGATCGCCCCAGGTACGGTTCTCGACCTGTACACGGAGGACTGCTTCGCCGGCCGGGTCCGCTCCGAGAAGGATCTCGTGTCGAAGGTCTGCGAGTTCCCGTACCTCAATCCACAGACCGGTCCCTTCCACATCGACGGCGCCGAGCCCGGGGACACGGTGGCGGTGCACTTCGTGTCGATCGAACCGGCACGCGACTGGGCGGCATCGACGACCGTCCCCCTCTTCGGCGCGCTCACCTCGACGCACACCACGGCCACACTCCAGCCACCGCTGCCGGAGCGGGTCTGGATCTGGCAACTTGACCGGGACAGGCGCACCGCCCTGTTCCAGGCCCAGGACAGCGACATCCGGCTGGAGCTGCCGCTGGACCCCATGCACGGGACGGTGGGCGTGGCCCCCGCCAACCTGGAGGTGCGTTCCGCCCTGGTCCCCGACGCCCACGGCGGGAACATGGACACGCCCGAGATGCGAGCCGGCGTCACCTGCTACCTCGGGGTCAATGTCGAAGGGGCCCTGCTCAGTCTCGGCGACGGGCACGCCCGCCAGGGTGAGGGCGAGACCTGTGGCGTGGCCGTGGAGTGCGCCATGAACACGGTGGTGATCGTGGACCTCCTCAAGGGCATCGCCACACCGTGGCCCCGGCTGGAGTCCGATACACACATCATCTCGACCGGGTCGGCCCGGCCGCTGGAGGACGCGTTCCGGATATCGCAGCTCGACCTGGTGCGGTGGCTGGTGCGCGACTTCGGGTTCAGCGAGCTGGACGCGTACCAATTCACCACGCAGACGGTCGAGTCACCGCTGGCCAATGTGTGTGACACGAACTACACGTGCGTGGCGAAGCTCCGCAAGGAGTGGCTGCCCACGCGCGAGACGTACCGCGGCGTGCACACCCGGCTGCGCGACACCGCGCGAGCCCTGCTCCGCTGACCTCCCCGTCGTACCCGCAGACCTTCGAAAGGTGATCGCGATGGACATGGACCGAGTCAGACCCCCGCTCAGCCGACGCCGGCTGCTGAAGAGCGCGGCGCTCGCCGCCGTCTCCTACCCGCTGCTTCCCGACCCGGTCGCGGTCGCGCGGACCTCGGCCGTCGACTATCCGTCCGCCGAATGGCAGCCGGCCATCTCCTCGAACTACACGCTGTCCAGCCGCCCCGCCAGTTACGCCATCGACCGTGTGATCATCCACGTCACACAGGAGACGTACGACGACACGCTGGCGATCTTCAACGATCCGGAGAAGCAGGTCTCCGCGCACTACCTGGTACGTTCGGCGGACGGACACGTCGCCCAGTGCGTCCGCGAGGCCGATGTCGCCTGGCACGCGGGCAACTGGAGCTACAACACACGCAGCATCGGCATCGAGCACGAAGGCTGGGTGGACCAGCCCGGGTACTTCACCAACGCCCTCTACCTGGAGTCGGCGAAACTGACGGCGGCGATCTGCGCGAAGTACGGCATCCCCCGGGACAGACAGCACATCATCGGCCACTACCAGGTGCCGGGAACCGACCACACCGACCCGGGACCGAACTGGGACTGGGTGCGCTACATCAGAATGGTCAATTTCGCCTAGCCGACGGCGAGCGGTCGTCGCACAGTGGTCCGCGTACACCGCGTCGCCGTCGCTCCACCGACCAGGGAGGCTCAGTGACCGATCCGTGGGTGGCCCTGGAGTCGGGTGCGAATCCCGCCGAGCGCGTCCGGGTGCTGCGCCGGGCGCACGAGACGTTCACCTCGGTGGGCACGGTGCCGCGTCCGGTGCGCCCGGTGGTGGCGGAGTCGTGGCGGCGCAGCGCGCGGGCCGGTGTCGGGCCGGACGGCACCGCCGGCGTCGAGCTGACCGGCGCTGACCTGGACTGCTACCGCGCGCAGCATCCGTTGGCGCGGGTGATGCCCCTGTTCCGGGAGTTGATGGGCACGTTCGCCGCCGACGGGGAGCACCTGCTGGCGGTGTGCGACGCGCACGGCAGGCTGCTGTGGGTGGAGGGGCATCCGGCGACCCGGCGCCGGGCGGATGGGATGAACTTCGTGCCGGGGGCACGGTGGTCGGAGAGCGCGGTCGGCACCAACGCACCGGGTACGGCGGTGGCGGTCGACCGGCCGGTTCAGGTGTTCGCGGCGGAGCACTTCATCCGCCGGGTGCAGCCGTGGACGTGCGCGGCCGCCCCGGTGCACGATCCACGCACCGGACGGGTCCTGGGCGCCGTGGACATCACCGGCGGCGACGGGCTCGCCCATCCGCACAGCCTGGGTTTCGTGCAGGCGGTGGCGCGGGCAGCCGAGGCACAGCTCGCCCTGCTCGCCCCGGCCCGTTCCGAGGGCACGGCACTGCTGACCGCCTTGGGGCGGGACGAGGCCGGGCTCGTCCTGGACGGCCGGCGGATCAGGCTCGGCCGCCGGCACAGCGAGGTGGTCGTCCTGCTCTCCCGGTATCCGGCCGGGCTGACCGGGGACGAGTTGCTCTGCGCCTTGTACGCGGACGAGTCGGTCACCCCGGTGACCCTGCGGGCGGAACTCGCGCGGTTGCGCCGGGTGCTGGGACCCGCGGCGCTGGCTTCACGGCCGTACCGGCTGACGACCGCGGTCGAGACGGACGCCGCCGTGGTCGAGCGGCGACTGGAGACGGGTGCGCTCAGCGCGGCGGTGGAGGCCTACACCGGCCCCTTGCTGCCCGGTTCGCAGGCACCGGCGATCGTCCGGCTGCGGGAGCGGCTGACCGGTGCGCTGCGCGCGGCCCTGATCGCCCACCGCGACCCGGACCTCCTGGCGCAGTGGACGAGAGCCCCGTGGGGTGAGGACGACGTCGAGACGTGGCGGGCACTGGCCGCGGTGCGCGCCACGGCACCGGTGCTCGCCCGGCTCGCGGCGTTGGAGGCCGAACTGACGGCACCGGCGGTCCGGTTGGCGGGGCGGCCCCGCGGTGCAACGTATGTGCAACGTCCTCCTGTCTAGCCTCACCTCAGAGCTGTCCGACGGCGGGCAGCGCTTCAGCGGAGGGCGGGGACAGATGACTCGTTACGCGGCGCCGGGTACCGAGGGAGCGATCGTCGCCTACCAGGAACGGTACGACCACTTCATCGGCGGTGCGTACGTGCCGCCGTCGCGGGGGCGGTACTTCGAGAATCCGTCGCCGGTGAACGGGCGGCCGTTCACCGAGGTGGCGCGTGGTACCGCGGAGGACGTCGAGCGGGCACTGGACGCGGCGCACGCGGCGGCACCCGGCTGGGGCCGTACTCCGGTCGCGGAGCGTTCCGACGTCCTGCTGAAGATCGCGGACCGGATGGAGGCACATCTGGAGCCGCTCGCGGTGGCCGAGAGCTGGGAGAACGGCAAACCGGTGCGGGAAACGCTGGCGGCGGACATCCCGCTCGCGATCGACCACTTCCGCTACTTCGCCGGGGTGATACGGGCGCAGGAGGGCTCGTTGGGCGAGATCGACGACGACACGGTGGCCTACCACTTCCACGAGCCGCTCGGGGTGGTCGCGCAGATCATCCCGTGGAACTTCCCCATCCTGATGGCGACGTGGAAGCTCGCGCCGGCGCTGGCAGCGGGGAACACGGTCGTCCTCAAGCCGGCGGAGCAGACCCCGGCCTCGATCCACTACTGGCTGAGCCTGGTCGCGGACCTGTTGCCGCCGGGCGTACTGAACATCGTCAACGGCTTCGGCACGGAAGCCGGCAAGCCGCTGGCCTCGAGCCCGCGGGTGGCGAAGGTCGCCTTCACCGGGGAGACCACGACCGGGCGGCTGATCATGCAGTACGCCTCCGAGAACATCAAGCCGGTGACCCTGGAACTCGGCGGGAAGTCACCGAACATCTTCTTCGACGACGTGTGGGCGCACGACGACGACTTCCGGGACAAGGCGCTCGAAGGGTTCACCATGTTCGCGCTGAACCAGGGCGAGGTCTGCACCTGCCCGTCCAGGGCCCTGATCCAGCGCGGCCACTACTCGGAGTTCCTGGAGGCGGCGGTCGAGCGCACCCGGCGGATCACGCCCGGGCACCCGCTCGACACCGAGACGATGATCGGTGCCCAGGCGTCCAACGACCAGCTGGAGAAGATCCTCTCCTACCTGGACGTCGGCCGGCAGGAGGGGGCGAAAGTCCTGGCGGGCGGGGAACGAGTGCGTTACGAGGGTGAGTTGGAGGGCGGTTACTACGTACAGCCGACCATCTTCGAGGGTGACAACCGGATGCGGATCTTCCAGGAGGAGATCTTCGGCCCGGTTGTCTCGGTGGCCTCGTTCGAGGACTTCGACGACGCGATCAGGATCGCGAACGACACGTTGTACGGCTTGGGGGCGGGCGTCTGGACGCGGGACCTCAACACCGCCTACCGGGCGGGCCGCGCCATCCAGGCGGGCCGGGTGTGGACCAACTGTTACCACGCCTACCCGGCGCACGCGGCCTTCGGCGGCTACAAGCAGTCCGGGATAGGCCGCGAGACCCACAAGATGATGCTGGAGCACTACCAGCAGACGAAAAACCTCCTGGTCTCGTACTCGGCGAAGAAGCTCGGGTTCTTCTAGGGGCACAACAGCGGGCGTCTGAGCTGGCCTTTATCGTTGGACGCCTTGCTTTCAGGGCGGCGGACGCGGACGGCTCGGCGTCGGACTTGCGCGCGGCGCACGAGACCGGGCGGCAGGCCCGCGCTGGTCCGCTTCGGCCCCGAGGCGCGCTTCACTCGGGGCCGAAGCGGGATCGGTGGGAGCCCTGGTTCAGGCGAAGGCGCTCTCGCCGGTGACCACCTTGCCGACGATGAGGGTGTTCATCTCGCGGGTGCCCTCGGACGAGCAGATCGCCTCGGCGTCGGCGAGGAACCGGGCGATGTCGTAGTCGAGCACGATGCCGTTGCCACCGAAGATCTCCCGGCACCACGCCACCACCTCGCGCATCTCGCGAGGTGACGTACGCCTTCGCCAGCGAGGAGTGCTCGTCGCGGAAGACGCCGACGTCCTGCAGCCGGGCGAGCTGGACCAGCAGGCCCCAGCAGGCGGTGATGTTGCCGAGGCTCTTGACCAGCAGGTTCTGCACCATCTGGAATCGTGCGATCGGCCGGCCGAACTGCCTGCGTTCCTTGGCGTAGTCCAGCCGGGCTCCGGACCGTCCACGGGACGCGGTGCCGTCGGGACAGGTGGCCTGTGGGGACAGGCCACCCGGGGCCCGCTGAACGCACTCGCGCAGGGTGTCGGCGTCGAGAGGGCCGGCCGACATGTCCACGAGTGCCGGCCCGCGGTCGCCCTCGTCCTCGTGGCCGGCAGGTCGCGCAGGCCGTGGAGAACCGCCGGTGACCGCACAGTGCGCGTCGGGACCCGCTCGAGGGCGCGGCACGGCGGGCCGGCATCGTGCCGCGGCGCGTTGCGTCAGGGGCGGCCCCGGTTCGCGGGGGCCACCCCCGGCGATGCCTCAGACGCCGACGGGTCTGGCCGGACCGGGGACATTGCGGAAGCGGAACGGCTCCGGTTCGCGGCCCGCCTGGACGAACCAGCACTCCCCCGTGCCGTCGCCGGCGACGATCCGCAGCACCGTGTCCGCGACGGTCTCAGCCGGGATGACCGGCAGACCCTGGTCGGAGAGCATGTCGCGCAGGTGGTCGATGATGTGCGACTCGGCGAAGCCTGGGCAGACCGCGTTGAAGCGCACCTTCTCCGGCACGAGAGCCGACCCCAGGGAGCGTGCGAGGCCCACGACCGCGTGCTTGTTGGCCGCGTACAGCGGATCGAGCGGCACCGCCGCCAGGCCCGCCAGGGAAGCGGTCACCACGATGGATCCTCCGCCGCGAGCCCGCAGCGCGGGCAGCACCGCATGAGTGCCGAAGACCACGCCGTCGAGGTTGGCCCCCATCGCCCGGCGGTAGCGTGCGAGGTCGAAGTCCTCGCCGACGCCGCATCCGGTCGCCACCCCCGCGTTGAGCAGCGCGATGTCCACACCTCCGTACCGCTCCTGGGTGAACTCCACCAGTGCGCGGTTGGCGTCGAGGTCGGAGACGTCGCAGACGCGAAAGTGGCCGTCGACCATGTCGGCCACCTCCCGCCCGCCCTGCGCGTCGAGGTCGGCGACGACCACGCGCGCGCCCGCCCTCGCCAGGGCCAGCGCCGAGGCCCGGCCCAGTCCGCTGGCAGCGCCGGTGACGATCGCCACCTTTCCCTCGAGCGAGACGCGGTCCTCGCCCACTTCAAGCGGGGAGACTGCCCCGCTTTCGCCGGTGGTCATGCCAGCTCCAGGACGAGCTTGCCGACGTTCTCGCCGCGGAAGAGCATCTGCAAGGTCGCGGGGAAGTCGTCGACGGTACCCCTCACCACGTGTTCCTTGACCTTGATGCGGCCGGCACCGATCAAGGCGGAGATCTCCTGCGCGGCCTCCGCATAGCGCTTGGCGTAGTCGAAGACGACGAAGCCCTCCATGCGGACGCGGCGCACCAGCAGCGAGAGGTAGTTGGAGGGACCCTTGACCGGCGTGGCGTTGTTGTACTGGCTGATCGCGCCGCAGACCACGACGCGCGCGTGCATCGCCAGCCGGGTGAGGGCGGTGTCGAGGATGTCCCCTCCGACATTGTCGAAGTAGACGTCCATGCCGTCGGGGACGTGTTCGCGCAGTGCCTTCTTCACGTCTTCGGCTCGGTAGTCGATCGCCGCGTCGAATCCCAGTTCGCCGGTGAGCATGGCGCACTTCTCCGGCCCGCCGGCGATGCCCACGACACGGCAGCCCTTGGCCTTCGCGAGCTGACCCGCGATGCTGCCGACCGCGCCGGCCGCCCCGGACACCACGACGGTCTCGCCGTCCTGCAACGCGCCGACGTCCAACAGGCCGAAGTAGGCGGTCATGCCGGGCATGCCCAGCGCTCCCAGATACGTCGAGGGCGGCGCGAGGGAGGTGTCGATCTTCATGGCGCCCCGGCCGTCACAGACCACGTACTCCTGGACGCCGAACGTGCCGACCACGTGGTCGCCGGGTTGGAAGTCGGGGTGGTTGGACGCGGTGACCTCGATGACCGATCCGGCACGCATCACCTCTCCGATGCCCACCGGCGGCAGGTAGGAAGGGCGGTCGTCCAGCCAGCCGCGCATGGCCGGATCCAGGGAGATGACGCGCGTCCGGCCCGCGAACCGGCCCGGGCCCGGTTCCACGAGAGGTTCGTTTCGGTGCTCCCAGTCTTCGGGTTTCACTTCGCCCACGGGGCGGGCTGCCAGACGGATCTGGCGGTTGGTCGGGGACATCACGCCTCCTTCTATTACGGCACTCCGCGACCATACCGACCAGTAGGTACGGCAGTGGGCGTGACATTCCCCACTTCCCCGCGGATCATTTACGCGCCGAAGGGCCTCGGGGCCGGAGGCCGACCATCGGCGGACCACCGTCGAGCGGGTACCGCGTCGAGCCGAAACCGTGGCGCTCGGCTGGCTGATCAGCATTCCAACCAGCCGGTGCCGTGCGGCGCCACAACGACGCTTCACCGCTGCCTCCCACGGATCCGAGCCGCACCGGAAGGCCATGCGATGACACACCCCGACGACGACCGGTACCCGCCGGCAGGTGCCAGGAAGCGGCATCGTCCGGTGGCAGCATTCGGGTGCGGGCGATCAGCAGCGCGACGTCGTCCTCGGGGCCCGATGGCAGCGGTGGGCCGGCGGGCGGATCGAGCGGACCGCCCGTCCGCCCGGATCGGTCCCCACCGGTAGCGGGTGACCGGCGCGGGCCGCGGAGCAGCTCGGGGACCGGGTCGTACAACGGCGTACCGACAGGTCGCGCCGACGACCCGCTCGCCCACGGGCCGTTCGCCGGCCGCCTCCCGCTCGGCCGCCGGCAGGCTGACCAGGTCGTCCAGCCCGTCAGGGCGGGAAAGGATCTCGTCCGTTCGCCTGCTGGATCTCCCCTCTGGGCCGAGACGGCACGGCGAGCAGGTCGCCTCACAGCCGGCCGCCGGTATCGGCGAGCGCCCGGCGGCGGGTCGGGGACGCCGCCATCCGGGTCCTGCGGGCGGGGGCGGATCCGGCAGGGCCGGCGTCACCGGACAGCCGGGGCCCTCAGCCACCGGCTTCCCCTGTGCTGCTCGGTGAGACACTGCTGGAAGGAGAGGCGCTGGCGCTGCCGGACGGACTGGCGGAGGGCCGCGTGGAAGGGGTTGCCGTCCGCGAGGGCGGGCTGGGACGGCGACTGCCGGTGGGTCGGGGGGTGGGTCGCGGGGAGGGCTTCTGCTGCGCTGATGGCGGCGCACTGGTGGTGGCGGAAGGCCGGGAGACCGGTGACTCGCTGCGGGGTGGCGTCGGCGGAGGATGCCGGTACCCCTCACTGCTTCGGTCGCGGCCGCCTTTTCGCGTCGCATGCGTGGGCACGCGCTCCGGTGGAGCCGGAGCATCGGTGACGCGGACCTCGGGCTCTGAGACGGATGGCTCCGGGGACGAAGCCGCTGGTGGGGCTGTCGACTGGAGCAGCACCGAAGCGGTGGCCAGGCCTCCGAGGATGGTGAAGCCGGCTACGGCAAGAGACCGGACGGCGTACTTCCTCAGCCGCGACGGACGGTCGTACCGGTCCGCCGCCAGGTCTTGCACGGAAGTCGGTGTCCCCGGAACGGGGGACTCGCTGGAGCCCGGTCCCTCGTTGAAGCGGACTTCCGGCATCGCCGCGTCGACGGCCGGAGCGCCGTCTCTCCGCTCGCTCGGTTGCGTCATGCCGGAGTCGTACGCCCCGCACTCGGGGCAGGTCACGGCGCCGTTGAGCGTGCGGTTGCACGGAATGCAGTAGTCCATGAAGCGACCGTTCTCAGTTGTCGGGTCGACGGAGGGAAAGGGCGGCCCAAGCCGGTCAGCGGTCAGAGGTGGGGAGACACGACCCGGTGACTCGCGGACCGATCTTCGACACGGCTCACTGGGGTCAACGGGGCGGATCCGACGAGTTTTCAATCGCCCGCCGACATGTGGGGGAGGTAACCCTGGGCGGCAAGGTCGGTAATGGCTGAGATGGCGCGGCAGCCACGGCGTACACCTCGGGGTGGGTCTCCGGGAGAGCGCCGAGCGTGGCGCGGCCCGGACGTCGACCATGGAGTCCTGCCAAGGACGTGCGCCGGATTCCGCGGCCCCGGTGCCTCACCGGCCGTGAGAGCCGGCGGTGGCGCGGATGCCCGAGCCGTGCATGAGACGTGGGTCACATATCGGCCGCGGGATGACGACAGAGCCGCGCGGACTACGTATCGCTCACAGAGAGGCAGGTGAACCCGCCACCGGGGATTCTGCCCCGAACCCTCGCAGTGGTCGGAACCCAGCACCGGAACTGACCGCGGCTGAGGAGGAGATGGTGCGTCAGCGACAAGCCGAGCCGAGGAGGGCCCCGTGGGCCGCGACGACGCCGACCCGGAGCGGGCTCCCGCCTCGGCCCCAGACATCGCGCAAGAGACCAGGGGCGCCTTCCGAGCCGTACTGGACGCACTGGATGCCGCAGGCGCCGACCTCCTGCGTGACGAGCAGCAGGAACCCGTCGACGGCCCGTCGCAGGCGCAGAGCCGGCACGGTCACCCGGCCGGGGATGCCCGCTGTCACCCTCCGACCCCGTCCGCCGCCGCGGCGTCCTTCGACCGCGGCGTGGCGCTGCCGGTGGAACGAGTGCCGTCGGGCACGCGACCAGAGCGTCCCGGGCCCCACCGGCCAACTGCCGCTGAATCGCCGGAAGTAGGCAGCCCGTGCCGAACCGGCACCCCGGAGCCGGTCGCGGCGCGGCCGCCGGGGTCACCCGGAGTGCCGGAGAGCGTCCCGCCTCCGTCGGCGGGACGGCTGCCCCGGCGACCGCGTGTCGCCGATCCGCGCCGGACGGCCGGTGGCCCGGGTCAGGAGGCTGGGGCACCGGCCGCCACTGTCCCGGTTCCGGCTGCTCCCCGGCAGGAGGGCGCGCGGAGCAGGAGCCCTCGGCCGGGCATCGCTCGGTCGGACGTCCCTCGCGATCCGGCCGTCCAGTTCGACCAGTATGCCGCCGCACCCTCACAGGGACCCGCGCCGCTCGGCCGCGCACAAGGGAGACAGGCCGGTCACAGGCGGCGATCCACCAGCGGGAGGGGCCCGCGCGTCATCGGGATCTTCGGGCTGGGCGCAGCGAGCGGACTGGCCCTCGGCACTTGGCCGTTGGTCCACCACGACGCCGAACCGGCGGTCTCCTCTGCACCGTCCGGGCACATGGCGGCTCCCCTGCCTGCGAGCCCCCCGCCGAAGGGCCCCTCACCGACTCCAGGGCAGACGAACCGGCCTCGGCCCGGCGCGTCAGATCCACCGCTGCCCGAGATTCCCGGCACGGGCGTCCTGCGCCAAGGTGACAGCGGTCATGGCGTCTGCGAACTACAGGTACGTGTGCAGCAGATACCGGGACTCTACGACGACAGCGCGATGGACGGCCGCTACGACGCGGAGGTCCGAGCCGCCGTGACCGCTTTTCAGAAGCGGTACGGCGTCCGAGGTGACGAGAGCGGGGTCTACGGCGCGAACACGCGTTTCGACCTCATGCTGGGACCAAGTGACCAGCGGCAGAAGCGGGGGCCGGGATCAAGCGGTGCACCGCACGGGCTCGACGGGTCGGCCCGCCCGGCACCGTGCGGCTGCGGGAACCAGGCACCTCCCAGGGGCACGCTCTGCATCCGGTGCGGGCGACCGGGCGGCCGCCGGCGGGTCGAGTTTCGTCACGCGCGCCCGATTCACCGGTCATCCGATCGATCCCACAGGCCGTCGCACGCGCCATCCTCACAGCATGACCGATACCCCCCGCACCCCTTCCACAGAACGCCGCGACCTCGAGCCTGCCGACGGCCCGGTCGGCGCCTCGCGCAGGACCGTCATAGCCCGCCTGGGCGGTGCGACCCTCGGAGCGGCCGCTCTGGGGCTCACGGCCGGGCAGGCGAAGGCGGCCGTGGACCGGAACGGCGCGGCCCGGCCACCGGCCGGCCCGACCGCCGACTGCGTCCTCACCCCCGAGCAGACCGAGGGGCCCTACTACCTGGACCTGGAGAAGGTCCGCGAGAACATCACGGAGGGCAGGCCCGGCGTGCCGCTCACCCTCCGCGTCAAGGTGATCGACACCATGACCTGCTCGGCGTTGCCCGGCACAGCGGTCGACATCTGGCACTGCGACGCTCTGGGCGTCTACTCCGGATACGAGGCGGGCGGCTCCACCCCGGACACGACGTTCCTGCGCGGCGTGCAACTGACCGACTCCACCGGCGTCGCGGAATTCACCACCGTCTACCCCGGCTGGTACGTCGGCCGCGCCCTCCACATCCACGTCAAGACGCATGCCGGCGGCACGGTCGCCAACGGCAGGTATCAGGGTGGCCACGTCTCCCACACCGGCCAGCTCTACTTTCCGGAGACGTACAACAGCAGGATCGCCACATTGGCCCCCTACCGGAGCAACACGGCCTCCCGCACGCTCAACGCCAGGGACGGCATCTACCGCCACGGCGGGTCCTCCACCCTGCTGAGCCTCACACAGATCGGCAGCGACCTCGGCAAGGGGGTGACCGGAACCGTCGTGCTCGGCATCGATCCCGATGCCGTGCCCTGACGCTCCCGCCCGAGCTGTGGCCGGTCCACCGCGACGATGCCGGCTACCGTCGCCGCGCGGCCGGCCGCCCACGTCTGCCGCTCGGCGTCGCGTATCGGGGTGCGGCGTCGTATGGACCGGGACCGACCGCAGGAGGAACGTACGGCACCTCGGCTGTTCCCGAGTTCGCACCCGGCCGCCCTGTGCGCGGGGAGGACGACGGACACGAGGCTGCTGCCTCCCTGGAATGGGAGATCGCGGACCGGGGATGACCCGAGCATGACATGTGAGTCGTGCGGCGCACCGCTGACCGGTCGACCGCTGAGCGGCCGACCGGCTCGCTACTGCTCCGGCGCATGCAGGCAGCGGGCGTTCAGGCGGCGCTCGGCACGCCAGGAGTCCCGCCCACCGAGTACGACCGCTGCCTCACCGCCCGCACAGAGCTCCGCCACCCCGACCGCCCAGGGCCGCGGCCTGCCACGGGCCCTGGACTCCTTCGTGGGCCGACGGGCGGAGCTGTCCCGGCTGCGCGCTCTGCTGAGGACGTCGCGGCTCCTGACGCTGACCGGTGCCGGCGGCGTCGGCAAGACGCGCTTGGCGCTGCAGTTCGTCCGGGGTCTGCCCGGCCGCCACGGGCGGGTCGACCTGGTCGAACTCGACGCACTGCAGGACGGCGCCGCGCTCGCACAGTCCGTCGCCGCCGCGCTGGCCGTGGGAGAACGGGCAGGACGATCCGGTGTCGACGTCCTGGTCCACGCGATCGGTGACACCCGTCGGCTGTTGGTCCTGGACAACTGCGAGCATCTGGCCGAACCCTGCGCCCGGCTGATCGCGGCCTTGCTGAGTCACTGCCCGCGATTGCGGATCCTGGCCACCAGTCGAGAGGTCCTTCGAGTGCCCGGGGAGACCGTGCTCCGAATCGGTGAGCTGTCGCTGCCCCCGGCCGACGCCCCGGACGACCCGGTGGTCCTTCTGCGGGCGGACGCCGTCCGGCTGTTCGTCGACCGTGCCTCCAGTTGCTCACCGGGGTTCACGCTCCATCGCGGAAACGGCCGGACGGTCGCCGAGATCTGCCGCAGGCTGGACGGCCTGACACTCGCCGTCGAGCTGGCGGCCCGCCTGGTCGGGACCCTTGCGCTGAGGGACATCCTGGCAGGACTGGACGACCAGATGTCCCAGCTGTCCCTCTTGACCAGCGGACACAGGAGCGGCCCCGGGCGCCACAGTGAGCTGGCCGCCGCGATCGACTGGAGCCACCGACTGCTCGATCCGGCCGAACAGGCGGTCTTCCGGCGTCTCGGCGTCCTCGTCGGCGGATTCGACACGGCTGGGGCGCGGGCGGTCTGCGCCGGCGACGGTATCGGACCGGCGCAGGTACTCGGCATCCTGTGTGCCCTTGAGGCCAAGTCCCTGATCGTACGACTCCCGGGAGACTCGGAGACCGCGCGGTTCAGGCAGCTGAGCGCCATCCGCGCCTATGCCCTGGACTGCCTGCGCAGGTCCGGCGAGCTGCATGTCACCAGGCACCGGGTGGTCGAGTGGCTGAACGGGCTGGCGGACGAGGCGGGCGACGAGGTGTTCCCCGACCAGGCCGGCAGCCCGCTGGCCGTGGAACGGGACAATCTCGCGGCGGCGACCTGTGCCACCGTCCGCCACGGTGCCTCGCACCCACGGCTGGTGCTGGAACTGGCGCGCGTGCACTACGAGCAGGAGCAGCCGTCAGCCGCCCACACGCTGCTGACGGGGTTGCTGCGGGAGACCGGCGCCAGGGCGCTGGGCGGGGCGGCACCGGCGCTTGCCGCGCGCGTGGCCTGCCAGCGGGCCGACCTGGCACAAGCACTGTGCCTGGGCGAGCAGGCGGTGACCGCGGAGCGCACGCGCGATCACCCCGCCGGACTTGCCAACGCCTTGGATGCGCGCGCCGCGGCGAGGCTGTGCCACGGGGAATTCGCCGCGGCCGTCACGGACCTGCGCGAGTGCCTGGACGTCCTCATCGCCCTGGGCAAACCCCAGGACACCGCGTGGTGCACCCATCACCTGGCCTGGGCGCTGCTGCAGGCGGGCGGGGAACGAGAGGCCGACATGCTCATGTCCCGCTGCCTGCCCGTGCTCAGGGCAGGCGCTCCCTGGAGCCGGGTCGCGGCCGCTCTCCACACGGCGGGTGCCGTGCGGCTGGCCCTGGGGCGTCTGGAAAGCGCCGAGGCGCTGTTCGCCGAGGCGCTGCGGATCGTCCCCGGAACCAGTTTTCACGCGCTCTATCCGGTGGAGGGCCTTGCTCTCGTCGCTGCCGAGAGCGGCGACATGCGGCGAGCTCTCCTGCTGTACGAGGCAAGTGCGCAGGCGCGCCGTCGACTCGACACCGTGTCCGAGGCTCCGTGGCGACGGCGGCTGGAACGAACCGTGGCTCGTGCCGGCACAGCGCTGCCGGCAGCCGCTCGGAACGCGGCCGTCAGCGGCGGTCGCCGGCTGCGCGGGGAACGGCTTGTCGCGTACGCGCTACGGACGGGGAGCGACGACCACCGAACGACGACGGACGAGGTGAAGATCGTCGACGACCGGTGCGCGCTGACCGGCCGGGAATTCATGGTGGCCGAGCTCGTCGCCGACGGGCTGACCAACCGCCAGATCGCGGAGTCGCTGGGCCTTTCGACACATACGGTCGCCACACACCTGGACAAGGTGCGCGACAAGCTGGGCATGCGGTCACGCACGCAGATCGCCTTATGGGTGGCCGCACGGACCAAGGCCGGGCGGCCCACGTCCGGATGAGGCATCCCCACTCCTCCCCATGGTCGCGGCGCCTGCTCAGAAGGTGATCGATGCCGTCTCGCCGTTCGGGCGTGTGTGCCGAGGACGGTCAGCCGTCAGCCATGAAGCGGTCGGCCTGGGGAGGCGGGCGGCGCAGTCACGGGAAAGGCCCGCTTGGCCCGGCCACGAAGCAGTGCATGGAGGCTACGGCCCATCCGAGCGACTCGCGGCCGAGGAACATGACCGGTCAAGATCCGGGTCGATCCCGGACCAGCAATCCCGCCGAGGCCCTGGCGGGTGCCATTTACGCTGGTCAGCCGTGCTTCAGCTCGGTACCACGAGCAGACGAAAGACCTCCTGGTGAGCTACTCGCCGAGGAAGCTGGGCGCCCCTCCTGACCAGTGCCCGGCATCCGCCCTGCCGCCGGGGCCTGCTGGGCGAGGACCGGCGGGCGTGACCGGCTCCCGCCCACCTCACCTACCACCGCACCCATGGGGTCCGTTACTTCCACGGCTGTTACTCGATCGGCGACGACATCCTGTGGGGCATCAACCGCGCCGTAAGGGCGCCGACCACAGCCTCGCCGCGTAAGAGCATCCGGGCCGCCCGCCCCGACGGCGCCTCCGATCTACGTCATCGCGTCCTGGGCGAATCCGATCGAGGCGCACTTCGGACCGCTGCGGCAGTCCGCCTTCGCCAACTCCAACCACCCCGATCACACCGTCCCGGGCCGGGAGCTGCACCGCTATTCCTCGGCCTCGCCGCCGCCCCTCTGCTACTACAAGGGGACTCGTTCGCCTCACCGCGTAGGACACGGTCTTGGGAGGTCGACTGAATATGAGGGCCCACACGCCGTCCTGCGAGCCACGGCATTCACCGGATCGGGGCTTCCAGCAGCGCAACAATGGCATCGTCGTCCTGGCTCAGCGCGTCCGCCAGGTGATCATGAATAGTCCGGCAAGCAGCGCCACTGTGAGCCGGGACCTCCGCGCCGCCGAGATCGAGGTCTACCCGAACCGGCGGCCGGCACTGCCCCGCGGGAAGTCCGGCGGTATGTACCCCATGGCGTCCGCTGGGAAGCTGCCATGGAGGGGGCTCGCTTCCGGTAGCGGAGGCGTACCGCGCCAAGCACCGCGAAGCCCAGCAAGCGGCATGACGCCACGCCACCCGACTGACCGAACATGTGAGCGCCGTGCGCACACGAATCGAGGCGTCGGCTTCGGTTCAGCTGGGCAGCGGAAACCGTGGAGCGTCTCGACCTACCGGAAACTCCGCCCCAGTCGCCGACATCCCCGAGCCGCAAGCCGACGACCTGAAGCCCTTCCTCGGGCACTGGCGCCCTACGGCCCTGACGCGACACCTACCCGGCGGTCCGCTCAGCGTCAGAGCCATTCGCAGCACGAGGCGTTCAGCAACGGCTACTTCGCATCACCGTGAGACCGGGCACATGGCTGGACCCACGGTGGCCGCGCCTCAGTTCATCCGGGCCTGCCAGGACGGCCGGACGCTGAGCAGCTCGCTCCGCAGCACGGGCGTGCCGTCGACAGGATCCGGGTCTTCCGTAGTTGGCTCGATACCAGCGGCAGCGATCTTGTCGAGCGTCTTCAGGCCGGCGGCACCCACGGTGCCGAACACGGTGTAGTTGGGCCGCAGCGCCGAATCGCCGTAGACGACGAAGAACTGCGAACCGTTCGTGTTCGGACCGGCGTTGGCCATCGCCAGCAAACCGCGCCCGTAAAGGCGACGGACGCCGGTCGGATCGCTCGGTGCCGGCGGCAGGTCCACCGGCAGCTCGTCCTTGTACTCGTACCCCGGCCCACCCTCGCCAGTGGCGGTCGGGTCGCCACACTGTAGGACCTTCAGTGTCGGATACGCCGTCAGCCGATGGCACACCGTACGGTCGTAGAACCGGTGCCGCGACAGGTGCACGAAGCTCTGGACCGTGCACGGCGCCTTCGCCCGGTCCAGACTCAGCGGGAGCGGCCCCTGGCTGGTCCGGACAGCCACACCGACCGTGCCGTGACTGGGGGTGTGCCGGGGGTCGGGCGGCAGGGGAACCCGCCGCGCCGCCGGCTCGTCCGGGGTCTGGGTGTACTGACAAGGACCGTGCGTGGACCGCGGCGGGACGTCGGAGGCGGAGGCGGTGGTGCTACCCCCCGACACGACCAACGCCGTTGCCGCCAATGCGGTCATGAGAGCTCGGTTCATCCTGCACACCCTCCAAAAGATCGTCAGGTTTCGGAGCCGTCGCAGTCTAAGGCGCGGTCCGGCTGGCGAGAACCCGCCCGCTGGCCACATCCACCTCCCAGTCCTCAGCCCGCGGCCGCAAGCTACTTCGTTCGGCCGTGGCACAGTGTCGGGCGGCCGATCAGGGCCTCCACCCGGTGCACGACGGATGCTCCTGGAACCCGATCGAACGGCCTCCCCGGTCACACAAAGGCCCTCACCGAACGCTGCCGTATGCATTGGCCTCGGGTTCCCGGTGAAGTGGTCGGCCTCGACGGGACGGAGGGACGGCTGCGTCACACATCTTGACGAGTACACGTCGTTCACGAAGAATGAGCGCGCTTTTCGGTTGACAACGTTGTCCAACCAAGGAGGCCCTTCCGCTGATGAATTGGACCCCACGGCTCCGCAGAGCGGGCATGGCGATCGCAGCCGCCGCACTGCTCGGCGGCTCCTTAGCCGCACCGGCGGCCCACGCCGCCCAGGCCGCCGACGGGCACGGTGGCTCGCTCACCGACCTGGTCAACCCGTTCATCGGGACGGAGAACGAGGGCAACACCTATCCGGGTGCCGCCGTCCCGTTCGGCATGGTGCAGTTCTCGCCCGACACCGGGCACAACACGGGTTACGACTACTCCCAGAACCACATCCGGGGCTTCTCCCTGGTCCACCTGTCGGGCGTGGGCTGCGGACTCGGCGGTGACCTGCCGGTGCTGCCGACGACCGGGGACGTCACCCGGACGGACTACGCCGCCTACCAGGCGGAGTTCGGTCACGAGGACGAGTCGGCGAGCCCCGGCTACTACAGGGTCGGCCTGAAGACCGGCATCGAGGCCGAGCTGACCGCCACCGAACGCACCGGCGTGCAGCGGTACACCTTCCCGGCGACGGACCAGGCCAACGTCCTGCTGAATGCCGGGCAGTCCCTGCACCAGGGCGTCAGCAGCGAGGTCGAGATCCTCGACAGCCGCACGGTGCGCACCGCGATCACCGGAAGCGGCTTCTGCCAGTCCACGAAGCCCTACACCGTCTACACGGTCACCCGCTTCGACCGGCCGTTCACCGCGTCGGGCACCTGGAACGGCGACACCGTCGCCCCGGGTTCGAAGGTGTCGGTGAGCACGGGACGCAACGGTGCCTACGTCCGCTTCGACACCACCAAGGACCGCACCGTAGAGGCGACCACCGCCCTGTCGTACGTGGACGACAGGGGCGCCGCGGTCAACCTCCGCTCCGAGGGCGGGCGTTCGTTCGACGTGGTCCGGGAGCTGGCCCATCGTTCCTGGGAGGACCGGCTCGACGACGTACGCGCCCGGGGCGGCGGCGACACCCTGCGCCGCACGTTCTACTCGTCGCTGTACCGGTCGTTCCTGGCGCCCAACATCGGCAGCGACACCGACGGCCGCTACACCGGCTGGGACCAGAAGGTCCACCGCGCGAAGGGCTTCACGTACTACCAGAACTGGTCGCTGTGGGACACCTACCGCACCCAGTCGCAGCTGCTGTCCCTGCTCGCGCCGCGCCAGGCACGGGACATGGCGATCTCCGTCGTCACGATCGCCGAGGAGAGCGGCTGGCTGCCGAAGTGGGGATACGGCACGGTCGAGACGAACATCATGACCGGTGACCCGGTGACGCCCTTCCTCACCAACGCCTACCAGCAGGGTCTGCTGAAGGGCTACGAGGAGCGGGCCTACCGCGCCTTGAGGAAGAACGCCGACGGGGTACCGCCCGCCGACTCACCGGCCGTCGGCAGGGAGGCCAACACGGAGTATCTGGCGCACGGGTTCGCGCCCTACGTCAAAGGACGCCCTCACGTGAAGCCCGGCGACTCGGACTACGACCACGGCGCGTCGGCCACCCTGGAGTACGCCCTCTCGGACGCGATGCTCGGCGAGATGGCACGCGACCTCGGACACGAGGCGGACGCCGCCCGCTACGCCGCCCGGGCGCAGAACTACCGCGGGATCTTCGACACCTCGACCGGGTTCTTCCGTGCGCGGGACGCCTCCGGTGCCTTCACCGGTCCTGCGGACCCGGCGCAGAGCGAGGGCTTCCATGAGGGCACCTCCTGGCAGTACCAGTGGCTCGTGCCGCAGGACCTGCCCGGCGTGGTCGGCCTGATCGGCGGTGAGCAGGCGGCCAACGCACGGCTCGACTCGTTCTTCGCCTACGGGCAGCTCCTGAAGGACCCCGCGAAGACCGCCCGGGAGGTCTGGGTCAACGGTCCGTACGACTACTACAACGCGGACAAGTACAACCCGCAGAACGAACCCGACCTCATCGCCCCCTACACATACCTGTCGACCGGTGAGCCGTGGAAGACCACGGACGTCGTCCATGCGGCACTGACCCTGTTCACCGACGCGCCGACCGGTATGACGGGCAACGACGACCTGGGCACGATGTCCGCCTGGAACGTCCTGTCGTCGATCGGGATCTTCCCGGTGCAGCCCGGCTACGACACCTGGGGACTGTCCACCCCCGTGTTCGACCGGGTCGACCTCACCCTCGACCGGCGCTACTACCCGCGCGGCGCCCTGACCGTGCGGGCACCGGGCACCTCGGACACCGACCGGTACATCCAGTCCGCCCGGACGGACGGCCGCGGTTACGACCGTACGTACCTGACGACGGACGACCTGCGGGGCATCCGCTCGCTCTCGTTCGCCGTCGGCCCGCAGCCGTCCGGGTGGGGCACCTCGCGGGGGGCCGCACCTCCGGCGCTGAACTGACAGCGACTGTCGTCCAGTACGCGCGTCACGCCCCGCTCCCCGGGGCGTGACGACGTGGCCGCAGCGGGGCGGGGGGGTGCGCGTCGCTGTGCCGGTGCGCGGCCGGCGAACGCCTCCGCTCCCACGTGTCCCACTGGATTCCGGATTGCGCCTCGGGCGCGCGGGAGGGCGGCCCGGTGCACCGCTTACGGTTGGGTGGTCGCTCGCCATCCTCGTGCGTGGCGGATCTTCAGTCGCCCGAATCCCATGGCTCCGGAGATCCGGATCCTCGGCCCACCGGGGCGGATGGCTCTCGGGGGCTTGTAGTGGGTGTCCTTCCAGCCGGTGCGCAGGTCGTCGAACTCGACGACCGCGTCGCGAGGCACCGTGATCTTCGCCCTGCCGGTGCCGAGCAGCAGCTCCACATCGAGCATGGGATGGTCGAAGACCGCCTTCGAAAGGTCCAGCCGCACTCTTCCGTAGGCTGACTCGACCTTGAGGAACCGAGGCACCCTCCATGCGCCGCGCCGCCGGATCCGTCCGGCGGCGACCGAGATCGTGGACGTGGTTCCCGTGTTTTCCTGCGGCAACGAGACCAGGATCGAGGCCAGCTCGGCCCGGGTTGTGGCACTGAGCGCCCGGTGGAGACGTTCGTCCATCTCCTCGTGCTCGACGTGCCCTTCGGCGTACGCCTCTTGGAGGCGGTGCACGACGGCGTCGCGGTCGTCCTCGCTGATCAGTGACGGCAGGTCTTCCGACGGAGAGGTCACCGACTCACCCTAGCGGTATGCCCGTCGATGTCGGTACGGCGAACTCGCCCCTGCCGGTGATCCGCCACGTGCGGGAGCCCAGGACGCGTCGGCGCGTCACCGCTCGTCGAGGGACGCCTGCCGGACGAGGAAGTCCTCGAACGCCGCCTTCTGCTTCGGGTCCATGAAGCCTTGCCTGACCTCGCGGGCCCGCTCCTGGAGCCACTGCGCCTCCCCCGGGTCCAGGAGCTCGGCGACCACCACACCTTCGCGAGTGACCGCCGTGCGCCCTCCCGAGCGGCGACGGAAGAGGGTGAACGGGCCGAACACCGCCGGGTGGGCCGGTTCGGGCGCCTCGGTCACGGCCCGGCTCCCCTCCCCCGCGTCACTCGTCGGGTAGGCGGTGGGGGCCCGGTGCTCCCAGAGCGCCAGCGTGGCGGCGGGCACCAGCACCGCGTGTTCCGGCTCCCCGGGCCCCTCCCACCTGAACGTGACGGTGACGGGTTCGCCGACCGCCTCGGCCAGTCCGAGCACCGTCTCCATCTCGTCGTCCATCGGGTAGCTCACCACTAGGTCGATCTGTATGTCCATGGCGCCCGACGCTGCCGGCCACCGCCGACATGCCCGCCCGTGGTCCTCGTGCCTCGTCGAGCGCGGCGCACCGGGTGGACCGTCGGCGGGCGTCCGTTCCACGCACCATGAGATGCTCGGCCATACGGTTCACACTGTGTAAGCGGGTCGACCTCCACCGTCACCCGTTCACCCGTCGGCGTGAGCCGGGCGTTCCGTGGGCACCCGTCATGGACAGCTTCCGTCCCCCGAGTAGCAGAGAGATCGCGCAGGCAGTGGATCATCCGTTCAACATCTCCGGTAGCGTCAAGGTATGAGTCATCCGCATCCAGAGCTAAAAGCCGCCCCGCCGTTGCCCAAGGGAGGGCTGAGGGTCGTCGCGCTCGGCGGTCTGGGTGAGATCGGCCGCAACATGACCGTCTTCGAGCACGCGGGCAAGTTGCTGATCGTCGACTGCGGCGTGCTGTTCCCCGAGGAGACCCAGCCCGGCGTGGACGTCATCCTGCCGGACTTCACCTCGATCCGGGACCGGCTGGACGACATCGTGGCCGTAGTCCTCACCCACGGTCACGAGGATCACATCGGCGGTGTCCCGTACCTGCTGCGCGAGCGCTCCGACATCCCCGTCGTCGGCTCCAAGCTGACGCTGGCGTTCCTCGAGGCCAAGCTCAAGGAACACGGCATCCGCCCCCGGACGGTGCGGGTGCGTGAGGGCGACCGGCGCGGTTTCGGACCCTTCGACTGTGAGTTCGTCGCGGTCAACCACTCCATCCCGGACGGCCTCGCGGTCGCCATCCGCACCAGCGCGGGAATGGTGCTGCACACCGGCGACTTCAAGATGGACCAGTTCCCCCTCGACGACCGCATCACCGACCTGCGCGCCTTCGCCCGCCTCGGCGAGGAGGGCGTGGACCTGTTCCTCACCGACTCCACCAACGCCGAGGTCCCCGGCTTCACCACCTCCGAGCGCGAGCTGAACCCGGCGATCGAGCAGGTGATGCGCACCGCGCCGCGCCGGGTCATCGTGTCCAGCTTCGCCAGCCACGTGCACCGCATCCAGCAGGTCCTGGACGCCGCCCACCAGCACGGCCGCAAGGTCGCCTTCGTGGGCAGGTCGATGGTCCGCAACATGGGCATCGCCCGTGACCTGGGCTATCTGAAGGTCCCGTCCGGTCTGGTCGTGAACACGAAGGAGCTGGAGAAGCTCCCCGACCACAAGATCACCTTGGTCTGCACCGGCTCCCAGGGCGAGCCGATGGCCGCGCTGTCACGCATGGCCAACCGTGACCACATGATCCGTATCGGCAAGGGCGACACGGTGCTGCTCGCCAGTTCCCTCATCCCCGGTAACGAGAACGCCATCTACCGGGTGATCAACGGACTCACCCGTTGGGGTGCCCACGTCGTCCACAAGGGCAACGCCAAGGTGCACGTCTCCGGGCACGCCAGTGCGGGCGAACTCGTCTACTGCTACAACATCGTCAAGCCCCGGAACGTCATGCCCGTGCACGGCGAATGGCGCCATCTGCGGGCCAACGGAGACCTCGCCATCCGTACCGGCGTGGACCCCGACCGGGTCGTCATCGCCGAGGACGGCGTCGTCGTGGACCTCGTCGACGGACGCGCGTCCATCACCGGCAAGGTCCCCGCCGGCAACGTCTACGTGGACGGCATGGAGGTCGGCGGCGCCACCGAGGCGTCCCTCAAGGACCGCCTCACCCTCGCCGCCGAAGGCGTGGTCACGGTCGTCGCGCTCGTCGACGCGGACACCGGTGCCCTCGCCGAGCCCCCCGACTTCCTGGCCCGTGGTTTCGTCCACGACGACACCACCTTCGAGCCGGTCGTCCCCGTCATCGAGAAGACGCTGGCCGCCGCGGCCGAGGAAGGCGTCGGGGACGCCCGTCAACTCGAACAGCTCCTCGCTCGCGCCGTGGCGAACTGGGCCTTCCGCACCCACCGCCGCAAGCCCCTCATCATCCCCGTCATCATCGACGCCTGAGCCACGGTGCCCGGCGGCACGGTTCCCCCTCAGGGGCCCGGCCGCCGGGCTTCGCCGTCGAACGCGGCAGTCGACTGGACAGATAGTCTGCGCGTAGATAATCTATGAGCACATCAACCGGTCGAGGAGGCCACACATGTGGGAGTACGAGCACAGCGTCGAGACCACCGCAGCCCCTGAGGCGATCTGGCGGCTCTGGGCCGACGTGGAGAGCTGGGGCACCTGGAACGCCGAGATCGAGAAGATCGAGATCGACGGCCCGTTCGCGGCGGGCGCGCGGATCACGATGACGCCGCCCGGCGAGGACCCGGTAGTGCTGCGTGTCGCCGAGGCCGTCGAAGGCGAACTGTTCGTCGACGAGGCCCGCTTCGACGACCTGTTGCTGCGCACCGTCCACCGGATCGACCGGCTCGACCGGGACCGGATCCGGGTGGTGTACCGGATGGAGATCACCGGCGACGGCGCGGACGAGGCCGGCCCGCAGATCGGCCCCGGCATCACCGCCGACTGGCCCGAGACCATGGCCTCGCTGGTCGCGCTGGCCCTGCGCTGATGCCCCTCGGTCCCGGCGAGAGCCCCGGATTCCTGCTGTGGCACGCCACCCTGCGCTGGCAGCGTGACGTCGCCACGGCCCTGGCTCCCCTCGGCCTCACCCACGTGCAGTTCGTGCTGCTCGCGTGTACCTGGTGGCTCAACGCCCAGGGCCGGCACCCCAACCAGCTGGCCCTCGCCCGCCAGGCCGGCACAGACGTGAAGATGACCTCCCAGGTGCTGCGCACCCTGGAACAGAAAGGGCTCGTCGCACGTGAAGTCGACCCGGCCGACACCCGGGCCAAACGACTACGGGTAACGGACACCGGCGCCGAGCTGGCCCCCCGTGCCATCGCGGCGGTCGAGCACGTCGACGCGCAGTTCTTCGAGCCGGTGCCCTTGGGCGACGCGGTGGCCCTGCTCGGCAGGCTGGCTCATCCCGAACCCTGATACACCCATGCTGACGACCACTGATCCCATGGTGCGACGAACAGTCAGTCGCCGAGGATCCGCTCCCACAGCAGCCCGTCCCGCCAGCTTCCGTCGAGGAAGATCGCAGAGTGCGCGACGCCGTACGGGGTGAAGCCGTTGCGGCGCAGCACCCGCTGCGACGGCAGGTTCTCCAGGTTCGTGGACGCCTCCACGCGGTGCAATCCGAGTTCTTCCCGGATCACCTGGAGTGCCAGCCCGACGGCACGCCCGGCGTGCCCTTGGTTCTGGGCGACGCCGGCGATCCAGTAGCCGAGGGAAGCGCGGCGCAGATGCGGCTGCGGCAGGATGCCGCCGACGGTGACCTGCCCGATCAGCTCGCCGTCGGCGAGCACCACGCCCGGCCAGACCGAGCCGGCCCGGTGACCGGCCAGCAGGCGGTCGATCCGCTGGGCCTGGCCCTGTCGGGTGTAGAAGTCGGCCTGCTGGGCCGGTTCCCACGGCCGGAAGGCCTCGAGGTCGCGCTCCCGGTGCGCGGCGATCGGAGAGGCGTCGGTGGGCTCGATCAGACGGATCCTGGTGTGGCTGCGCATGGGCGGTCCTCGTGGCGATTGCGTCGGATGCCACGTCAGCCTAGGCGTTGGTCCGTACGGGGAATCCGACGCGGCCCATTGCCCCCGAGGAGCGGTCGGGTGGTCGGTACGGGCTCCCCGGCCTGTGCCCCTCCGGCGCCGGTGCTCACAGCGATGCGGGGCCCGTCCGACCAGGGGGACCGGATCGAGCGTGACCGGTTGCCGGTCTCAGCAGAAGTTCCGGACGGACCAGACGGGGGCCCAGCTTCCGTAGGGATCCGAGGAGGGGGCGCCGGGGTAGCCCTTGGGACAGTCGGCCGGCGCGTACCGTAACGCGGGCTGTGCGGCGTTGGACGGGGCCGCAAGGTTTGTGGGTCGCGTGCTTCAAGTCATGATCGGTAGGCGCCGGAAGTGGCGCCATCCGGCGGTACGTCAGGTCGGTGGTACCGGTACGGCACCGCCGGTGGAGCCGGCCCGCCGGGCCGACGTTCATCGCGACCGGGGTCGGGAAGGATCCCGACCCCGGTCGCGCGAGGTCAGGCCAGGTTGATGTTCTCGGCCTGCGGGCCCTTCTGGCCCTGGGTGACGTCGAACGTCACGGTCTGGCCCTCCTGGAGCTCGCGGAAGCCCGTGGAGTTGATCGCGGAGTAGTGCGCGAAGACGTCCGGGCCGCCCCCGTCCTGGGCGATGAAGCCGAAGCCCTTTTCCGCGTTGAACCACTTGACGGTTCCGGTAGCCATGATCATGCCTTCCAGTCGATGAACGCCTCCCACTGATGCGGAAGACAGAGGTGATCGTCCTGGTTCCTGCGGCACGGCACAGCAGAACGCCCACACCGGGGCGTGGGCAAAGGGAACTCCGAACCACGACAACTGACGCGGACGCTACACGCCCGCACAGCGCGTCACCACTGGAATGATCACATCGCGGGCCAGAACCTTGCGAAAGCCGACCTCTCCGGGCGCATGTCGAGGGGCCTTGGTGCCGTACGGCACCAAGGCCCCGAAGGAACTGTCACACCATCTGCCGGCCCTGGTACTGCGCCGGCCTCATGTGTCCGCTGGCCCGACCGTAACGCTGTCGGAGGCGCGGGGATCGCGGTTGCTCGACCGGAGACCACCTCACTATCGATGTCCTGCGGTACCCGGGTTCGAAGTCGCGTGCCCGGGCGATCCTGATGGCGCTGGAGTCCTCCGCTCTTCCCTCTGTGACCAACACTTGCCTGGCGGATGCGGCGTACTGCTCCGTTCCGCCGATATCGCGAACCACTGGTGGCCCGATGAGGCGCCACCCTTCGGCAGCCGGACCCGCAGCCCGTCCTGCGACTGCTCCGGATCGGAACTCCACTGCCGAACCTCCCGGTGCGCGCGTCCGCAGCCGACGCCTTCACCGAGGTACCGCTCCGACTTCACTGCTGTCCACTGCGAACCGCACTTACGAATACTGCACCGCGTCGATCGCGGCCCTGCTCACGGCGGCCCCTGATCACCGCGGGCCACCCGGTCCGGTCGCCAGTCCCGTCGCCGTCCTACGACAACCCTGGCTTCGGGGCTCCACGACCGCACCGTCCTGCGCACTGCCAACTGCGTTTCACTCTCCCGGCAGTTCATCGCCGCCGGGCCTGGGTCGATCTCGACCACGAGAGAAACCATAACCATGACGCCGCACAATGTCTACTGTCGCCGGGACAGGTTTTCACCCGTTCGCGCGTGAGGTAACCCGCTGCCTCCGCTCCAGGGCTCCGAGGGGTCCCCTGGCCGGGGCATCGCCGGCCGCCGCCGTCGTCACCATCGGCAGGTGCCGGCCACCGGGCCCGAGCCCGGGCCCGGGCCCGCGCCGGTCCCGACGGTCCGGGCAGCGCCCGAGGGGTATCTGACGGCGGGATCGCGCGGGTGCGTCCTGATCCATGGGGCCGCCGTTACGGTGGCCGGACGGCGGGTGAATAGAATCTGGCTCATGTCGAAGCCTGACGAGCTGCTCATTGACGTCGCCGCCCTGGTGGAGTCCGGGCAGAGCAACCAAATGCCCCTGACCGTGGTCACCGGTGGTGCTGTCATCACCGGTCGACTGGCTTCCGAAGCAGTGTGGAGGCAGAGGGTGTCGGAGGTGCTGACGGACTCCGACCGCCTGGGTGAGTTCGCCGCCGTCTTCGACGCCCCCGTGAAGAAGGACGGCCCGCCCACCCACCTGCACTTCCACGTCGCCCGGATCCTTCAGGGCACGGTGGGGATCCCGGAGACGGGCGGGATGTACCGGGTGGCCATCGAGGACGTCAACGCCTGGACCATGGGCGACTTCAGCTACGTCGACCACTGAGTGGTGCGGGAGACCCGCTGGACGGGGCGGTCGCCGTGAGCCGCCGCCCGTTCAGCGGGAAGCACCCAGCTCGGACTCCAGGTCCCGGCCGCGTCGTGGTCGGCCGCCGTGGTGGCGAGGTGGGTGCGGAGGATCGTCAGCGCCGGGTGCGGGTTGTCGCGGTGCCAGAGCAGCGAGTGCGGGTAGACGGGCGTCGGGTCGGTCACCGGGATGCGGCGCAGGCCGTGCCCGGCGGGCCAGACCAGGCGGGTCTGCTCGCCCATGAAGGTGGCCAGGGCCGGCGTGTCGGCGATGGTGTCGAGCAGGGCGTCGGAGCCGAAGTTGGGGCCGGTCGCCTCGATGGTGAGTCCGAACTCGGCGACGAGGTCGTCGTAGTAGGCCGCCCACTCGGTACCGGGCACGATGCCGGGCATCCAGATCCGGTGTCCGGCGAGCCGCGCGAGGGGCACGGACCGGGCGCCGGCCAGCGCGTGGGCGGGGCCGGTGAGGAGCTGGAGCGGCTCGTCGAGCACCCGGACGGACTCGATGTCCTCGGGAAGGGGCCGGCCGGGCACGGCGACGGCACGGAAGGTCGCGTCGATCGCGCCGGACCGGAGGGCGGCGACGGCCGTGTCGATGTCGAACAGCATCACCACGTCGAGGTCGATGTCGGGGTGCGCGCGGTGGAAGCCGCGCATCAGGCCCGACGCCGCGACGCGGGAGGCGATCACGTCGACGCGCAGCGGCCGGCGGCCGGTGCGCACGGAGGCGGCCGCGCGGTCGGCGACGCGCAGCAGTTCGCGCGCGTGGGGCAGGAACGCCTGCCCGTCGATGGTGAGCCGGGCGCCGCGCGGGGTGCGGGTGAACAGCCGTACCCCGAGGTTCCGCTCCAGCGCGGCGACGCGTTTGGAGACGGCCTGCTGGGTCACCGCCAGCTCGGCGGCGGCCTCCTGGAACTGTCCCGCCTCGGCGACGGCGACGAACGTCCGGACGGCGTCGAGGCCCATGCCGCCCACACTACGGCCACAACCATCGGTTGTGGCTGGTGCCGCCCCGGTTGTTTGATCCGCGGTTCCGCGCTCGCTTTGATACTTCCGGTCGCGCAACGGTTGTGCGGGCGGGTGGCGAGGGGTGTCGGGGATGAGGATCGGGCACCGCACGGGACAACGGCTGGGGCGGGGGTTCGGGTGGCTCTGGGGAGCGTACGGGACGAGCGCACTCGGCACGTGGCTCGCCTTCGGAGCGTTCCCGCTGATCGCCGTCCGGGTACTGCGCGCGGGGCCGGCCGAGGTCGCCGCGCTCGCCTCCGTGGGGGCCGCGGTGGGGGCGGCCGTGGCGGTGCCGCTCGGCCCGTGGGTGGAGTTCCGCCGCAAGCGGCCGGTGCTGATCACGATGGACCTGGCGCGGTGCGCGGCGCTGCTGACGATCCCCGTCGCGTACGCGTTCGGCGTGCTCACCTTCCTCCAGCTGCTCCTGGTCTCGGTCGTCGTCGCGGCGGCCGACATCACCTTCCGAGCCGCCTCCGGCGCGTACCTGAAGACTCTGGTGCCTGCCGAGGACCTGCTCGTCGCCAACGCGCGTCTCGAGTCCACGACCTGGACGACCACGATCGTCGGGCCACCGCTGGGTGGCGCGGCGATCGGGCTCCTCGGCCCGGTGGCGACCGTGGTGGCCGACGCGGTCAGCTATCTGCTCTCCGCCCTGGGCATCGGTGCGGCGGGCGGCCACGAGCCGCGGCCCGAGCGCCGGGAGGACAGGCGGCTGCGGGCCGGTGACCTGCTCGACGGTTGGCGGTACATCCTCGGCGACGCGGCGCTGCGTCCGCTGTTCCTGAACACGGCCGTGTTCAACGGACTGGTGATGGCCACCCAGCCGCTGCTGGCCGTCCTGATGCTCGGCCGACTGGGTTTCGCGCCGTGGCAGTACGGCCTCGCCTTCGCCGCTCCCTCGATCGGCGGACTGCTCGGTTCCCGGCTGGCCCGTCCGCTCGTCACCCGGTACGGGCAGCGCCGCGTCCTGGTCGCGTCCGGGACGCTGCGCGCGCTCTGGCCGGTCGGCCTGGCGTTCCTGGGTCCGGGCACCGGCGGGCTGCTGCTGGTCATCGGCGTCGAACTCGGACTCATCCTCTGCTGCGGGGTCTTCAACCCGGTGTACGCCACCTACCGCCTCGAGCGCACCGCGGCCGACCGGGTCGCCCGCACGCTGTCCGCCTGGGCGGTGACGACCAAGGCCTCGACCGCCCTGCTGACGGCCGTCTGGGGTGTGCTGGGCGGTCTGCTCGGCGCGCGTACAGCCATCGGCCTGGCCGGCGTGCTGCTGCTGGCGACTCCGCTGCTGCTCGGCTCCGGGTCCAGGTTCCGGTTCGGGTACGCAGGGGGGCGTGGCCGCGCACCCGTCCCCGGCTCCCCGCCGGGTGGCGCGAGCCCCGGCACCCGTCTCTAGCCCCCGCAGGGTGACACGCCCCCCACCGCTCTCACTGGTGGTCGGTCCAGAGGCGGCAGTGGTGGCTCCGCTCCGGACGGGTCGGGCCGATGTCGTCGGGGAGCAGGGTCTGTACGCCGGTCCGTGGCCAGTGGGGCGCGCCGTCGCCGTTGGGGTCGCCGGAGCGGGCGAAGCGTGTCCAGTAGCCGATCATCGTGTCGGCCAGGCGCCGCTGCGCCACCGTCAGGGCGCGGGGTCTGCCGCCCAGGTCGAACAGGTAGGGCAGTTCGGTGGTGTGGGTGGCACCGAGCGGGAAGGGCGGCTCGGTCGTCGTGGGGCGGGGCGCGTGCGGATCGGCGAACTCGTAGCGCCACACGGGCATCCGGCGGGCGAGCGACCGGGCCGTGCTCGCGGTCGGGCAGGCGTAGTCGGAGTCGCCGATGACGGCGCCGAGGACCGGTCCGCCGTCGTCGGCCGTGACCGGGTAGGTGTGGACGACCCGCGGGGTGCGGGCCGGGTCGGGGAGGAAGCCGCTGACGACGTCCGGCCAGGTCGCCGGTGTGATGGTCGTGCCCGCCCGCACGATGCCGGCGGCCCAGACCGTGCCCTCGTCGTGGTTGGCGCCGAGCAGGACCGGCATCCGCCGCAGCGCTCCCGCGGCGAGCGCGGCGGCGGGATCGCGCGGCAGCAGCGGGGTTCCGTAGGCGGGGTGCTGGTCGATCCCCTGGTGCGCGAGCAGTTCCTCGGGCGGCACCTCGCGCAGGCAGGCGAGGGGGCGCGCGGCCTCGGCACAACCCACGTCGGCGGTGAGTTCAGCGCCGGCCGCCTCGGCCGTGGCCCGGGGGTAGGCGGACGGGGCGAAGAACCGCTCGGGCCGTCCGGAGCACGGCCCGCTCTCGATGACGGCCCGCTGGAAGAGTCCCGCCGCCGAGGGTGAGGCGAGCTGGGCGCAGACGCTGTAGGCGCCGGCGGACTGGCCCGCCAGGGTGACGTCGCGGGGATCGCCGCCGAAGGCCGCGATGTTGTCCCGGACGTAGCGGAGCGCCGCCTGCTGGTCGGCGAGGCCGAACGTGCCGGAACCGGCGAGGCCCGGGCGGGCGAGGAACCCCAGTGCTCCGAGGCGGTAGTCGACGGTGACCACCACGACGTCGCCGCGTACGGCCATCCGGTGGGCGTCGTAGGAGGGGCCGGTCCCGGTGGTGAAGCCGCCGCCGTGCAGCCAGACGATGACGGGCCGGGGACGGGCGGGGGTGGCGGTGTCCGGTGCGGTGACGCCGAGGTACAGACAGTCCTCGGTCGTGCTGCCACCGCGGACCTCGCCGTCGGGCTGGGCGCACGCCGGGGCGGGGCGCCGCGCGTCGCGGATCCCGGTCCAGGGTGACGGCGGCCGGGGCGCGGTCCAGCGCAGGGCGCGCACCGGCGGCGCCGCGTAGGGGATCGCCTCGAAGGTGCGGTAGCCGTCGTGGGCGGCGCCGCGTACCGCGCCGTCCTGGGTGCGCACCACCGTCGGCGCGGCCGGTGCCGCCGCCGCGGGCAGGGGGGTGGACGCGGCCAGGGCGCAGGTCAGGGCGAGTACCGCGAGGCGCATGTCAGCTTCCGCCCATTCCGCCCTGTGCGGCCACCAGCGTCATGCCGAGGCCGCCGACCGCCTTGCCGAGACCGGGGGCCACGGCAGTGAGGCGTCCGGTGAGTTCCGCGACGCGGTCCTTGTGGGCGCGGGCGTCCGAGCGGGAGAGGACGGGCCGGACTCCGCCGGCGGCGGCCAGGGCCACCAGGGTGGCGTCGGCGGGCGCGATCAGCTCGGCGGCCCGGGTGCCGTGCAGCAGGCCGGTCACCGTGGTCCGCAGCGCGGTGACGGCCGAGGTGTCCGCGACCCTGACCGTGCGCCGGGACCGGCCGAGGGAGCTGCTCTCGTCGACGGTCAGTACGCCCTGGTCGAGGAGCCGGTCCTCGACCGTGCGCAGCGTCTCGCCGCGGTCGTGCCTGATCCAGGAGTGCCAGCCGCGCCGGGCGGTCGCGACGTGGTCGAGCGTCAGGTCGAGGACCGGGTCCCCGGTCGGTCCCGGCGTCGCCACCAGCGCGTCACCGCCGGAGTCGACGAGATTCCCCCGGATCGCCAGCTCGGCCAGGACGGCGGCGCGGAGCAGGAACGCGGTTCGGGTGCGGTCGTAGAGGCCGCCGGTGCCGGTGTCGTAGGCCATGAGGTACGTCCGGTGGTACACGTGCGGCGTGGTGCGGGTCGGAGGCTGCGTCATGGCGTCGACGCTACGGAGGCCACCGGCGGGAGTGATCCGTCCAGCGGGTGGGATCCGCCTGGGCACGAGGGATGAGCGGCCCGGTGACTCATCCTGGAGGATGAGTGACGGTGACCTGTGCGGCGCCGGGCGTCAGAGGTCGCGGGGGCGCACGATCCGGTGGTCGTAGGCGGCGACCGCGGCCTGTACCCGGTCCCGCAGCCCGAGTTTGCGCAGCACCGCCGAGACATGGGTCTTGACGGTCGCCTCCGAGAGGTTCAGGTGCCGGGCGATCTCCGCGTTCGACAGGGCCCGCCCGATCAGGGCGAGGACCTCCAGCTCGCGTGCCGAGAGTTCCGACAGGGCGGCGGCCGTCGGCGGCTCCGCGAGGCCGGTGGAGGCGAAGCGGTCGAGCATGCGTCGGGTCACGCTGGGCGCGAGCAGCGCGTCGCCGCGGGCGACGACCCGGATGGCGTCGGCGAGTTCGGCGGGCCGGATGTCCTTCAGCAGGAAACCGCTGGCGCCCGCGCGCAGTGCCGTCAGCACGTGCTCGTCCAGGTCGAACGTGGTGACCACGAGGACCCGGGTCGTACTGCCCGAGGCGATGATCTCGCGGGTGGCGTCGATGCCGTCCATCACGGGCATCCGGACGTCCATCAGGACGACGTCCGGCCGCAACTGCCGGACCAGCCGCACCGCGTGCTGGCCGTCGGTCGCCTCGCCGACGACCTCCAAGTCGTCACGGGCGTCGATGATCATGCGGAAACCGCCCCGGACCAGTGCCTGGTCGTCGGCCACCACTACCCGGATCGTCACGGTCCGCAGCCTATCGGCAGCTCGGCGCGCACCTCGAAACCGCCCTCCGGCCGGGGACCCGCCTCGAAGGTGCCGCCGAGGAGCTCCGCCCGCTCGCGCATGCCGGGGAGGCCGCGCCCGGCTCCGGGCGAGCGGAGCACCCCGGCGGGCGGCCGGCCGTCGTCCGTGACGGTCAGGCGCACGGTCGAGGCGTCGTAGCGCACCCGGATGCCGACGCGGGTGGCGCGGGCGTGGCGCAGGGTGTTCGTCAGCGCCTCCTGCACGATGCGGTACCCGGCGAGATCCACCGCGGCGGTGGGGGCGTGGGTGCGCTCCCCCACGCTCAGGTCCACGGCGACGCCCGAGGCGCGGGCGTTGGACGCCAGTTCCTCCAGGTCGGTGAGGCCGCGCGCGGGCCTGCGCCCGTCGTCGCCCTCGTGCGGGGGCTCGGCGCGCAGGAGCAGACGCAGTTCGCTCAGCGCGGACCGGCCGGCGTCGTCGATGGCGCGCAGCGCCTGCCGGGCCCGCTCCGGGTCCCGTTCGAAGACGTCGTCGGCGGCGCTCGCCTGGATCACCATCACGGACACGGTGTGCGCCACCACGTCGTGGACCTCGCGGGCGATCCTGGCGCGTTCCTCGGCCGCGGCCCGCTGGGTCTGCGCGACGAGGCGCTCGTGCTGGGCGCGGCGCCACTGGCCGCCGGTCCACGCCAGCGTGACGGCCAGCAGGTAGGCAGCGGCCCCCGGCGCCCCACCCCCGACGACCGCGGCCGGTGTGAGCGCCAGCAGCCCGAGCAGCCACCGACGCGACACGCGCGGCGGTGACTGCGACGACAGGACGCTCAGCGCGATCTGTGCCGCCAGCAGCGCACCGGTCAGCCCGACCGCGGGGAGCAGCGGCCACAGTGCCACGCCGGTCAGCGCGGTGACGGTGAGGACGGTCCGGGGGCGGCGGACCACCCACCACAGCGCCGCGACCTGGACCGCCGCGAGCAGGACCGCGGCGGCGGACCGCCACGGGCGGTGGTCCCCGGCGCCCGCGACGAGGGCCGTGGGCACCACCACGCCGAGCACGAGCAGCGCCGAGCCGGTCCGCAGCGCCCTGACGGCTCGCGCGGACGGGGAGAAGTGGTCGCTGCCGTCCGAACCGGGCCCCTGATCCACGGCCCGACGCTACCAACCCCGTGTCCGGCCGGCGCGGGTGGGCGCGTCAGCCGGGCAGGGCGGCGAGCCAGTCGGTGAGGATGCGGTTGACCTCGGCGGGGCGTTCCTGCTGGATCCAGTGGCCGCAGCCGGCGAGGATGTGTGAGGAGACCAGGCCCGGCAGGGTGACCGGGTACGCCTCGATCGCGTCGGCCAGCCAGGTCGTGGAGGCGTCCCGGCCGCCGCCCACGAACAGCGAGGGCTGGGTGATCGGGGCACCGTCGAGGGCGGCGAGGTCGGCCCAGTCGCGGTCCATGTTCCGGTAGCGGTCGAGGGCGCCGGTGAAGCCGGTGCGCTCGAACTCGCCGGCGTAGAAGTCGAGGTCGGCCTCGCCGAGCCAGGCGGGCAGCCGGCCGGCCGGGAACCGGTCGCGCAGCTTCCCGGCCCGGCTGACGAAGTGCGGGTCGGGGGCGTCGGGCGCGGGCATGGTGTCGCCGGACATGGCCGCGTAGATGCCCGCGAGCCAGCCGCGGACGTCGGGTTCGATCTCGGCCTCCGCGCGGCCCGGCTCCTGGAAGTAGGAGACGTAGAACTCGTCGTCGCCGCCCATCCGGGTGAAGACGTCACTGGGCCGGGGCCCGCCGCGCGGGGTGTACGGCACGCTCAGCAGCCCCACCGCCCGGAAGACCCCGGGTTCGAGCAGCGCCGAGTTCGCGGCGACGACCGCTCCCCAGTCGTGGCCGACGACCACCGCGGACTCCTCGCCGAGGGCGTGTACCACCGCGACGTTGTCCGCGACCAGGTCGAGCATCCGGTAGGCGTCCGTCGCGGCCGGCTTGGAGGAACGGCCGTAGCCGCGCACGTCCACGGCGACCGCGCGGTAGCCGGCCGCCGCGAGGACCGGCAGCTGGTGGCGCCAGGAGTACCAGGACTCCGGGAAGCCGTGCACGAGCAGCACCAGTGGCCCGGTCCCCTGTTCCACGAGGTGGATCCGGCCGGCCGGTGAGGGGACCGAGCGATGGGTGTACTCCGCGGCGTGCTGCGCCATGTGTCTCCTCCGGGAACGTCGACCGAGGTGCCCCGGCGCGGCCTTCTTCCGCCGTGTCCGATGGCCCGGCTCCCGATGATGCGGGAAGCGCCGCCGGGACGACGACCTCATTTGCCGATCCGGCAACTCCGGCTTCCCCGCGGACCCCCTGAGGTGGGAGGCCGTGGCGGAACCGGCCCGGGTGGGGGCCGGTTCCGTCGCCGTGGGCTCCGTCCGGTGCCGGGTCAGGGGTACGACAGCACCGTCGACGGCGTGGTCGACGTGCCCGACGTCGGCGCACCGGTGTCGTTGATGACGTGCTCGTACTGGCCCTGGCCGCCGAGGGACACCACGAGCAGGTCGTGGAACCTCACGCCGGAGGTGTTCGGGGCGGCGAAGCCGTGGTGCTGCACGATGCCCGCGTCCGCCGTGTAGTTGCAGTAACTGCCCATCCCCCAGGCCTCGTGGGCGGTGACCTTGTCGCCGACCTTGTAGGCGGCGTAGCCCTTCACGGAGCCGTTCTGGATCGCGGCCTGGTTCGGGGCGTCGTACGCCTTCTCGTTCTGGAAGAAGATGGTGCGGCCGCGCTGGCCGTACCACTGCACGTCGTACTTGTTGAAGTGCTCGACGAACAGGCCGGTGCACAGGACGTCGTCGCCGTTGACGACGATGCCGTAGTCGGCGCGGTTGGTGTCCCACCCGACGCCGGTGCCGTGGTCCGCGCGCCAGACCCAGGTGTGGTCGACGATGGTGTTCCTGCTGTTGATGACCATGCTGGTGGTGGCTTTGCCGGCGCCCGCCCCGCCGATGCGCACGAACACGTCCTGCACGGTGGTCGGGTTGGCCGTGTGGTCGCGGGAGGCGCCGCTGGGGCCGACCTCCAGCAGGGTCGCGGAGTTGACCGGCCCGGCGTCGATGAGGAAGCCCGCCAGGCGGACGCCGTCCACGTCGGCGACGCGCAGGGCGGTGGCGCCGTTGTCCGGCACGATCGTCGCGTAACCGAGGCCCAGGACCACGGTGTTGGCCCGGTCGACCTGGATCGGTCGGTCGACGTGGTAGATCCCCGGCGTCAGCAGCAGGTGGAGCCCCTGGGACAGGGCCTGGTTGAGGGTGGCCGCGGTGACGCCCGGTTTGGCGACGTAGAACTGCGAGAGCGGCAGCGAGGTGCCGCGGGGCGTGCCGTTGCCCCAGGTGACGCCGCGCGCGTTGGTGCGCTTCTCCGGCAGGAAGACGCGGTACTCGCCGCCGTCGAGGTAGAGGAACGGCTTCTCACGGGAGACGGGCGTGGTGTCGAGGGTGGTGTACGGCGGGTTGGGGAAGCTCTGTGCCGGAGCGCCCTGGACGCCGGAGAACACCATGTTCCAGACGGCGTTGGTCCAGCCGCCGATCACGCTGTCGCGGGTGTACCACTGCTGCTGCGAGTAGGGGCCGACCTGGCCGTCGACGCGGCAGTCGGCGATGTAGCCGCCGCTGGCCCAGCCGTAGCCGGCCGGGGCGAGGTTGAGGCCGCCGCGCACGTGGATCCGGCGGAAGGGGGCCGCCTGGGCGACGGCCCAGCGGTTGGTGCCGTTGGCCGGGACGAGGGCCAGGTTCTCGGCCGAACGCCAGAAGTTCTGCGTGGCGTTGCCGCCCGCCCAGCCCGCGTCGACCGTGACGTCGCCGTTGATGGTCGTGTCGTCCGGCGACAGACCCAGGCCGGCTATGGAGGTGTAGAAGCCGAGCTGGGCGTTGAGCCCCGAGTAGGTGCCGGGCTTGAACAGCAGCGCGTAGCGGCCGGTGCCGAACTGCGCCGACTCCTGCTGCCGGAAGACCTGGTCGAGCTTGGCCTGGACGCCGGGGGTGGAGGGGTCGAAGACCAGCACGTTGGGGCCGAGGTCGCCACCGCCGGACAGGGCGCGCGGCCGGGCGGCCGCGGGAGCGGCCGAGGCGGGGGTGGCCAGGCCGGTCACGAAGGGGGCCGTCGCCGCCGTCGCGGCGGCTGCGCCGATGACGGCGCGGCGGGTGAGGGGAGACCGGCCGGGGGCTGGGGAGTCGGAGAAGGCAGGGGGCATGAACGGCTCTCCTGGTTCGGGATGTGAACGATGTGGGGGCTGGGGAGCGCTCTCTCGACGGGAATGCTTCAGTCCACTGAACGCATCGTCAAGAGTTGAGACGTAAATCAGTGAGGTTTCGTTCATGTCCCGTCGACCTGACGACACTCGCCGGAAACGAATCTCAACGTCCTTCAGGCTCCTGACCCTCGACTTCGCCGGCGGGCACGTGGCGAGCCCGCGTCCACTGCTGCCGGACACCTTGACACCCCCGCGCCGCCGACTGAGACTCCGTTGTTGGGAGAGCGCTCTCCCGATACGGGCACCCACGGCGCTCCGTCCCGCGGCGCGACGGCCGCCCACCCCCCGTCTCCTCCATCCTCAGGAGGTCTCCATGCCACGGAGATCGAAGATCCTCTCGGGAACACTGATCACAGGCGCGATCCTGCTGACCTCGCTCGGTCTGGGCGGCGTCGCGCTGAGCGCCGGCGCCCCCTCGACCGGTACCGGCACCACGGCCGCCCTCACGTCCGTCCACTCCGGTCACACCATGGCGGTGTCCACCGCCTCGTCGCCCGAGGACCCGGACGGCGACGGGTACATCCCCGCGAACCCGCCGGTCACGGGCGCGGCCCCGTCCACGCAGGACCCGCCGCACCGCTACTTCCACGAGTTCCAGGCGAACTGTTCGGTCACGCACACCGCCCCGGACGACCCGATCGTGTACCCGCAGCAACCGGGCAAGTCCCATGACCACACCTTCATGGGCAACACGACCACCGACGCCGGCAGCACCACGGCATCGCTCGACAAGGGCGGCACCACGTGCAAGGCGCCCGGGGACAAGTCGGGGTACTGGATGCCCACCCTGTTCAACGGCGACAAGCCGGTCCTGCCGGTCGGCCCCCAGACGATCTACTACAAGGCCGGCGTCACCGACTACACCAGCGTCCGTCCCTTCCCCAAGGGGCTGAGGTTCGTCGTCGGCAACCCGATGCAGAGCGCCGACGAGTTCCGCCACCACCCCGGCTTCGTCGAGGGCTGGGAGTGCGGTGACAGCTACTTCAACACCGAGTTCCCGGCGACCTGCCCCGACCGGCCCGACGTCCAGCTCAACATCCGCTTCCAGGCGCCCAGTTGCTGGGACGGGAAGTACCTCGACACCCCGGACCACAAGAGCCACATGGCGTACCCGGTGGTCAAGCCCGGCACGAACGACAACGTCTGCCCCGCCGACCACCCGGTGGCGCTGCCGATGATCGAGTTCAAGATGGCGTTCCCCGTCAACGGTGACCTGTCGCGGGCGCGGTTGGCCAGCGGACCGGCCCACAGCTTCCACTACGACTTCTTCAACGCCTGGGACGACGCCACGCTCAGGGCACTGGTCGGCCACTGCATCGTCGGCGGGCTCCAGTGCGACGCACGCGGCTACGACCAGACCCATCCCGAGGCGGGTGCGGCGCTCGACCAGAACTACCGGCTCCCCTGAACACGCCGCGCCACCGCTCACACCCCTGATCCGGGGCGGCCCGCCCGCTCACCCCGCCCCGCCGCGGCCGGGCCGCCCCGCCCCCACACGTGAAGAGGACCCCATGACCCCACCCCGCACCCGCACGCGCCGTCTGCTGGCGCCCCTGACCGCCGGAACACTGACCGTCGGTGCCCTCGCGGCACTGCCGGCCACCACCGCGCACGCCGCGGGCAGCGTCGTCAAGGTGGCCGGCTCCCAGGGCGACTGGCGCCTGACCGTGGACGGGAAGCCGTACCAGATCAAGGGCCTGACCTGGGGCCCGGCCGTCGCCGACGCCGACCGATACCTGCCCGACCTGCGGTCCATGGGCGTCAACACCATCCGCACCTGGGGCACCGACGCCTCCAGCGAGCCGCTGTTCGACTCGGCCGCGGCCCACGGCATCAAGGTCATCGCCGGGTTCTGGCTCCAGCCGGGCGGTGGTCCCGGCGCCGGCGGCTGCGTCAACTACCTGACGGACACCACGTACAAGAACCAGGTCCTCGACGAGTTCCCGAAGTGGGTGCAGACGTACAAGGACAACCCGGGCGTCCTGATGTGGGACGTCGGCAACGAGTCCGTGCTCGGCCTCCAGAACTGCTACAGCGGCGACGAACTGGGACGGCAGCGCACCGCCTACACCACGCTCGTCAACGACATCACCAGGAAGATCCACGCGATCGACCCCGACCACCCGGTCACCTCGACCGACGCCTGGGTCGGCGCCTGGCCCTACTTCAAGAAGAACGCCCCCGACCTCGACCTGTACGCCGTCAACTCCTACAACGCGGTCTGCGACGTCAAGGCCGCCTGGCAACAGGGCGGTTACACCAAGCCGTACATCGTCACCGAGACCGGGCCGGCCGGGGAGTGGGAGGTGCCGGACGACGCCAACGGCGTGCCGCAGGAGCCCACCGACCAGGCGAAGGCCGCCGGATACACCAAGGCGTGGGGCTGCGTCACCGGGCACCAGGGGGTCGCGCTGGGGGCGACGATGTTCCACTACGGGACGGAGTACGACTTCGGCGGCATCTGGTTCAACCTGCTGCCGGCCGGCCAGAAGCGGCTCTCCTACTACGCCGTGAAGCGGGCCTACGGAGGGGACACCTCGCACGACAACACCCCGCCCGTCATCTCCGACCTCTCCGTCGAGGGCGGTGCGGGCAACGTGCAGGCCGGCCGCGACGTGACCCTGTCGGTGAAGGCCACCGACCCCGACGGCGACGCGATCCACTACGAGGTCCTGGACAACAGCAACTACATCGACTCCAGCAAGCAGTTGGTCTCCCTCCCCGCCACCGACCTGGGCGGCGGCCGGCTGAGGTTCACGGCCCCCGACCGGCCCGGCGTGTGGAAGGTCTACGTCAAGGCGACGGACGGGCACGGCAACGTCGGTGTGGAGACCCGCTCGATCCGCGTCGTGCCGCCGGTGGTGAACGGCACGGACATCGCACTCGGCAGGCCCGCCACCGCGTCGTCCTTCCAGGCCGGTTACGGCGACTGCCCGTGCACCGCCGCCGACGCGGTCGACGGCAGGCTCACCACCCGCTGGGCCAGCGACTGGAGCGACCCGCAGTGGATCCAGGTCGACCTGGGCGCCGCCCGCACCGCGTTCCGGCACGTGCAGCTGGTGTGGGAGTCCTCCTACGCCAAGGCGTACACCCTCCAGACCTCCGACGACGGCCGGACCTGGCAGACGCTGCGCACGGTGAGCGACGGCAACGGCGGCGTGGACGACTTCGACGTCAGCGGGGCCGGCCGCTACGTCCGTGTCAACGGCACGGCACGCGGCACCGGTTACGGCTACTCGCTGTACGAGTTCGGCGTCTACAACTGACAACGCGGCAGGACGAGGGGGCGGGGATGGACGACGAGGACGAGCTGGACCGGCTGCTCGACAAGCTCACGCCGCGGGCCAAGGTACGGCTGCTCACCGGTGCCGACACCTGGCGCACCGCCGCGGAACCGGCCGTCCAGCTGCGCCCGTGGGTGATGTCGGACGGGCCGGCGGGGGTGCGCGGACCGGCGTGGGACGAACGGCGGACCTCCGTGCTGCTGCCCTCCGCCACCGCGCTCGCCGCCACCTGGGACGAACCGCTGGTCGAGCGGCTCGGCGCCCTCCTCGCCCTGGAAGCGCGGCGCAAGGGCGTGGACGTGGTCCTCGCGCCCAACCTCAACCTGCACCGCAGCCCGCTGGGTGGCCGGCACTTCGAGTGCTTCTCCGAGGACCCCGAGCTGACCGGCCGTATCGGGGCGGCACTGGTGCGCGGCATCCAGGCGCACGGCGTGGCCGCCACCGCCAAGCACTACGTGGCGAACGACTCCGAGACCGACCGGCTGACCGTGGACGTACGCGTCGGCCGGCGGGCGCTGCGCGAGGTGTACCTGGCTCCGTTCGAGGCGGCCGTGGCGGCCGGCGTCCGGGTGGTCATGGCGGGGTACAACGCGGTCGACGGCACCACCATGACCGCGAGTGAGCTGCTGACCGACCCACTGCGCACCGACTGGGGCTTCGACGGCGTCGTCGTCTCCGACTGGGGAGCGGTGCGGACCACCCTGGACACCGCGGACGGCGGCCTGGACCTCGTCATGCCGGGGCCCGAGGGGCCCTGGGGCGAGGCGCTGGTGCGCGCGGTGGAGGAGGGGACCGTCGCGCAGCGCGTGGTGGACGACAAGGTGCGGCGCCTGCTGAGGCAGGCCGACTGGCTCGGCGCGCTCGGCCGGCCCGGCCGACGGCCCGCGCCCGGCGTGCGTCCGGGCGCGGTACGGGCACTGGCCCGCAGGGCGGCGGCCGCCGGCACCGTGCTGCTGGAGAACCGCGGCGTGCTGCCGCTGGACGCCGGGGACCTGGGGACGGTCGCGGTGATCGGCGCGCACGCCGCGCGGACCCGCACCCAGGGCGGCGGCAGCGCCGGGGTGTTCCCGCAGGCCGAGATCAGCGTGCTGCGCGGGATCAGGGCGCGCCTGCGCGGCCGTGCCGGGGTGGTGCACGTCCCGGGTCCCGTCCCCGACGGGCCGCCGCCTGCCCTGGACACGACCCTGTGCTCGGACCCGAGGTCCGGCACGCCCGGGGTGCTGATGCGCGTCCTGGACGCCCACGGGAACGAGCTGTACGCCGAACGCCGCGGTACCGGGCGCCAGTTGGAGCCACGGTTGGTGCCGGGCGCGCACACCGTGGAGATCAGCGCCCGGCTGCACCCGCGCGTGACGGGGCCGTGGACCCTGGGGATCGCCGGGTTCGGCCGGATGAGCCTGCGCGTCGACGGCCTGCCCCTGCTCGACGGTGACTTCCCCAGGGACACCGACGACCCGGCGATCGTGCACGTCAGCCCGCCGGTCCACCGCGTCACCGCGCACCTGACCGAGGGCCGGGAGGCACTTCTGGTCGCTCAGCGCGCGCTGGTGCCGGGCACCGGGCGGGCGGTGGTGGTGGGCGCGGCGCCACCGGCCGCGGACGAGGCGGCGGCACTCGACGCGGCCGCCCGGGCGGCACGCGCGGCGGACGTGGCGGTCGTGGTCGTCGGCACCACCGAGCACGACGAGTGCGAGGGCCGCGACCGCCTGCGGATAGCGCTGGACCCCGCCCAGGACGCCCTGGTCCGCGTGGTGGCCGCCGCCAACCCGCGCACCGTTGCCGTCGTCAACAGCGGCGGTCCCGTCGAGATGCCCTGGCGGGAGGAGGTCGGCGCCCTGCTCCTGCCCTGGTTCCCGGGCCAGGAGGGCGGCGGTGCCGTGGCGGACGTGCTCTTCGGTCGCACCGAGCCCGGCGGACGGCTGCCCACCACGTGGCCGGCCGTACTCGACGACGCTCCCTCCACCGGTGTCCGACCGGCGGACGGACGCCTCGACTACACCGAGGGCCTGCACGTCGGCCACCGCGGCTGGCTGCGGGCGGGGCGCACCCCGGCCTACTGGTTCGGCCACGGGCTCGGCTACACGACCTGGGCCTACGAGGAACTGGCGGGGCCCGCCACGGTGCGGGCCGGTGCGTCGTTCACGGTGCGCGTCCGGGTGCGGAACACCGGTGCGCGACCGGGGCGCGAGGTCGTGCAGGTCTACCTGGCGCGGCCCGGCGCGAGTGTCGAGTACCCCGAGCGGTGGTTCGCGGGATACGCGGCGGTCCACGCCCGGCCGGGCGAGACGGCGACCGCCCGGGTGCACGTGCCGGCGCGGGTCCTGCGGCACTGGGACGAGGGGGCGGGCGGCTGGCGCACCGAACCGGGGCCGTGCCGGGTGCTGGCGGGGCGGTCGGCGGGTGACCTGCCGCTGGCGTCGGTGACGGAGCTGCTCGCCGGGGACTGACCTGCCCGGCCCGACAGCCGGCGGGGGGCGCACCGGCACTCGGAGAGCGCTCTATGCGGTCCGACCGGCGTGCCGTTAGGGTGCCGCCATGAGCAAACAGGCCCCGACCCTGGAGGACGTCGCCCGTCAGGCGGGGGTGTCCCGAGCGACCGTCTCCCGGGTGGTCAACGGCGTCCGCAACGTCGACCCCGCGATCCAGGAACTGGTGTGCCGGGCGATCGAGCAGACCGGTTACGCGCCCAACCGGGCCGCCCGGTCGCTGGTGACCCGGCGCGCCGAGACCGTCGCGCTGGTGGTCTCCGGCGCCGGGGACGTCCCGGACGACACCCAGGAGGCGTTCGCCGCCCGGGTCTTCGCGGACCCCTTCTTCGGCCGGGTCGTCGCGGGGGTCATCGGCTTCCTGCGTCCGCGCTCCATGCATCCGGTGCTCATGTTCGCCGAGTCGGCCGAGGACCGAGGCGAGGTCCTCACCTATCTGCGGCAGGGCCGCGCCGACGGCGCGCTCGTCGTCTCCACGCACGCCCACGACCCGCTGCCCGCCCTGCTGGCCGAGGCGGAGCTGCCCACCGTGCTGTTCGCCCGCCCGGCCCGTCCGGTGCCGCTGAGTTACGTGGACCTGGACCACCGCGAGGGCGGCCGGCTCGCCGCGGAACACCTGCTGGCACGCGGCTGCCGCAGGCCGGCCACCGTGGCCGGGCCGCTCGCCGTCGGCGCGAGCCAGGAACGGCTCGCCGGCTTCCGCGACACGCTGGCCCGCAACGGCCACCCGTACACGCCCGTCGTGGAGGGCGGCTTCACCTACGCCAGCGGTGTCACCGCCATGACGCGGCTCCTCGCCGAACAGCCCGACGTGGACGGCGTGTTCGCGGCCAACGACCTGATGGCGCAGGGCGCCTGCCAGGTGCTGCGGGAACAGGGCAGGCGGGTGCCCGACGACGTGGCGGTCGTCGGTTTCGACGACTCCGGCATCGCCCTGGCCTGCCGTCCCCCGCTGACCACGGTCCGCCAGCCGGTCGAGCGGATGGCGGCGCGGATGGCACACCTCCTCGACGAGCACGTCCGCCGGGAGCGGACCGAACCCACCTCCGTCATCTTCGACCCGGAACTGGTGGTGCGGGACTCCGCGTGACCGCCCCATATCCGGACGGCGGCCGGGCGGCAGCCGGTCAGGGAGGTCCCTTGTCGCCGACGGCCGGCGGTGGCGGCTTGCCGAAGCGGACGGAGACCTTCTCGAAGCCCTTGAAGGACTCGGTGGCCGCGTAGGACCGGTAGGCGCGCAGGTCGCCCGTGGCCAGGTGGACGTGGTCGGTGAACGGGGTGAGCAGGCTGCGCGGCCACAGGCGCAGACTGCGTACGGCGATGATCTCGGCGGTGGTGAGGTACACCAGGGCGGCGAGGTAGATCCAGGCGAGCAGGCCGAGGACGATGCCGAACATGCCGTAGGTCGCGGTGGCTCCGCGCAGCACGTGGCCGACGTAGTAGGAGCCGCCCCACTGGAGGACCTGCCAGGCGGTGGCGGCGCCGAGCGCGGGACCGTACATCGCGCGCAGCGGCAACCGGCGGCGGGTCATCAGCCGGTAGCTGAGGAGCAGCAGCCCGGCGTTGACCGCGATGCCCGCCACGCCGATGGCGACCCGGATGCCGACGGCCGGGCGGGCGCCGAAGATCTCGGCGGCGGACTCCGCCGTGGACAGCGTTGTCGTCAGGACGAGGCCGACCGCGAGCAGCAGCAGGAAGTACAGGCCCCTGGCCCGGGAGCGCAGCGGGTCGGGCCGGGCGTGCCGGGGTACGGCGAAGATCTTGTTGAGGGCGTGCTGGACCGCCTGGGCGACCCCGAGGGCGCCGTACAGGCTGCCGATCACACCCACCGTGAGGGCGGCGCCGTTGCCGTGGAAGGAGTGGATGTTGTGGCCGAGCTGGTCGCCGATCACCGGGATCTCGCCGAGCGCCGAGTGCAGCACCGACTGCTGTAGGTGGGGGTTGCCGTGCAGGGCGCCGCTGAGGACGGCCACCAGGATCAGCAGGAGCGGGAAGAGGGAGACGAAGCCGTAGTAGGCCAGCAGCGCGGCCAGGTAGACGGCCTGGTCGTCGAAGAACTTGTACACCACCGCGAGCGGCATACCCGCCCAGCGGTGCCTTCGCTGGTATCGGTCGAGCCGGGCCAGCACGTCCATGTGCCCTCCCACCACCTCGGCGGTGTCCGCGCCTGGGCGGGCGCGGCAGCTTTCCCGTGCCCCGCCCGGGCGATCCCACACCGACCGGCGTGACCGGTGCTGCCATTGTCCGTGATCGGCCCCGTCGTGCGCGGACGAAGACGCCGCCCGAGGGGAGCGGTCGCGGGGCCGGCCGCCCGCCGGTCGCGGGGGCGGCGGCCCGTCGTACCCGGGCGACGGCCGGGAACGGTGGGGAACGGCCGGGTGCCGGGCCGGCGTAAGGCCACGGGCCGGGGTAACCCGGTGCGCATGGCGAAACTGCATCTTCCCGGCCGTGACGACCGCGATCACGGTGAGGACCGAAACGACGAGGTGCCCGCTCCCGAGGAGGCCGGGCCCGGTCCGGAGGTCGAGCGGCGGGCGCCGGACGCGCCGACGAAACTGCCCAGGGGAGCATGGGTCCGGGTGCTGAAGGGGTCGTTGAAGGAGTTCCAGGACGACGAGCTGACCGACCGGGCCGCCGCGTTGACGTACTACGGGGTGCTGTCGCTGTTCCCGGCTCTCCTGGTGCTGGTCTCGCTGCTGGGCATCACCGGCAAGTCGGCCACCGACACCGTGCTGTCCCACCTCAAGCAGCTCGCCCCGGGGTCGGCCCGGAACATCCTCACCCGGGCCGTGGAACAGCTACAGGACCGTGCCGGCACCGGTTCGGTCATGGCGGTCGTCGGTGTCGCCGTCGCCGTCTGGTCCGCCTCCGGCTACGTCGGCGCCTTCATCCGCACCGCCAACGCCGTCTACGACATGCCCGAGGGCCGTCCCGTGTGGAAGGTCCTCCCCGTGCGCCTGGGCGTGACGGTCATGCTCATGGTGCTGGCGGTGGTCAGCTCCCTGATCGTGGTGTTCACCGGTGGCCTGGCCCGTCAGGCGGGGGCCGCCCTCGGGATCGGGGACGGCGCGCTGACGGTGTGGTCCGTCGCCAAGTGGCCGGTGCTGGTGCTGCTGGTCACGATGATGATCGCGATCCTGTACTGGGCGACGCCGAACGCGAAGGTGCGCGGCTTCCGCTGGGTGACGCCGGGCAGCTTCCTCGCCCTGGTCATCTGGCTGATCGCCTCCACCGGGTTCGCGTTCTACGTGGCGAACTTCGCCTCGTACAACAAGACCTACGGCACCATGGCCGGCGTCATCGTCTTCCTGGTGTGGCTGTGGATCAGCAACCTGGCCGTCCTGCTGGGCCTGGAGTTCGACGCCGAGACGGCACGGCAGCGCGCCATCGCGGGCGGTCACCCGCCGCAGGCGGAGCCGTACGCCGAGCCCCGTGACACCAGTACCTGGGACGAGCGGGACGTACGCCGGCTGGACGGCGTCTGACCGGTCCGGCGCCGGACGCGATCCGGCCGTCACACGCGAAGCGGGCACACCGGCCGGTGTGCCCGCTTCGCGTTCCGCGCGGTGGTTCAGGTGGCGATGGTGGCCAGTCCGGCGATGCCGACGAGGTAGACGACGATGACGGTGACGCTGTCGATGCCCATCCGCGCGTACTGGCGGCGGGGACGGAAGACGAGGCCCGCCATGTAGACGACGGTGAGGATGATGCCGAGCGCGGTGAGGTAGATGTCCGTGTCGTGCGCGGCCGGCAGGACGGGCTTGCCGGAGATGAGGGTGGCCACGAGGAAGAGGACGGGCAGGAACGCGTTGCCGCCGAAGATGTCGCTGACGGCGAGCTGGTAGTCGCCGAGCCGGGTGGAGGTCAGGCCCGTGCTGACCTCGGGCAGGGACGTGGCCGCGGCCAGGACGGTCGCGCCGAACAGCACCCCGCTCAGGCCCTGGCGGGCGAAGAGCGTCTCACCGCTGCGCTCGATGACCACGCCCGCCACCAGGGTCGCCAGCGCCGCCGCGGCGAAGACGAGCGCGGCGCGGCGGGAGCCGACGCCCCGGTCGGACGCGGCCTTCTCCTTCTTCCCGCGGGAGTGGCCGCGCGGCTCGGGCTGGCTGTCCGGGGCGTCGCCGCCCTCTCGCCACGGCAGGCCGCGGCCCGCCCGGTTCAGCAGCACCAGCCCGGCCACCCACAGCAGGGCGATCGCCACCGATGCCGGGGCCAGCCGCCAGGCGTGCAGATCCGGGGAGAGCTGGGTCCCCATGACCACCACCGCCAGGATGACGACGACGAGAGCGCCCTCCAGGACCAGCTGGAGACTGGCGGCCAGCCGGGTCAGCGGTGCGCGCGGACGCACCCCGGCGGCGTCGAGGACGGCCAGGACGACCGTCTGGATGGCGATACCACCGAGGATGTTGCCGACGGCGACGTCCAGCTGCCCGGCCAGGGCGGCCGAGACGGTGATGGCGATCTCCGGCAGGTTGGTCGCGATCGCCAGGAGGATGAGGCCGCCCAGGGCACTGCCCAGGTGGAGCCGCTCGGACAGGACGTCGGTGGTGTCCGACAGCTTGATGCCCGCGTACCAGATGACGGCCGCGCTGGCCACGAACAACACCAGCAGCACAGGTGAACTCAGAGATCCCATGCGACTGCGGGTACCCGCCCACGGCGGCGACCTGGCATCACTGTCGCCTCCCGCCTCGCCGCGTGCCTCGGGACCGCCCGGGAGCGGGTCGTGCCGCGCTTCCCGTCCCGGGCGGACCGGCGCCGGTGTCAGCCGCCGGAGCAGACGGTGCCGTTGAGGCGGAAGACCGTGGGATCGGGGTTGGGACCGTCGTTGGCGCCGACGAATCCGAACGAGGCCGTCGATCCGCCGTCCGGGGCCAGCGGCCCCGCGTCCTCGGGGGCGGTCACCCGCACGTGGGAGCCGGTCTGGTGGAACGTGGCGCCCCAGCCGGAGGACACCGACTGCTGGTCGGCGGGCCAGTCCCAGTCCACGGTCCAGCCGGTGACCGGGGTGTCGGCGAGGTTGCGGACGGTGACCGTGGCGACGAACCCGTTGCCCCAGCCGGTGTCACGGTGGTAGGTCACCGCGCAGGTGGAGTCCGCCGGGGTGCCGGTGGTGAAGGTCAGCGGCGAGGAGGGGGCGGAGAGCCGTCCGGAGGCGTCGGCCGCCAGCACGTCGACCGTGTGGGTGCTGCCCGGCGGCAGGTTCCGCAGGGTCACGGACGTGCCGGTGGTCTCGCCGACCAGACGGGTGTGCGTGCCGTCCCGTTCCTGCACCAGGTAGCGGGCGGCACCCGACGCGCCCTGCCACGAGAGCCGCGCGGTGGTGTCGGTGACCGCTTCCGCTTCCGGGGTGCCCGGGGTCCCGGCGGCCGAGGCCCCGGGGCCGGTGCCGGCCCGCGGTTCGAGGGTGACGGTGAGCAACCCGTACGGGGCCACGGTGACCTGCGAGGCGGAGGCACCACCTCCGGTGACCCGGGTGATGTCGCTGTCCCCGCGTGCGTAACGGCTGACCACGGGGGTGGCGGCGGACGGGGTGAAGCCCGCGTAGTCGAGTCCCACGGTCCGGGCGGTGTCGGGGTCCTTGTTGACGAGCAGGACGCTCAGGCGCCCGTCGTGACGCAGCACGGCGTGTACGGAGACGTCCCGCTCGGAGGAGGATGCGGCGACCATGGTGTCGCCGGCGGTGCCCAGTTCGCCGGTCATCTTCATGCCGTAGTAGGGGTGGAACGGCGTGTTCGGCGCCGGCTCGCACACGTCGCCGGTGCAGCCGCCGCCGGAGAGCATCCCCATGTCGCCGTAGTCGGTCTCGCCGTCGACGTCGGTGATCTGGCCGGCCCCGTTGTGGGTGTTCCACCAGTCGACGGTGAACACGCCGTTCTCCAGCGCCGTCATGAACGCGTCGGCGGCGAACAGCCCGTTGGGGCGGGCGGTGAGCCGGGCGCCACCGGTGTTCGTGTTGATCTCGGTGAGGGCGATGCCGATGCGCGGCGAGCGGGCACCGGCGTACCGGTCGAGCTGGGCGCGCACCTCCCGCAGTTCACCGGGCAGCCTGGCCAGCCGCGCCGTGGCGTCCCCGGCCGTGGTGTCGGCCCCGCCCGCGTACCAGTGGACGCTCACGAAGTCGACCACGTCGGCCACTTCGGAGAGCACGGTGTGGTTCCAGTCGCCGGGATCGCCGTCGCCGACCACGCCGTCGGGCCACTCGCCGGGAGCGGTGAGGACGGCACCGATCTTGACGCTGGGGTCGACGGCCTTCATGGCCGTGGCGTACGCGCGCACCTCACGGGCGTACTCCCGTGGGCTCTTGTCGGCGTGTGCGTCGTTCTCCCAGCCGCTGCCGTAGTGGCCGTTGCCGTAGATCTCGTTGCCGATCTCCCAGTACTTCGCGCCGTAGCCCTTGGTGACGTTCGCGTACCTGACCCAGCCGGCCGCTTCCTCGGGCGTGCCCGAACCGTAGTTGGCGATCAGGATCGGCTGTGCCCCGGTGGCGCGGACGGTGCCCATGAAGTCGTCGAATCCGGTGCCCGGGGCCACGTATCCGCCGGGTGCGGTGTGCGTCTCCCAGTGGTAGATGTCCGCGTACGAACCGCCGGGGTAGCGCATCGTCCCGACGTCGGCCGCCTTCATGAGGCGGGCGACCTCGGGGTCGTTCATGTGCGCGTCCCAGACCGCGGTGTTGACGCCGCGGGCGGTGGCGGACAGCCGGCCCAGCGACGCCTGGGCGTTGACCTGGACGGTGACGTCCGCGACACCGGCCGTTTCCGGTGCGGCGGGCGCCGCGGGTGCGACCCCGGCCAGTGGGGACAGCAGGGCGAGCGCGGCGGCCAGGACGGTGGCGCCGCGGGCGAGGGGGCGGTGGCCGGCACCGGCCGGCCGGCCGGGTCTGCGCAGTGGGGACATGCGGGTCCTCCCTAGGTGGTCCGGCGGCGCGGGCGGGGCGGCAGGCTCCGACCCCGCCGCCGGACCGGCGGTGGTGCCGCGGCTGTCGGCGGGACCTTCGACGCCGGTGGCACGGAAAGCGGAGCGTCGGTGCGGTGACGTTCGTGCGCGTGCGGGGCGGCGGACGGTGGCCGCCGCGCCGTGGGAGCGCTCCCATGATGGGAGGGGGGTGGCGTCTTGTCAACGCCCGTACGGGGAAGTGGCGTTGGCGCCGCCTGAGGCCACCCGGGGGTTGCCCTGAGGGCCTCCCGGGCCGCCCGGGCCACACCGGCGGCCGTCCGCCGCCGGCCAGCGCGGCGGGGGCGGCCGGCGGGGGCCGGCGGCAGGTGGCGGCAGGTGGCGGCAGGCGGGGTGGCGGCGGCACGCGGGGGCCGGCGGCAGGCGGGGTGGCGGCGGCACGCGGGGGCCGGCGGCAGGCGGGGTGGCGGCGGCAGGCGGGGGCCGGCGACAGGCGGGGTGGCGGCGGTGCGTCCGCGGTGCGGTGTCCACGGGGTGGCCGGGTGGAGGGACCCTGGTCAGGGCCCCTCCGGCGGATGCTCGTTGCGGTGCCGCAGTCCTCGCCGCACGCGCCGGAACCGGTCACCGGTCGAGCCGCTCCGTGCGGCCGTCTCCCGGACCGCCGGGGCTCACTGCTCGATCGTCCCGGCGGGGATCGCGCGGGCGCGGACGACGAAGGGCCGGGAGAAGACGGTGACGGCCACGGACAGCGCGGCCACAGCGGTGATCGTCGTGCCCGGGCCGAGGTACTGGGCGATGCCGCCGGCCGCCGCGGCTCCGATGCCCTGCCACGTCATGCGGCCGGCGGACTCGACGCCCTGGACCTGGCCGCGCACCGGGTCCGGGGTCAGCGCGAGGAGCTGTTCCTGGAGCGGCAGGGTGGCGGCGAACCCGGCACTGGCCAGGAACACCGCGGTGGCCGCCACCGGCGTGGGCGGGTCGGCGGCGAACAGCAGGTACGGCACGGCGAGCAGCAGGCGCAGGGCGAAGGCGTGACGCCGGCGCCGGTCGGCGTCGAGCAGGCGCCCGACCGTGAGGTCGCCGAGGAGCATCCCGGCCGATCCGGCGGCCAGGAGGGTCCCCGCGTCGTCGGGGGCGTAGGAGATGAACAGGGCCTCGCACCCGACGATCAGGCCGTTGGGAACCCACAGGTTCAGCAGCAGGGCCCGTCGGCCGGGGTGGGCGAACAGCGCGACGTTGGTCCTCCAGGTCCGGCGCAGCCCGGGACGCCGGGCCGGCCGGATCGAGTGCTCCCGGACGGTCGCCGCGACGGCGCCGAGCGCGAGTGCGCCCAGACCGGCGGCGACACCGAAGACCTCCTCCGGGCTGAGGTGGCGGAGCAGCGCGGCGCCGACGGCGTAGCCGAGGATCGCCGTACCGCCGGACGTGATGTTCATCAGTGACCGGGCGAGCGCGTAGGTGGAGGCGGGCACGATCTCGGCGAGCACGCCCATCCGGGTTCCCGTGCCGAGGGACTGGAAGAGGCCCAGCAGCAGCAGGAGACCGAACCGGGCCGCCAGCGGCAGTCCCGGGACCGCCTGCGCGGCCACGCCCAGCAGGGAGAGGCCGTGGAGCAGGACGAGGGTCCGGCGGGGACGGTTGCCGTCCGCGACCGACATCAGCGTCAGCGCGCCGAACACCGTGGCGAACGTCGCGCCGTACATGCTCACGGCAGTCAGGAACGGGGACCGGGTCCGCTCGTCGACGAGCGTGCCGAGTGCGAAACCCGCCAGGGTGCTCGATGCGGCCGTCAGGGTGAAACCGGCGTAGAGGCCGGCGAACTCACGGTTGCGGAGCAGGGCGCGGTAGCCGGCGGGAGGTGGCGACGCGGGCACGGGCGCGTCGGAGGGCAGGTCGGAAGGCGCGCCGGAGCGCAGGTCGGAGGATGGGCCGGAAGGCGTGTCGGAGGGCATGAAAAAAGCCTCCGGAGGCCCGTGTCGGGGCGCCGAAGGCGAACGTGATCATTGTAGCACGCCTTCGGCGCAGTCCCATCGGTGCCGGCACCTGCGGGGCCGGGCCGGGCGTGACGGAGGTGGGTGCCGGCGGGCGCGCCGTGCCCGGACCCGGGGGTGCCGCCCGTCGCCGCCCGGCCGGTGGCGAGGGGCCCGCGAACTTTCTTCGTCCGGAGCCGAATCCTTTTCGGGGGTCGCCGCCTCTTATCCGTGTACCGGCCGCGAGGGCCGGCGGAGACACGGAGGAACCACCATGATCATCGGCATCGTAGTGATCGGCGCAGTGCTCGTGGGCGCGTGCAGCTGGCACCTGACGAAGCGCATCCGGAGCCGGAGCTGACCACTGCCTGCGGGCACGGCGCTTTGCGGGTATGAGTAGGACGCATGAACCGTAGCTTCTCCTGGCCGGACGAACGGCTGATCAAGGCTGCCCAGGACGGCGACGTCACCTCGCTCACCACCGTCGTCATGGAATCGCAGCCCCATGTGCGCAAGTTCGCCATATCGCTGTGCGCCTCCCCGCAGGACGCGGAGGACGCGGCGCAGGAGGCGCTGATCATCCTGTACCGGAAGATCGGCACCCTACGGGCCTCCGGCGCGCTCGCCGCGTGGATGTTCCGGATCGTGCGCCACGAGTGCCTCCGGCAGGTACGGCTGCTCGTCTCGCGGAGCGACGAGACGGCGGCCGAACCGGAGGGGTGCGCCGAGCCGTCCGCCGAGGAGGCGGTGCTGCGCAGGATGGAGGCGGAGCGGGTCGCCGCCGCGATCAGCGCCCTCCCCCGCGACCAACGGCAGGTCCTGATCATGCGGGACGTGCAGGGCCTGCCCGGTGGTGTCGTCGCCCGGTCGCTCGGCCTGAGCACCCCCGCGATGAAGTCGCGGCTGCACCGAGCCCGCGCGACGCTGCGCCACACCCTGGCCCTGACCGACCAAGGATCCGATCAGAGCCCCGACCGAGCACCCGATCACCGAGTCGATCGTCCAGCCGGAGGAGAGTTACGACCTTGAACACCATGAAGCTCACGAAGAACACGAAGGCTCCGGCGGCGGGTCCGCCCGCGGCGCCCGGGCCGAACTACGCGAGCAAGTCCGTCACGCGCCATCTGGTGCGCGGCGTCATCGGCTTCGGGCTGGTCATCGGCTCGATCGCCATGATTCCCGTCGTGGGCCCGGTCAGCCTCGTGGTGGCCCCGCTCGCGCTGGTCGCCTTCCGTGGCTGCCCCACCTGTTGGATGGTCGGCCTGGCGCAGACCATCTCCCGCGGCCGTCTGGAGCGCGAATGCGTGGACGGCGTCTGCACCTTGACCAGGGCGGACCCGGCGAAGAAGGCGGAGGACGGGCCGTCGGCCGGCGTCACCGTCCCGGCGCACCTGCCCGTGTCGGCCCCGGCCTCCGCGCACAGCGAGCGCTCGAACCTCTGATCCCGCGTTCGGGGAGGAACTGATCGGGGCACCGGACAGCATCTGGACGACACACACGAAAGCCCTCCCGGGGTCGACAGGATCCGGGAGGTGACTTTCTCTGTGTCGGCATCACGGACGACGGTTACCGCTGAAGGCATACGGACGCCCATATCAAGTTGCCGATCGAACCATTTATAGGATTCAGGCGTTCCGTTTCCAGCGGCGCGGTGTGCAGTGATCGACACAGCGGGCACACGACCTGAACAGACGATCGAACAATTTCTTCATCTCCCGATCTCAGCACGGCTTGGCGCGGCGATCCAATATCTTTTCAGTACCGGTGGCAAAGGATTGGGTATCGTGACGTCCATGGACTTACGGGGGTTGCGTTACTTCGTGACGGTGGCCGAGGAAGGCAATGTGAGCCGGGCGGCGCGGCGGCTGCACATGTCCCAGCCGCCGCTCAGCCAGCGAATCCGCGAGCTGGAGACCGAGTTGGGCTGCGAATTGTTCGTCCGGGGACCCAAGGGAATGAGACTGACCCCGGCCGGTGAAGTCCTGCTGGAAGAAGCCCGACTGCTGCTCGCGGGGGCCGACCGGGCCAAGGAACGGGTGGTGCGACAGGTCTCCGGCGCGCGGGTCCTGCGGGTCGGGGTGCTCGGGCCCGGCGAGGCCACCCTGTCGAAACCCGTCGCGCGGGCCTTCGCGCGCAGCCGGCCGGAGGCCGCGGTGGTCCTGCGCCAGGGTGACCTGAGCGACCCGACGATGGGTCTCACGGCCGGCGCCGTCGACGTGGTGATCACCTGGACCCCCTTCGACGTGACCGGGCTGGCGGTGCGCGCGCTCCAGGAGGAGGGCTGCTTCGCGGCCGTCGCCTCGGACAGTCCGCTCGCCCAGCAGACCTCCCTGACCAGGCACGATATCGACCGTCCCGGTTCCGTACAATTGCCCGCCGGGGCCGACGCGCTCTGGCGGGCGCACTGGCAGCCGTCCGCGACGGGCGACGGGCCCGAGGTGCGCTCACTGGGCGAGTGCCTGCACGCGGTGCTGTGGCAGGGCTCGATCGCGCTGGTGCCCGGATCGGTCGCGCGCCGGCACACCGTGGAGGGCATCGCCTACCGACCGGTCGTCGACCTGCCGCCCACACGGCTCGTTCTCGCCTGGCGGCGCGAGGACCGTTCGCCGCTCGTGGCGGCGTACGTGGAGGCGTTCTCCACCGCTCGCGACAAAGGTTCGGCGGCCCATCGAGAGGGCGTTGTGCGCACGTAGGGCGGCGTTGTGCAACGTAGGCGACAGCGCGGACACGCGCCGCGCCGATCTTCCACGGAGCTGCGGTCTATCGAGTTCCGGATATTCCTGAGCCGTCCGTCCTTCCGTCCCTGAGCGGTGTCGCCCGGTGGATACCGGAAAGCCGTTGAGATGTTCTGGGTGGTTTTGGTTTACGGCGAGCGCGGCGCGATGCTACCGTCCGAAGCCGACTTGAAGTCCGGCCAGACATCGAGTCGGCAGCACGATCACGCTTCACGGGGGGAGCAACCGCACCATGATTCGCCATGCCCGGATATATCCAGGAGCATCAGCCGCTGACACGACGCGAAACAGGTCGGGCGGCACGAAAAAGAATGCGGAACAGGCGGTCGGGGGTCGAGAACAGCCGTCGGTATTCGATCACCTAGAAGACTCGCACGACTCGGACGAATTCGGCGCCGCGGACGACGGGACCGTTGCCGTCGTCGGACTTTCCTGCCGTTTTCCCGGCGGATCAGGGCCTGCCGCATTCTGGGACCTGCTGCGGGAGGGCCGCGACGCCGTAGCGGACCCGCCTCCGGACCGGGCGCACCTCGCCGCATCGCCGGACGGGGTGCGACTCCGCGGTGGTTTCCTGCCGTCCGTCGACACGTTCGACGCCGGGTTCTTCGGCATCTCGCCTCGTGAGGCCGCCGCGATGGACCCGCAGCAACGGCTCGTCCTCGAGCTCGCGTGGGAGGCGCTGGAGGACGCCGGTATCGTCCCGGCCGCTCTCGCCGGCAGCGACATCGGCGTCTTCGTCGGCGCGATCGGCGACGACTACGCGACCCTCACCCACGCGGCCGGACCCGGCACGGCCTCCGCCCACACCGTGACCGGACTGCACCGGGGCATGATCGCCAATCGGGTCTCCTACGTCCTCGACCTGCGCGGTCCGAGCGTCGTCGTCGACACCGCGCAGTCGTCGTCGCTGGTCGCGGTGCACCTTGCCTGCGAGAGCCTGCGGCGCGGCGAGTCCACCGCCGCGCTGGCCGGCGGTGTCAACCTCATCCTGGCGCCGGAGAGCACTCGGGCGCTGGCCGCGTTCGGCAGTCTCTCACCGGACGGCCGATGTCATAGTCTCGACGCCCGGGCGAACGGCTACGTCCGAGGTGAGGGCGGCGGCCTGGTGGCTCTCAAACTCCTCCGCCGTGCCGTCGCCGACGGGGACCGGATCCACTGCCTGATACGTGGCGGGGCCGTCGGCAGCGACGGCGCCAGCGAGACCCTCCCCACTCCGAACGGACAAGCCCAGGAACGTGTCGTGCGCGACGCCTGGGAACACGCGGGAATCCCGCTGGACCAGGCGCAGTACGTCGAGATCCACGGATCGGGCACCCGGGTCGGGGACCCCGTCGAAGCAGCGGCTCTGGGCGCCGTGTTCGCGGCGTCCCGCACACCAGAAAACCCGCTCAGGCTCGGCTCCGTCAAGACGAACATCGGCCACCTCGAAGGGGCCGCCGGCATCGCCGGACTCGTGAAGACCGTCCTGTGCCTCGCCAAGCGCGAACTCGTCCCGACCCTGAACTACCGCACCCCGAACCCCGGCATACCCTTCGCCGAGCTGCGACTCGCCGCCGCCACCGCCACCGGACCCTGGCCGCACCCCGACCGGCCGCTCGTCGCGGGCGTGACCTCCGTCGGGATGGGCGGCACCAACTGTCACCTCGTACTGAGCGACTGGCCGGACTCCACCGCGAACACACCAGCGAAGCAACCGGGTTCGGACGGGGAGACGGGTGCCGTCCCCTGGGTGCTCTCCGGACGCGGGGACGCCGCGCTGCGCTCGCAGGCCGTCCGGCTGCGCGAACACCTCGCCAGGCACACGGAGACGGGCGCCGCCGAGGTCGCCCGGGCCCTCGCTCACGACCGCGCCGTGTTCACCCACCGGGCCGTGCTCGTCGGTGCCGGCCGGGACGACCTGCTCACCGCCCTGGACGCGGTCGCCGACGCCCGGGTCCACCCGGCCGCGGTCGAGGGCGGCGGCCCGCGCGCCGGCCGCGAAGCGGTGTTCGTCTTCCCCGGCCAGGGCTCGCAGTGGACCGGCATGGCCGCCGAACTGCTCGACAGCCATCCGGTGTTCGCCCGTGCCGTCGAGGAGTGCGAGCGCGCGCTGCGCCCGTACCGCGAGTGGTCGCTGACCGACGTACTGCGCGGCCGTCCCGGCGCGCCGGCCCTGGAACGCGACGACGTGGTGCAGCCCACCCTGTGGGCCGTGATGGTCGCCCTCGCCGCGCTGTGGCGGGCGGCGGGTGTCGAGCCCGCCGCGGTCGTCGGTCACTCGCAGGGCGAGATCGCCGCCGCCACCGTCAGCGGCGCCCTCCGCCTGGACGACGCGGCCCGGCTGGTGGCCGTGCGCAGCTCCGCCCTCGGCGCGCTGGCCGGCCACGGCGGTGGCATGCTCACCGTGTCGCTGCCCGCCGACCGGGTGCGGGAGGACCTCATCGGCCGCCCGGGGCTCGGCGTGGCCGCCGTCAACTCCCCCGGCATGACCGTGGTGGCCGGCGACGGCGACGCCCTGGACGCGCTGGCCGCGCACTACGGCGAGGACGTCCGCACTCGGCGCGTCCCGGTCGCCTACGCCTCTCACAGCCCGCACGTGGACGCCGTGCGGGAGGCGCTGCTCGCGGACCTGGGGGGGATCGCGCCCCGCGCCGGGCGGACACCACTGCACTCGACCGTGACCGGGACGGTGCTGGACGGCTCCGGCCTCGACGCCGGCTACTGGTTCCGCAACCTGCGGGAGCCCGTGCGGTTCGAGCCGGCCGTACGGGCGCTGCTCGACACGGGGCACGACCTGTTCATCGAGATGAGCCCCCACCCCGTACTGACGCTCGCCGTCCAGCAGACCGCGGAGGCCGCCGAGCTGCCGGTCACCGCCCTGGGCACGTTGCGCCGCGGGGAGGGCGGTCCGCAACGCCTGCTCCTCGCGTTCGGCGAGGCCTTCTGCCACGGCGCGGAGGTGGACTGGCCCGCCCTCCTGCCGGCCGGCGCCGCTCGTGTCGATCTGCCGACGTACGCCTTCCAGCGCCGCCGGCACTGGATCTCGGGGGGACGCGGGGCCGGCGGTCCGGTGCCGGTGCCCGAAACCGTGGCGCCGGTGAAGTCGTCGGCGCTCGCGGAGGACAGCGCGGAGCCGGTGGAGACCACGTCGCCCCGGTCGCTGACCGGACCGGCCGCCCTGGAGCTGGTGCGGGCGCACGCCGCCGCCGTCCTCGGCCACCACCGCGGCGACGACGTCGAACCGCGCCTGAGGTTCAAGGAGTTGGGCTTCGACTCCTCGATGGTCGTCGAGCTGCGCGACCGGCTCGTCACCGCCACCGGACGCACCCTGCCCACCACCGTGGTCTACGAGCACCCCACGCCCGCCGAGCTGGCCAGGGTGCTCAGCACCCCGGGGGCGCAGGCGGTCGACACGGCGGTTCCGGCGGCCCGGTCCGGCCACGACGACCCGATCGTGATCGTCGGCATGGGGTGCCGCTTCCCCGGCGGCATCGACTCACCGGAGCAGCTGTGGGACACCGTCGCCCGGCAGCGGGACGTGATCTCCGGCTTCCCGGCCGACCGGGGCTGGGACCTGGACGGCCTCTACCACCCCGACCCGGAGCACGTCGGCACCACGTACGTGCGGCGCGGCGGTTTCCTGGAGGGCGCGGCCGAGTTCGACGCGGAACTGTTCGGGATCTCGCCGCGCGAGGCGCTGGCCATGGACCCGCAGCAGCGCGCGTTCCTCGAGGTGTGCTGGGAGAGCCTGGAACGCGCCGGCATCGCCCCCGACTCCCTGCGCGGCACCCGCACGGGCGTGTTCGCCGGCGTCATGCCGCAGGAGTACGGTCCCCGGCTGGGTGAGGCCACCGCCGGCGCGGCCGGGTTCGGACTCACCGGAACCACCTCCAGCGTCGCCTCCGGCCGCGTCGCCTACACCCTCGGCCTCCAAGGCCCCGCCCTCACCGTGGACACCGCCTGCTCCTCCTCCTTGGTCGCCCTGCACCTGGCCGTGCGTGCCCTGCGTACCGGCGAATGCTCACTCGCCCTCGCCGGCGGCGTCACGATCATGTCCACACCCGGCATCTTCATCGAGTTCTCCCGCCAGCGGGGCCTCGCCGCCGACGGCCGCTGCAAATCCTTCTCCGCCGACGCCGACGGCACCGCCTGGGCCGAAGGCGCCGGCGTCCTCGTCGTCGAACGCCTCTCCGACGCCCGACGCCTCGGCCACACCGCCCTCGCCGTCATCGCCGGAACCGCCGTCAACCAGGACGGCGCCTCCAACGGACTCACCGCACCCAGCGGCCCCGCACAAGAACGCGTCATCCACGCCGCCCTCACCGACGCCCGCCTCACCCCCGACGCCATCGACGCCGTCGAAGCCCACGGCACCGGCACCACCCTCGGCGACCCCATCGAAGCCCAAGCCCTCCTCACCACCTACGGCAACGAACGCGACGGACAACCACTCCTCATAGGCTCCCTCAAATCCAACCTCGGACACACCCAGGCAGCCGCAGGAGTCGGCGGCATCATCAAAATGGTCATGGCCCTCCACCACCAGGAACTACCCGCCTCCCTGCACATCGGCAAACCCAGCACCCTGGTCGACTGGAACACCGGCAGTGTCGAACTGCTCACCAAGCCCCACCCCTGGCCCACGACCGACGACCGAACCCGACGAGCCGGCGTCTCCTCCTTCGGCATCAGCGGCACCAACGCCCACGTCGTACTCGCGGAACCACCCACCGAGGCACCCGTGCCAGAGGGAGGTGTCACGCCGGACGACACGGCTCCGCTGTGGGTGCTGTCCGGCCGTACGGAGCCGGCCCTGCGCGCCCAGGCCGCCCTGCTCCTCGACGCCTCGGACACCTTGGACGGTGTCCCCGCCCGGGACCTGGGCCGTGCCCTGGCCACCACCCGGAGCGCACTCGACCACCGTGCGGCCGTCACCGCCGAGGACCGCGCCGAAGCACGGGGTGCGCTGGCCGCGCTGAGCCGCGGCGAACCGCACCCGGCCCTGGCCGTCGGCACGGCCCGCCCGGACGACGGACTCGCCTACCTCTTCACCGGCCAGGGCAGTCAACGCGTCGGCATGGGGAGCGAGTTGTACGAGACGGAACCGGTCTTCGCCGGCGCGCTGGACGAAGTATGCGCGGAACTCGACGCGTGCCGGGGGTCCGTGCCCGGCGCCTCAGCCGCACCGATCCGTGACGTCATGTTCCACGACGCCGAGGCGCTCGACCGGACCGAGAACACCCAGAGCGCCCTCTTCGCCCTCCAGGTCGCGCTGTTCCGGCTGCTGGAACACCAGGGGACGGCACCGGACGCCGTACTGGGCCACTCCATCGGCGAGTTCGCCGCCGCGCACGTCGCCGGCGTCCTCACCCTGCCCGATGCCTGCGCCCTGGTCACGGCACGCGGCAGGCTGATGCAGGCGCTGCCGGCCGGTGGTTCGATGACGGCCGTCCAGGCGTCACCCGAGGAGCTGAGCCCACTGCTCGCGGGCCGCGAGCACGAGGTCGGCCTCGCCGCCGTCAACGGCCCCACCGCCGTCGTCATCTCCGGTGACGACGAGGCCGTCGAACAGGTCGCCGCCGTGTTCGCCGCCGAGGGCCGCAAGACCCGCCGGCTCGTGGTGAGCCACGCGTTCCACTCGCACCGGATGGAGGGAATGCTGGAGGCTTTCACCGAGGTCACGGCGGGAATCCGGTACGCCGAGCCGCGCATCACCATGGTGTCCACCGTCACCGGACGGCCGGTCGAGATCACCGCCGACCACTGGGTCCGGCAGGTGCGCCAGGAGGTACGGCTGTCCGACGGGCTGGCCGCGCTGCACGGACTGGGCGTGCGGACCTTCCTCGAACTCGGCCCGGACGGTGTGCTGTCGGCGCTCGGCCAGGACTGCCTGGACGACGACGCCACGACGTTCGTACCCGTGTTACGGCGTGGCCGGTCCGAGCGCCGCAGCCTGGCCGCCGCGCTCGGCGCCCTGCAGGTGCGCGGCCGGGGCCCCGACTGGCACGCCGTGTTCGGCCCCGGGCGGACGCCGGAGCTGCCCACGTACGCCTTCCAGCGGGAACGCTACTGGCTGACGGCGGACGGCGGGCGCCAAGGGTCCGGCCACCCGTTGCTCGGACCCGTCGTGGAACTGGCCGCTTCCGGGCAGGCCGTGCTGACCGCCCGGCTCGGTCGCCGCACGCATCCCTGGCTCGCCGACCACACCGTCCTCGGCTCGGTCCTGCTGCCCGGCACCGCGTTCCTGGAGCTCGCCGCCCGGGCGGGCTCGTGCACCGGAGTCCCGAGGGTCGCCGAACTCACCCTCACGGCACCGCTGGTGCTCCCGGACGACGGGAGCGTCGAGGTGCAGCTCGTCGTCGCCGCGCCCGACGACGAGGGGCAGCGTGCCCTGACCGTGCACGCCCGCACCACGTCGCCCGACGGCCCCACCACGCCGTGGACCCTGCACGCCACCGGTCTCCTCGCCCACCACGTCGGGGCCCCCGCCGTGACCGCCGGCTGGCCGGCCACCGTCTCGGAGCCGCTGTCGCCCGACGACTGCTACGACGAACTGGCCGCCGCCGGCTACACGTACGGCCCGGTCTTCCGGGGCCTGCGCGCCGCGGGGCGGCATGGTGCGACCCTGCTCGCCGAGGTCGCCCTGCCGTCGTCCGTCACCGACGCCACCTCCTATCAGCTGCACCCGGCCCTGCTCGACGCGGCCCTGCACCCCGTCGTGACGACCGCGCCGGGCGGTGCCGGCCGCCGTCCGCTGCCGTTCTCCTGGCGCGGTGTGTCCGTGCACCGACCCGGCGCGCGCACCGCTCGCGCCCTGATCACCAGCGGTGGGCCGGACACGGTCGCGCTCACGCTGCTGGACGACTCCGGGGCCGTCATCGCCGAGGTCGAGGAGCTGCTGCTGCGGCCCGCCGGTGACGGTCCCGTCGTACCACGGTCGCTGCACCGCCTGGAGTGGAAGCCCGTCGGCGCGGACCCGCGGCCGGCACCGGACGCCGCCGTACTCGGCACCGTCGACCTGGGCGTGGGCCCCCGCTACGCCGACCTCGCGGCGCTGGGCGAAGCCCTCGACGCGGGACGGCCCGCGCCCGCGCTGGTCTTCGCACCGCTCGTGGGGCCGGGGTGGACCGATGATCCGGGGCCGGTCGAGGATCTGGGGTCGGTCGGAGGGTCGGTTTCGGCCGGGGGGCCGGCGTCGGTCCCGCAGCTCGCGGACGGCCCGGTGGAGGACGCCCGGCCCGTGGCGCACCGCGCACTCGCCCTGCTCCAGGCGTGGCTGGCCGACGAACGGTTCGAGCAGTCGCGGCTGGTCCTGGTCACCCGGGGTGCCGTGGCCACGACGCCGGACGCGGACGTGACGGATCCCGCCGACGCGGCCGTATGGGGACTGGCACGGTCGGCCCAGACCGAGCACCCTGGACACGTCGGGCTGCTGGACGTGGAGCGGGGAGCCGACTGCGGCACCGCCCTGCCGTGGATCACCTCGGAAACCCAACTGGCGGTCAGGGACGGTCGGGCGCTGGTGCCCCGGCTGGTGTCCGCTTCGGCCGACGGCACCCTCGTCCCGCCCGCCGGGACGGCTGCCTGGCGGCTGGCGGTCCGCGAACGGGGGACGCTGGACCACCTGGCGCTCGAACCGTGCCCGGAGGCCCTGGCCCCGCTCGGCGACGGTGAGCTGCGCATCGCGGTGCGGGCGGCCGGCGTCAACTTCCGTGACGTACTGAACGCCCTCGGCCTCTACCCCGGCGATCCCGGCCTGCTCGGCCTCGAAGGGGCCGGTGTCGTCACCGAGGTCGGCCCGGGCGTCACCGGATTCCAGGTCGGTGACCGGGTGATGGGCCTGTTCTCCGGTGCGTTCGGCCAGGTGGCCGTCGCCGATCACCGGCGGGTCGCCGCGATGCCCGCCGCCTGGACGTACGCCCAGGCGGCGTCCGCGCCCATCGTGTTCCTCACCGCCTACCACGGGCTGGTCGACCTCGCCGGTCTGAGCGCCGGCGAGCGCGTACTGATCCACGCGGCGGCGGGCGGCGTCGGGATGGCCGCCGTCCAGCTGGCGCGGCATCTGGGGGCGGAGGTCTACGGCACGGCGAGCCCCGGGAAGTGGGGCGCGCTGCGCGCCCTCGGCCTGGACGAGGGGCACCTGGCGTCCTCGCGCACCCTGGACTTCGAGTCCGCTTTCGGCGCGGCCACCGAAGGCCGCGGGATGGACGTCGTACTCGACTCCCTCGCCGGCGAGTTCGTGGACGCCTCGTTGCGACTGTTGCCGCGCGGTGGCCGTTTCGTCGAGATGGGCAAGACGGATCTGCGGGACCCGCGCGAGGTCGCGGAGGCGTACCCCGGGGTCGACTACCGGTCCTTCGACCTGCTCCAGGCGCCCACCCGGCGGATCACCGAACTGCTCACCGAGGTACTGCGGTTGCTGTCGTCGGGAGCACTGTCCCCGCTGCCGGTCAGCGAGTGGGACGTGCGCCGGGCGCCGGAGGCGTTCCGGTACGTCAGTCAGGCCCGGCACGTCGGCAAGGTGGTCCTCACGCTGCCGGTGGCCCTCGATCCGGCCGGCACGGTTCTGATCACCGGCGCCACCGGTGCTCTCGGCGGACTGGTCGCCCGGCACCTGGTCACCGAGCACGGCGCCCGCCGACTGCTGCTGGTCAGCCGCCGTGGCCCGGACGCCCCCGGTGCCACCGGACTCGTCGCGGACCTGGCCGGCTCGGGCGCGGAGGTCACCGTGGCCGCGTGCGACACCGCCGACCGCGAGGCACTCGCGCACCTCCTGGCCGACGTGCGGCTGACCGCCGTCGTCCACGCGGCGGGGGTGCTCGACGACGGTGTGGTCACCGCGCTCACTCCCGAACGTCTCGACACCGTGCTCGCGGCCAAGGCCGACGCGGCCTGGAACCTGCACGAACTGACCGCCGGCCAGGACCTGTCGGCGTTCGTCCTCTTCTCCTCCGTCATGGGTGTCATCGGCGGAGCGGGGCAGGGCAACTACGCGGCCGCCAACGCCTGCCTGGACGCCCTCGCCCAGCACCGCAGGGCCCGCGGGCTCCCCGCGCTGTCCCTGGCCTGGGGACTGTGGGGAGACACGGCGGAAGCGCCGGGCGCCGGCGGAGGGCCCGGTGGTACCGGGACGTCCGGTCACGTCGGGATGACGGGCGCCCTCAGCGAGGCCGACCGGAAGCGTCTCGTCAGGAGCGGCCTGTCCCCCATCGACCCGGCCTCAGGTCTGGCCCTGTTCGACGCGGCCCTCCGCATGGACAGCGCCGCACTCGTGCCCGCGCACATCGACCGGGCGGCGCTCGGTGCGATGGGCGCCCAACTCCCTCTCGTACTGCGGGATCTGGCGCCGGTCGTGTCACGCCCGGCCGGACCGTCGGTCGCCGTCGCCGCGGTCGGTCCCGCGTCCCTCCGTGACCGGCTCGCCGGACTCAGCCGGGCCGAGCAGGACGAGATGCTGCTCGACCTCGTCCGCACGCAGACGGCCGCCGTGCTCGGCCGGTCGGAAGCCGCCGGCATCCCGGCCGACCGGCCCTTCAAGGACCTGGGCTGCGACTCGCTCACCCTCGTGGAGCTGCGCAACAGGCTCCAGGCCGGTGCCGGTCTCCGGCTGCCCGCCACCCTCCTCTTCAACTGCCCGACGCCCAAGGCGGTCGTCGCCCACCTGCACGCCGAACTGGCACCGGCCGAAGCCTCGACCACCGGCGTCACCACCTCACCGACCTCGGACGGGCTGGTCGAACTCGACCGGCTCGAAGCGGCCCTCGCCGCACTGGCGGACGGCTCCGACGACGGCACCAGAGCCGAGATCATCCAGCGGCTCCAGGCACTGCTGGTCCGGGTACCGGTCCAGCGGTCCCGGACCGATCACGACGACCTGACGACACGGGTCCGGTCGGCGTCGGTGGACGAACTGTTCGCGTTCATCGACTCCGAACTCTGATTCCGCACCGCACCGCACCGCACCTCATCACAGCCGGGTGGCCAGCCGCGTTCCGCGGCATTCCGCCCGCCCCTCACCCTGCACACGCGGTCCGCTCCGCCCGGCTCGGCCGGGCACCGACCGATCGCCGCGCAACGCAACGCAGCGCAACGCAGCAGGGCCACGCACACCAGGCACAGCGTCACGACGTCTACGGGGGCACCACCATCATGAGCACGAAGGACTACGACAAGCTGGTCGACTACCTCAAGCGCCTCACCGTCGACCTCCACGAGTCACGCCGGCGGGTTCGCGAACTGGAGGACGGCACCAACGACCCGATAGCCATCGTCGGGATGGGCTGTCGCTACCCCGGTGGGGTGGACTCGCCGGAGGGGTTGTGGCAGGTCGTCGCCCAGCAGCGGGACGTGATCTCCGGCTTCCCGGCCGACCGGGGCTGGGACCTGGACGGCCTCTACCACCCCGACCCGGACCACTCCGGCACCTCCTACGTCCGCGACGGCGGATTCGTCACGGACGCCGCGGAGTTCGACGCCGAGTTGTTCGGGATCTCGCCGCGTGAGGCGCTGGCGATGGACCCGCAGCAGCGCCTCCTCCTGGAAGTCTCCTGGGAGGCGTTGGAACGGGCCGGTATCGCCCCCGGATCGCTGCACGGCAGCGACACCGGCGTGTTCCTGGGGGCCATCGCGCAGGAGTACGGTCCCCGGCTCGGTGAGGCCACCGCCGGTGCGGCCGGGTTCGGACTCACCGGAACCACCTCCAGCGTCGCCTCCGGCCGCGTCGCCTACACCCTCGGCCTCCAAGGCCCCGCCCTCACCGTGGACACCGCCTGCTCCTCCTCCCTGGTCGCCCTGCACCTGGCGGTACGCGCCCTGCGTACCGGCGAGTGCACGCTCGCCCTCGCCGGCGGCGTCACGATCATGTCCACACCCGGCATCTTCATCGAGTTCTCCCGCCAGCGGGGTCTCGCCGCCGACGGCCGGTGCAAATCCTTCTCCGCCGACGCCGACGGCACCGCCTGGGCCGAAGGCGCCGGCGTCCTCGTCGTCGAACGCCTCTCCGACGCCCGACGCCTCGGCCACACCGCCCTCGCCGTCATCGCCGGAACCGCCGTCAACCAGGACGGCGCCTCCAACGGACTCACCGCACCCAGCGGCCCCGCACAAGAACGCGTCATCCACGCCGCCCTCACCGACGCCCGCCTCACCCCCGACGCCATCGACGCCGTCGAAGCCCACGGCACCGGCACCACCCTCGGCGACCCCATCGAAGCCCAAGCCCTCCTCACCACCTACGGCAACGAACGCGACGGACAACCACTCCTCGTCGGCTCCCTCAAATCCAACCTCGGACACACCCAGGCAGCCGCAGGAGTCGGCGGCATCATCAAAATGGTCATGGCCCTCCGCCACCAGGAGCTACCCGCCTCCCTGCACGTCGGCAAACCCAGCACCCTGGTCGACTGGAACACGGGCGGAATCGAGCTGCTCACCGCACCACGGCCATGGACGACCGGTGAGGGCCGGGTCCGTCGGGCCGGCGTCTCCTCCTTCGGTATCAGCGGGACCAACGCCCACACCATCCTGGAAGAGGCACCCGTCGAGGTCGGTACGACCAAAGCGCCGACGGGGTTGGACGGCGGTCAGCTGCCGTGGGTGCTGTCGGCACGGTCGGCCGACGCCCTCGCCCAAACCGCACGACGACTCGCCGACCACGTCCGGGCGAGGCCCGAGGTGCCCTGCGCCGACGTGGCGTTCTCGCTCGCCACGGGACGTTCCGGGTTCGAGTCCCGAGCCGTGGTTCCCGGCACCGGCGGACGCGACGGACTCCTCGCAGGACTCGACGCACTGGCCTCCGGGGAGGTCGGCGGCGAGCAAGGCGTTTCCCCCTCCCGAGCCGTGTTCGTGTTTCCGGGGCAGGGGTCGCAGTGGCCCGGCATGGCCGTCGACCTCCTCGACACCTCCAAGGTGTTCCGCGACACGATCACCGCCTGCGAAACAGCCCTCAACCCCTACATCGACTGGTCACTCACCGACGTACTCCGCGGCCACCCCGACGCCCCCACCCTCGACCGCGTCGACATCGTCCAACCCGCATCCTTCGCCATGATGCTCGCCCTCGCCGCACTCTGGCACAACGCCGGCGTCACCCCCACCGCCGTCATCGGCCACTCCCAAGGCGAAATCGCCGCCGCCGTCACCGCAGGCGCCCTCACCCTCCAAGACGGCGCCCGCATCATCGCCCTCCGCTCCCAAGCCCTCCGCGCCCTCACCGGCACCGGCACCATGGCCTCCCTCGCACTCCCCGCCACACAAACCCAGGACATCATCACGCCCTGGACCGACCGGATAACCATCGCCGCCATCAACGGCCCCACC